>CAITVX010000021.1 GCA_903895995.1 uncultured Actinomycetes bacterium
GTCCGCACAGTGCTGCCACATCTTCGTTCAGAGCTGAAGATCATCGCCTCTGAAGATGGTGCAATCATGAACCTGCCAGAGAGCGCGTACTAACTAGTTAGTATCGCTTTAACTACGCGAGATACCCCAGTGCATTCTTAAGGATTGCACTGCGCTTATTAATGCCTAGTGAGATGTGACCTTCACCTGGTTCGAAATGGAATTTTGCTGTTGGAATCTTGCTTGCGAGCCATTTGCCGTGTGCGTGAGGAACCATTAAATCTTCGTCACCTTGCCACAGTTCTACTGGTTTTGTAATTGTACGGATATCAAATCCCCAAGGCTGAACAAATTCGACATCATCGTCCATCCAGCCGTAGTAGCTGACTGAGAGAGCATGACGAAACACAGAAGCAGTCTCTTCAGCTACTGCTGGTGTGAGCGAACGCTTATCTGCATTACCGATAAGTCCACCAAGCGCTTCAATAAGTTGTTCGCCAGTCACATTCGCCGTGCCACCAGAATTTTCTTTCATCCATGCTTCAAGAACTTCTTCACCGGCGAGTGCCGCACCAAACTCGATGTGGTTCTCCTCGCCCATGCCTTCTAGGAAATCTAAATCATCTGAACCGTATTCAGCTACGCCTGCAATGCTGATTGCTGCAACGTTCTCAGACAATGTTGTATCTGCAAGGCAGTGAGGTCCCCCGCCTGACCAACCGATTGATACTGATCTCTTTACGCCGAAGTGATCAAGAAGAGCTTTACTATCTTGCGAGTTTCCAATAACAGTTCGCCCTTTGTGGCGAGAACTATTCCCGTAACCCGCGCGGGAGAAGGAGATTGCAAAGCCACCAAGCTCTGCGACTGCTGGTAACCACTCTGCCCATGTATTACATGATCCTGGCGTTCCGTGATGAAAGAGGATTCCATTACTTGATGGGGTTCCGGCCGTCATAACTTCCATAACGCGGCCATCAGCGAGTGTCAGAGTGTGCTTATCCATGTAGTGATTAAAGCAGATAGGCTCTTCATTGTGTTGACCAAATACCGTGGTGAGTTGCTCTTAGTGCTTGGGGCTATCTTCTTCTCGGCAAATGGCACGGTCTCTAAGTGGGTACTCGAATCCGGAATGCCGGCATGGCGATTAACAGAGATACGTTCTACCGGTGCATTTGTTGTTCTCTTTGCTATTACATTTTTTAGAAGTGGCAATCCTCTTAAAGCAGAGTGGAATGAGATTCCTAAGCTCTTGCTCTTTGGAATATTTGGCTTCGCTGGTGTTCAAACTACATATTTCTTTGCCATCCAACGCTTACCAGTAAGCATTGCTTTGATTATTGAATTTACAGCTCCTTTATGGATCGCACTATGGCTGCGCTTTGTGCGCAAGCACGAAGTAAAGCGAACAATGTGGATCGGTCTCGCCTTTGCATTCGTTGGCTTGATTCTCCTAGCCCAAGTATGGAAGGGACTCACTCTTAACGGCCCTGGTGTACTTGGTGCACTCGCAAGCGCATTCGCTCTCACTATCTATTTCTTGCAATCTAAAGGAATGGCAAAGAAGCGCACTTCAGGTGAAATTCTTACCTGGGGACTTGGAGTCACCGCCCTCTTCTATGCAATCGTGATGCCATGGTGGACTTATCCCACTCATATTCTTACAAAGCAGGTCGAGCTACTTGGTCGATTCCATGGCCATCATGCGCCTGGATGGTTGCTCGTTTTATTTGTCATTATCTTCGGAACGGTTGTTCCTTATTCATGCGTCATGGCGGGCATTATTCACACGACAGCATCAACTGGAAGTGTCATTGGGATGATCGAACCCGTACTTGCGGGTGGCTTTGCCTGGGTCTTACTTGGTGAGACCTTCAATCTGATTCAACTCATCGGTGCAGCTGTAGTACTCGTCGGTATCGCAGTGGCGGATCGAGCATCGGCTTCGACCGAGTAAATTATCCCTATGGAGACCTTCAAAGATCTACTCGCTGCAAATGTTGAATTCGTATCGCATTTCAAAGCACATGAATTAGGCGGCGAAGCTCTTAAAGGTTTAGCGATCGTTACATGTATGGATTCTCGTATTGATCCACTCCGTATTGTTGGGATGGAAGCGGGAGATGCCAAGATTCTTCGTAACGCCGGCGCCCGTGTCACTGATGACGTTCTGCGTACGTTGATCCTCGCAACACATCTTTTAAATGTGAACCGTGTATTGGTCATGCCGCATACTGATTGCAGAATGGCGAGTGCGACCGAAGAAGAGATGCATGCTCTGATTAAAGAGAAGTCAGGTATTGATACACGCGGTGTTGAGATCCGTACCGTTAAAGATCAGGAAGCTGCACTTGTTAAAGATATTCAGAGAATTGAAAGTTACCCCTTGCTCAAGCCAGGAATAACTGTGATGGGTGCGATCTACGATGTGAAGAGCGGAAAGCTCAACCCGATTTAAGAGTTAGTTAAATCCACCAGTAAAGGAATCGTTAGCGTTTGGATTCGATGGAGCTGGAGTGAAGCTCGGAGCCATATCGCTAAAGCGAGCAAAGTGAAGTTGAGATGCAACAGTAATTGTTCGGGTAGGACCGTTACGGTGCTTGGCGATAATCAGATCTGCTTCGCCTTGACGCATCTGTGAGTCATAGAGATCTTCGCGATGAAGCAAGATAACTACGTCAGCATCTTGTTCGATAGACCCAGATTCACGAAGGTCAGAGAGCATTGGCTTCTTATCAGCACGTTGTTCAGGTCCACGGTTGAGCTGAGAGATAGCGATGACAGGTACTTCAAGCTCTTTTGCGAGGAGCTTTAAGTTACGGGAGAACTCGGATACTTCTTGTTGACGGTTCTCTACGCGCTTACCTGAGGTCATCAACTGCAAGTAATCGATAATGATGAGCTTGAGGTTGTGCTTCTGCTTAAGGCGGCGTGCCTTAGCGCGGATCTCCATGAGTGAGAGGTTTGGTGAGTCATCGATAAAGAGCGGTGCTTGGCTGATCTCGCCCATACGCTTTGCAAGACGGCCCCACTCTTCATCAGAGAGTGAACCAGAGCGAATATTATTTAAACCAACACGAGCTTCAGCGGCCAACATACGCATAGTGATTTCAGAGCGCGACATTTCAAGTGAGAAGATCACTGATGTATCGCCATTGTGAATCGCTGCATGACGTGCAATATCTAGACCAAGTGTGGACTTACCAACAGCAGGACGTGCTGCGAGGACGATCATATTTCCTGCATGTAATCCACCGGTAAGAGAATCGAGATCTTTAAAGCCAGTCTTGACTCCATGTTCAACCATTCCCTTAGAGAGCGCTTCGATCTCATCGAGGGCTGCAGGGAGAAGTTCAGAGAGTTGAATGTAATCTTCAGAGGCGTTGCCATCTGTTACTTGATAGACCTCGGCTTGTGCTTGGTTTACTGCATCTTCAACATCGCCCTCTTCGGAGTAACCGATTTGAACAATCTTTGTTCCGGCTTCAACGAGGCGACGCAAGATTGCGCGGTCTGCAACGATACGTGCGTAGTAACCAGCGTTTGCTGCAGTAGGAACCGATGAAATAAGTGTGTGTAGATATGGCGCACCACCTGCACGTGCAATATCACCACGCTTTGTTAACTCAGCTGCAACTGTTACGGGATCAGCAGGATCACCGCGACCATAGAGATCAAGGATCGCATCGTAGATAAGTTCGTGTGCGGGGCGATAGAAGTCGCGCGCTTTAATTACTTCAATAACATCTGCGATTGCATCTTTACTCAGAAGCATTCCGCCGAGTACACCTTGCTCTGCAACGAGATCTTGCGGAGGGTTACGTTCGAATTCAACGGCGCGTGGAGCGCTGTTATTCGCGGGACGGGGTACCTCTGCCAAACTCATGTCGCAATCTTGGCTTGGAGCACTGACATTCCCAAGCTTGCGAGCGTGACGCTGTGTATGACGCTGTGCACTAACTGCTTATTTCCGTGGATAAGGGTGTGGGTAAGTCGGGTTTTTCTGTGTGTAACTCGTGAAAATCACGCTCATTGAGCGCTGGCCCCTGTGGGTAAAAGAATCTGAGGCCATCTCATAATATGAAAAACCCGCCTCATCGGTAGATGAAGCGGGTCTCTTAAGAACTTTTATCGAGAGAGCTCGAGAGGGCTTATGCACCAACCACACTAAGTGTGACGTTTGCTGTAACTGCGCTGTGAAGATTTACCTTCACTGTGTGGCTACCAAGCTTCTTGATGTGACCTGTGACCTTGATGCGGTGGCGATCGATATCGACTCCTGTTGAGCTCTTAATCGCTGCAACGATGTCCTTATCTGTGACAGATCCGAACATTGAACCAGTTGCGCCGACCTTTACCTTGATAACGACTTCACTCTTTTCAAGTGATGCCTTGATCTCGGCTGCATGGTCGCGATCGCGGATCTCACGTGCTGTACGAGCGCGCTTGATTCCTTCGATCTGCTTCTCTCCGCCTTGGCTCCACGCAATTGCGCGGCCTTGTGGGAGTAGCAAGTTACGTGCAAAGCCATCTTTAACGGTGACAACGTCACCAGGATGGCCAAGTCCTGTTACTTCTTGGGTAAGGATGAGTTTCATGATTGGTTACCTATCCTTATCGAGCGGTCGAGGTGTAAGGCAAGAGCGCCATTTCGCGGGAGTTCTTGACCGCTGCGGCGATTGCGCGTTGATGTTCGGTGCATGCACCAGTTACACGACGAGCGCGGATCTTGCCGCGATCTGAGATGTACTTGCGAAGTGTCGCAATGTCCTTGTAATCAACATAGTTGATCTTTTCACGGCAGAAAGAACATGGCTTCTTCTTAAACTTCTTGAGCGCTGCAGCAGAAAGTTTTGGTGCAACCTTCTTTGGCTTCAGCGTCTTATTACTTCTTGCTCCCACTGTGGTGCTCCTTATTTGGATGCCTCACCTTTTTCTCTTTGAAGAGATCAGGCGAGAATGGTTGGTTTACGGGTTAATTTTTAATACTAAAACGGAGGTTGATCATCTGCAGCTGTCGTTGCCCATCCGCCACCAACTGGTGAGGCTGACCAAGGATCATCTGATGAAGCTGTTTCAGGAG
The DNA here is from genome assembly GCA_903895995.1 of uncultured Actinomycetes bacterium. Classification (GTDB taxonomy): domain Bacteria; phylum Actinomycetota; class Actinomycetes; order Nanopelagicales; family Nanopelagicaceae; genus PALSA-747. The sequence goes on from CAITVX010000021.1 coordinate 5,063, forward strand.
CGGCAGAGAATCCACCGGCACCCTTACCTGATGTTTTAGTGACTTTGGCGGTTGCATTGCGAAGTGATGGACCTACTTCATCAACCTCAACCTCAAAGACTGTGCGCTTTTCGCCTTCTTTAGTTTCGTAAGAGCGTTGCTTGAGACGACCAGAAACAATGACGCGCATTCCGCGAGTCAAAGATTCTGCAACGTTCTCTGCAGCTTGACGCCAGATCTGGCATTGAAGGAAGAGGCTATCGCCATCTTTCCATTCGTTTGTTGCCTTATCTAAATAACGTGGAGTTGATGCAACGGTGAACTTTGCAACTGCAGCACCAGATGGTGTGAATCGAAGTTCAGGATCGTTGACCAAGTTACCGATCATTGTGATGTTTGTGTCTCCAGCAGCCATTTTCTTCTCTTATCTCTACTTAACGGGCTTATTCGGGACGGACGACTTTGGTACGAAGCACTGCTTCGTTCAAATTGAGTTGGCGATCAAGTTCTTTAATCGCATCTGGACCACAGTGCAGATCTGCAACAGCGTAGATGCCTTCTGACTTCTTATTGATTTCGAAAGTCATACGACGACGGCCCCAAATATCGAGCTTGTCGACGGTGCCACCACTGTCTTTGATGATCTTGAGATATGTCTCAAGACTCGGTGCGACTGTGCGTTCTTCTAATTCAGGATCGAGAATGACCATGATTTCATAATGA
>CAITVX010000022.1 GCA_903895995.1 uncultured Actinomycetes bacterium
AGTGGCAGAAGATGATAAAGATGCTCCTTTTAGCATTGAAGATGTTGCAAAGGGAATTGCTGACAAGCTCATTCACCGCCACCCGCATGTCTTTACCGATTCAGATGTGACATACGATGTTGTTCTGGAAAATTGGGAAATGCAAAAACGGGAAGAAAAAGGGCGAACATCCGCAGTCGATGGCGTTCCACTTGGCCAACCAGCAATGTCACTTGCTACTAAAATGATTTATCGTTCAGAGAAATCCGGCTACGACGTTCCTATTGCTCATCCCTTAGAAATTGCTCCAGATATCAGTGAATCTGAACTGGGAGAGGTTCTATTTGGACTCATCGATCAAGCCCAGGCCGCTGGTCTAGACCCAGAAGTAGCTTTGCGCGCGGCAACAAAGAAATATATTGAGGCAATCAAAGAGTACGAAACGAAACGATAGGATAAGCACATGGCCCTAATTGACGCAGTTCACGCCCGCGAAATTCTAGATTCCCGTGGAAACCCAACCGTGGAAGTAGAAGTACTTCTTGAAGATGGCACAACAGCGCGAGCTGCAGTTCCAAGTGGTGCATCCACCGGTGCTTTTGAAGCAGCAGAGCTTCGCGATGGTGGAAAGCGCTACCTTGGTAAGGGCGTTGAAAAAGCCGTTAACTTTGTTAACGATGAATTATCACCTGCTGTCATAGGTTTTGATGCGCAAGATCAACGCATGATTGATGAAGAAATGATCGAACTTGATGGAACCAAGAACAAGTCTCGCGTTGGTGCTAATGCCATCCTTGGTGTTTCACTCGGCGTTGCCAGAGCGGCAGCCGAATCTGCTGACCTATCGTTCTTCCGTTACATCGGGGGCCCAACTGCACACACACTTCCAGTGCCTATGATGAATATTCTCAATGGTGGAGCGCACGCAGATACGAACGTAGACGTCCAAGAATTTATGGTTGCACCGATTGGCGCTGAATCATTTAAAGAGTCACTTCGCTGGGGCGCTGAGATTTATCACAGCCTCAAAGCTGTATTAAAAAAGCGTGGACTTGCAACAAGCATTGGTGATGAAGGTGGATTTGCTCCTAACCTTGATAGTAATCGTGCTGCTCTTGATTTAATTCTCGAAGCAATTGATATCGCTGGATTTAAGCCAGGAAAAGAGATTGCACTTGCTATGGATGTTGCGGCAACAGAGTTTCATAAAGATGGAAAGTATTCATTTGAAGGAAAGCAAAAGAGCAGCGATGAGATGATTGCTTATTACGCTGATCTTGTCTCTTCTTACCCAATTGTTTCTATTGAAGATCCACTCGATGAAGATGACTGGGATGGCTGGGTCAAGATGACTACCGAGCTCGGTTCAAAGATTCAAATTGTTGGCGATGACTTGTTTGTGACAAACCCAGAGCGACTTGCTAAGGGGATTAAGAAGGGTGCGGCTAATGCACTGCTTGTTAAGGTCAACCAAATCGGAACGCTGACTGAAACTCTTGATGCTGTCGCTCTTGCTCACCGCAATGGATATCGCTCAATGATGTCGCACCGCTCAGGTGAGACAGAAGATACGACAATTGCAGACCTTGCAGTTGCACTTGAATGTGGTCAGATCAAGACTGGCGCTCCTGCTCGTTCAGAGCGCGTTGCTAAATACAACCAACTACTTCGCATTGAAGAAGAACTTGCTGATTCTGCGCTTTATGCAGGACGCGATGCATTTCCACGATTTAGTG
>CAITVX010000023.1 GCA_903895995.1 uncultured Actinomycetes bacterium
AGTGCGCCTTGACGCTCTCGTAGCCAGATCGTGAACTCAACCTGGTCGCTCTTACTCATGGGTGCAGGTTACTCGGAGTCGGGAGTTCTGAAGAAGTGAATAAAGAGTCCAACCCAGATGAGGGCTGCAATTCCCGAGATGAACTGTTCAGTCATTTTATTGGTGATCGGTATCAACACCGCGCAGAGCGCAAAGAATCCAGATAAGAGCCAGAGCGTGATTGCAGCCTGTGGGCGTTCAAGCCCTGCGCGCACCAAGCGATGGCTCAAATGATCACGTCCACCTTGGAATGGTGAGATTTTTCTGCGCAAGCGTGAGAGAACCGCTACCGATGTATCAAGTATCGGAACCGCGATAAGAAGTGCTGGTGTAGCAAAAGAAGTCCACTGAGTCTCGGCACTTGGATGCAAGCGAATAGTTAATGATGCAATCAAAATTCCTAAGAAGAGCGCTCCAGCATCGCCCATGTAGATACGCGCTGGGCTCTTATTCCATAAGAGAAATCCGATTGTGGCTCCTGCTGTCACTGCTGCTAAACCGCCGACTAAATATTGATGGCCATTGATTCCAAGGATTGTCAGCGCGATAGATGAGATTGCAACTGTTCCGGCAGCGCCGCCATCTAAGTTATCAAAGAAGTTAATCGAGTTGCAGATACCAACAATCCAGATCGTTGTGAAAATTGCATCAAGTGTCTTCGAGCCAGTTGGTCTTCCGACTGTGCTGGATGAGATCAAGATCGCTGATGTAAAAACTCCGGCAATAGTTTGAGCAATAAATCGGGGCAACGGTGGCAAATTCTTGATGTCATCCCATAATCCAATTAAGCCAAGAACAAGTGCGGGCCCGAGGACAGAGAGTGCCAACCAGAAATTCTTGCTCTCTGAATGCTTGTAGATGAGTGCACCAAAAGAGATTGCGAGAATTCCAATAATGATGCCGACGCCCCCCAAATATGGGACAGGATCTTTATGTGTTTTGTGAGCGATAGTTGGCGCATCCATCACTTCATGCTTGATCGCAAACTTTCGCATAGCCGGTGTCAGAGCGCCGACCAATACAAATGCCGCGAAGGCAAGCAAGAGATCTTGGATGTGCGAAATTGTCATCGGTAAATATCTACCGTGTTAGTCAGCGTTGATCTTGTTTAACAGCGCTTTTACTTCTGACTCCTTGTAGCGGCGATGCCCGCCAAGGGTCCGAATCGATGTGAGCTTGCCGGCCTTTGCCCAGCGAGTCACGGTTTTAGGATCTACGCGAAAGAGTGCAGCAACTTCTGAGGGTGTCAGCAGAACTTCCTGTGCTGGTGCTTCTTCACTCATGGGCCGCCTCCTCTCTGGTTGCAGAATCGAATCACTGTGTCCGAATCGTCCGTTATGGGAGGAGTATTCCCTGCCCATTAAAAAAAGTGAAGGGGTTTTCCTGGCGTAACTTTTTTAGGTTGCTTGTTCGAAGGCTGCCACGCGGCGCCAGCGTGAAACTAAGCGCTCATAACCTTGGCCAGCCATAGCCCCATCGCCTTGAGAGAGCCCTGCAAGGGATAGGTGAATATCTTCGATCGAGGTATCGGCCTCAAGGCCCGGCTCGCCATTGGCAATCAACGATTGCTCCAAATAATCAGCGAGGCCGCCGTAATCACATTCAACGATTGAATCAGCATGGAACATTGAGAGCCATTCAAGAAGATCTGCAATCTCTTGTTCGATCGGCCCATTACCAAAAGAAGATACGACTGCTTGATGTGTATACATACAACGTTGCTTTGCATTTGCAATCGATGTTCGCATTACGGTGTAAGCGCCATCTGCAGCATTTCCACGAAGTCGCTCATCGGTAGAGAAGAGTGAGAACCAACGCGGTGGAATCATCCACGTCTCAGTAATGATGTGCGCGACCTTCTCATCAAGTCCTTCGCGTTCAACATTTATGGTAATCGCCTCTTCAACTGAGGGTGGGATAAAGAATCTAGCGAGCGATGCAGGCAGTGACTCTTTAAAGTTTTCTAAAGCTGCCCAGCAACGTGCAGCCGTCGACCATGGAGCAACATATTTCTTTCCTTCAAATTCTAAGATGTGCGCACCATCCGCTTGAAGCACTGGTGGTTCTGTAAAGATTGTTCGCTTCAGTGCGCGCATTTGTTCATCACGGCCGGTAAGTGATGTCATAGGGATTGCATCCCAGCGCAGGCGATCTACAGGTGAGAATGCATCAATAGGTTCGTAAACTCGAAGCGATGCTACATAGGGTGTTGGGCGCATAATGTGTGATTACGCGTATTTATGCACGACGGATGTAGTTGCCCTCTGCGAACGGGTCATCATCGTTCTGATTATCTGTATCGACTTCGCCATGAAGTTCCTTGGCGAGGCGTTCAAGATCCATCTCTTGTCCGTTGTACTTGAGATCTCTTGCGACTTTTGTCTGCTTAGCTTTCGCACGGCCTCGACCCATAGTGAGACCCCCTTACTGATATCTAAATTCGTCAGGTGCGTAGATTATCGGAGTTGGTACGTACCCACCAAAGCAGAGCCTGCTGAGCCTGTGCGCTCACCGATTACGCCTGCGATCCAGGCTTTCATGCCCCTGGCTGAGAGTGTGCGGAGAGCTCGGTCGGCATCCAGAGGGGCCAGAATCGCGCTCATTCCAATGCCTGCGTTCCAGGTTCGCTCCATATCAGCCTGTGGGACCTTGCCGATCTGCGCGAGATAGCCCATCTCAGATGGGAGAGCCCAGGTGCTGCGATCGTAGGTCGCCATCAGATGATCGGGGAGCACGCGAACAGTGTTATCTGCGATTCCGCCACCTGTGATATGAACAAACCCGTGGAGTGAATCTTGCAACGCTTTGTAGAGAGCTAAGCAATCGAGTGAATAGATCTCTGTTGGCGTGAGAAGTGCTTCGCCAATAGTTCTACCGAGCTCTGCAATATGAGTATCAAGAGAGATCTTCTCAGTGGCGAGAATATGTCGGACAAGTGAGTAGCCATTTGCATGAATACCACTTGCTGGCATGGCAAGGATTACATCTCCCTTACGGACTTTCTCTGCCCCTAATAATTTATCTGCATCAACTGCGCCAGTAGCGGCACCTGCGATATCAAACTCATCTTCTTCAAGAAGTCCTGGGTGTTCTGCAGTCTCGCCACCAATAAGTGCGACTCCAGCTTTTGCTGCACCGATTGCAATTCCCTTAACAATCTCTGCAATACGTTCTGGAATTACTTTTCCTACCGCAATGTAATCTGTCATAAACAATGGCTCTGCGCCGCAGACAACTAAATCATCCACAACCATCGCAACGAGGTCTTCACCGATCGTGTCGTACTTACCCATTGCGCGTGCGATCTCAGTCTTTGTGCCAACTCCATCAGTCGATGTTGCAAGGAGTGGACGTTTCATATCTTTAAGTGCTGAGACATCAAAGAGCCCAGCGAAGCCACCGATATCGCCAACAACTTCGGGGCGACGTGCACGCTTGAGGTGTGCCTTCATTAATTCAACAGCGCGATCTCCTGCATCGATATCAACGCCGGCATCTGCATAGGTACTCACTCGGATTTGTTCACTATCTCGAGCAAATTCTTTCCATTGGAGATATCAGCAGGGACTTCAATCGGATAGGCACCGGTAAAAC
>CAITVX010000024.1 GCA_903895995.1 uncultured Actinomycetes bacterium
CAATCTTTGGGTGGTGTGATGTTTGAAGAAAAGAAGATCCACAGTCACAACAGTTGTAATTACGGCTACGGAAAAGATGATACCAAGTCCGGTTTTCCCCATATGTAAATTGTATTCCCGCTCTGGCTTATAGGGCGACTCCTCTTCCAATTAGGTGGGCGCAGGTTAAAACTGCGCTCACTTTCTTGTTTATAACTGTTTAGTTTTATGCAAAACCTTGGACAAATCTGCTGATTTCTATGGTGGGAATGGATATGCATATCCAAGGAATTGTGAGCCCCTCTGATTTGGCAAAGTTGAAAGCTGCCCAGGGAAAGAAGTTTGATGGCCTATATCTTGTCGATATGACTCTGCACCATCAGGGAGCAATCGAGATGGCCACGCCATTGCTGAAATCTAAGAACGCCGAAGTGGCTGCGTTATGCAAAAGCATCGTCGCCGGTCAAGGTGCAGAGATTAAGGAGATGCGTCGAATCATGGTTACGGGTAAGTAGTCCACCCCTGGCTTGTAGAGGAATACTTCTTCTATACTTTCTCCATGAGTGAAGAGAAAGTTCGTGCAGAGATTATAGAAACCGGCAACCCCAAGGTTAAGTCTGCCCGAATCGTTGTTCAGGCAAAACCATCGGCAGTTTTCTCTATTCTCAATAACCCGAAGCGACATGAAGAGATCGATGGCAGCGCAACTATCACAGGAAATATTAGTGGCCCTGACCAACTAATCCTTGGTTCAAAATTTGGAATGAAGATGCATTTGGGTATCAACTATCGCATCGTTAACACAGTAGTTGAGTACAAGAAAGATGAATTGATTGCCTGGCGGCATCTAGGGCGATGGAGATGGCGATACGAGCTTATGGATCTTGGAAATGGATCAACACAGGTAACTGAATCCTTTGATGGGACTCATGCCCCAGGAGCGATGCAGGTATGGCTCAACTTCCGAAAGGCTTATCCGTGGACACAGCTTGCAGTGGCAAAGACTCTGGTGCGACTCAAAGCAGTTGCAGAAGCTAAATAGTTTTCAATCCATAGACATCGGCCTGCATGGCTAGATATGCTCGTCGACAAATGTAAGTTGATGAAAGGTTGGAAATGAGTAATTTTCTCAATGAAGCTCGTGAGATCCAAAGCGATTTAGCCACCCTTCGCCATCATCTTCATCAAGAACCAGAAATTGGATTAGATCTCCCCAAGACACAGGCGAAGATCGTGGCCGCTCTCGATGGTTTAGGCCTAGAAGTCACAACCGGGAAAGCTCTTAGCTCAGTGACTGCGGTGCTCCGTGGCAACAAATCTGAAAAGACTGTCATATTGCGCGCAGATATGGACGCTCTGCCTGTCACCGAGCTAGTTGATATTCCTTTTAAGAGTCAGATCAATGGGGCGATGCACGCTTGTGGTCATGACTTGCATGTTTCGATGTTAATTGGTGCGGTCAAACTATTAGTGAAAAACAAGTCACAGCTCAATGGCGATGTTGTCTTCATGTTCCAACCCGGCGAAGAGGGCTTTGATGGAGCTGGACATATGATCAGAGAAGGCGTTTTGAGTGCGAGCGGTCGAATGGCTGATGCAACGTATGGCCTGCACGTTATGGCTTCTGCTGTGCCACAAGGAACATTTACCACTAAAGGTGGCACCATGATGGCCTCCAGTGATGAGTTACATGTGACTGTTGTCGGCATGGGTGGACATGGATCTCAACCTCACACCGCGAAGGATCCGATTCCAGTTGCCGCCGAAATGGTAAGCGCGCTTCAATTGTTAATCACGAGGTCCTTTAACGCCTTTGACCCTGTAGTTGTTACCGTCGGTCAATTTCATGCGGGCACCAAAGCAAATATCATTCCAGATACTGCAGAGTTCCAAGCCACAATTCGAACATTCTCTGCAGAGAACAGAATTCGGATTCAAGCCGAAGCGGTTCGTCTCTGTAAATCAATCGCTGAGGGATATGGTCTTAAAGCCGATGTTAAAGTTGTTGAGCAGTACCCCGTCACAGTAAATAACGATGCTCATGCCGATTTCGTTGCCAAAGTAGTTGCTGATCTCTTTGGCACTGATGGATTTATGGAGATGCCACACCCAATTGCTGGAGCTGAGGATTACTCCCGAGTTCTAGAAGCAGTCCCAGGCTCATATATCTTCCTTGGTGCATCTGTTGATGAAGACTTTATGAAGTCTGAAGTGAATCATTCACCTCGGGCAAAATTTGACGATTCAGTAATGTATCGAGGCGCTGCACTGTTAAGTGAGTTGGCAGTTCGATCACTGAATGAAATGGTTTAATAAATCCCAGAAATAGAAAGAGAGAATCTAACTGAGTTCATTCTCAATTCAGGCAAGCGACTCTTCGGGCAATTCAAACCAACGCATTGATTCAAATTGCTCACCGAGTAATTCAGCAATGCGCGTCGATCCAATGGATGCATCCAATGATTTCTTTGCGTGCGCCAACTCATGAGCCGAGATGATGTAATCCTTGAGTGAGCTCTCCGGGGCACGATCGTGCTTGATCGGGTACTGCATTTCACCAGCGCTGCTGTATGAGATCGAATGAAGACTCATGGGTGGTTCGACTGGGCCATCTTTATGTCTCCACAGTCCAGTATCAGGATTAAAGTGATAATCAGCAAGAAATAGGTGGCCATACTTTGCTACAAAGAGCACGCTCTCAATGATGTGATCGACGACTGCATCAGAGACGAAATAGTTGAAATTAACGCGGACCCAACCTGGCTTGATACCTTCACATCCGCCTGTGATTTGAGCTTCAAATTCATGGCTCTTCTCGAGGTCGATACCGAGTAGGCGGTGGCCGTAAGGGCCCGCACACGAGCAACCACCGCGGGATTGGATCCCAAAGAGATCATTTAACAGAGCAACGACAAAGTTGTGGTGAAGATATTTTCCTGAGGGAGCCTTAACAACAAATGAAAGAATGGAGAGGCGATCTGTTTCTAGATTTCCAAGCAGCTCGACCTTTGGTTCTGCTCTAAAAGCAGCGATAGCTCGTGCCAGGAACTTCTTTTCAAGGGCATGGATCGTTGGGATGCCAACTGATTCTTTCAACTGAAAGACGAGTCCGGCTCTTATCGATTCGATGATTGCGGGGGTTCCCCCCTCTTCGCGATGTTCGATATCGGCCAAGTAGCGGTGCTCTTCTGTATTCACATAAGCGACAGTTCCGCCCCCAGGAACAACGGGGACAGTGTTGTGAATAATGGATGTGTTCATAACAAGAACTCCAGGAGTTCCAGGTCCTCCAATGAACTTATGTGGACTTAAGAAGATTGCATCTTTTCGAGCAAGGCTGTCAGCGGGATGCATATTTATCTCAACATACGGAGCAGAGGCTGCGTAATCCCAAAATGCTAAGGCGCCGTTCTCGTGAAGCAGCCGGGAGACAGCGTCAGTATCCGTGATGATGCCGGTGACATTGCTTGCTGCAGAAAAAGAACCTATCTTCAATGGCCGTGATTGATACTTATCGAGTTCTCGCTTGAGGTGTGCAATATCGATATGGCCATCTGAATCTTCGGAGATCGTCACAACATCTGCAATGCTTTCGCGCCACGAAAGTTCATTGCTGTGATGCTCGAATGGTCCGATAAAAATAACAGGACGTTGATCGTGGGGGATGGCTTTCGATAGATTCCATTTTTGATCAAGATCGGCTGGAATTCGGATGTTGAGAATTCCAACTAACTTATCGATCGCTCCGGTGCTTCCAGAGCCTGCGAAGATGACCGCATCTTCATAGGTAGCCCCCACAGCTTTCCGGATAATATTTCTTGCCTCTTCGCGAAATCTTGTGGTTTGTAATCCAGTACCGCTGGACTCAGTGTGGGTGTTCGCATACCTAGGCATTACTTCATCACGGATAAAATCTTCAATGAATGCAAGAGATCGTCCGCTGGCTGTGTAATCAGCGTACGTGACTCTTCGGGGACCGTATGGGCCATGCATCATCTGGTCATCGCCGATAACTCCTTGGCGAATCTTCTTCAGAAGTGCCGAACCGTCCATACCTCGATATTAACTTGTAGGGGCTCAGTGTTGATAGAGGCGGGTCGTTACTTCATCTATTTATTGAGCCGAGCGCCCAGCGCTAACCATGAAATTCCTATAAACCCAGAAATTATGGCTGCAAAGAAGAGACCGATACGGACCTGAGCCAACTCGGGGTCAGTCTTCAAAGTTATCTCAGCAATAACGATTGAAACGGTAAGCCCCATACCTGCAAGTGCGCCGACTCCAACAACTTCGTGCAGATCAAGAGTTGGTGGGAGCTTCAGCTTTGAAAAGCGAGTCAACGCCCATGCCGCCAAGGAGATGCCGATTACTTTACCTAGAACTCTTGCAACTATGAGTCCCACACTGATCTTGTGAGTTGCTAATGAGAAATTTAAATGAGAGAGAAGATTGATCCAGATATAGATAGGAATGATGACAAAGGTCGCGACAGGAGAGAGGTACTTAATCAGTTGTGTCCGCAATGGAAGAACGAACCCAAGCGTTGCTGCTCCGAGTGTGTAGATCGCGCTGGCGAGATGAAGATCGTTTCGAAAGAAGATTCCAATAACTACAAGTGAGAGAAAATCATCGGCTACAGCAAGGGTGAGAAGAAAGAGTCTCACAGATGGATTTACTCTCTTACCAAGAATGCTCAGTGCACCAATTGCCAATGCAACATCGGTTGGCATCGCTACTGCCCAAGCGTTAGCTCCTGTGTGAAGTGCAATAAATATGATCGCCGGAAAGAGCATTCCAGAGAGAGCGCATAAGGCAGGAAGAATAATTTCTTTCGGTTTCTCTAAGCCCTCGCGAATCTCAAGCCCAATTAATATGAAGAAGGCAAAGGTAAGGAGATTGGAGAGCACTTGTGAATGATACGCCCCTTGCATTAGCGCTGGGAGGAGGCTTATTTCACTGATCGGGGCATTTATGCCAAACTTCATGCATGACGACTTCTGAGATGATGACGCTTGCCATCGATTGTGGTGGACTGAGTCTCAAAGCATCTGTCCTCGATGGTGCAGGCACTCTGCATTCACAGCCAATCAAGATTCCCACTCCATACCCACTTTCGCCAAAGCGCTTAATTGAAGCATTCGATGAACTTGCAGCTTCACTTCCGGCATTTGATCGCCTCACCATTGGCATGCCAGGAATGATTCGCCACGGGGTGGTCGTGCACACTCCTCATTACATCAATACAAAAGGCCCTCTCACTAAGGTTGATCCCGAACTTCTTGAACTCTGGCGTGGTTTTGATATGCAATCTGCTGTCAGTAAATATTTCAATAAGCCAGCGCTGGTGATGAATGATGCAGAGGTTCATGCTGCTGGGTTAATTTCAGGTTCAGGGCTTGAAGTTGTTATAACTCTTGGAACTGGACTCGGCTTCTGTATGTTTGATGGTGGAAAGCTCGCACCTCACTTTGAACTATCCCACGCACCTGTTCGTCGCTCAACGAGTTACGACACATGGATCGGTGAGCATGAGCGCCGGCGCCTTGGAGATATGTTCTGGTCTCGCCGAATTCAATCAATGGTCGATGACTTACGGCCGGTATTTTGGTGGGATCGTCTCTATATCGGTGGTGGTAACTCTCGTCGTATTAGACCAGAAATCCTTAAAACACTTGGCGATGATGTAGTAATCGTTTCTAATACTGCCGGAATCCTCGGCGGCGTCCGCGCTTGGGAGATTAAGTAACTCTTAAATCTGCACCGTCGAGTTCGGATGATATTTTCCGGTTCTCTCACCAGTTAATAGATGTGTGGAACCATTACCGTAGACGTTCCAATTTTGTAGATCATCGCTCCACAATGCAGTCTCTTCATCAATTCCAGCAACCGTAATATGAGGTGGGGCTTTCAGGAATAACTGGGCTGCTTGATCTGGAATCCATCCAAAGAACTTGTTGTAGTGAGGGATTGTTCGAATATTTGGAAGGATTCCAAGACCGATACTCCCCTCAGATTTCATCTTACGAAAGTTTGGAATATCAGGACCAAGAGCCATCGCGCCAGCACTGCACCCGGCGAGGGATGTTCCTAGACGCCAATTACGTACAATCGCTTCCCAAACAGGGGTCCCAATCAGTGTCTCTGCTAAATAATGCGGATCGCCGCCACTGAGATAAATAAGTCCAGCGCCATCAATCTGCGTAGCAAGATCTTCACGCATAGCATCGTCACGATTGAAGACTGGAAGAAATATCTGCTCTGCTCCGATTCGAAGTGCTTGTTCTCTTCCAATCTGCTCCCAATATGCCAATCGCGTTGCGCTTTCACGCCCAGCAGCGGTTGGAAGTTGGACATACCGCATTGATGGCCCACGAGCTAGAAGCTCAGCTTCAAACTCTTGCATGACAGGCAGATACTCACCAGAGCCAACGAGTGCGATGCGACCATGTTTACTCATATATTATTTCTGCGCCATGATCGCATCATGGACATATTGTGAAAGCCCACGTACCCGGCCGTCGTAATATTCCTTAAATCGCACATCAGCTACATACATCAGAGCCAAATTCTTTTGCATATCGATAGAACATTCATAGAACCATTTGCTAATGGCTGCTCGGTGCGCAGCGACCGCCTCTTGTGCTTTGGGAGAGTCGATAGGAAGGCTATTTCCAAAGGCATAGACGAAGAGCTCAGTCGCAGCTTCTTGATCCACTTTCGCAGAAGCAAAATCAGACTGGGAGTACTTCGCAGTCCGTGAGGTTGATTCATGGAACTGGGCAGTCGAACCCCAACGCTCATTCACTTCTTGTTCATGTTCTCGCACACACTGATCATAGAACCTCAAACTATGATGAGGGCATGAAGAAGCCGACAGTTCTCTTTGTTTGTGTTCACAACGCTGGGCGCTCCCAAATGGCTGCAGGCTTTATGCGCCAAATCGGAGGCGATCGCGTCGAAGTCCTCTCTGCAGGATCAGCCCCTAAGGATTCGATTAACCCAGTGGCTGTTGCAGCGATGGCTGAGGTTGGCATTGATATTGCGAACCAACAACCGAAGGTCTTAACCACTGAAGCGGTCATGGAATCAGATGCTGTGATTACCATGGGCTGCGGGGACGCCTGCCCATTCTTCCCAGGTAAGCGCTATGAAGATTGGGTCTTAGAAGATCCTGCAGGGCAAGATATCGATTTCGTTCGCAGAGTTCGTGACGATATTAAAGCTCGCGTGGAGAAGCTGCTCTCTGAGCTCCTCGTTTAAATTTTCTCGAGAGTGAATTAAACTCCAGGCATGAACAAGAGAGTTGATGTTGCTCTAAGCAAAGAGAGCCGATGGCCAAAAGAGATGGCCGAGCTTCGCAAGATCGCTTTAGCATCTGGGCTGACTGAAGAACTCAAGTGGGGCCAACCGTGTTACACCCTCAATGGCAAAAATGTCTTTCTGATCCATGGCTTCAAAGAGTATTTCGCCATTCTCTTTATGAAGGGCGTCATCATGAAAGACCCTAAGAAGATCTTGTTTCAACAAACTCTCAATGTTCAAGGGCCGAGACAAATCCGAATGGCTAATATGGCGCAGCTGAAGAAGTTGAAACCAGTAATCGTTTCCTACATCAAAGAGGCAATTAACATTGAAGAGTCTGGCGCTCAAGTTCCGCTTAAAAAGGCGAGTGAGTTTGAGATTCCAGAAGAGATCCTGAAGACGATGAAGAAGATCAGTGGCCTCACCCCAGCATTTAAGAAACTGACACCTGGTCGCCAGAGGGGCTACCTCCTCTTCTTTACAGGCGCAAAGCAAGAAGCAACCCGAATTGCCCGAATAGAGAAGTCAGCACCTCGAATTCTCGCTGGAAAAGGTTTAACTGATTAGCCTGCTATTTGGTAACCAGTAGAGAATCGGATACGTTATCGATATGTGTAGCCCTATTACTTGCGCGATCTGCAAGAAAATTACATGGACCGGGTGCGGTGAGCATATTGAAGAAGCTCTAGCGCCATTCTCAGAGGATCAACGCTGTAAGTGTGACGCGCAATTAATTGAGTGAGAGAGATCTCTCATGGCGTTCAAATGACCAGAGATCAATATCATCTAACTTAATGGGGAAGTGACCCTTGGATTCAAGAGCATCCAATAGTTGAGCTCTATGTTCAGTGGCGTGATAACTCGCCTCTGCAAGAATCGTTGAGCGAAGCGCCGTAAATGTTCGTTCGCCTTCTTTGATTGTTAATGTCTCATCTGCAAGCTCGGCCTGACTCAGAATCTGGGCATCAAACTGCGCAAGCATGGAAGCAAGTGCAGGAAGATCATTCATTGATTTGATCTCTGGAATATCAGTCCACATCGATACTCCGAGGCAGTAGACATACCATGTTGCTCCACCGACGATATGGTTAAGAATTATTCCTGCAGTCCACTCGGGATTGGCGATGTAGGCGGTAAGCGCCTCATCAGGAAGTGCCTGTACTGCTGAATAAACTCTTTGATTCGCCCAAGCCATATGTCGCAGAGAGCGAGTAGTTGTCTCTTTCATAGCCATAAATTACATCAAGAAATGATCAGATGTGAACGAGCAGATCTAGGTTTGCTGATTTTGTGGCAGTAGCGGGGGTAAATTCACAATCAAAATACTTTTGAGCAATTACATAAACATCTCGTGGCTCTCTTGCCGCGGGGTTCTGTAGTAGCGCTCGTGTGAGCTCACCCCTATTTTTCTTCGACATATGGGTAATAACCGATCTCTTCCCATCTTTGATCTGAAAGACCCTCACTGCGACTGTATGTGCAGTTGGGGGAGTCCAAACTCCCGTATAGGTAGAAGATCTGCAATCAACGATCACATCCTCACTTAAAGCATCCAGCACGTCAGAGAGAGCAGATTTCCAGAGTGATGTTTTGATCTTCGCCTTATACGTTGGAATCACATCGGTGATCCGTACCGCACCGAAAAGCGCAGAGATAATAAGAAGAGATTTTTCACCACGCCCTTTGGCAGTGGCCGAGAGAGAACCCCAATCCAGTGCTTGGTAGAGCACGCCGCTATAGATCTCATGTGCCGGTCTTGCTGGTGCCGCGAGTACCTTCTTTGAAGTAGCTAAGGATTGTTGGCGCGCTTGCTTGAGTTGATTGTGGGCAAAGAGCCGGTCGAGGTTGAGAGGCTTGCCGGTTGTGGGTTCATTCTTCCCTTCGCTTGGTGGAAGAAGAATCAACATGAGTCGAGCCTACCTTTACCCAAAACTTTAGGAGATGATTACCAAGTGAGTGATTATGTTTATGGGCCACCGATCGATGGGAAACCATTCAAGTTGGCGATGGGGCTGCGCTCACTTGGTCCTTCGCTCTGGCTAGAAGGTGGAGCAGACCTCGAGGGCCAACTCAGAGAACGTGATGAACTTATTCGCAGATCACCTGAAGTTGTCTATGGTGAAGTCGACGGACACCTTGCCGAAGTCAGGTACTTTGTTGATCTCATCATTGCGAATCTGCGCACCTTTCATGGTGATACCTATGAGATCTCTCAAAACAAGTTGACCCATCGCTCGACTGGAATAGTCGCTGATTTAAAGTCGACGAGACCATTACTTGAACTCTCGAGAGTAATCGCAGAAGATCTTTGTGTACTGAAGAAAATTAATGGCGCATGGACCTTAGTTACAGGAGCAGTTCTCTTCCCGTCACGCTGGAAGCTCAACGAAAAAATTGGAAAGAATATTGATCAGATTCACACACCTGTTCCAGGCTATAGCGCAGGCTTGCAGCCATATATGACCCCGACCTTTGACAAGATCACCGCCGACCGCGCTGTATGGCGAAAGAATTGGTCACTTCATTCAACTGATGATCTGCATCAACCAGAATCGATTCACGCCAGGGCAGAACCGGAAGAATATTGGTGGAGAACTGAACGTCAGACGCTGACCCGTAGCAGCGAATCCGAAACCCTTCTCTTCACAATCAGAAATCGGGCCGAACCACTCCGTTGGATCATGGGTAGGGCCGATGAGTCTCGCGCATTTGCCCAGACGCTCGCATCGATGTCACCAGAAACCGTGGAATACAAGGGGCTAACGCCCAATCACCAAGATATTGTCCGCGCGCTTATGCTTACCCAATGAGCACACCTAAATATGCGGTTGTAACAGGAGCAAGTAGCGGAATTGGGGCGGCTACCGCTCTCTTACTCGCCGAGAATGGCTTTCATGTACTTGCCGCAGCCCGTCGCATCGACCGGTTAAATGAGCTCGCAAAGAAGCACCCAAATATTTCAACGATCGCCCTTGATGTCACAGATCAAGCAAGTGTGGATCTTCTCGCCGCAGAGTTCGCCAATAAACCCTTAGATGTTCTTATCAATTGCGCAGGCGGCGCATTTGATGCAGCTCCAGTTTTGGAAGCGGATCCTGCCTCTTGGCAGAAGAGCTTTGACGTCAATGTCATTGGAACTGTACGAGTCGTTAAGGCACTGACTCCAGTTCTGCAAAAGAACGGCACGGGTCATATTGTGATCATCTCTTCTACTGCCGGATATACAGCCTATGAAAACGGTGGAAGTTACGTTGCTGCAAAACATGCAGAGACATCACTTGCACGGACATTGCGACTTGAACTTAACGGTCAACCAATTCGTGTCACAGAAATTGCACCCGGAATGGTGAAGACCGAGGAGTTCGCACTCATTCGGCTTGGAGATAAGACCAAGGCAGAGAATGTCTACAAGGGTGTTGAATTCCCTCTCGTTGCCGAAGATGTTGCGGAAGCGATTCGATGGTCAGTGATGTTGCCAGATCATTTCAATGTCGATTCACTTGTGATCCGCCCTGTAGCACAAGCAGCCCAGCACAAGGTTCACCGCACCTAATAATGGATCGCAGTAAAGAGTTAGCTGCAATCAAGAGACGAATTCCGAAGATTGACCCGGTATTTGGTCCTGCAATCAAGCAATATGCACCATGCACATTCGGATTAGAGAAAGCTAAGCAGACCCATTATCAATCATTGATTCGAGCGGTGATTGCGCAACAAGTGAGCACTGCGGCGGCCAAGACTATTGGCGGCCGGCTCCAAGAGAAGTGTGGGGGTTCGATCACTCCCGCAAAGGTAGGAGCACTCTCACTCAAGCAGTTGCAGTCAGTTGGTCTTACTGGTGCAAAGGTGCGCACTATTGATGAGCTCACCCAGGCAACCCTCTCGGGAGATATAAATTTCAAGCGTTTTCCATATTTGGATGATGAAGAGATCATCAAGGAGCTCGTTCCGCTCTTTGGAATCGGTCGTTGGACAGTAGAGATGTTCTTAATCTTCCAGTTGGGCCGTTTAGATATCTGGCCCGTTGACGATCTCGCTGTACGACGAGGTTGGGACCTGCTTCATAAAAACGTTGATCCCATAAAAGCAAAGGCACTTCACGCTCTGGGTGAACCTTTCGCGGGCATGCGAAGCGTCGTCGCCTGGTACTGCTGGCGCGCTTCTTAAAAAGACTGGCACACTTCACCACATGCATGAGTTCACTCCAGATGTTGAATCACTCGCTCAAGAGATCTTGGATTACTCACTCATCCGCTTGAAAGATAACCCGCCACTTGATGGCCCCAAGAGTGTTGAAGAGCTCTTTGCCTTAGTTGGTAACACCATCACCGCAGCTGGCCTTGGTGGAAGTAGCGCACTCAAGATATTTAAAGATGTTCTTGCACCTGCATGCATCTCGACAGACCATCCACGTTATTTAGCATTCATTCCATCTGCGCCTACTGAAGCTGCAAACTTATTCGATCTCGTAGTTGGTGCGAGCGCCTTGTACGGTGGATCATGGCTTGAAGGCGCTGGTGCAGTCTTTGCAGAGAACCAAGCACTTCGCTGGATCAGCGATCTTGCCGGACTTCCTGAATCTGCCGGTGGAGTCTTTGTGCAAGGCGGAACGATCGGAAATCTCTCAGCGCTCGTCACTGCAAGAAACCACGCACGAACAAAGTTTTCTGATGTCACTCGCTGGGCTGTTGCATGTAGCAAAGAGGCACACTCATCCATCAAAGCTGCAGCTGATGTTATGGATATTGAACTAGTGAAAGTACCGACGGATGCACATGGAGTTATGCAGGGGAGTGCTGTTCAAGAGGCGGTTGCGAAATATGAATCAACTCATGCGGGTCATAAAGTCTTTGCAGTAGTAGCAACTGCAGGAACAACTAATCTAGGAATTATTGATGACCTTCATGGGATTGCGGATTACGTGCACTCACGCGGGATCTGGTTCCATATCGATGGCGCTTATGGACTTGCAGCGCTCTGCTCTCCAGCAGTACGCCCAAAGTTTGATGGAGTTGAGAGAGCTGATTCTTTAATCGTCGACCCACATAAGTGGCTCTTCGCACCATTCGATGCATGTGCCCTTATCTACCGCGAACCACAGCTTGCTAAGAAGGCGCACCTTCAGCATGCAGAGTATTTAGATACCCTCAATGATGATGGTGAATGGAACCCATCTGATTATGCGATTCAGTTAACTCGCAGAGCGCGTGGATTGCCACTGTGGTTCTCACTTGCTACCCACGGAACAGATGCTTATGCAGAAGCAATGAACAAGACGATGTCTGTTGCGCAATCTGCTGCAGAGTTAATTAAGGCTCATCCGCGTCTTCAACTCTTAGTTGAACCAAATCTTTCGATCGTCGCCTTCACTCGGCCCGGATGGTCAGCAGAGCAATACCAAGCGTGGAGCGATAAGTTGCTCGCAGATCAAATTGGATTTGTGACACCATCTGCCCACAATGGTCAGCCAATACTTCGCTTTGCAATCGTGAATCCGTGGACTCAGGTCAGCGATATTGAAGCGATACTTGGAACTCTTTAATTCGTGTGAGGATTAACGATCGAGCAAGTTACGAGTAGGCGAATATTCTCCGCCCTTACGACGAAGTGCGATCGCACTTAACGCCTCAAGGACTACTCGGTTAGCGAGCATCGCGGTGATATCAGAGCTATCAAATGCTGGAGCGACTTCAACAACATCGATTCCAACGATCGGTAGCTCGAAGCAGATTCGCCGGACCGCTTCAAGAAGTTCGCGTGAAGTCATGCCGCCTGGTTCTGGAGTACCAGTACCTGGGGCCATTCCTGGATCAACAACATCGATATCAACGGAGAGAAATACTCCGTCGCAACCATCAGTAAGAGTTGCAAAGGATTCATCCAGTACCGCTGTGAGGCCGCGATGATGGATCTCTGTCATCTCATAGGAGCGCATCTTCTGATCGCGCATCCAATCAAGGGTTGCGGGCTCTGGCCAATATCCACGCAGACCAAGCTGTAGAAAACGATCGCCGCGAACAGCGCCAGATTCAATCAAACGGCGCATAGGAGTGCCATGTCCAACAAGTGATCCATTTTGGGTATCACCAGTATCAGCGTGAGCATCGAAGTGGATCATCGAGACCTTGCCCCAACCAACCTTCTTTGCAATACCGACAACATCTGCAGATGTAATGGAGTGGTCCCCGCCAAGAACAAGTGGGATAGCACCACTTGCAGTGATCTTTTCTGTAGCTTCTTCTAATAATTTCAGGGCTTTGACGAGATCATCAGATGGCATAAGTAAATCGCCAGCATCTACAACTTTGAGATCTTTTAGCCCATCGGTGCGAAGTGCCATATGTGGACGTTCACCATCATGAGATAAATAATCGGTTCCGCGAATTGCTTGGGGTCCAAACTTGGCACCTGATCTAAATGATGTACCTGCATCGATCGGAGCTCCAACGATGACAACATCCGCGCCCTTATAACTCTCTGGAACTTCTAGATCGCAAGAAGGAACTCCGAGAAAGGTAAATGCTGGTCCATACATATTTCCGATATATGCCATGTGATGATCCTACTTAACGACTCGATAAGTGGTGAGTGTTGAATCAGTGGCATAAGCAATGCGTACGCCTGCTGCTTTGGAGGTAGCTAAGCCATCCACGATCTGCTGCGTCAGAACTTCACCAGGGGCCACGACTGCAACGCCTGGGGGATATGGCGCAATCAGATCTGCAGAGATTCGACCAACAGCCTTATCCGCCGGTGCCATCTCGGTTTGGGCAAAGTAGGCATCGCGCATAGAGATTCCGCGAGTGGGAACTACCGACCAACTCAGCGCGGTTGCTGATGGACGCACAGCTTTCTGTTGCGACTTAAGAATAGGAATGAGCATGTTGGTTAGACGATCAAAATCAGATTCACCATCTGCAAGGGTCGCCAAGAAGACAACTGTGTCTCGATCTGCCATCTCAACGCGAATGCCCACCTGGCCAAGTGCTTGCTCAATCTCAACTCCAGAGGCGCCTAATTGATTGGCACGCAACACTACCTTCGCTGGATCAAAACGTTCGCCCTCAAAATCAGATGGATTAAGGAAGATAGGGATATCGAATTCAGCTTGGACCCGTGCTTTAAAGATAGTGATGTGTGTGAGTAGGTCACCTAAGAGTGCATCACCCCGTGTTTCAAGCAGAGCGCGTACTCCATCAATTGATGCAAGCGTTGCTCCAGATGGTGATGTTGTATGGGTCGTCTCAAATGATTGTTCGATGCGATCTAGATTGAGATATTTTCCTTGGGCGAGAAGTAGTGCACTCGCACTATATCCAGGAAGAGCTTTGTGCACGCTTGTGATGAGTGCATCTGCGCCAAGTTGCAAGCAGTGGTGTGGCAAGTTCTCATGGAATCCAAAGTGGCCACCCCATGCTGCATCAATAACAACAGGAATCTTGTGAGCATGAGCCTCTTTGATCAGCGCAGGAAGATCTGAAAGAGTTCCAAGATAACCAGGCTCGGTCAGTAAGAGAGCGATAGGTTTTTGATCAATAACTTTCTTAAACTCGGCGAGAGAGATTCCAGTGGGAACACCTGTTGCATCATTGATCTCAGGGGAGAGCCAGAGCGGTTCAAGTCCCGCTAAGACCAGCGCTGAGAGAACAGAGCGGTGAGCAGTTCTTGAGACAGCGATCTTCTCTCCAGGTTTGCCAAGAGCCAAGATGATCGCCTGATTGGCATGGGTAGAGCCGCCAGTAGAGAAGCGCGCGTAGTCCGCTCCCCACAATCTCGCAGCAAGTTCTTCGGCAGTTCGAAGCACTTGATTCGTTAGCTTGACCTCATCGAGCCCTCCGTAGAGAGGAACATCAGAGTCAACCACGGCGCCAAGCCCAGCATCTAAGCGTGAGGCCCTCTGCTTGTGGCCCGGGATGGTGAAGGGAGTGCGCTCGCTCTCCATATAGGAGAGGTAGGCATCCAACAGTGGTGCGCTCGCTCGTAACTCGCTCATAAGGTTAAGGGTAACTTCACTTTGATCGGCGCGCTGCACCGCCCCAATGGCTTTAGACTTATTCCATGATCGATACCGATACCTTGCCTCAGGTTCGCCGAGTAGTTACCGCTATTCCGGGACCAAAGTCCACTGAAGTGTTGAAGCGCCGCACGGAAGCGACTTCTGGGGGACTAGGCATGGCATTTCCGACCGTTATCGAAAGAGCGCATGATGCGATCCTTCTTGATATCGATGGAAACCAGATCATTGATCTTGGATCAGGCATCGGTGTTACAACAGTTGGCAATAGCGCACCACGTGTAGTTGAGCGCGTCCTCAAGCAAGTTCGCGAGTTCACACATACAAACTTCACAACAGCTCCTTATGAGAATTACATTGAAGTATGTGAATGGTTGAACAAGAACACACCAGGAACTTTTGCAAAGAAATCATTGCTCGTTAACTCTGGTGCAGAAGCGGTAGAGAATGCGATCAAGATCGCTCGCCATTTCACAAAGCGCCAAGCGATCGTTGTCTTTGAACATGCCTATCACGGCCGCACAAATCTCACGATGGCATTGACTGCAAAGAACATGCCATACAAGGAAGGCTTCGGCCCATTTGCTCCAGAGATTTATCGCATGCCACTTCCATATTCATATCGCTATGAAGGAAACCTTGCGAAGATCACTGAAGAGTCACTCGATCATGTCATCCACAAGATTGAGAAAGAGATTGGCGCAAAGAACGTTGCTGCAATCTTGATCGAGCCAATCATTGGCGAGGGCGGATTCATTGTTCCCCCTAAGGGATTCATGCCAGGACTTCAGAAGTTCTCTAATGAGAATGGCATTCTCTTTATCGCTGATGAAGTGCAATCTGGTTTTGCTCGCACAGGCCATCTCTTTGCTTGTGAAGAAGAGGGCGTCGTTCCTGATTTGATTACAACTGCCAAGGGAATTGCGGGTGGCTTGCCACTCGCAGCAGTTACTGGTCGCGCCGAGGTTATGGATTCAAGTCATATCTCAGGACTCGGTGGAACATATGGTGGAAACCCACTCGCATGTGCCGCAGCTCTTGGAGTCTTTGAGACGATCGAAGAAGAGGGTCTTGTTGCTCGCGGACGAATGATCGGTGAAATCCTCAGCACACGCCTCAATACTCTTAAGTCGAAGTACTCCATTATCGGTGAAGTCCGCGGTCGCGGAGCGATGCAGGCTATCGAGCTCATCAAGCCAGGTACAAAGGATCCAAATCCTGAAGCGATGGCGAAGGTTATTAAGTATTGCCAACAAAATGGCGTCTTAATCCTTACTGCCGGAACTTATGCAAATGTGATTCGTTTCTTGCCACCAGTTGTTATCACTGAGGAACTTCTCCATGATGCACTTGATGTTCTAGAAGCTGGATTCGCGACTCTTTAATACCTGTATTAAGTTCGTCGTATGAAACACAGGATTGCTAATCGCTTTCGCCAGATTGTTTCAGGCTCTCCTGATGGCCGCCCTGAGTGGGTCAAGCAGATCGAGATCGGCGATGATGTCGGACTCTTTGGAGTCGATAGTCCTGTCTGGAAAGTTCATGGAGATATTGCAACCCTTGTCGGGGGAGTACGCGCTCTGCTTTTACAAGCAGCCCATCCTGCAGCTCTTACTGGCGTAGCAGAACATTCTCGCTACGAGACAGATCCACTCGGGCGTTTAGCTGGAACATCAAGGTGGCTCACCATCACAACATTTGGATCAACACAGGCGATTGATCGCGAAGCAGCTCGTGTGAATGCGATGCATAAAAGAGTCACTGGAAATTATGTAACAAAAGCTGGGAATACTTCTTCCTATAAAGCATCTGATCCGAGATATTTGTTATGGGTCCATTGCGCATTCACAGATTCATTTCTGCAGACCCATCTAGAATTTAGACCGAACTTCGCTGATGGTGATGAATATGTTCGCCAATGGTCGAAGAGCGCCTTGGGACTTGGTCTTCACGATGCACCGCAGAGCATGGCTGAATTAAAGAGCGTGATGGATGGATTCGCGGAGAGTGAACTCGCACCATCAGCGCATACTGCGGATGTTGTGCGCTTCATCATGAAACCACCGCTTGGGAGTGCGCCACTAATCTTCTACAGATTCTTAGCGAAGTCAGCTGTCTACTCACTGACTCCTATACAGCGCGAGATTCTTGGGCTAAAGCAGGTTAGTAAGGCTTGGGTTGTTGCGACTACATATCTATTAGCAGTTCTTTCATGGACGCTCGGCAAAGAGTCTCCGAGCCAGGAAGTCGCTCGGGCCCGAATAGCGAGATTGAGCTAGCGCGCCTTTGGCCTAGTTGGTTTTCGCGCTGTAAAAACGCCCAAGGAAATCCTTCTTAAGCTCATAAAAGTCACCGGTATTGATCGCTTCACGCATCTGATCAACCAGACGGACAATAAAGCGCTCGTTATGGATAGTCGCAAGAGTCGATGCGAGCATCTCTTTCGCCTTAAAGAGATGGTTTAAGTAGGCCGCGGTGTAGTGCTTGCAGGTATAGCAATCACAGCTCTCATCAATAGGGGAGAACTGGCGCTGATACTTCGCATTTGTGATGTTCACGCGGCCATCACGAGTAAAGACTGCACTCGTACGTGCTTGGCGTGAAGGCGCTACGCAGTCAAAGGTATCTGCACCATTCTCAACACCGACAAAGAGATCATCGGGTTCACCAATGCCGAGCAAGTGACGAGGCTTGTTATCTGGAAGTTCTTCACAGAGCCAGCTGACAATTGTGCCGAGCTTCTCTTTATCGAGAGCGCCACCAAGACCAAATCCATCAAAGGTGATGCCTTCTTCATTGAGTCCAGATAAATCTTTGGCAGCTTTGCGTCGAAGATCTTCATATTGAGCACCTTGCAAAACTCCAAAGAGCGCTTGATATGGTTTATCTGCACGAAGTTCTGTCAGGCGACCATGTTCGATGAGACAGCGCTTCGCCCATAAGCGAGTTCGCTCAAGAGATTTCTGCTGATAGCCACGAGTGTTATGCAAAGTCGTGCACTCATCAAAGGCGAACATAATGTCCGCTCCGAGTTGATGTTGAATACCAATCGAAATTTCAGGCGTGAATCGGTGCATTGATCCATCAAGATGAGATTTAAAGGTCACACCATCATCATCCACATGAGCCAGGCGATCTTTACCTTCAGCGATAACTTCATCATCGCGGAAGGTATCTTCATTCATCGCAATAACTTTTTTAAAGCCAACCCCTAGTGAGAGAACTTGGAATCCACCGCTATCGGTGAAGGTAGGACCAGACCAGTTCATAAACTTTCCGACGCCACCTGCTTCATCAACAATCTCTGGGCCAGGCTGTAAATACAAGTGATAAGCATTCGCCAGAAGTGCTTGTGATCCGAGGTCACTCATTGATTCAGGAAGAACAGCTTTCACAGTTGCTTTGGTACCCACCGGGATAAATGCTGGTGTTTGGATTACTCCATGGGGAGTGGTGATACTTCCCGTGCGACCGAGCGCGCCATCGAGCTGGGTCTTCTTCTCATAGGAAAAGGCGCTCATTGGAGTTACTCTACCGAAGTGTCGAAAGTTCCATTGCCGCGTAATTACTGGAAGCTCTGGAGCGCAACATTTATCTCCAATCTCGGCAATGGCGTCTCGGCAATCGCGTTCCCGTGGCTTGCATCTGCGCTGACTCGCTCACCACTGACAATCGCAATAGTTGGATTGATGAGCCAACTCCCTTGGCTGCTCTTCACCCTTCCGGCCGGGGTAATAACAGATCGACTTGATCGAAAGAAGATCATCATTGCAACCGATTTCATCCGCGGAGTAGTTACAGCTTTAGCAACGATCGTTTTGATCTTCTATAGAAATGATTTCTCCCACCTGAAGAATCCACTCAATGCATACACAGGGGGATCACAAACTCTCATCCTTGCCACCATGATGATCTCAAGCTTCTTACTCGGGTCGGCTGAAGTCTTAGGCAATAACTCTTCACAGACTTTTATGCCCGAAGTTCTGCCAGAAGAACTTCTTGCAAAAGGTAATGGCCAGATGTGGTCGGCTGAATATCTGACCAATAGTTTTATCGGTCCTGCTCTTGGCTCTCTCTTATTAGGTATCGGCATCTACCTGCCATTTATCTTTGATGCCGGCTCTTTCTTTGCATCTGCAGCGCTTATTGGATTGATCACAGTCCAAGCACGGAAGATCGTGAAGAGAAAAGTTACAGAAGAGTCCAAAGGTACTTCAGCCTTTATCGCTGAATTGAAAGAGGGCTTTGCTTGGTTGATGGGCCATGATGTCTTGCGCCCTATGGCTTTCACATTAGGTGCATTGAACTTTTACAGTCAAATCGCTTTTGCCTCATTTATTCTCTTTGTTCAAGAGGTGCTTCAAGTTTCAGTCTTTATCTTTGCCTTCCTCGGTACTGCTGGTGCTGCTGGGGGATTCCTCTCTGGCCTCGTTGCTCCAAAAGTCATCAAACGCATCGGTGAAGGAAGAGCTCTCACCGTCGCTCTTATTGGTATGCCTGGAGTTACGACCTTGGCATTCTTTGTTCATAAGTGGTACTTCTTCTATCTTCTGACTTTCTGCCTCACCTTCTTCTCTGTGATGTGGAATATCGTGACTGTGACATTTAGACAGACGATCATTCCTACAGAGATATTGGGCCGCGTTAATAGTGGTTATCGCTTCTTTGGCTGGGGATCTATGCCCCTCGGATCGATCATCGGTGGGCTCCTGGTAAATATCCTGCAGCATCACATCTCTCGCGGATTGGCCCTTCGGATCCCATTCTTGGTCGCTGGCGCCATCGGTCTCATCACCTGGGTCGCCGTGCGGACGGCATTCACCAGCGAGAAGTTGCAAGCAGCTCGCACTACGAGCACAAAATAGCGCTGCTAGGTCAGATCTAGGCAGGTTATCTGAGAAGGTTACATTTTCGTTACATTGCTCTAAACGGTTGCCTACATTCGGACATATGGGGCAGAATTCCCCCCACTGCCGCAGAGCAGGGGTGGACACTAGCTAGGCCCACTCTTACTGCGGTCCCTCGATAAGGAGAATAAATGAAAGCAGGCATTTCCGCGCGCGCTGCGCTTGCTCTTGCAACAGCATCAGCAATCGCTATCGCAGGTGTGATCGTCGCACCGGCGCAAGCCGCAACAAAGACAACAGTCGTCATGACTGAGCCAAGCCCGCTTACGAGCTTGAACTACAACGCAACAGATATGAACCTCAACACCAACTTGGATGTTACTTATCCAACAGGTTTTGGTTTCTGGTATGCAGATGACCAGAAGAACCTTGTTAACAACACAAAGTTCGGTTCGTACAAGATTGTTAAGAATCTTGCAACAGATTTCGAAGTTGCTTACACAGTAAACCCAGGACAGTTTTGGGATGACGGCGCACCAATTACAGGCGTCGATCTTCTTCTCTCACACGTCCTTGGTTCATCAGCATATTCAAAGGCCGCTGGCCTTGGTGACCCTGCTGCATCTGGCGTAACTCCTGCATTCGATTCACTCGGATATGCCGGCGTTTACGATCAGAACATCGTTGGAGATCCAACTCTTTCAGCTGACAAGATGACAGTCACACTAAAGTTCAAGGCACGTATTCCAGATTGGCAGCAATATGGACCTGGTCCATCACCTGTCCACGCACTTGAGCTCATGGCTGCTGGCAAGAAGACTCTTCCATCTTCTGTCGCTGAATCAACTGCTGCAACAGATATGTTCCTCTCAGACTTCACCTCAAAGAAGACAGCATCACTCAAGGCTATGGGTGCTATCTGGTCTAAGAGTTACAACATCTCAACCGTTAACTCTTCAACCAACCCACTTCTCCTTGTTGGAAACGGTGACTTCAAGATTGATTCTTGTGTAGATCAGATCGCTTGCACACTCGTTCTTGATACAAAGACCAACGGTACTTCTGGTCCAAAGACCACAGGAATCGACAAGATCGTCTTCCGCTTCGACGTTGCTGATACATCAGCACCACAGGCACTTGGAAACAAAGAAGTCGACCTCTACCAGGGTCAGCCAACAGCAGATGCTGTGAACCAGCTCAAGGCTGTAAAGGGAATCTCACTCGTACCAGGCCCATTGGCTACATACGAGCAGATCTCACTTCGTACGGCTTCAGCCGGTAACAATGGCGCTGCTTACGCAGGTCCATTCGCTGGTGAGACTGAGAAGGCAAAGGCAACTCGCCAAGCATTCTTGCTCGCACTTCCACGTGAAGATATGGTCAACAAGCTTGTGAAGACTGTTCAGTCAAACGCTGTTGTTCTTAACTCACGTTTCGTCATGCCTGACTCAACTGCAGCGTATGCAGATCAGATTGCAAAGAATGCATCTGGTCCATTCACAGCAGGAACTCAAGCATCACGTACCGCGCAGGCTGTCAGCATCATGAAGCACTACTACGGCGCTGACTTCTTGAAGCACCCAATCACAGTTCACACCTTGTTCCGTAACAATGCTCGTCGTCAAGGCGAATTTGATCTCTACAAGGCTGCTGAAGCCGCAATTGGCTTCAACATGACTGGCCCAGGAATACCTGATTGGTCTAAGCACCTTTCAGATGACACCTACGATGCAGCATTCTTCGCATGGGGTGCAGGACTTCCTGTACAGGTTGGCGATTGCCCACAGTTGACATCTTCATCTTCAAACCAGACCTTCGGTTGGAAGAACGCAACAGTCGACAATACCTGTAATGCTCTTGCAGCACAGGCCATGTCTGATACAGCACGTAACCGTAACTGGGTAGCAGTTGAGCGCGCCATCTATCAAGAGGCGTACACAATTGGCCTCTTCCAGTGGCCTGGTGTAACAGCTGTTAACTCAGACCTCAAGGGTGTTAAGCCATCATCCATTACTCCAAACCTTGTTTGGAACTACTGGGAGTGGACATACTAAGTCGGCAAAGGCTCACTTAGCAGAACCATTAACACTTGAAGAGAGCTAGGAATAGCTAGTAGTACTTAAGGAACCGCAGGACAGTCGTGGAGTTTGAGAGTAATCTCGGGCTCCACGACTTACTGTGTTTATTAGATCATTTTCTGTGCATGTGCGTGTAGAACTTTTGAGAAAGAGGTAGTGAATGTTTGCCTTCATTATGCGTCGACTAGGGACGCTCTTTGTGATCCTTTTTGGATCCAGCTTCATTCTCTATAACCTCACTGCGATTTCAGGTGATCCTACTGAACAATATAAATTTGCAACCGATACCCGTGCAAAGCAAGAGCTTGCTGCGCTCATTAAGCAACTTGATCTCAATACCCCACCACCCCTTCGCTACTTCAAGTGGCTCAAGGGCATCCTTAAGGGATTCACGGGACATATCGATTTCGGAATGACTCGCACCAATGAGTTTGTTTCAACTCGGCTAGCTAGTGCGATCCCGACAACACTTCGCTTGGTACTTACTGCGACTATTATCGCCATTATCTTAGGCATCATGCTCGGTATCACTACGGCGCTTCGTCAATATAGTCGTTTTGACTACGTCGTAACCTTCTTCTCATTCTTGATGTTCTCTCTCCCAATCTTCTGGGTAGCGGTCTTACTCAAGCAATTCTTGGCAATTAAGTTCAATGACTTCTTGGCTAATGGCCATATACCGATTGGCTGGGCGCTCGTACTCTCTATCGCGACCGGGTTTTTCTGGGCAGGCATCGTTGGTAGCAAACGGAAGACCTTCTATCGAGTTCTTGGAATCGCTTTTGCTGCAAACTTTGCCCTCCTTGAGTTCTTCTCCATAACGAAATGGTTTGCAACCCCAAAGCTTGGTCCAATCGTCGTCTTCATCTTCGCATTAGCCATCGCCTATGGCGTAACGGCGATCTCAGTTGGGCTTGAGGATAAGAAGTCATTACGCGCCACTCAAACAATGGCTGTGGTCACGCTCGTTATGTACTACCCGGTGAACTACCTCTTTAAGCACTATTCAAGTTTCTGGCTCTTGGTTGGACTCTTCGCAGCAACGCTCGGAACGGCATGGATTAGCGGAACCTTCTGGGCAAAGATCGATCGTCGTCCGGTAATCCGCACTGCGATGATCTCTGGTGGGTTGATGGGCGTAATCGTCATTATCGATCGCCTTATGCAGACTTGGACTCCCTATCTTCAGATGGATGGAGTTAATGGCCGACCAATCCCAACTGTCGGTCAGAACGATCCGCTACTCAGTAACCCTGATTTCTGGACCAACTTTTTAGATCGCGCTGTTCACTTGTTCTTGCCGACTATCGCTCTGACGTTAATCTCATTTGCTGGTTATATTCGCTACTCGCGCGGAACACTTCTCGAGGTGCTTAATCAGGATTACATCCGCACAGCCCGAGCAAAAGGACTTTCTGAGCGCACTGTCATTATGCGTCACGCTTTCCGCAACACCATGATTCCTCTGACGACAATTATCGTCGTGGATCTTGCTGGAATTATTGGTGGAGCGATCATTACCGAACGAGTCTTTGGTTGGTCGGGAATGGGAACGCTCTTTAACAATGCGATCCAAGGTCTTGATCTCAATCTCCTGATGGGCGTCTTCTTCTGCACCGCATCGCTTTCTGTATTAGCTAACTTAGTGGCCGATCTTCTTTACTCAGCCCTTGATCCACGTATTCGCGTAGGGAGCAAATAATGGCCTTCGGACGTAAGAAAAATACTGCAGAGATCTCGCAGACTGATGGCGGCGAGAATGCCATCGCGAATAAAGAGGTCGAGGGATTAAGTCAGCGTCAGATCGTTCTGCGCCGTTTTGTCCGCCACCGTGCCGCGATGATCTCGCTCTTTGTGCTGATCTCCGTGATTGTCTTCGTCTTTACTGCCAGTGAGTTCCATATCGGACCAATTGGCTGGAACGGCTGGTGGCATTACACAACAACCGATACACCTAATCTGATCAATTGTAAGAATGGTGCAGTTGGTTGCCCTACACTCACAATTACTCCGGGCAAGGGCTTTGGCTTCGGGGCTCATCCATTTGGTCAGGACGATATCGGCCACGACTACTTCGCACTTGTGATGCGTGGAGCTCAACGATCCCTCTTGGTGACTTTCATTATCGGAATCGTCGCCGGAACTCTCGGAACGGTCGTTGGTGCACTCGCTGGCTTCTACCGCGGGACTGTTGATAACGTCTTAATGCGCTTCGTAGATTTTCTCATCACCATCCCATCAATCATCATCGGATCGGTTATCGGTTATCACTTTGGAAACCTAGGTGCGACCTTCTTGGCGCTCTACTTAGGTCTCTTTACTTGGACCGGGTTATCACGTCTGGTTCGAGGTGAGTTCTTGACCTTACGTGAGCGTGACTTTGTTGATGCGGCTCGTGTAGCTGGTGCTTCAAATCGCCGAATCATCTTTAAGCACATTCTTCCTAATGCGGTCGGAGTCATCATCGTCTCCGTAACGCTCTTGATGTCCGCTGCAATCCTGCTTGAGACAGCACTCTCATATCTTGGCTTTGGTGTGGTTGAGCCGGATGTCTCACTTGGTCTATTGATCTCGAAGTATCAGGATTCCTTCACAACTCGTCCGTGGCTCTTCTGGTATCCAGGGCTCTTCATCATCACGATTGCTCTCACCATTAATTTCATCGGCGATGGGCTTCGCGACGCCTTTGATCCGCGTCAGCGTCGTCGAATCACTAAAAAGGATCGCGAGCGCGCAACTGCAATTAAGAAGGAGCGTAAATCTCTATGATCACAGCTCTAAAAACTGAGCGCATAGAAGATCAGCGCAATCGCCAGGCTGCCTACAAGGAGACCGGCACCAAGGTAGTTGGTTCTGACAGCGCTCTCGCATCCCTCGAGGCTATTCTCTTCGAAGTTTTTGAGGCGCAATTTAGCGATGTAGCTCACCTGACCGCTATCACTACGGGGGGATTCTCCGGGTCTGATCTCGCCATTGAAGCCGATATCCATTCCCTTAACTTCCGATTCATGGAGGCTTCGAGCGTGGTATCGACCAGGAGCTGGAGCGGCCCACCCGTAAATAACTTTGCCGCCAACGGTGATACTCATGGTGTATCTGGCGTCGATCGATTCAACGCGATGCCAGCCAACGCTGATGGTCTGCAGGGGATTGGCAATGATGATTCCCTCATCAAAGATCGTCACCGTGGGGTGGATAAAGAGCAGGTAGTCAGAGATGAGCACGAAGGAACCCCAGGCGATCGCAATCAGGTCACCTTTGAGGCCACGGTTTGCAATAGTCTCAACGATCAGAGCAATCACAATGACCGCCGGAACGCTAGCGCTCAGCCAGACAGAGCGTGGTCGGTAGCGCATCACGTTACTCATCTTCATTCGGTAATACTCTCACAGCAATCTGGATTGGAAGGGTCACAAGCATGAGCGATCCAGTATTAAAGGTACATAACTACACCGTTGAGTTCTGGGTAGATGGCACCTGGTATCCAGCCGCCATCGATATGAACTTTGAAGTCGCCGCTGGCCAAGTCCTCGCGATCGTGGGCGAGTCAGGCTCTGGTAAGTCGACGACTGCAATGGGCATCATGTCCTTGCTCGCAACCAATGCGCGCACATCGGGAAGTATCAAGATCAAGGGCTCTGAAGTTCTTGGCGCAGATAATGCGACCTTGCGTAAGTTCCGAGGCAAGGAAGTTGCTTACATCTTCCAGGAGCCAATGACTGCTCTGAATCCGGTCTATACCGTCGGTTTCCAGATCGTTGAGACACTTCGCACCCACTTTGATATTGGTCCAACCGAGGCTCGTCTTCGTGCCATCGAATTAATTGGCATGGTCGAAATTCCAGAGCCAGAGACCGCTTTTGATAAGTACCCACATCAGCTCTCAGGTGGACAGCGCCAACGTGCAATGATCGCGCAATCACTTGCCTGCGATCCTGCGCTCTTGGTTGCCGATGAGCCAACGACGGCACTTGATGTGACAGTCCAGGCCGAAATTCTCGATTTGATGCGTGGCCTCAAGACTCGTCTCAACTCTGCGATTCTCTTGATCACCCACGATATGGGCGTTGTCGCCGATATGGCCGATGAGATCTTGGTTATGAAGGATGGAAACACTGTCGAACATGGCAGCGCTGACCAGATCTTTAACCGCCCGCAGCATCCATACACCCAAGAACTTCTTGGCGCCGTTCCAAAGCTTGGCTCAACAAAGGCACGACCATTCCCTTACAAAGTGGATGCAAAGCCAGCTCCAGTCATCAAACTTGAGAATGTCACGATCGAATATCCCAAGCGTGGTCGAATTCCTGCCTTCACCGCAGTAAAAGATTTCTCACTCGAGATCTATCCAGGTGAGATTGTCGGGCTCGTTGGTGAATCTGGTTCAGGTAAGACGACTGTCGGTCGTGCCTCGATTGGGTTAATTCCAATCAAGGAAGGCTCGATCAATATCGTTGGAAATGACATCTCTAAAGCGACGCTCAAGGAGCTCAAAGGCATCCGTCGCCACACAGGTATCGTCTTCCAGGATCCTGCCTCTTCATTAAACCCACGTCTTCCAATCGGTGAATCCATTGGCGAGCCGATCTTCTTAGCGGGCCTCGCAAAGGGTGCGGATCTCGACCACAAGGTTGAAGAACTTCTCAACTCAGTCGAACTCCCTCGAAGCTATCGCAACCGTTATCCACACGAACTCTCTGGCGGACAGCGCCAACGTGTTGGTATTGCACGCGCTTTAGCTTTGATGCCAGATCTCTTGATCGCCGATGAACCAACATCAGCGCTCGATGTATCAGTCCAAGCTCGCTTCCTTGAATTGCTCCAAGAGCTTCAAGGTAAGTTGAACTTCGCATGTCTCTTCATTAGCCATGACTTAGCAGTCGTCGATATCTTGGCGCACCGCATTGCAGTAATGCAGAATGGTCGTTTGGTTGAATCAGGAGATCGTGATTCGATCTTGAAGAATCCTCAAGATCCTTACACTCAGCGATTGCTTGCAGCAGTTCCGGTACCAAACCCGGCTGAACAAGCGCTTCGCCGCGAAGCACGGCTCGCAGCTAAGTAATTCATTAATTCGGAGTGATCCGGATTATCCAGATCTAGCTCGACTTATCCAAGGGTTCGAACAACAACCCACATAATCGCAACTCCAAACGCGGTCGCTGCCATTGTAAAACGTGATGGATGATTTGCGTGGGCTTCTGGCAAAATATGTGAAGTTGCAATATAGATAACGAAGCCACTGAAGAACGCTAAGTAGATAGCGATTGAGTTTTCACTCAGGTGGAATGAGTTTCCTACTACGGCGCCAGTAACACGAACAACTGCATCGACAGCGAGCAGTGAGATCGCCTTCTGGCTCCAGGAGCCAGCCCGAACCAACATTGCGACAGTGTTGAGACCATCACTGAAGGCGTGAACTAAGAGAGCAAAGAAGACCGCCATACCCAAGGCGCGTGAGACGTGGAATGCGACACCGAGTGCGACGCCATCCATAAATACATGGCCGGCCATGGCGACTGCGCCAAAGACCCCAGCTATGTGATCGGCATGACTGTGATCATCCTCGTAGTGGTGAGAGTGGCCTTCATGGCCGCCAACCCAATTTTCGATGAAGTGGAGAATTAAAAAGCCACCGCAGAATGCGACAGGTACTGCAGGTAGACCGCCCCACTGAATTCCCATATGCGTGTAGATGGCAGGATTGAGATCAAATGCAACAAGCCCCAACAGAAGGCCCGCAGAGAGCCCTAGAACGAGGTGGAAGCGGTCTTTGGTGCGCAGGGTAAATAAACCCCCGAGCGATGTAGAAATCGACGTTAACGCCGCCAGAAGGACCGGATTCATGCATTTAGCGTACCTTTTAGAGGGCCGAAAGAACTACCAGATACGGACTCGCTCTTCTTCTGGAAGATAGAGGCCATCACCAGGCTTCACATCGAAGGCTGCATAGAACTCATCGAGATTTTTCACGATCTGGTTGCACCGGAACTCACTGGGAGAGTGTGGATCTGTTGCAATCCGACGACGCATCTCTTCCGGACGGTTCTTACCTCGCCAGACCTGAGCCCAGCCGAAGAAGAGTCGCTGATAGCCAGTGCGCCCTTCAATGATTGGCGCCTCTTTCCCGTTGAGTGAGAGTTCGTAGGCCTTGTGGGCGATCGTCAATCCACCAAGGTCCCCGATATTTTCACCGATAGTGAGAGCTCCATTGACCGTTACATCATCGGCCTCTTCAGGTGTGAGTACGTCATATTGGGCAATTAACTTTGCTGCACGCTCTTGGAACTTTGTGAGGTCCTCGGCGCTCCACCAATCGTGAAGATTTCCATCTCCATCGTACTTCGCGCCTTGATCATCAAAACCGTGGCCGATTTCGTGGCCGATCACCGCGCCAATGCCACCGTAATTCGCTGCATCATCGGCTTCAAGGTCAAAGAATGGCGGCTGCAATATCGCAGCAGGGAAGACGATCTCATTCATGCCTGGGTTGTAATAAGCATTTACTGTCTGAGGGAACATAAACCATTCGCTCCGATCGACAGGTGCCCCAACCTTTGCAAATTCATAGGCTGCTTGGAACTCTGCGATTGCATTGAGGTTGCCCACAAGATCAGTCGCTGAAATTTTAAGAGATGAATAATCACGCCACTTATCAGGGTAGCCAATTTTTGGTGTGAACTTATCCAACTTCTCGAAAGCCTTTGCCTTCGTCGCAGGAGACATCCAATCAAGTGCTTGAATATCAACGCGATATGCCTCGATCAAATTGGCGACGAGTTCGACCATCCGATCTTTGGCGGCTGGCGGGAAGTGACGCTCTACAAAGATCTGCCCAACGGCTTCACCGAGTCCACCTTCAACAAGTGCGACCCCGCGCTTCCAGCGCTCTTTCAATTCAGGGGTTCCAGAGAGAGTTGTACCGAAGAATGCGAAATTCTCATTGACAAATGCAGAGCTCAAGTAGGGAGCTGAGCCAGAGAGGACATGCCATGTAAGCCATGAAGCCCACTTCGAGCTATCGAATTTCCCAAGCATTGCACCGAGGCCAGTCATAAAGGATGGCTGGCGAACAACTACTTCTTCCAAAACCTTTGACGGCACTTTGCCAGCCTTCATCCAGGCCGACCAATCCATTCCGGGGGAGAGCTCGCACAGTCCTGCAAAAGTGAACTTGTTATAGGTTGCCGTCGCATCGCGATCTTTCACTTGATCCCAGTGGTGGGATGCAATCTCAGTTTCAAGTTCAAGAATTCTTGCGGCATGCAGTGATCCATCTTTGATGCCAGCAATGGTGAACATCTTCTCGATATGCAGAAGGAAGGCGCTTCGGATCTCGGCATAATCATCTTCGCGGTAGTAGGCCTCATCAGGAAGGCTTAAACCAGATTGTCCAAGGTAGGCGATGTTCTTCGTCGACTCTTTATTGTCGGTGGTGATAAAGCTATAGAAGAGGCCACCGCCACCGCGGGATTCAAGATCTCCCATGACAGCGAGGAATTCGCCTACTGAGGTAATGGATTGAGCTCTCGCTAGATCTTCACGGATCGGATCTAAGCCAGCACTTTCAATCTCTTTCTCTGCCATAAATGATCTGTAGAGATCACCAATCTTCTGGGCGACGGTGCCAGCCTGTGGTGTGCCTTGTGAGAGGTCTTCAATAATCGAGCGAACTCTCGTCTCGCTCAATTCACGGAGCCAGTAGAAGGCGCCATCTGAGGATCGATCTGCGGGGATTACCGCTTCGTCGAGCCACTTGCCATTGACGTGGCGGAATAGGTCATCTTGGGGACGGGTTTGGGTCTTAATAAATTCGGTAGCGAGTCCTGATTTCATGGCAAAACCTTAACTGAGATTGAGAAATTTAGAAGTAATTCAACTTTCAACTACCTCGCTTTTGCCTTACCCTTGGGGTATGGCAACATCCCGAGAAGTAAAAAAAGAGGCTCGTTGGCTCAATCCTCGTGAGATGAAAGCTTGGCGCACATACATCATCGCCAGCCGGCGCATGCTTGAGGCTTTGGATAGTGATCTTGCGGGTTATGAATTGAGCATGGCCGATTATGAGGTCTTAGCCCAACTCTCGGATGCTCCTGGCAGAAAGCTTCGCATGTCAGAACTCGCCGAGATTGCAATGGTCTCCAAATCCAGGCTTTCTCACCGCATGAAGGTCATGGAGAAAGCTGGCTGGGTTCGCAGGGAGGAGTGCCCGCAGGATCGACGTGGATTTTTTGCAGTCATGACAGATAAAGGATTTAAGGCGATTGAGAGGGCTGCGCCGACACATGTTGAAAGTGTGCGCAATCGATTCTTGGATCACCTCACCGTCAAGGATCAAGAAGAACTCTCGAAGATCTTTGATCGAGTGCAATCACAATTGCGTGGACAGTTTATTAACGAGGAGTAAGGCGATTACCTTTTAGCAATAAAAAAACCCGCCACTTTCGTGGCGGGTTTTTTTAGTAAGGCAATTACTTCTTCTTAGCAGCCTTCTTGCGGCGCTTTGGAGCTGCCTTCTTAGCTGCTGGAGCAGCCTTCTTGCGGCGCTTTGGAGCAGCCTTCTTAGCAGCTGGCTTAGCAGCAGCCTTCTTGCGGCGCTTTGGAGCAGCCTTCTTAGC
>CAITVX010000025.1 GCA_903895995.1 uncultured Actinomycetes bacterium
GGCGACCTTCACCCTCGAAGTTCTTGCACCTGCAGCTCCTCCAGTGACGCCCACTGCTCCTC
Source organism: uncultured Actinomycetes bacterium (assembly GCA_903895995.1). GTDB lineage: Bacteria > Actinomycetota > Actinomycetes > Nanopelagicales > Nanopelagicaceae > PALSA-747. The sequence goes on from CAITVX010000025.1 coordinate 63, forward strand.
CAGCTGTAGTTACACCAACACCAACTCCAACGCCTTCACCAACTCCAACGCCTTCACCAACTCCAACACCAACTCCAACTCCAACACCAACTCCAACGCCTTCACCAACACCAAAGCCAACTCCTTCAGTGACACCGACTCCAACGCCAGTAGTCACGCCACCATTTGTTAAACCAACTCCGGCACCAGTTGTCACGCCACCAGTTGTTAAACCAACTCCGGCACCAGTTGTGACTCCACCAGTTGTTAAACCAACTCCAGCCGTCACGTCTACTCCAACACCTAAACCTTCACCGACCCCTAAACCTTCACCAACTCCTACGAAAGTTCTTGAGATTACTCCGAAACTTGCCCCAAAGAGTGCAGCAGTTGTTCTGAATAATCTCCAACCTGGTCAGAAGATTAAGGTCACGATAATCGAAGGAAAGCCAATGACACCTACGAGCAAGCCATCCACGATTCCAACAAAGAAATCTGATGTACACATTGCTCCGAAGGCAGCCGGTAATACCGCCAAATTTGGAGTTACCAATTTGAAACCAGGACAGAAAATTAAGATCACAATCAAGGATGGGACAAAGAAATGATGAAAAAGAAGATCCTTCTTGGAATAGTGCTGGGGCTGCAGATGCTCACCTTAAGTGCGTGGGCCTCAGATACGGTCGTGGTCGATCGAGCTGTTACATCGCAAGCCGAAGAATTGAATATCGACGTTCCGGCAAGTGTGCTTCCTGGTTTTCATGATGTCCAGATTCAAGTCAGCGATGAAGCTGGGGTGGTCAATGAGAAGACACTGCAGTTCTGTAAGAATTTAAAGGGAGAAATCCACTGGAACAATATCTGTCCAGATCTCGATCAACCATTTGATCCAATGTCAGATCCAAAGGGATCAACTTCTATCGCAGTAACAGCTCTTGCACTTCTCGGTGCAGTTGGTGGCTCGATTGCTGGCTCTTCACAGAGTTCATCCAACTCTACTAACGCAGATTCTGGGCAGCCAGAACAAGATGACGATCAAAGTTCGTTAGAACATATTGATGCGGGGAAACTCATTGCAGTGGAGCGTGCAGCTGGCTGGGGCGACAAGAAGCGCACCTGGCGTCTGCCGCTCACATCAAGGGTAGATCGCGAATTTGGCTTGGCAGCGAAGGATTTCTCACGCTTCTCGCCATTGATGTCTCGATTGATCCTAGATGGTACCTATCTGCGCTCAATGATTGGATCTCTGGAATTCCTCCTGTATCCGCTCGCAATTTACGTGGGCTTTCATACGCTTAATCTCAATCATTGGAAGGCAGCTCCTTCAACTCTGGGAATTACTCTGCTTGGAATGTTGATTGGATTAATTGATGCATATGCAGGATTCATTATCGGATTTATCTTCACAATCGGAGTAATTGTCGAAGGCAACTTCAATAGCCGGCATCACATTCTGACAACTATCGGAACGTCACTGCTCTACTTTGGACCAGCTCTCATTGCGAGTGCGATTCGACCAGCCAGGCGCGAGGTAAAAGATTTTTCAACTCTGTGGGAGCGTGGTACCGATTACGCGCTCGCTGCACTTCTTGGTGGGTGGGCATCACAGAAGTTGGTTGAATCACTTGGCGGGCTCTCGGGCTTTAAGTTACCGCTCATCAGCCATGCGCAAGAGATTGGAATAATTGTTGGCACCAGTATGATCATCCGATTTATTATCGAAGATTTTGGAACATATTCATATCCGGTGCGCCATCGATCTCTCTTTGTTGATCTCGATGAAGTAAAGCCACGTCACAAGTGGACTGTGCTGATTGTTAAGTGCTTACTCTTCTTCTTCACTGCAGAACTCTTTATCGGCAACTGCTTTGGGCTCTGGCTTGGAACCGCACTCTTCTTGGCGCCAACCTTCTTCAACTTTGTTGGAGATAATCTCAAGAAACCAATTTTCTCTGCAAAGTATCTTCCTAAGGGTGCATTTAAAGTTCTCACCATGAGTGTGATCGGTGGAATCTTTGGAACTATCCTCCAAAAGGAGATTTCAGATAAACAAACATATGCCCAAACGGCGATCGTGATTCTGATGGTTCCATCTCTGATAATCGGCGTTCTCTACGCTTTTGCGGATGAGCCGGAACCTCGGATGCAGCGAAGCACTTCCCTGGCTATGCGATATCTCTACCGTCTCCTTGGGCTCTGTGTATTTATCGCACTTATCTATCTGGTCAAGGGTGCGGATATTGCTGGCTCGATATGGGGCTGGTTCAGCAAATAAGGGGTGCTATTTCGGCTGTTAAGTGCTAAAAATAGCCATGACAACTACGAATAAGCACCGCTCTGAAATCTTCGCCCTCGCTGATGAGTTTGTTGAAAAATCGGCTGCATTTAGCCCGATGTACTCAACTCGTCTTGGAATTCCTGGACTTGATGATCAGCTCGATGATTTCTCGCTGTCTCATGCAAGCAAGTTAACCGCCTACGGACGTGAAACTTTGGCAAAGATGAAGTCTCTCCAGCCAATCGATGAGATCGATCGCATTGCACAGACTGTATTTATTGAGCGTATCTCCTCGCGTATCCAGCTTCACGATTCACGTGAGGCATATGCAACATATGGCCAGCTGGCATCTCCTGTGAGTGGGATCCGCCAAATATTCTCAACGATGACCTATGAGACTCCAGAGAAGATTGAAAATGCCAGAAAGCGTATGAATGCCATCGCTGGTGCGCTCAAGTCGTGGAAAGATTGCATCGAAGAAGTTCATGCAGAAGGCCACCGAACAGCACGTCGCCAGGTTCTCGCTGTTGCCGGTCAACTCAAGACTCACGCAGATGGTGCTTACTCAAAGATTGCTGCAGATATTGCGCCAGGTAATGCTGATGTAGCAGCGGCTGCAAAGAACGCCGAAGCTGCATGCCTTGAGATGTCGAAGTGGATGAGTGATGTGCATGCACCTCGCTCTGCCGAGGCCGATGGCGTTGGCGAGAAGCGTTATGCGCCTTGGGCAAAGTACTTCACTGGCGCAGAGCTAGATCTTCGTGCAACATATGAATGGGGTAAGCAAGATCTGCAAGCGATCAATGATCGTATGTGGATTGCTGCAGCAAAGATTGCACCACATTGCAAGACACTTGCTGAAGTTGCTGCTTTCTGTGAAGAGAGCGATCACCTGAAGATCCACGGTTCAGATAATCTCGTCAAAGAACTTCGAGCATTTACCGAAGCTGCAATCGAGAAGGTAGATGGCATCTACTTTGATATCGATGATCGGATCCGCTTCTGCGATGCAAGGCTTGCTCCCGAAGGATCATCGGCAGCGATGTATTACACAGGCCCTTCAGAAGACCTCTCTCGTCCAGGCATTACCTGGTACCCAACAATGGGTAAAGATACTTTCAACTTCTGGCATATCGCTTCCACTTGGTATCACGAGGCTGTTCCTGGCCACCATCTCCAAGTTGCAACAGCGACTATCGAGAAGGATCGCCTCTCACGATTCCAACGCACAGGTGCATGGATCTCAGGTTACGGTGAAGGTTGGGCGCTCTATGCAGAACGCTTCATGGATGAACTTGGCGCATTTGAAGATCCTGCAATCGAACTCGGTTATCTCTCAGGGCAAGCACTTCGTGCAGCACGTATCGTTGTCGATATCGGAATGCACCTAGGCCTCGATGATTTCGACGGTAAGACATGGAACGCCGAATCAGCATTTAACTTTATGGTTGAGCGCGCTCTGATCGAACCAGATTTCGCACAATCAGAGATTGAACGCTATCTCTCATGGCCGGGACAGGCGATCTCATACAAAGTAGGAGAGCGCATCTGGCTTAAGATTCGTGATGAGACTAAGGCACGCCTTGGAGCGAAATTTGATATCAAGGCATTCCATAATTACGCACTGAAGATCGGCCCAATGGGACTTGATTCATTGCGAGCAGAGATGCGCGCCTTCAACGGCTAATTGAGATGGAACGCGATTTCGATGTTGTAGTGATCGGATCCGGTTTTGGCGGATCCGTCGCTGCACTACGTCTTCGTGAAAAGGGTTACAGCGTTGCAGTAATCGAAGCTGGTCGTCGTTTTAAAGATAAAGATTTTCCTAAGACATCGTGGCGGCTTCGACGATTTCTCTTCTTTCCCAGGCTTGGACTGACAGGGATCCAACGGATCCACGCCTTGCCTGATGTCATGGTTCTTGCAGGTGCTGGAGTTGGTGGCGGTTCACTTGTCTACGCAAATACCCTCTACACACCACCGGATACCTACTTCAATGATCCGCAATGGAGATCCATTACAGATTGGAAATCTGAGTTAGCTCCTTGGTATGACCAAGCTCATCGCATGCTCGGAGTAGCAGAAAACCCTTATTTCTCACCATCGGATGCTGCGATGAAAGAGGCGGCTGACGAGATGGGTGTGGGCCACACATTCAAGATGGCACCACTTGGAATCTACTTCGGCGATGGCACCGATAAGAAAGTAGCTGATCCATTCTTTGGAGGAGTCGGACCAGATCGCAATGGCTGCACTCAATGTGGTGCGTGCATGACAGGCTGTCGTTTCAATGCAAAGAACACGCTCCCTAAGAACTATCTGGGCTTAGCCGAAGGCGCTGGTGCAGAGGTATTCCCTTTGCATACTGTCACCAAGATCGAAGAGCAATCTGATACATCATGGGTTATTACTACTCGAAAGAGCACTTCATGGTTTGGTGCGACGAAGAAATTCACCGCTCGTCAAGTGGTTGTGGCTGCAGGAACCTATAACACGCAGAGACTTCTCCACACCATGAAGAACGATGGCACTCTTCCAAAATTATCTGATGCTCTCGGAAAACTCTCTCGCACAAATAGTGAAGCTCTTACTGGTGCGCTCTTGAAGAAATCAGATACCGATTACACAAAGGGTTCAGCGATAACATCCTCGTTCTTCCCTGATGATCACACCCACGTTGAACCAGTTCGATACGGCAAGGGCAGCAATCTCATGGGACTCCTGCAGACGGTGATGACCGATGGCTTTGTTGCAAAGGCTAGACGTCGTCAATGGCTTACTCAGATGGTTAAGAATCCTGCTTTGATTATTAGAATTCTCAATGTTAGAAAATGGAGCGAGCGAACTGTGATTGCTCTCGTCATGCAGAACGTTGATTCTGCTCTCACGGTAAAGGGTAAAAAGGGTATCTTCGGCTGGCATTTAACTTCAAAGAACGATTCAGATAAACCCAATGCAACATATATTCCAGCTGCCAACGAAGTAGTTCGCCGCATTGCTGATAAGCATGAGGGTATTGCTGGTGGCCATTACGGCGATCTCTTCAACGCCCCATTCACGGCCCACTTTGTTGGGGGATGTGTGATCGGAGAAGATAAAAGTAAGGGAGTCATTGACCCGTATCACCGTGTTTGGGATTACCCGACTCTGCATATTGTTGATGGATCGAGTGTGACTGCAAATCTTGGCGTGAATCCTTCACTCACGATCACCGCTCAAGCCGAGCGAGCATTCTCAATGTGGCCAAATAAGGGGGATATTGATCTCAGATCTCATCAGGCTTCGCGATATGAGGTAATTGCAGCGATCGCCCCACGCTCACCCGTCGTTCCGCAAGGAGCGAGTGCAGGCTTGAGGTAAGAAGGGGTTACCCCTCGGGGTTATAGATTCACCCATCACCCTTTGACATGATTAAGGGGTGAGAGAAGCGAATCGAGCCTGCAATGGGTGATCAGATTTCAATCCTGCCTGAGGTATCACTGACTCGGATCACCCCACCTTCTGCAGTTTCGCATTTTCTCTATCGAGAAAGATTGATTAAAAGGCTAAATCGCCCCGCCCCTCGCGCTGTATTCGTTGTTGCGCCAAGTGGATTTGGAAAGACAGTTCTCGCTTCGCAGTGGGCAGCGCAGATTGAGACTCCTCTTTTTTGGTACACCGTCGATGCTCGCGACAGTGCTGAAGATTCAATCTTTCATATTATTCAAGGACTTCGTATTGCGCTCCCAGGATTTGCCCCGTGGGCGGAAGAACTTATCGGTACCGAATTAAATTACGTAGATATTGCACGTCGACTTGCTCATGAAATCGGTCGCTTAAAAAGCACTCTCACAATGATTTGGGATGGCGTAGACAAATTCCCTTCAGAATTCACTCCCGCATTAGGAGCTTTCTCTGAGCTGGCACCAATTAATTTGCGGACACTCTCGCTTCGAGGATCAATGCCCAACCAAACTTTTGCTCGTGCGGCGAAGTTAGATGCCTTGGATTTTATAACTGGTGCAGACCTCCGTTTTGATAGATCAGAGCTGGAATCAATCGCTGCTAAATCAAATCTCGATGTGAGTAACCCAACGATTGCAACTGCCTTTGAAGGTGTGCAGGGCTGGCCTGCTGGAGTCCAGATATTGTTAAATAGGTTACAAGATCAGAAACTGATCGAAGTAGCTTTGATTCAGGAAGAAATTATTATTTCCTCGACTTTGAAAAATATATCCGCGCGTGATCGTGCATATTTAGAACCACTACTCTTCCTCGAAGAAATTACCCTTGATATTGCACAACGCTTGATCCCCTCGCCAATCATGGCGAGTGAAGAGCATCCTCTATTGCGTCTAAGCAGACAGGGGATCTTCATTAATGAGATACGGAGCGGCGTCTTTGCAATAAATAGTTTGATCCGAGAGGGTTTACTTCGCGATTTAGCAGTCGATACTCACCGTTTTCATCAGTACGGAGTACTTACTGCAGAGCTCTACGAATCAGAAGATAAGCC
>CAITVX010000026.1 GCA_903895995.1 uncultured Actinomycetes bacterium
ATTCGCGACTCCCTCGTCTCTGTCGCCGGATTAATCGGCCGCCCTGTTCGCGATGAGAACGGTCGTGATATCGGTAGCCTCGTTGATTTTGTTATCAAGCACGATGAAGCGACTTATCCAGCAGTGTCAGGTCTCATTGTCAAAGTTGGCCAACGTACTTCGTATATCAAAGGCGCAAAGATCTCCTCATTGACACATAACGAGATTCGGATTTCATCCCTCAAGATTAATTTAGAGGATTTCCAACGTCGTGATGGTGAATCTCTCCTCGATGCAGATGTACTCGACCATCAGATTGTCGATGTTGATGGCCTGCGAGTAGTTCGATCCTCTGATCTTTATCTTGCTCCCATCGATAAAGAAGTTCGACTCGTTGGTGTAGATATCTCTTTCCGCTCCTTTATTCGTCGCCTCTTCCCTGGTGCGATGAGTCGTGTCCCAACTTTTGATCATGTTGTCGATTGGGCGACGATCGCTTCACTCACAAGTGGCACAGGTGTAGTGCGAACTGCTGGCCAACGTTCCAAACTTGCACAACTGCGACCTGCAGATCTTGCGGACCTTCTCGAAGATCTTGCCGGCCGTGAACAAGGTGCCTTTGTTGACCTCTTAGATCCAAACCTTGCAGCTGATGCTCTCGAAGAGATGGAAGAGGAAGACCTTCAAGGTCTGCTCCGTGGTTTGCCGGCAGTACGTGCAGCCGAACTCTTATCTCTCATGGAACCTGATGAATCTGCCGAAGTTATGCGCGACCTCGATGATGAGCACCGTGATGCGATCCTCGCCGAGATGGATAAGCCAACGGCAAAGGTGCTTCGTGAACTGATCTCATTCGACGAGAAGTTTGCAGGCGGAATCATGACGACTCACATGCTCGTTATTAAACAGAGCGATACTGTTGAAACTGCGCTCAAGCTACTTATTGCGCATAAGGAACGCGATGTGGTCGATGGCGTACTTGTTGTGGATTCCAAGGGCCGTTTAGTAGACCATATTCAAACCATTGAACTTGTAGCAGCGAAGTCCAGTGCGCTTATTGAGAGCCTGATTGCAGCCCCTTATCCAACAGCAGTGAAGATTGATGCCCCACTTGATGAAGTTATTGATGAGTTCTCAAATAACCGTGGTTCATCCATCGTTGTTGTCGATGAAAAGGGACGCCCCATCGGTCGCATCCTTGCCGATGACCTTGTCGATGCTCTCACAGATGATGAGGGCCGAGCATGAGCGATGTTAAAGAGAAGTCAGGGCTAAAGATCCCTTCTCCCAAGAAGATTCGTATCGCTGCATTCCTTGGAGTGATGGGCCCAGGAATGCTCGCCGGCCTCTCTGATGATGATCCTGCTGGTATTACGACCTACTCACAACTTGGAGCTCACTACGGGTATCAGCTGATGTGGGTTCTGCTGATCTCAACTATTGCACTCATTCTCTTCCAAGATCTTGGTGCGCGCATCGGAGTTGTCACACGTCAAGGACTCCTTGGATTAGTGCGTCAAAAGTATGGCGCGCGTTCTGGAATTCTGAGTGCAAGCGCACTCATTATCGCCAATATCGGAACCATGACTGCAGAGTTTGCTGGTATCGCGGCAGCTGGACAGCTCTTTGGGCTCTCTCGTTACATTAGCGTTCCTATCGCAGCAATTGTTGTCTCAGCCTTGGTACTACGTGGATCATTTGCACGTGTAGAGAAAGTCTTCTTTGCACTGTGCGCAGTTTTTCTTGCATATGTCATCGCTGGATTTATGTCGCATCCGCATTGGGGCGCAGCCTTTAAGGGACTTGTTCTTCCAACGATGCCTTTGAATCATGATGCGATCTATCTTGCGACTGCAACACTGGGAACAACTCTTGCCCCGTGGGGCCTTGCATTTATCCAGTCCTATGCAGTGGATAAGCGCCTAACGAGAGATGATCTCAAGCTGCTGCGCGTGGATGTATGGACAGGCTCCCTCCTCACCGGAGTTATCGGCTTCTTCGTGATTGTCACCTGTGCATCAACTCTCAACGCTCACGGAATCACAAATATCACTGATGCATCGCAAGCTGCTGCTGCCCTCAAGCCACTTGCTGGAACTCTCGCGGAGGATCTCTTTGCGATTGGTTTGATCGGAGCCGCACTCCTTGCTGCCTCAATCCTTCCACTATCAACTGCGTACTCCATAAGCGATCTCACTGGCCGCCCTGCAGCACTCGATGATTCATACTCAGAAGCGCCACTTTTCTACTCAACATTTGGCATCATCACAATCCTCGCAGCATCGCTCATTCTGATTCCTGGTGCGCCGCTCATCACTATCTTGATCGCCTCTCAGATTATTAATGCTGTATTACTTCTCCCACTCTTGCTCTATATGTTTGGTATCTCGCGCGATAAGCGCCTCATGGGTGAGTTCAGAGCTTCGAATTCAATGAGCGTTGTCTACGGAATTATTATTGCTATCGTTGCAGTATGTGTTGGCGCAATGTTGTGGTTCTCATTCTTTTAAGAAAATCTGATTCGTGATGAGCAAAACACACGATCACACAGCCATGCCAAAGGGACGTGATATCCCTATTCTCTTACTGGGGATTATTGGAATTGGAACATCAGGTCCGCTCATTGCCAAGAGCATCATGCCTGTTCCGACACTGATCTTCTGGCGAAATCTTGCAGGCTCACTCATCATGGCTCCCTTTGCACTTCGCAAGAGAGAGTGGAGTACTCCAGAGCAACGCCGCGCAATTGCGATTGCCGCACTCTCCGGAGTCTTTCTCGCTCTTCACTTCATCGGGTTCTTTGTGGCTATGCGCTTCACCAGCGTTGCGGCGGGCACAGCACTTACTGCCCTACAACCAATCTTTAGTGCGATCTATGTTCGTTCACAAGGTGGACATATTGCCAAGCTCTCACTCTTTGGAATGGCCGTCGCATTTGCTTCTGTACTTGTCATCACAGGAGTTGATTTCAATCTCTCAATGAGGGCATTCGAAGGGGATCTCTTCGCTATTGGATGTGCAGCTCTCGCTGCAACGTATGTGATGTTCGGGTCAAAGGTTCAAGCCACAATCTCAACTTCGACCTACACAACGGTCTGCTACGGAGTCTGTGCCCTCACCGCCCTACCGATGATCTTTATTACTTCATCAACGGTGATTGCATTCCCTAAAGTCCAATGGCTCTGGCTCTTCTTGCTCGTTATTGGCGCTCAAATTCTTGGCCACACGATGTTTAATTTGGCGCTGAAAAGGCTTTCACCTGTTGTTGTATCTCTCATTGTCTTCTTCGAGGTACCAGTAGCTGCGATCTTCGCACTGATCTGGCTTCATCAAAAGCCAAGTGCTGGAATTCTCCCTGGAATTGTCGGAATTTTGATTGGATGTTCAATCTTTGTCTTAGGAAGAAATTCCAAGTGAAGATTGATCTCCATACCCACTCAAACTTCAGTGACGGGACTGATCGTCCCAGTGAACTCGTTAACAAGGCGCTTTCACAAGGAGTAACAACGCTCGCCCTGACAGATCACGACACCATTGGTGGTTGGGATGAAGCGACTCAATGGCTTCGCCCAGGGCTTGACCTTGTATTGGGTTCTGAAATCTC
>CAITVX010000027.1 GCA_903895995.1 uncultured Actinomycetes bacterium
AGCTGGCTTTGCAGCAGCCTTCTTACGACGACGCTTTGGAGCTGCCTTCTTAGCTGCTGGAGCAGCCTTCTTTGCAGCGGCCTTCTTGCGACGCTTTGGAGCTGACTTCTTAGCTGCTGGAGCAGCCTTCTTTGCAGCGGCCTTCTTACGACGCTTTGGAGCTGCCTTCTTAGCTGCTGGAGCAGCCTTCTTTGCAGCGGCCTTCTTGCGACGCTTTGGAGCAGTTTTTTTAGCTGCAGCCATTATGAGTCTCCTATCAGAATAGTTCGATCCGTCACCGAACCTGTTCAAGGAGAATCGTGTCATTGAATAGAGGAATGCGCCACTATTTTCGATAAAAAAACGAGTGCGTGTCGCAACATTATTTTTCTAATTTTTTATGCATTTCTGCACTTTTTGCAATGCAATGTTGGAGATGAAAAGTGCAGATTCTTTCTACCTAATAAAAATATAAAGTTATTCGCCTTCAGATCGGGAATTTCGCTTTTCTAGGGCGTATTTATTGGTTCGAACGTCATATTTGAGGAAATCTGGCATTAATTTGGCTGTCAAAGTGACAAATCCGAGGCACATGAGCCCCCCGCCAGCGACTGAAATGCGCAAGGTGGTCCATGCCGCCATGGTTCCGGCTCGGAGTTGGCCACTCATCGGACCGACTGCATAGGAGAGTAATTCGATTCCCGCCAACCTTCCCCGATACTCATCGGCGATCGATTGGTTCCAGATATTTCCTCGCATCATCGCCGAGACCTGATCCGATGCCCCTGCAACTGCAAGGAAGAAGAGAACGACCCAGAGATTATTGGTGATGGCAGAGAGGGCGATTGCTGCGGCCCAACCCAGGGCGGCATAGGTGATCGCTCGTCCATGGAATGGGTAACTCTTCATCCACCCACTAGTGAGAGTGACGATGATGGCTCCAAGAATTCCTGCTGAGTAGAAGAGGCCGAGCGCCCACCTGGCATGGATGTGGTCAGCCCAAAATGGGAAGAGCGCATTTGGCATTGCAAAGAACATTGCTGCAAAGTCGATGACGTATGTGCCCATTAAATCTTTTCGAGCAACCGCATATTTAACACCTTCAACAAGTGATGAGAGTGAAGCGGGCGTGGCTTTCTCACTAGGGGGCACCGGCTTCATTCGGAAGATGAGAATCAATGAAAGCACATAGGTCACTACATCCATGATGTAGGCAGATTTCACACCAAGAGTTGAGATCATGATTCCACCGATTGCCGGAGCAACCACAGCACCCACTTGCCAGCGAATACCCATGAGAGCAGTTACTGATGGCATATCGTCGTGATCAACAATTCTTGGAACGATTGCAGAGAGGCTCGGCGTCTGAAGCCCATCAAGGGATGTGAAGCCTGCAGCAATGAAGTAGAGCAGGATTAAATGGGGCTTAGGGAGAAGTGAGTTAAAGAGCAAGAGGGTAGAAAGGGCGAGGGAGCCGAACTCGGTTATGAAGATCATCTTCTTGCGATCGAGGGAATCGGCAAGCACTCCGCCGTAGAGGCTAAAGACGATCAGTGGAATTATCTGGGCCGCCCCCATGAGTCCGACCGCAACATATGAATTGGTCAGCTCCTTGATCTGGAAGGGGAGCGCTACATAGGTAACCATCGAGCCAAGTCGGGTAATGAGTCCTGATGCGAAGAGAAGGCGAAGCTCCCGATACTTTTTAAGAGGGGAGAGATCGAGCGCAAATTTCTTCATACCGTGAGCCTCATCATGGAGCGAACCTTGTCATGAGGTGAACCTTAATTGCCCTTATTGAATTAGGGGCTTATTTAGTGAAAGGTCTGATCTGCTCCCGGAAATTCTCCTGAAGTGACATCTTTCGCCCATCGCTTGGCAGCTTCGGTGATGAGTGCGCGACCATCGAGATAGGCCTTGGAGAACTTTGGCGCCCCAACGGTCAAGCCCATGAGATCAGTCCAGACGAGTACTTGGGCATCTGTATCTTTACCGGCGCCAATTCCAATAATTGGGATTGAAAGCTCGGCAGTTATCTCGGCAGCAAGTTCGGCCGGCACTAATTCAAGAACGATTGCAAAGACGCCGGCGGCAGCAAGGGCACGCGCATCGGCTTTGATCCGCTCGCCATCTGCACCTCGGCCCTGCACTTTAAATCCACCCAATGCATGAACGGATTGAGGTGTTAAACCAAGGTGGCCCATAACAGGAATTCCAGCAGCTATCAGCGCCTGGATTTGAGGCACAACCTTTGCGCCACCTTCAAGCTTTACCGCTTGGACCTTCGCCTCTTTGAAGAATCGAATACCTGTGGCCAGCGCTAATTCAGGACCACTCTCATAAGAGCCAAAGGGGAAATCTGCAACGACCATCGCAGATTGCGATCCGCGAACGACCGCGCGGGAGAGTGAGATGAGTTCATCAACGGTCACTGGAATTGTGTTCTCTTCGCCAAGGAAGTTATTGCCTGCTGAATCACCTACAAGGAGCACAGGTATTGCGGCCCCGTCGAGGATATTGGCAACCATGGAGTCGTAAGCGGTGAGCATCGCCCACTTCTCGCCACGCTTCTTGCGAGCAGCAAGATCTGAGGTTGTAACGCGCATGAGTAATCCCTTCTCGCAATCGAAGCCAAAATGGTCTCCGTTGCCTCATAAAGAGTCGCCCCATAAAGAGGAATGTGGAAATAGTAGCCCCTGTAGGCTGGTCTCTGTGAATAGCACGAGCGCGCAGCTTCGAATAGGGCTTGCTCAGATCAACCCAACAGTGGGGGATCTGATCTCTAATCGCGCCCTGATACTCGATTATGCGCAGAAGGCACAGGCAGCAGGGGTACATCTGCTCATCTTTCCTGAGATGGTCCTCACCGGCTACCCCGTAGAAGATCTCGCACTTCGCGCCACATTCCGTAAGGCATCCCGAAAGGCGATTGCAGAAGTAGCTGACTCGATTGGGGAGATCGCCCCACAGATCACTGCTGTTGTTGGCTACCTTGATCAGAGTGAGAACGGTTCACCACAAAATGCTGTGGCACTTATTCATCGCGGACAGATCGTCGCTCGTTATATTAAACATCATCTGCCTAACTACGGAGTCTTCGATGAGTTCCGTAATTTCGTACCAGGTACAGAATCATTAATCTTTCGATTGCACGGAATCGATGTCGGCATCGCCATCTGTGAAGATATCTGGCACTACGAAGGACCTGTAGCAGATCTCGCTGCCCGCAAACCTGGCCTCGTGGTAGTCCCTAATGGAAGCCCCTTTGAGAGAGATAAAGATGATCGCAGAGCGGCCCTTGTCTCGCAACGTGCCCGCGAGATTGGTGCACCTCTCGCCTATGTCAATATGACAGGTGGCCAAGATGATCTTGTCTTCGATGGAGATACCGTTATTGCAGATGCAAGTGGAGCTCTCATCGCCCGCGCCCCGCAATTTGATGATGGGTTAATGGTTGTCGATATTGATGCTGCGGTAGCAACATCAGATCCAGATATCGTCTTAAGTGAATCTGCGCTCGCTGCCTACAAAGCTCTCACACCAGGTATTGCAGTGCGCCGTGAGGATGCTGGCGAAATCTGGCAGGCGGTCGTTGTAGGTCTTCGTGATTATGTTGAGAAGAATGGATTTAAGAGCGTACTGCTTGGCCTATCTGGCGGAATCGATTCAGCAGTCGTAGCCGCAATAGCTGCAGATGCAATTGGTGCACGCAGGGTCTATGGCGTATCTCTGCCAAGCCAATACTCCAGTGATCACTCACTGAGTGATGCAAAAGATTCGGCAGATCGCATCGGCCTGCATTACTCAACTATCCCAATCCAGCCAATGGTTGATAGCTTCTTGCAGAACATTGGTTTAACAGGGCTTGCTGAAGAGAATGTTCAAGCACGTGTTCGCGGAACCACGTTGATGGGGCTCTCCAATCAAGATGGGCACCTCGTTCTCGCTACTGGAAATAAATCAGAGTTAGCTGTCGGATACTCAACCTTGTATGGAGATGCAGTTGGCGGTTATGCGCCGATCAAAGATCTTCTCAAGATGGAGGTATGGGCAATTGCGAAATGGCGAAATGCCGAGGCCCTGCGCCGCGGTGAAGTTGCGCCGATCCCTGAGAACTCCATTAATAAAGAGCCATCTGCTGAACTTCGTCCGGGCCAAAAAGATAGCGATTCGCTACCGGATTACCCAACGCTAGATCGCATGCTCACTATTTACATTGATCACGATGGCGGCCTTGAAGGCTTACTCGATGCAGGTTTTAGCCAAGAGCTGGCGATGCGAACGATTCGCATGGTGGACCGCGCCGAATATAAGCGTCGCCAATATCCACCTGGCCCGAAGGTCTCAGGGCGCGCCTTCGGCAAAGATCGCAGATTGCCGATTACCTCGCATTGGACTGAGACGAACTAAGCCTTTACAATTTCCCCAGGTCATGAGTTCCAGTGTTTAGCCCCGGCTTACTGGACGGCAACCCTCCACCACGGTGGGGTGCTCCGGGTGAAGACCAGGTCGCTAGCACAGTGCAGCGGCAAGCGTGGGTCAGATAGAGAATATGAATATGCATTGGCATATCCATAATGAGATGACCCTCCTGTATTCACTTAAGGAGTGAGATATGTCGTTCGATCCAGCAAAAGCATCATTTGAAACACGTCAAGTCCATGCCGGCCAAGTTCCAGATCCAACAACAGGTGCACGTGCACTTCCGTTGTATCAGACAACTGCCTATCAATTCCGCGATACAAAGCATGCAGCAGATCTCTTTGGTCTAGCTGAACTTGGAAATATCTATACCCGCATCATGAACCCAACTCAAGATGCAGTTGAGCAACGGATTGCATCTCTTGAAGGCGGGGTAGCGTCATTGCTCGTCGCCTCTGGTTCTGCCGCAACAACGTATGCCTTACTCAACGTGGCAGAGGCGGGCGATCACATCGTCTCTTCCCCTGCGCTCTACGGCGGTACTTATAACCTCTTCCACTACACCTTTAAAAAATTTGGTATCGAAGTATCTTTTGTTGAAGATGCCTCAGATCCAGAATCTTGGAAGAAGGCGATCCGCCCAAATACAAAGGCCCTCTTTGGTGAGACCATCTCGAACCCAAAGAATGAGATCTTAGATATTGCTGCAGTTGCAAAGGTTGCCCACGACGCTGGACTGCCTTTGATCGTCGATAACACTGTTGCAACACCATTCTTGATTCGCCCGATTGAACATGGCGCGGATGTAGTTGTTCACTCAGCAACGAAGTTCTTATCAGGCCACGGAAATTCAGTCGTTGGGGCAATCGTTGATGCCGGCAATTTTGACTATGCAAAGCATGCTGCGAAGTTCCCTGGATTTAATGAGCCAGATCCTTCGTATCACGGCCTTGTCTATGCACAGGCTCTTGGAGTCGGATCTGCCTTTGGAGCAAACCTCTCCTACATCTTCAAGATTCGCCTCACACTTCTGCGCGATACTGGAGCTGCTGTTAGCCCATTCAATGCGTGGTTACTTGCTCAAGGACTTGAGACTCTCTCACTTCGCATTGAGCGCCATGTTTCAAATGCGCAAACCTTGGCAAAGTGGCTTGAAGCCCGTCCTGAAGTTTTGAGTGTGAACTATGCATCTCTTGCATCATCGCCTTATAACGCCCTTGCTAAGAAGTATGCCCCGCAGGGAAGCGGATCAGTCCTCTCCTTTGAGATTAAGGGCGGCATCGAAGCTGGAAAGAAATTTGTGGAAGCGCTGAAGCTGCACTCCCATGTAGCGAATATTGGAGATGTGCGTTCACTGGTTATCCATCCAGCTTCTACGACCCACTCACAGCTGACACCGCAAGAGCAGATCTCGGCAGGTGTGACACCTGGGTTGATTCGCCTCTCAGTAGGCATCGAAAATATCGAAGATATCAAGGCCGATATTGAAGGTGGCTTCTCCGCTATCTAGTAGAGAATATAAGTCATGACCAATGTGAGTAGTCGAGTCTCCGGGGCCTGGTTTGAGGACCATGAACCCGGAGATCGGCTATTCCAAAAAATCGGAGATCTCGAACTTGAATCAGGTGAAGTGATTGAGGATCTCACTCTCGCCTATCAAACGTGGGGCTCGCTCAACTCCAATCGGGATAATGCCATCTTGGTTAACCATGCACTCACGGGCTGGGCAGATGTCAACGGATGGTGGCCATCGATGGTCGGGCCAGGATTACCTTTAGATACTGATAAATATTTCGTCATCTGCCCCAATGTGATTGGTGGGTGCCAGGGGAGTACTGGGCCATCATCGCTCGCTCCTGATGGCAAACGTTGGGGTTCACGTTTTCCTCGCATCACAATTCGCGACATGGTTGCAGCCGAGGTCGCACTCGCTGACCGCCTAGGAATCAAAAAGTTTGTTCTATCAGTTGGGCCTTCGTTGGGCGGGATGCGTTCTTTAGAGTGGGCGATTACCCACCCAGATCGCGTTGGCGCAATTGCAACGATCGGTTCATCGGCTGTGGCAACCGGAGATCAGATTGCAACAGCATCTATTCAGATACGCGCTATCCAGACCGATCCACATTTCAACGATGGTGACTTCTATGAGCAAGCTGAAGGCCCCATCAATGGCATGGGTATTGCTCGAAGGATCGCTCACCTGACCTATCGCACCGAGTCAGAGATGGATGTTCGCTTTGGTCGCGAGCTCCAGGGAGACTCCACCGGGCGTTGGGCGGTTGAGTCATACCTTGATCATCATGCGGATAAGTTGGCTCAGCGCTTTGATGCCAATACCTACATCTCTCTTACCGATGCCATGAACTCCCATGATGTTGGCCGTGGGCGCGGGGGTGTGGCTGCTGCGCTCGCTACCGTGACCGTCCCGACCTTTGTGATGGCTATTGAGACAGATCGCCTCTTCCCACCCCGGCTCCAAGAGGAGATCGCCGAACTTACGCCTACAGCCGCCCCTATCGAGCGCTTGAACTCTCCATTTGGCCATGATGGTTTCCTCATTGAGGTCGAAACGGTGGGAGATTTCCTCCGAAGAGCGCTCCTTGAGGGATCAAAACACCTCGAATAACTCCTTTGGATGTGCAATTTACCCTGTGGACAATTTATAATATAGCCAAGCAACTTTCCTGACCCGACAGTGAGTCAGATAAACAAAAGGATGTCCTGTGCCTGGAACAAGTGCGCCCAAAAACGGCGCGAAAGCAGCGCCAAAGCTAGCCAAAAAGGCAGCAACAAAGAGCGTTGTAAAAAAGGTAGCGGCTAAGAAAGCTGCTCCCGCTAAGAAGGCGCCTGCAAAGAAAGCAGTTGCAAAGAAAGTTGTTGCAGGTCCACGTAAATTTCCTACAAAGGCAGAACTCGAAGCACTGAAATTAGCGAAAGCAAAAGAAGCGCAAACCGCAGCTGAAAAGAAAGCTGCTGGTCGCAAACTATTTCCGACAAAAGCTGAACTTGAAGCGAAGCGTCTTGCTGCTGAAGCGGCAAAAAATCCAAAGGCAGCAGCTACTGCGGCAGTTGCAACTAAAGGTGGAAAGCCGATCGTTACGAAGATCGATGGGGAAGAAGTTGAACTCGAAGAAGTTGAACTCGAAGATTTAGAGACACTCGTTGAAGAAGTAACTGAGATTGTTGCTACGGAAGAGAAAGAGAATGAGATCCGCGTCGTTAACGTCGCTGAAGAATCTCAGAATGAAGAGAATGCATTCACCATTAAAGACTCTGAAGAAGATGATGCTCCAGTACAGACAGTTCTCACGGCCGGTGCCACAGCAGACCCTGTTAAGGATTACCTCAAACTCATTGGCCGCGTCCCACTTCTCAATGCTGAGATGGAAGTTGAGCTATCACTTCAGGTTGAAGCTGGCCTATTTGCCGAAGAGAAGATCTTCCTCGATAAGAAGTTGGATAAGAAACTTAAGCGCGAATATGAGCAGCTAGTACTGCAAGGAAAGCGTGCAAAGAACCACTTGCTCGAAGCGAACCTACGTCTGGTGGTATCCCTTGCAAAGCGCTACACCGGCCGTGGAATGCTCTTCTTGGATCTCATTCAAGAAGGTAACCTCGGTTTGATTCGCGCAGTTGAGAAGTTCGATTACACCAAGGGTTACAAGTTCTCGACTTATGCCACATGGTGGATCCGTCAGGCGATTACCCGTGCGATGGCCGATCAGGCTCGTACCATTCGTATCCCAGTACATATGGTTGAAGTCATTAACAAGCTTGCTCGCGTACAACGCCAGATGCTTCAAGATCTTGGCCGCGAACCGACCCCAGAAGAGCTCGCTAAAGAACTCGATATGACCCCTGAAAAGGTTGTTGAAGTTCAGAAGTATGGCCGCGAGCCAATCTCGCTTCACACACCTCTTGGTGAAGAAGGAGATTCTGAGTTCGGAGATCTCATTGAAGATTCAGAGGCGATCGTTCCTGCTGATGCGGTCTCATTTACATTGCTCCAAGAGCAACTTCACTCAGTTCTTGACACCCTCTCAGAGCGTGAAGCCGGAGTAGTAGCGATGCGCTTTGGTCTTACTGATGGACAACCAAAGACTCTTGATGAGATTGGAAAGGTCTACGGAGTTACGCGTGAACGTATCCGTCAGATTGAATCGAAGACAATGTCGAAGCTTCGTCACCCATCTCGTTCGCAGGTATTGCGCGACTATCTGGATTAAAAGATCTAGCTAGAGAAGGTTATTCGTCCTCAGAGCTAATAGATGCAGTTGCGGTGAGCTTTGATGTCTCATCTTGGATTGCAGCAACAACTGGCTTAAGACCTTCGGCATATTGCTTAGCGTGATGTGCGCAGAAGAGAAGTTCTCCGCCATTGAGCAAAGTTGCACGAACATATGCCTGAGCTCCGCAACGATCGCAACGATCGACAGCGTTCAGTGGTGTTGGTTCGAGAATCAACTGCTCTGACATCTGTACTCCTTCTTCGGGCCTGTATGCATAATCTTATGCTGTACTGGAACAGTAAATCATGAATGGATATTCCCGCGCGCGTTAAAAACAATATATTTCTTCAATTCTAAGAAAATGCGAGAGATTCGCAGTGATTTCTCCCTCGATGGAGAGCCATCAAGTACTAAATCTGGAAATATCCCCTCAGACGGCGCGTAATGGGCCGATTTGGGGGCGCTGAGAGATAGCCTCTGCACCCGTGGCAACTAAAAGTAATAATGAGGTCTCGGCCGATAATGAATATACCGCCAAAGATCTCTCAGTCCTTGAAGGACTAGATGCCGTACGCAAACGCCCCGGTATGTATATCGGTACTACTGACTCGCGTGGACTTATGCACTGCCTCTGGGAGATCATCGATAACTCTGTAGATGAAGCACTCGCTGGATTCTGTACCAGTATTGAAATTAATCTTGAATCTGATGGATCTGTTGAAGTGCATGACAATGGCCGCGGAATTCCAGTTGATAAAGAGCCGAAGACCGGTCTTACAGGTGTTGAAGTTGTCTTTACAAAATTGCACGCAGGCGGAAAGTTCGGCGGCGGTTCATACGCAGCATCTGGCGGATTGCATGGCGTTGGTGCATCTGTAGTAAATGCACTTGCCTCCAGACTTGATGTAGAAGTTGATCGCAACGGAAAGATTTATTGGATGTCATTCCAACGCGGAAATGCTGGAATCTTCGATGGAGATGGACCTAAGGCACCATTTGAAGAATCTTCGGGGCTTCGTCAGATAGGTAAGGTTGCTGCGAAGGTCACTGGAACACGTGTGAAGTGGTGGTTTGATCGCCAGATCTTCCTGAAAGAGGCAGAACTTTCAATCGAAGATATCTACGCCCGCGCACGCCAAACTTCTTATCTCGTTCCTGGCCTCACCCTGATCGTTAACGATAACCGTACGAAGACAAAGACATCTGAGACCTTCTTCCATAAAGGTGGAATTTCAGAGTTCTGCTCATTCTTGCGCCCTGATGAACCAGTGGGAGATGTCATTCGCCTCTCTGGCAGCGGCGATTACACAGAGACTGTCCCTGTCTTAGATGAAAAAGGGCACATGATGCCAACTGAGGTTGATCGAACTATGGGCGTAGATATTGCCATGCAATGGGGTAATGGTTACGACTCAACTTTCTCCTCGTTTGTAAATATTATCTCGACCCCAAAGGGTGGAACACATACCCAAGGCTTTGAAAAAGCTATTACCAAAGTGATGAATGATGTCCTGCGCTCTACGAAGACTCTTAAGAACAACGAGGCCGATGTCATCAAAGATGACGTCCTCGAAGGACTTACAGCCGTTGTGACAGTTCGTATGTCTGAGCCACAGTTTGAAGGACAGACAAAAGAGGTTCTTGGAACTGCTGCTGCTTCAAAGATTGTTGCAGCTGTTGTTGCTGAAGAGATGGAAAAATTCTTCAATACAACCAAGCGCATCGAAAAGGCGACCGGCAGATCAATCCTCGAGAAGATTGCGAATGCATCACGCACACGTGTATCTGCTCGTGCCCACAAAGATCTTCAGCGTCGTAAAAATGCTCTTGAGTCATCTTCTCTTCCGACGAAGCTCTCAGATTGTCGCTCGGATGACACAGGCCGCACTGAACTCTTTATCGTTGAGGGCGACTCTGCGCTCGGGACTACAAAAGCTGCTCGTAACTCTGAGTTCCAAGCGATCTTGCCAATTCGCGGAAAGATCCTCAACGTCCAGAAGGCCTCACTCTCTCAGATGCTTGAGAACACTGAATGTGCCTCGATCATTCAAGTTATCGGAGCTGGATCTGGAAAGTCATTTAGCCTCGATGATGCAAGGTACGGTCGAATCATTCTGATGTCAGATGCTGACGTTGATGGTGCACATATTCGCTGCTTGCTTCTCACTCTGCTCTGTCGTTACATGCGCCCTCTTATCGAAGATGGCCGAGTCTTTGCTGCGATCCCTCCATTGCATCGCATCGATGTTGTCGGTGGAAAGCGTGGAGAAGTCCATTACACCTACTCTGATGATGAGATGAAGCGAACCCTCGCTGATCTCACAAAGAATGGAAAGCGCTGGAAAGAGCCGGTACAGAGATACAAGGGCCTTGGCGAGATGGATGCTGATCAACTTCGCGAGACCACCATGGATCCAGATAAGCGCACGCTCCGACGCATCACGATGAACGATGCCACTGCGGCAGAGGCGATGTTTGAGCTCTTGATGGGCAACGATGTTGCGCCACGCAAGGAGTTCATCGCAACTGCTGAAATCGATCGAGATCGTATCGACGCGTAAGAAGTTAGGCTCTAGAGTTCAAGCCATGAAGCGCAGAGATATCCAAGCGCTTCGTGGCTTCTCTGTTTTAGCAGTTCTTCTCTTCCACCTTCAGCTCAAGGAATTCAAGGGTGGATTTCTCGGAGTCGATATCTTCTTTGTCATCTCAGGCTTTGTTATAACAGAGCGTTTGTCGAGATCAGAGGGAACTTTTAAGAGCCAGATCATTGATTTCTATCGAAGGCGCGCAAAGCGCATACTGCCCGCATCACTCTTCGTCATCGCACTCACTGCGCTCCTTGCTCGTCTTTTTCTCGCACCCATCTCTTTGAAACGATTTGGTTTCGATGGCTTGGCAACTACCTTCTTTGCGGGAAACCTTCGCTTTGCAGCACAAGGTAATGATTACCTCAATCAATCGATGAGTCCGACCCCGTATCTGCATTATTGGTCACTCGGAGTTGAAGAGCAGTTCTATCTTCTCTGGCCAATCCTCTTCTTGCTCCTCTTTAAAGCGCGAAAGAAATTAGTACTAGTTGCTTTTGCTCTCTCAACTATTTTTGCTCTCTGGTACACCCAGATTGCTGCAGTGAACTCTTTCTATCTTCCCTTCTCAAGGGCATGGGAGTTCTTAGCTGGAATTGTTATTGCAGTATTTACTCAGGGAGCCAGAGCTCCACGAGGCGCGAAATTGATTGCAATCTCTGGATGGCTCACAGTGCTTCTTAGCGTTCTGTTGATTGGAAGTGATCTCGCGGTACCTGGAGTCACTACCTTGATCCCAGTGGCTGGAGCGATGGCAATTTTGATTGCTCGCTCTACATTTACGTGGGAGCCGATCCTTGCTTGGTTTGGTGAAATCTCATTCTCTATCTATCTCATCCACTGGCCACTCGTTGTCATTGCGTTAAGTCGCTACCAAGGTTTGAGCGCAACGACTCAAATTCTTATTGCTGCTGGATCAATTCTTAGTGGTTATCTCATCTCTCGTTGGATTGAGAACCCCTTCCGTTACCGTTCAAAACTTTCCATGAGCCTACCGAGCTGGGGGATCGCACTTATGGGAGTTGCTGCGATCGTCTTTGGAACCACAAACTTTGTGAGTGCAACTGCACAGAATTCACAGGTGACGATCGACCTCTCGGTACCAATTATTTATCATGATAAATGCCATCTCGAATTCGGTATATCTGCGCCACCATCTGAATGCATCTATGGCGATAGGCAATCCCAGACCTTGGTAGTGCTTGCCGGGGACTCCCACGCGGCGCAATGGTTCGATGCTCTCAATACGGTCGCGATTTTGAACCATTGGAAGCTTCTCTCTCTGACTAAATCATCCTGCCCCGCATCATTCTTGCCCACCGTACGAAATGGCACTGCAGATACCGCATGTGCGAAGTGGCAGAGATACATTGCAGAACGGATCAAATCTCTTCACCCTTCAAAGGTCATCCTCACCGCCTACAGTGAGTATCGCTATTCATTACTCCAGCCTGGTTCTTATCCAGTCTTATATGCCCGAGGTCAATCACAGTTTGATCACGCACTGGGGATACCAGCATCCTCGATCTATTACATCGAAGATTCTCCGCACCCACCACAATCAGTAGCGGACTGTCTCTCGAAGAATCCAGATTCAATGAGCCGCTGTGATTTTTCTTTGACCAGGTCAGCCGCAACTCTTTCGACGAGAGATACTCTTGTGAAAACAGGTGTTCACTATCTGAATTTTTCAGATCTCTTATGTACCGGCAATATCTGTAGCGCGACATATGCAGGCCACAACGCTTATCGAGATGGTTCACATATCAGCGTGAGCACCTCAAAGGCACTTGCTTCAGATCTTGAAAGTATGCTGAAGTAAGTTATTCACCGATACGAGAGCGACGCGGTGTAGCAAAGCTCTTTGCAACCTCTGTGAGCTCGGCAGAAACTTGCTTGCGGATCGCCTCTTCAGATGAGAGAAGAGCTTGAAGAGCCTTGATGGCTGTGCTCAACTCTTTCTGTTCAGTCTCAAGTTCGAGCTTGCTCATCTTGGTAAGGCGGCGCAGCGGCATATCTAAGATGTAGGTCGCTTGCTCATCTGAAAGCTTAAATGACTTAATCAGATCAGCTTTCGCTGTTGTTGCATCCTCGGATGCGCGAATGATCTTAATAACTTTATCAATATCAATAATTGCTTTGAGCAGTCCATCTACAAGGTTGAGGCGAGATTGTGCCTTACCGAGGCGGAACTCTGAACGGCGTCGCACAACATCGATTCTGTGATCGATAAATACTTGCAATAGTTCTTTCAGTCCAAGTGTCTTTGGGCGACCGTTGACGAGAGCAACGGCATTCACTGAGAATTGATCCTCCATGGGAGTGAGCTTGTAGAGCTTCTCGAGGATATCTTCAGGCTCATATCCGTTCTTAATCTCGACGACAACCTTCGTTCCTTGCTGTCCATCAGAGAGATCGACGATATCTGAGATGCCCTGAATCTTCTTAGCCTTGACGAGATCTGCAATCTTCTCAACAACTTTTTCAGGTCCGATATTAAATGGGAATTCGGTAATAACAATTCCTTGCTTGCGGGCTGTTACCTTCTCAACGACCGCTGTGGCACGAACTTTGAAGGAGCCTCGTCCTGTTGCATATGCCTCCTCGAGACCTGCGAGACCGACGATTTCCCCGCCAGTAGGAAAATCTGGAGCTGGAACAAATTTCATCAACGCTTTAAGCGTCGCCTTGGGATTGTCGATGAGATGCTTGGTCGCGGCAACAACTTCACCTAAATTGTGAGGAGCCATATTGGTCGCCATACCAACAGCGATTCCAGTTGCGCCATTTACTAGCAAATTTGGAAATGCAGCAGGTAAGACCAATGGCTCAAGAAGCTGCCCATCGTAGTTGCCGCCGAAATCAACAGTGTTCTCATCAGACTCATTGACCATCGCAAGTGCTGCAGGTGCGAGACGAGCTTCTGTGTAACGCATCGCGGCAGGACCAGCATCGAGTGATCCAAAGTTTCCGTGGCCATCAATCAGTGGCAGGCGAGTGGTGAATGGTTGAGCAAGGCGCACTGCTGCGTCGTAGATCGCACCGTCACCGTGTGGGTGCAACTTACCCATTACTTCACCAACAACTCGAGCACACTTCACGTGGCCCTTATCTGGACGAAGGCCCATATCAAACATCATATGAAGGATGCGTCGCTGTACTGGCTTCAATCCATCGCGAGCATCAGGTAGTGCACGTGAATAAATAACTGAATATGCATATTCAAGGAAAGATTCGGACATCTCTGAAGAGACATCGATATCGACGATCTTTCCTGGGTTCTCACCTGGTTTTGGGAGAACGGCTTTAGGGGTCTTAGTTGCCATGGTGCGTATCTTGCCAACTTAACTGTGAAAATAAGCGCAGCGACTCGTTTCCCATCGGATAAGAGCAATCTTGGTGACGTAGGCCTCAGCTTTTGTAGATCGGGCACACGATGGATGGGATGATATCTCCATGGTGGGCGCAGATCTGGAGAATGAGGGTTTCGGATTAGCCGAACTCTCACAATCAATCTTTGCTGCACTCGGACTTGCTGGAGCGAGAAATCATTTAGCTTTTGAAGAGAATAAGAGAACTGCTCTCGTTCTGATTGACGGCCTTGGGTTTAAAGCGCTGCAGAAATATCGTGGAGAGTTTCCACTATTTAAGAACTTCACTGAGCATGAACCACTCAATTCAGATTTTCCTAGTACGACTGCAACAAATTTGGTCTCCCTCGGCACTGGGGTGCACCCCGGTGAACACGGAATGTTGGGCTATACCGTTCGCGTTCCACGATCTGGTGAGCCAGGACGTTTGCTCAATGCACTGAAGTGGGATGAGCGAGTAGATCCGTTGATCTGGCAGAAAGTGCCAACCCTCTATGAGCGCGCGATTGAAGATGGCTTGAAGATCTCACATATCGCAGAGAAACGTTATGAAGGCAGTGGATTTACTCGTGCAGGAATGCGGGGAGCGCATTATCTCGGTGCAAACCATATTTCGGATATGGTGGAGAAAGCTGCGGGTGCACACAGTGCTGAAGGTTCATACTCCTACATTTATCTCAACACTCTTGATGTAGCGGGCCATAAAGATGGCGTCGGATCAGATTCGTGGATGAGCGCCTTGGGAATCGTTTCCGAACTTCTTGAAGGGCTTCTCCAAAAGTTGCCTGGGCAGACCCAGATCTATCTCACTGCAGATCATGGAATGGTTAATGCAACACAGAAGATTGTTCTAGGTGAGGGAAATCAACTCTTAGATAATGTGACTCTTATCGGGGGAGAAGCTCGCGCTCGACATATCTATCTGCGAGACGGAAGCGTCGCTGATACGAAGGCGCTCTGGCAGGCGCACTTTGGTGAGAGCGTCGAGCTCTTCACAAAAGATGATGCCAGCCAACTCTTTGGTAAGGGCGTTACAGAAGATTCTCTTGATCGCATGGGCGATCTCATCGCCGTTCCGCGAGAAGGAATTGTTCTCTTAGATCCAGCGATTGCAGCTAAAGAGGGAATGATGGTTGGCCATCACGGAGGATTTACTCAGGACGAGGTTCAGATTCCTCTGATTTCTTACCGAACATAATGTCATCCCATGATGGGATGCGAATTCTCTTCGTGACTCCATCGCGCTTTGCTTCAGGTTCTAATTCTTCCCGCGTCGCATCACTCTTTGAGGATGATTCAATGCCTGCCTCAAGCTCTGTTGGATGAGATGAGATTCGAATTGGCTCTTCAGGTTTTACAGCTACTAGCCTTGGAGCTGGAGTTGCATTCTCTGTCGGAAAGACCATTCCATGAGAAGGAGTGGACGGCCGCGAAGGTTTCTCTTCACCGCTGATCCAACGCGCACCATCATCTTCGCTAACAAGAGTTCGGTTAGTTGTATCAAAGGCCCAGTTAGCAACACCAGCACCTGTTGAGATTGGGTACGAGAGGATGATGTTCCAGAGGCCATCATCACGTCGCCACGTATTCCACTCAACGAGTTGCATATCAACACCACGCGGAGCGAGTTGTGCAATTGCAGCGGCCATCAAGGTTGGAGAGTGCGGATCACGCCGCAGCGAGGTTGCAAGTGCTTGGCCAATGACGAAGGCGCGCTCTTGCATAATAGGTCCAGAGAATCTGTCGATCTTCTCAAGATCCCATTCAGTTGCACGTGCGATTGAATCAGCTGACTCACCTGCGCGAAGTCTAGATTGAATCTCTTTTACCGTGGTGAAGTTCTTTTCATCGGTCGAGGTAACTGCGACGAGTCGAGGTTGATTGACTGTTGCGCGAAGATGGTCACTAATGCGAAGTGAGAAATTATTTCCATCTTGATCGGTGAGCTCAAGCTCGGTGCCATCCTCGGAGCGACCAACGAGTCTCAGATCTGTCATGGGCAAAGAATAGCGATTCTCTCGCCTAGAACCCCGTAACGCTACGATAGAGACATGAGCGAAAAATCTATAGACCTGAACGAGCTCCTTCGGCTAGCGATCGAGGTATCGCATGAGGCAGCTAACTTGCTTCTTCAAAGGCCAAGTAATTTCGATATTAACCAGAAGAGTTCAGCCGTTGATTTCGCTACGCAGATGGACCATGCAAGCGAGAAGTTGATTGTTGAGCGCTTGCTTGCAGCTCGTCCTGACGATGGAATCATCGGAGAAGAAGGCGCATCACGACCAAGTACATCCGGGATCACATGGGTCATCGATCCACTCGATGGAACCGTCAATTACTTTTACGACCTGCCTGGGTGGAATGTTTCTATCGCTGCAAAGGATAAGGATGGTGTCGTTGTTGGCGTTGTAAATGCTCCAACAATTAACTCGCTCTGGAGCGCCACTCGTGGCGGTGGAGCGAAGCTCAACGGCGCCCCAATCCGTTGCAAAGATCCGATCACTTTAGATCGCGCCCTGCTCGGCACAGGATTCTCGTACTCACTTGAGAAGCGGGTTGGCCAGGCAGAGTTTGTTCGTTCCTTAATTCCAAGGGTCCGCGATATTCGCCGAGGTGGAGCTGCAGCTGTCGACCTCTGCCATGTTGCATCCGGCGCCTACGATGGGTACTTCGAAATGGACCTCAATGAGTGGGATCTCGCCGCAGGCGGGCTTATAGCCACCGAAGCTGGAGCGATCGTGACCGGGCGCAATGGCGGGGTTGCCGGCAAAGAGATGTTGATCGCAGCGGGCCCAGCCCTGCACGGGGTGCTCGTAACGCAAATTGGGTGATCAGCCCCCTTTGTGGCAGGATTGGGTCTTCGCAGGCAGACCTGCGACTCGATATTTTCAAGAACGTTAGGACCCATAGATGAACGTGTTAGACGCAGTCGATGCTGCCTCACTCCGCAAGGACCTTATTAGCTTCCGTCCTGGAGATGAGATCAAGATCCACGTTCGTGTTATCGAGGGCAACAAGAGCCGTATCCAGCTCTTCCAAGGACTCGTTATCCGTCGCCAGGGTTCTGGTGTTCGCGAGACATTCACAATCCGCAAGCTTGCTTACGGCGTTGGAGTAGAACGTACATTCCCAGTACACACACCTGTTATTGAAAAGTACGAGATGGTTCGTCGTGGCGATGTTCGTCGCGCGAAGCTCTACTACCTTCGCGATCTACGCGGCAAGGCTGCAAAGATCAAAGAGAAGCGCGGCGTTGGCGGTTCATTTATCGTCGAAGATGTCCCAGCCTTTGAAAGTGTTCAGGAGGCAGTGGTTCCAGCTCCAGTCGTGAATGAAGTTGAAGTCTCAGCCCCAGAAACTGCGGTTGTCGAAACTCCAGCTCCAGAAGCTGTAGTCGAAGCAACTCCAGAAGCAACCCCAGAAGCTTAAGTTTTTATGCGCCTTCCTAAGCGGGGCTCACTGTTTCGAGAAGTTCCGATCATTGTCATTTCGGCCTTGGTTGTTTCTATTCTCGTGAAAACTTTCCTGATTCACTTCTTCTTCATCCCATCTGGTTCGATGGAGAACACACTCAAAATTGGCGATCGTATCGCTGTCAATAAACTTGCCAACTTCTTTACCGATATTAAACGTGGTGAAGTTGTTGTCTTCAAGGATCCGGCAAATTGGCTAGGCCAAGCTCCAGGTGAGACAGGATCTAAACCTGTTGTGGCAATCAAGAATGCTCTTGTTACGGTGGGAATTTTGCCCGATCCCGCCAAGCAGTATTTGATTAAACGCGTTGTTGGAGTCGGTGGAGACACTGTGATCTGCTGCGATGCAAAGGGACGCTTAACCGTTAACGGCACACCGATCAATGAGCCTTATATCTTTACAGGAAATAAACCGAGTGACTCTACATTTAAAGTCATTGTGCCTAAAGGTTTTATCTGGGTGATGGGCGATCATCGCGGCGCATCAGCGGATTCAAGATTTCACACAGATGATATTCACAAAGGAATGGTTCCACTTCCTGATGTAGTGGGACGTGCATTTGTTACCGTCTGGCCTCTTAAGCATCTAACCTTCTTATCTGTTGGTCACGATTTATCGAAGGTAGCAGTTAAGAAGTAATTTCATGGCAGCGATCGAGCAGACTCTTCGCCAAGCTGGAATGGTTCATATCGCTGGCGTAGATGAAGCTGGTCGTGGTCCTTGTGCCGGTCCGCTCGTTATAGCGGCAGTTATTCTCAAAGATCCTTTTGCGCCTTCACTTTCGCGTGTGCGCGACTCAAAAGAGTTATCACCCAAGTTACGCGATGAACTCTTCGATGTTGTTCAAGAAGAATCATTGGCACTTTCGATTATTGAGATATCGAGTGAAGAGATTGATGAAGTAGGACTACACAAATCTAATTTGTCAGGATTTAGACGAGCAGTTACCGCACTTACTACAACGCCCGATTATGTATTGACTGACGGCTATGCCATTGAAGGATTAGATATGCCCACCCTTGGAATCTGGAAGGGTGATCAAGTAGCAATCTCGATTAGTGCAGCATCGATCATCGCCAAGGTCCACAGAGATCGGATCATGATCGAGATGGATGCGAAATACCCTGGATATGGATTCGCTTCACACAAGGGGTATAGCTCAGCTATCCACACAGCGGCTATGAGCGATCTTGGCATTACCCCAATCCACAGAAAAAGTTTCGCCAATGTCGCTGCACTTCTAGAAAAGTAGCCACACTTTTCAACAACTCTCTCTTCTCCACATATGGCTAATCGGGTAACTCGTTCAACGCTTGCCCTCCTTTACCCTGCGCAGCATTATGAGAAATCAAACTCTTGGCGCAGCGGGTGAAGATGCGGTTTTTCACTATCTCCAATCACGCGGTTACACAGTCTTAGATCGCAACTGGAGGATTAAAGCGGGCGAGCTGGACCTGGTAGCTATCTCGCCAGAGAAGAAGATCACCTTCATAGAAGTGAAAAGTAGAAGTTCTCGAAAATTCGGGGACCCACTTGAAGCGATTTCTGCGCAGAAGGCTCATCGACTTCAGAAGCTCGCACTCGCATGGCTTGTTGTGCACGGGTATTGGGGAAGTGATTATCACATCGATTGTGCTGGAGTTATCTTCACCAACGAGGGGCGTTACGAGATCGATTATCGTAAAGGCGTTCTCTAATGGCACTTTCAAAGGTACGTAGCCTTGCGCTACTTGGACTTGTCGGTCATATCGTTGATGTAGAGGTAGATATTTCAGATGGTCTACCGGGATATACCTTGTTGGGCTTACCTGATGCCGCGCTCTCTGAATCTCGAGAGCGAGTCCGCTCGGCCCTGGTTAATAGCGGACTCCCATGGCCCAATAAGAAAGTCACCATCTCACTTTCACCAGCATGGTTACCTAAAAGTGGATCGCACTTCGATCTTCCGATCGCCCTTGGATTACTCGCTGCGCAAGGAGTGATTTCCTCTGAATTTCCAGAATCACTCATAACAATGGGAGAGCTTGGCCTTGATGGGACCCTTCGCTTTGTTCGCGGAGTATTGCCTACACTTATTTCAGCGCTGAATTTTGGCGCCACATCAGCGATCGTACCCACTGAAAATTTCCAAGAGGCATCAGCGGTTCCAGGGTTACAGATCCGCTCCTTCACCTATTTATCAGAAGTGGTTCACTTCTTTCAGAGTGGGGAAGTTCCGATGCAAGAGCATGTACAGCCTGCAGATTCCCCAACACATACCTTGGATCTCACTGATGTCGTAGGTCAGATAGCAGCGCGGAGAGCGTTGGAGATTTCTGCGATCGGTGGCCATCATCTACTTTTGATTGGCCCACCCGGCACAGGCAAGACAATGCTTGCCGAGAGGATTCCCACGATACTTCCCGCGCTCACAGCACAAGAGTCTCTCGAAGTGAGCGCTATTCACTCAGTTGCTGGAACGCTCACATCACGTGGAGTACTGACCAGAATTCCCCCCTTCGTTGCACCACATCACACAACCACCACCACAGCCATGGTTGGTGGCGGATCACATGCAGTAAAACCCGGAGCTGTCTCTCTTGCACATGCTGGCGTGCTCTTTATCGATGAGGCACCTGAATGTGCGAATGGGGTGCTGGATTCACTTCGTCAACCTCTTGAATCTGGAAGTGTCACGAT
The DNA here is from genome assembly GCA_903895995.1 of uncultured Actinomycetes bacterium. Taxonomy (GTDB): domain Bacteria; phylum Actinomycetota; class Actinomycetes; order Nanopelagicales; family Nanopelagicaceae; genus PALSA-747. Next base: position 20,740 of record CAITVX010000027.1, read on the forward strand.
TTCCCGCGCAGTAGGCACGGTTACCTACCCTGCTTCATTTCTCTTAGTGCTTGCTGCGAATCCGTGTCCATGTGGAAAATTTAATGGACGAGGGCGAGCGTGCACTTGTTCATCACTGCAGATTCGAAACTACCTGAAGAAGTTATCTGGTCCGCTATTGGATCGGATCGATATACGAGCATTTGTTGAGGCGCCGACTCGTGTCGAGATGGCGGCTGCAGCGGCCGGGGAGTCGAGTGAGTTTGTAAAAAGGCGAGTCAATGATGCGCGTGAGATAGCTGCCGCGCGATTCAAAGATGAACGATGGCGAATTAACTCTCAGATTCCCTCAAGTGAGTTACGTGCTCGGTATAAAGCCGAGCGAGATGGAATGACTCTCTTACATAATGAATTAGATAGCGAACGGTTGAGCGCCCGGGGCTTTCATAAAGTTTTACGTGTGGCGTGGTCTATTGCTGATGCAGCTGGACATAGTCGTCCTACCAAAAATGATGTCGAGCAAGCGATCGTGATGAGGGAAGGAACGTTCTTATGACCGAAGATGAACTTGCACGATTACAGCTCCTTGCAGCGATTGAAGGCAATTCAAAGTATTGGTCAGGTGAAGTACAGATGCATGGGGCGACCCTGCTGGTGGATCGGTTAAAGTCGAATGTATATAACGGTGGCAAGCATTCTGGAGAGAAGATTGCTGAGAGGATCAAGGCAATCTCAGTTGATGCTTTGAAAGAGGAGATTTCAGATTGCTTCTTGATCACGCCAGATTCGATTGATTGGCCAGTGCAGCTCAATGATTTAGCGGCGCCACCCTTTGCCTTGATTGGCTTGGGTATTCGAGAGTTGCTTGCCGGCACGAAGCAATCAATCGGAGTTGTAGGAACTCGAACCCCAACCGCTTATGGATCTCGTATTGCTTCCGAGTTTGCAGCATGCCTGTGTGATCGAGATTGGACTGTTGTCAGTGGGGGTGCCTTTGGTATTGATAGCGCCGCACATCGAGGTGCACTTGCAGCCGAAGGAGAGACGATCGCCATTCTTGGGGGAGGCGTGCGAAGTATCTTCCCTTCTGGCAATGATCGTCTCTTTACAGAGATTGCCGCTCACGGACTCTTACTCTCGGAAGTCCTTCCTTCAGTACCTGCCGTTCCACACAGATTCTTGATTCGCAATCGGCTGATCGCAGCGCTCTCGCGCGCCACTTTGGTCGTTGAAGCCGCTCATCGAAGTGGATCTCTGCGCACCGCGAGAGATGCAGCGGAGTTATTTCGTCCGGTAATGGCGGTCCCGGGGTTAATTACATCCCCAACGAGTGAAGGGTGTCACCGTCTCATTAATGAGCGGCGTGCAGAGCTGGTCTCATCAGTGGCAGAGATAGTGGAGTTAATAGAGCCGATGTAGTGAGATGATTCTCTAATGAGTGACCATAAAGCTGGATTTGTTGCCGTCATTGGGCGTCCCAATGTCGGAAAGTCCACCTTGGTGAATGCACTCGTTGGCAAGAAGATTGTGATTACATCCCATCATCCCAACACAACACGAAACCCTATCCGCGGGATTATCTCTCGTCCTGATTTCCAGATGATCCTTGTCGATACCCCAGGAGTTCATAAACCGAAGACCCTCCTTGGAACTCGCCTCAATGCGATGGTTACAGAGAATTTAGAGTCAGTTGATGCGGCGCTTATCTGCTTACCCGTAGATGAGGCGATCGGTGCTGGTGATGAATTTATCGTTAAACAGCTTGGACACATTAGAAATGTCTTCATCGCCGTGACGAAAGTAGATAAGGCTACGAAGCCTGAGATTTTGATTGCAAAGCTCGTCGAAGTCTCACAATTTATGGAACGTCTTAACCTGACTGTTCGCGAAGTTGTTCCAGTCTCGGCCAGGCGTGAAGAGCAGACAGAGTTGCTCATGGAGCTCTTAGCTGGCGCGCTACCAAGTTCGCCTTCGCTCTACCCTGAAGATATTTCAACAGATCAAGCCTCTGATTTAACGATCACAGAATTGATCCGTGAAGCAGCAATTGAGAACTTGTATGAGGAACTCCCGCATTCAGTAATGATCACAATCGATGAGTTCTCTAAGCGCGAAGGTAAGAATTTCTTTGATATCCATGCGACCTTGCATGTTGAACGAGATAGTCAGAAATCAATCATTATTGGCCCACAAGGTGCACGCTTGAAAGCAATTGGAACAATCGCACGTGGGAATATCGAAAACTTCTTAGATGGCAAAGTCTTTCTTGGATTGCATGTAAAGGTCTCTAAAGAGTGGCAACGTGATCCCAAGGCTTTAGCTCGTATGGGATTTACTGAGTAACGCTCTTTCTGCCTGCAAAGTAAGAGCCAATCAAGACAAGTGGCAGCCCAACAAGAATTCCAAGAGTAAGTGGTTCATGCAAAATCACCACTCCAAGGACTACAGCAAATGCAGTATTGAGATAGGTCACCAGCGATGCACGTGCTGGGCCAACATCCCTCATCAATTCAAAGAAGAGTATGAAAGCCATAGCGGTAGGTAATAATCCCAAGGTAATTTGCGATGCAATGACATGGGCAGTTGGCATATGGTCAGGGAGCGCGAAGAGTGAAAAAGGCAGATAGAAGATTGCAGCAGAGAACATTGCGAGACCGTTAATAGCAATCGGATCAAGTTCGGGAATAGTTGCTGTAACAGTCGCCACTGCACTTGCGTAGGAGAGTGATGCAACCAAAATCATGATGATCGCAAGAGGATTCTGATCGGATCGCAAGCTCTCGATACCCACAACGAGTAGAACACCGATAAATCCAATGAGTAATCCACCTAGCCTCTTTTTATGCCAGACGGTTTTGTCGCCCTTTACGGATGCAATCACGGTGGTCCAAATAGGAACAGTTGCAACAAGTAGTCCGGCCAACCCAGAGGTTATTTTCTGCTCAGCAGCTGTAATCAGAAGCCATGGAATAAAGAGCTCGAGCACCGCATAGAGGAGAACGTAATGATATTTCTTCAGTGCAGGGAGCAGCGTCTTTTGATGAAGCGCTATAGGCACAAGGATCAGTGCCCCGATCAGAGTTCTGCTGCAGACAATTACGGGTACTGATAACTCTCGAACGGAAACTTTGAGCAGCAGGTACGGCATTCCCCAGAGGAGCCCAACAGTGATGAAGAGAAACCAGTGTCTACGACTCATATGGAAGCGCCCTCATCATTTTTTACTATCTCGTTACGTTGGAGGCAAAGCATATCTCTCGTTTGCGTTAGGGTAGACTTTGATAGTCAACGATGACCACTATCTTTGCTCGTGAGTAGCAAGATTTATTTGACCTTATTTGGAGATTTTCATGCGTATTGGTGTCCTTACTGGTGGCGGAGATTGCCCAGGCCTTAACGGCGTTATTCGTGCAGCTGTCACTAAAGGTGTCAAAGAGTACGGATATGACTTTGTCGGATTCCGTGATGGATGGAAGGGCCCCCTCGAAGGCCTTACGATGGAGCTCAATCTTGAAACTGTCCGTGACATTTTGCCAAAAGGCGGAACGATTCTTGGATCATCACGTACTAACCCATTCAAAATTGATGGCGGCGTAGAAAAGATTAAAGAGAATCTCGCGAAGCATGGCATCGATGCACTTATCGCGATCGGTGGAGAAGATACTCTTGGAGTTGCTACAAAGTTAGATGCTCTTGGAGTTAAAGTAATTGGCGTTCCAAAGACCATTGATAATGATCTCAATAACACCGATTACACATTTGGCTTTGATACTGCCGTAAATATTGCTGTAGAAGCGATTGATCGCCTCCACACAACTGCGGAGTCACATCATCGCCCTATCGTTGTTGAGGTTATGGGCCGTCACGCAGGCTGGATCGCTCTCCACTCAGGTATCGCTAGTAGCGGTGCCGCGGTTCTTATTCCAGAGATTAAGTTCTCGGTAGAGAAAGTCTGCGAATATGTCCGCTCATCATTTGCTGCAAACCGTGCACCGATTATCGTTATTGCAGAAGGTGCGATCCCACAAGATGGCGATATGGTTATCAAGGATCAGAGCCTTGATGCCTTCGGCCATGTAAAGCTCTCAGGTATTGGCGACTGGCTCGCAGCAGAGATTACAGAGAAGACAAAATACGAGACTCGCTGCACAGTTCTCGGCCATATCCAACGCGGCGGAACTCCAACAGCATTCGACCGCGTACTTTCAACTCGCTTCGGACTTCAGGCAATCACTGCCGTTCACGAAGGCGATTTCGGCAAGATGATGGCCCTACATGGAACATCTATCGCCCGCGTTCCTCTTGCTTCAGCAACGAATGAACTCAAGCTTGTTCAACCAGCCCTCTACGCGGAAGCCGAGGTCTTCTTCGGATAATTGCTGGGCGAGAGCCACGCAATCTTCCCTAAGATTGAGCTATGACAACTTTGGATAATCTCTTCACTCCCGGCCTTGTGGCTGCCCAACAACCACAATGGCCTGGGGGAGTAGATGGTGCGCCTGTTCGCGAAGCAGTTGCGACCCTTTCAAAGTTACCGCCCCTTGTCTTCGCTGGTGAGTGTGACAATCTCAAAGCGCGAATTGCACAGGCTCAAGAAGGAAAGGCCTTCTGGCTTCAAGGCGGTGATTGCGCAGAAACATTTGCTGCAGCGACGGCCGATTCAATCCGTAATCGCATCAAAACTATTTTGCAGATGGCTGCAGTTCTTCAATACTTTGCAAGCCTGCCTGTTATCAAAGTTGGCCGCATGGCTGGACAGTTTGCAAAGCCACGAAGCAGCAACGATGAAACTCGTAATGGCGTAACACTTCCTGCTTACCGCGGCGACGCCGTGAACGATCTTGAATTTACAGAAGAGGCACGGACACCTGATCCTCAACGACTAGTACAGGTCTACAACACATCCGCAGCAACTCTTAACCTTGTTCGCGCATTTACTCAAGGTGGTTTCGCTGATCTACGCCAAGTCCATACCTGGAACAAGGGCTTTGCTAACGATCCACGCTTCGGAGCACGTTATGAAGAGATGGCTAATGAAATTAGTCGCGCCCTTGCCTTTATGGAGTCAGCAGGTGTGGATCCTGAATCATTTAAATCTGTCGATTTCTACTCAAGCCATGAAGCTCTGATTCTTGAATACGAGCGCCCACTCACTCGTATCGACTCTCGCACAAATCTTCCTTACGATGTTTCTGCACACTTCTTATGGGTTGGTGAGCGCACTCGTCAGATGGATGGCGCACACATGGACTTCGCTTCAAAGATTCATAATCCCATCGGAATTAAACTTGGTCCAAAGACAACACCTGAAGATGCTCTTGCAATGATTGCTAAGCTCAATCCAACAAATGAAGCTGGTCGGCTTACCTTCATTACTCGCATGGGAGCAGGTCAAGTACGTGAGAAGCTTCCTCCGCTGCTGAAGGCGATCAAAGAGTCTGGTGCCAAGGTCTTGTGGGTCTGCGACCCGATGCACGGCAATACATTTGAAACATCGACTGGCTACAAGACTCGTCGCTTTGATGATGTTATGGATGAAGTTCGTGGCTTCTTCGAAGCTCATAAATCTGTCGGAACCCACCCCGGTGGCGTCCATATTGAGTTAACTGGTGATGACGTTACTGAGTGCCTTGGCGGCGGAGAGCAGATCTCTGAGACTGATCTTGCCCAGCGCTATGAGTCAGCATGCGACCCTCGCTTAAACCATACGCAATCTCTCGAGCTCTCCTTCTTGGTAGCTGAGATGCTGAGAGATCGTTAATACCCACTCTTCCGCCCTTTGGAGTTCGGGTCTAATCTAACTCCGTGATCGTACAAAGCTCTATGAAAACTCCCGCCGGGATGCTCTATCTCGTCGCGAGGGAGCACGTCTTGCTTGCTGCTGGGTTTAGAAGTTTTGCTGACTTGCATGAGCGTATGGATGACTCAGAGTTCGCAATTGGTATTAAGGATTCCAAAAGCATCCCCATTATCAGTGAATTGGTGAGGAATTACTTTGACGGCGATCTCAATGCGTTGAACGGTATCGCCGTGCGACAACCAGGGAGTGAATTCTCGCAAGATGTCTGGAAAGCGATGCGCAAAATTCCGGCGGGTAAAACCTGGAGCTATGCAGATCTTGCTAAGAAGATTGGATCACCAGCGGCAGTTCGCGCGGTAGGAACTGCATGTGGAAAAAACCTTGTAGCGCCGATAATTCCCTGTCACCGTGTTGTGAAGAGTGGCGGAGCAATTGGTAATTACGGATATGGTATTGAGACGAAAGCGGTCTTACTTCGCCACGAGGGAGTTCTTGAGTAGCGTCGGAAGAATCTTTATAACCTTTTCAAGCTGAGCATCATCGAAATCCATATGCGTGACAAAACGTAAGAGTTTTGAGCCCATCGCCCCTGCAAGGATCCCCTCTTCTTTAAGTTGTGCAACAAGCTCGCCAGCGCTGTGGCGTGTTCTGCTCACATCAATTGCAACGATATTTGTCTGGGCGAGAGCTGGATCGATCAATTCAGCAGAGACGCCAGCGCACGCTTGTGCGATTACTTGAGCGCGGCGATGATCTTCTGCAAGACGAGCGATATTGTGAGTGAGAGCGTAATCAACCCCTGCAGCTAAGATTCCAATCTGTCTCATGCCAGCGCCGTAGCGTTTACGCCAACGAGTAGCTTCGAGAATTCTCTCTCGAGTGCTTAGCATCATTGAACCCACGGGGGCGCCAAGGCCTTTAGAGAAACAGACACTGACGGTGTCGAAGTGGGAACCAAATTCTTGGAAAGTCGTACCAGTCGCAACATGGGCATTCCAAATTCGTGCGCCATCTAGATGCATTGTTAATCCAAGGGCTTGTGATTGTTTGCGCAGGTCTGCGATCTCGTGAATGGATTGAACGGTGCCACCACCGAAATTATGGGTATTTTCTACAGCAATTGCAGTGGTTGAGACAAGGTATGGCCCAGCATCGGGAGAGGCGATCTCAAGAGGTTCATGAGCGCGAAGAATTCCGTTCTTGGATGGCCATGTGCGAGTTGTGATCCCGCTAAAGACCGCACCCGCGCCGAGTTCTGCTCGAACAATATGTGATTGAGTCTCAGTAAGTAACTCATCACCATGTTTGACTAAGGTGCGAATCGCAAGTTGGTTGCTGAGGGATCCGGTGGGAGTGAAGAGACCAGCTTCTTTACCAAAGAGAGCAGCAACTCGCTCTTGAAGAGCGTTGACCGTTGGATCATCACCGTAAACATCATCGCCCACAGGTGCATTTGCCATCGCATCACGCATCGCTTGTGTTGGCCGGGTAACTGTGTCGGAACGAAGATCAATCATGATGTCACGTTCTCCTCTGATTTAATAATGATAACCATCGCGATAATGACAAGTGAGCCACCAATTAAAGTCTTGAGACCAAGACTTTCATGCCCAAAGATTACGCCAAATAGAGCGGCGAATATATATTCCATAGTGAGCAAGATGCCGATTGCGGTTGCAGCCATGAAAGATTGGGTCCACGTTTGTACTAAGAAAGCGAAGGCGCTGGCGAAGATTGCGGTGAAGAGGATTGCCTTCCAGACGCCCCAATCATGGGGAGCTTGGGTATGAGTTGTGAGGCTGGCACCAAAACTCACGATAGAGACGGTCCCCATTTGAACCAAGGTCAGGGCATAGGTATCCATACCTGAGCTCCATTCGCCAAGAGCGATGATGTGCCCAGCGAAGAGAATTGCGCTAACAAGAACGAGGGATTCACCAAGTCCAATGGAGAGACCCTTGAAGGAGAGTGCGGCAAGTCCACAGAGAGCGAGTGCAGTTGCTGCCCATTGAATCTTCGTTACATGCTTCTTAAATAATCCTGCTGCCATCAAAGGAGTGAAGACGGCATATAGACCAGTAATGAATCCGGTTTTAGCAACTGTGGTTTGGGTCAATCCGAATGTTTGGAAGATGTAGCCGCTGCCGAGCAAAGTGCCAACGATCAGGCCCTTAAGCAGGAACTTTCCTCTGATCTCTTTGAGAGCTTTAGGCTTAATCGCGATCATCACAAGAGTTGCGATCATGAAGCGCCATCCAAGGAATGAATTGACATCAATTCTGTGAAGGGTGTCTTTCATAACCACAAAGGAGCCACCCCAGATTGCAGCGACTGCAAGCACGAGTGAAACTACAAGGTATCTATTTCTACTTCCTGTCATTTAATCTTTGCTCGCATCTTCTTCAGTAGAGCAATCTCTGCACCGTGCTCTGGTTCCATTCCCGGTGTCTCAAGAATGAGAGGAGCATTTGCGACAGCTGGGTGAGCGAGAAGTTCTGCGAATGGCTTCTCACCGATCTCGCCTTTGCCAATATTCTGGTGGCGATCCTTGAGAGCGCCGCAGATATCCATCGAGTCATTTGCATGGATCAACTGAATTCTCTCAATTCCAACGATCTCAACTAATAAATCTAGAGTCTTTGTCATACCACCCTTAGTGGCTATGTCATGCCCGGCAGCGAAGACATGGCAAGTATCTAGACATACTCCAACTTTCGGGTGCCATTCAAGAGCATCAAAGTATTGAGTAAGGTCATCGAGTTTCTTAACAAGCGATTGACCTTGACCTGCAGTTGGTTCAAGCAAGAGCCATGGATCTTCATCAGTTAAATTATTGAGCACAGGCATCATGCCTTCGTGAATTTGTTTCCATGCTGTTGGTAGATGACTCGCTTCAACCGCTGATCCAGTGTGGATGACAACGCCCTGGGATCCAATCTCGCGCCCTCTTTTGAGAGAGTATGCGGTTGATGCAAGTGAGTTCTCATAGGTTCCGACAGTAGGTGAGCCTAAATTGATTAAGAAAGGAGCATGAACATAACTCTCGATTTCTAACTCAAGACATTTATCACGAAACTTTTGATCCGCTTCAGGATTTGCATCGGGCATTGCCCACCCGCGTGGATTAGAGGCGAAGACTTGAATCGCTTCCGCTTCTGTTGTGAGGGCATATTCAATAGAACGTTTCGCCATACCTCCAGAAGTCGGGGTATGTGCACCAATTCGCGGTGAAGTAGCCATTACGCCACCTTATAGGAAGTTACCCCAGGGTGATGGTTACAGTCGAACCGCGCTTGACCTTCGTTCCCACTGCCGGTGAAACATTTGTCACAGTCTTGATCTTCTTATTCCCGATCTTCTTAACCTTGACAGTAAGTTGGAGATTTTCAAGTGCGGTCGTGGCGGCGCTCTGTGTCAGACTGTAGATATTAGGGATGAAGACTGTCCGAGATCCTTGTGAGACCACAATCGATACAGTGCTTCCGATGGCAACACCATCACTTGCTCCTGGTGTTTGGGAGATGACATTTCCTGCCGGAACGCTATCGCTGTAGCCAAAAGTTGAAATTACTTTGAATCCTGCCTTCACGAGTTCGCCTTGCGCTTGATCCCCGCCCAATCCAAGGTAAGAGGCGAGAGCGACTTGCTGGATCCCCTTACTGATCAGAAGATTGACGAGAGAATTTCGTCTCACAGGAGATCCTGCTACAGGTTCTGCATCAATGATCATTCCAGTTGCAATAGTTGAACTAAAACTCTGAGTGGTGTTTCCGACCTTGAGGCCTGCTGCGATGATTGCGGCACTCGCTGCATCAGGAGTCATTCCTGAAATAGATGGAATTGCAATTCTCTCAGCTCCTTTTGAGAGAACTATTTTTACAGTTCCACCTTTGCTGAGATGACCTCCGCCTCCAGGGTCAGAGGAGATGATCTTTCCCTTAGGGATATCTTCACTGAAAGATTTACTTGTTATGAGCAGACTCAAACCAAGTGGCGTGAGAGCGCTCTTTGCATCAGATTGGCTCAAGCCAACAATGGATGGAATTGAGATCTTGGAGCCGATGAGCTCATACCAAGCGCCACCGAGTATTAGTGCGAAGAGCAGAATGAGTGCGGTGAAACGGTTTCGAACTACCCGCTTTGATGTTCGCCTGCGAACTTCGGCCGTACTTTCATTTCTCTTATTTTCTCGCATGATGGGCTCCGTTAATGTGCGGACTCGTTCAACGACTGAATTTCCAATTCTTACTTCACCGACTGGCTTACGGGAGCGTTTCTTACTCTCTAAAATCGGGATATCAAGCTCTAAGCTGAGTTGGCGCTTTTGAGGATCCATCTCAATCTGCGTCGAACGCAGCTCCGCTAAGAGTATGCCTGCATCCTTCTGACGCTGATCAGGGTTTGGAGACGTTGCTTTCACGATGAGGGCATCGAGTGAAGCAGGGATCCCTGGCTTTAACGTTGAAGGCGCTGGAATTCTCTCGTTGACATGCTTGTAAGCGATTTGAATCGGAGATTCACCTTCGTATGGCTTCTTTCCAGTGAGAAGTTCAAAGAGGACTACTCCGACAGAGTAAATATCACTTCGAAAATCTGAGATACCTCGTTGAACTTGTTCAGGCGATAGGTAGGAGACGCTTCCCAAGACCACACTAGATTCAACGGTCATAGTTGCACCGAGTTGCTCACCTCGCGCTAACCCAAAATCTGCCAGTTTAACTCGGCCATCTTTGGAGATAAGAATATTCTCTGGCTTGATATCTCGATGAACGATTCCATATTTATGAGCTTCAGCTAATGCGCTGACAATTGGAATCATGTAACGAAGTACATCCTCGGAGGAGAGCGAGCCTCGTTCATGAAGTAGTTCACGAAGTGTGAAGCCATCGATATATTCCATGACTATAAAGACAGCTGGACTCCCGCCTTCATTCCACCCTTGATCTTGAATTGCAACAATATTGGGATGAGAGAGCGCAGCCGCTGCCTTCGCTTCGCGAATAAAACGATTAACAAATTCTTCA
>CAITVX010000028.1 GCA_903895995.1 uncultured Actinomycetes bacterium
ATTGATGGCGAAATTCTTGTTGGCCTTGAAGATGATCAATTAATTCGTATTGCTAACGATGATTCAGTTGTGAAGGCATCTACTCGTGATCTTGCAATCTTGGTTGCTTCAAAGAAGAGCGCTGCAACCACTGTGGCTGCTACCGGTCACATCGCAGCGATGGCAGGAATTACAGTCTTTGCTACGGGCGGCCTAGGTGGTGTTCATCGCGGTGATGGTTTTGATGAATCCGCTGATCTTCGCGCCCTTTCAATCACTCCAATTATTATTGTCTGTGCCGGTGTGAAATCGATCCTTGATGTCGCAGCTACATTAGAGCGCCTGGAGACTCTCGCGATCCCTGTTCTTGGTTTCCAAACGAATCGATTCCCTGGTTTCTATCTCACCGATTCTGGGTTTGAACTTGAACACCGCGTTGAGAACGTCTCCGAAATTGCATCGATCTGGAAAGAACGTGCAGGTGTAAATACTTCTAATAGCGCCGTTGTCGTTACCAATCCTGTAAAGAAAGAGCTTGATCGTACTTTGCATGATCAACTCCTCGGGGACGGGCTCGCTCTCGCTGATAAAGAACACATCACTGGAAAGGCTGTAACACCATTCCTGCTTGAATATTTCCACCGTGCAAGTAAAGGTGCGAGCCTTGATGTGAATGTGGATATTATTAAATCGAACTCACTACTAGCTGCTCAGATAGCTATCGCGTTGTGAGTTCAATCCTCTGTATTGGCGATTCCATGATGGATATCAGCACAATCATTGAATCCGATACTCATTTCGAAGGTGACACCAGCGCTTCAATCACAACCCAGGGTGGCGGAGCAGCAGCGAATGTAGCTACCTGGTTGGCTCATTTAGGTGAAGATGCCTATCTGGTCAGCCGCATAGGTGATGATGCACATGGAGATGCTTTACAGAAAGAATTCAATCAGTATGGAGTTCGCCATTCTGGAATCAAGCATCCAGATGAGAAGACTGGCATTGTGGTCATTCTTGTCTCACCCAATGGTGAACGCACGATGTTCCCCGATTCGGGATCGAATTCAAAGCTCAGCTCAAATGACCTGCCTCCACTCGATGGATTTGAAGCCGCATATATCTCTGGCTATCCCCTCATTAATCCACGTTCACGGGCGAATGTGCTCGCAATGATTGACCAACTTAAAAGCGCTGGAATCACTTTGATCATCGATCCAGGAACTGTTGGAGCTCTTCAAAAGATTCCTTTCCAGACAATCTACGAGTGGTTAGCCCTCTTTGATGTAGCGATCTTGAATGAGAGCGAGGCACTCTTTATTTCTCAGAAGTCAGAGTTGGAGGCGGCACTGACAATGCTGGCAGCCATCACTCCCGTTGTTGTCGTGAAACGTGGATCAGCGGGTTCGGCATCTATCCATGAAAAAAATGTCATTGCGTATATGCCTGTTGAAAAAGTGGATGCCCTTGATACAACGGGCGCCGGAGATGCCTTTACTGCAGGATTTATCTCTGAATGGCTGAGATCGAAGGAGATCGATAGCGCAATGAAAGTTGGGGGCGATAATGGTCGCTTGTGTATTCAATCTATTGGCGCTCGTCCTCCTCTGGGAGCTATTGGAAAAGGCAAGTAGGAGCCATAGAATTGGAATCTATGAATACAGAGACTATTAATTGGAATCAGATTCACGACCTTGCAAAAGAGGCGATGAAGAAGGCATACGCACCATATTCAAAATTCCCAGTCGGAGTAGCCGCCCTCGTCAGTGATGGACGGCTTATCAGCGGATGTAACGTTGAAAATGCGAGCTATGGTCTTGGCTTGTGCGCAGAGTGCAGCTTGGTTTCGGCTCTCGTCACTTCTGGTGGTGGACGCCTAGTAGCGATTGTCTGTGTAGATGGCGCCGGAAACTTCCTTGCACCATGTGGTCGTTGCCGCCAACTTCTCTTTGAGCACGGCGGAAATGATGCACTTTTGATGACTCCCGATGGGCCTCAAACTATGGCAGCGATGTTGCCATGGGCCTTCGGACCGGATGACCTTCTCTAAATGACTCTCCTACTTTCTTCAGAACAGATCGCCGCAGCACCAAAAGTACTTTTACATGATCACAACGATGGTGGCCTACGTCCACAGTCGGTGATTGAGATGGCGCAAGAATCTGGTTACACAAAACTCCCCTTCATGGAGGCAGGCCGACTTGGTAAATGGTTTGTCGAAGCTTGTAGCGAAGGAACACTCGAGCTCTATCTAGAGACCTTTGAGCACACAATTTCTTTGATGCAAACGGCAGAGCAGATTATTCGAGTTGGCCGTGAATGTGCGATCGATCTTGCTCGTAGTGGTGTTGTCTATGCTGAAGTTCGCGGAGCCCCCGAGCTCTTCACTCGCAAGGGTTTAACTATCGACCAGGTTATTGAATATACGGTCGAGGGTTACAAGCAAGGAATGGCCGAAGCAAAGAATGAAGGTCGCACAATTCGTGTAGAAGGTCTGCTCTGTGCAATGCGCCAAAATCATCTTGGATTTGAAATCGCGGAGAAAGTCGTCAAGTACAAAGGTAAAGGCATTGTTGGCTTTGATATTGCCGGCCCTGAAATGGGATTCCCTCCTACAGATCACATCAAGGCCTTTAATTATCTCCGTGAGAATGGAGCGCACTACACAATCCATGCGGGCGAGGCTGCTCCGGTCGAATCAATCTCACTCGCCGTTCGCGAGTGCAAGACAGAGCGAATTGGCCACGGAATCCGCCTAATAGACGACATCACATTCACGCCAGGAGAAGCGAAATTTGGCTCTTTAGCTCAGGAAATCTTCGATAAGCAGATTGCTCTTGAGATGGCCCCTACCTCTAACGTTCAAACCGGTGGAGCTGCATCGTATGAGACCCACCCAATTGGAATAATGAAAGAACTCGGTTTCAATGTAACGATCAATACTGATAACCGCTTGATGAGCGATACATCAATGATTCGCGAGATGACTGAGATTGCAACGGCTTTCTCGTGGGAACTCCAAGATCTTCAAGATGTCACTGAGAATGCCATCAACTCTGCATTTATCAGCGCTGACGAGATCAAAGATATCCTTGAAAATCAGATCCGCCCTGGCTACGAAAAGTTAGGTGCATGATGATTGATTTCACAGATATCAATGTCATTAACGATCCTTATCCCCATCTTGCTGAACTTCGTAAAAATGGAAAACCTATATGGCACGATGGACTTGGACTATTCCTTGCACCCAATCATCGCGATGCAAATGAGGTTCTACGAAATAAATCATTAGGAAGAATCTTCACTCCTAAGCTTCCAGAAGCCGAATGGGATGTCTTCAATTATCTCCACGCTGACTCAATCCTTGATAGCGAACCCCCAAAGCACACTCGTCTTCGCTCTCTCGTGATGAAGGCATTCAATAAAAATAGAATCGAAGGGTTGCGTCCTGCAATTACTCGGTTAACGCAGGAGTTGCTCGATGGCATCGAAGCAAAAAATGGAGAGTTCGATCTCATCGCAGATTATGCAGAACCTCTGCCAGTAAAGGTGATTGCAGCGCTCCTTGGATTCCCACCTAGTGATGAACACTTACTTCGTCCATGGTCCCAAGCAATTGTGAAGATGTATGAGGTAAACCCTTCTGCAACCCACAAAGAGGAGGCGCGAAAAGCAGCATCAGAGTTTGCAGAATATGTGCATGGATTGATGCTCGAGCGTAAGGCAAAGCCTGCCGATGATCTGATCACCGAGCTTGCTCAAGTCGAAGAGGCTGGCGAGAAGCTCTCTACCCACGAATTAATCGCGACATGTGTGCTCCTGCTCAACGCTGGCCATGAGGCGAGCGTTAATGGCTTTGGCAATGGCATGGTTGCGGCTTATCAGAACCCTTCTCAATGGGAACTTTTAAAGAGCAAACCAGCCGAGGTATCAACTACTGCCGTCGAGGAATTTCTCCGTTTTGATGCTCCCCTGCATTTCTTTGATCGAACAGCTACTCAAGATACGCAAGTTGGCGGAGTAGATATCAAGCAAGGCCAGAAGATAGTAAGCCTCCTCGGATCAGCAAATAGAGATGAAGAGGTCTTTGCCAATGCAGACACTATGGATATTACGCGCGATCCAAATCCTCATATTGGATTTGGTGCAGGTATTCATTTTTGCATAGGTGCTCCATTAGCCCGTTTGGAGATGGGAATTTCACTCCCTGAACTCTTCGAACGGTTCCCAACTCTTGAATTGGATGGAAATCCAGTTCGGAGACCGACATTCTCATTACGAGGATACGAATCAGTTCCAGCGAGGGTGGTATGAAAACTTTTATTCTTGATGTAGATACCGGTGTAGATGATGCATTCGCAATTCTCTTTGCTGCAAGGCACCCAGAGATTAATCTCATCGGCGTTACATGCGTAGATGGCAATACAAATCTTAAGCAAGTAGTCATCAATACACTCAAAGTTCTTGATGCATCTGAAGCTGGTGCCATCCCAGTAGGTGTTGGAGCTACTCGCCCTCTTATCGATGAACCTCGTTATGCAGAGCATGTACATGGTGCTGATGGGCTCGCCGATTTAGGTGCCCCTGAATCAAAGAGAGTCGTTGATAAGCGACCTGCAGTCGAGCTATTACGCGACCTTATTGAAGGTTCAAAAGATCCAGTAACACTTATTCCACTGGCCCCTTTGACCAATATCGCCCTTTTCTTACGCTCATTCCCAGAAACTGCAAAGAAGATCGAGCGCATCGTCATCATGGGTGGATCTGCCTCGGTAGGTAATGCAACCGCAACAGCAGAGTTCAATATTTGGCACGATCCAGAGTCAGCAGCAATCGTCTTTAATAGTGGAATTCCTATCACTATGTATGGTCTTGATGTCTTTATGCAGTTGCGTATGAATGCAGAACATGGAAAATCTCTCATCGCTTCAGGACATGCGCCTTCAGTATTCGGTGGCCAGCTCATTAAGACTATGTGTGAGCGCTTGGGTTATGAGATCACTCTCGGAGATTACGGCGCAGTTGCGACCGCTCTATTCCCAGAGCTGACAAAGACTGAACGCTTCCGCGTCGGAGTAGATACAACTTTCGGGCCTAACCGAGGTATGACTGTCTGCGATCGTCGTGAAAAGTATGCCCAAGAAGGAGATCCGAACTTCGCTGGGGAAGCCTTCGTTGACGTTGTAATGGAGATTGATGTCGAAGCGATGCGCAATCTTTGGATTGAAACTATCTCACGTAGTTAAATTCCGATTGGGTGCCAGACAGTCTTGTTCTCCATAAAGGCAAGGACTCGTTGAGGCGTCTGATCACCCTTAAATGCGAAGATGCGTTTAAGGTTTTCAACTCCCTCTAGGCGAGCTTCCTTCTCTTGAGTCGCTGAAAGCCCTGATGCATCAATGGCATCTACATCCATATGCGATGCCATCCATGGAGCAAGTTCTGCAGTGATGCCTGTAAGAATGTTTACGACTCCCCCAGGGATATCACTTGTTGCAAGAACCTCACTCAACGAGATTGCAGGGAGTGGGAATTTTTCGCTTGCGACAAGAATCGCAGTATTTCCAGCAGCAAGTACTGGAGCGAGGCTTTGTACGAGACCGAGGAGTGAACTCTTCTGTGGTGCAAATACTCCTACAACGCCCATCGCTTCAGGTGTTGTGAAGTTATAAAAGGAGCCTGAGACAGGGTTTGTAGCGCCGTAGATTGTGCTGATCTTGTCGCACCAACCGGAGTACCAGACCCATAGATCGATAGCTTCTTCAACCTGTTTCTTCGCAGCTGCAGGAGTTACTCCTTCAAGAGCAACAATCTCATCTACAAATTGAGATGTACGTCCTTCCATAATTTCTGCAACACGATAGAGAATTTGAGCACGATTAAATGCGGTAGCACCGCTCCACCCTGCTTGTGCGGCGCGCGCAGCAACAACTGCATCGCGCAGATCTTTTCGTGAAGCTTGTGATGGGTTTGCGATAAATACACCTTTGGAGTTATTCACTTCATAGGAGCGGCCAGATTCACTTCGTGGGAATGCTCCCCCGATGTAGAGCTTGTAAGTCTTCTTCACATCGATACGCATTAGTGAACTCCCTTCAAATATGCAGCCAGTCCATGACGACCACCTTCGCGGCCCCAGCCAGATTCTTTATAACCACCGAATGGGCTCGCTGGATCAAATTTATTAAATGTATTTGCCCAAATGACGCCTGCCTTCAAATGCTTTGCTGTCCACAAAATGCGGGATCCCTTATCGGTCCAGATTCCTGCAGAGAGTCCAAATGGAGTGTTATTCGCCTTCTCAATCGCCTCCTGTGGGGTGCGGAAGGAGATGACAGAGAGGACTGGTCCAAAGATCTCTTCACGCGCAATTCGATTTGCTTGAGTCACACCAGTAAAGAATGTTGGTGGGTACCAGAAACCCTTTGCTGGAAGATCGCATGCTGGGCTCCAACGTTCTGCACCTTCTGCATCTCCAGAGTCAACAAGCTCACGAATCTTTGCTAACTGAGCTGCCGAGTTGATAGCACCGAGATCAGTGTTCTTATCGAGCGGATCTCCCACTCGGATTAAGGCCATGCGGCGCTTCAATTTCTCGAGTAGTTCTTCTTGAATATTCTCTTGAACGAGAAGCCTTGAACCTGCGCAGCAGACATGGCCCTGGTTGAAGAATATGCCGTTGATAATTCCTTCAACGGTCTCATCAATAGGTGCATCTTCAAAGACGATATTCGCGCCTTTGCCACCTAATTCAAGGGTCGCAGCTTTTTTGGTGCCAGCAATCGCTCGTGCAATTCCTTTACCGACAGCGGTCGATCCAGTGAAGGCAATCTTCTGGATATCTTTGTGGTTAACGATGAGTGAACCTGTCTTGCCATCACCAGTAACGATATTGACTACACCAGCTGGCAATCCTGCTTGTTGGCAAACTTCAGCGAAGAGAAGTGCAGTCAGCGGAGTTGTCTCTGCTGGTTTCAATACAACAGTGTTACCAGTGGCAAGTGCTGGGGCAATCTTCCATGACAACATCAAGAGTGGGAAGTTCCACGGAATGATCTGACCTACAACGCCATGGGGCTTTGGGTTGCTTCCCATTCCTGCATGTTCTAATTTGTCAGCCCATCCGGCGTGATAGAAAAAATGTGCCGCGGCAAGAGGAATATCTACATCTCGAGTTTCACGGATTGGCTTTCCATTGTCCATTGACTCAAGGACAGCGAACTCACGTGCACGCTCTTGCAGAATGCGTGCGATACGGAATAAGTATTTGCCTCTCTCACTTGCAGGCATCTTTGACCAAATCTTCTTGTAAGCCTCATTCGCTGCGGCTACCGCCTTATTTACATCTGCTTCTGATGCATAGGCGACCTTTGCAAGGTGCTGCTCATTAGATGGGTTGATCGTGGCAAAGCTCTTTCCATCTTTGGCTGGTACAAATTTTCCATTAATAAAGAGGCCGTATTCTGGCTTTAACTTCACTACAGCCGTTGATTCGGGAGCGGGGGCATATTCAAAGGTCATCGTTAGTCCAATGTGACGTAGTTAGGGCCCGCATAGTGGCCATCCCGGATCTTCATTCTTTGGAGCAGTAAATCATTAAGAAGCGCGCTTGCACCGATTCTAAAGAGTTGTGGGTTGAGCCATTCTGGGCCAGCAGTCTCGTTCACAAGAACAAGCTGCTTGATGGCATCTTTTGTATTACGGATTCCACCCGCTGGCTTTACGCCAATCTTCTTGCCGGTCATCGCGTAATAGTCACGAACAGCCTCAAGCATGATGAGTACGACTGGGGCTGTGGCTGCTGGGGTTACTTTTCCAGTGCTTGTCTTGATGAAATCAGCGCCTGCCGCCATCGCCAAGAATGAAGCTTTGCGGACATTGTCATAAGTAACGAGCTCGCCAGTTTCAAGAATCACTTTTAAATGAGCTTTATCGCCACAAATGCCTTTAATAAATTCAATTTCACTAAATACCTTTGCAAGGTTTCCTGAGAGAAAAGCGCCGCGGTCAATAACCATATCAATCTCTTGGGCACCGCTTGCGATGGCATCCTCTGTATCGCGCTGCTTTACATCCAACGATGCGCGGCCAGAAGGAAAAGCTGTCGATACGGCAGCTACAGGAATATCGTGGCCACCACTTGCATCAAGTTGATCACGAGCAATCTTTACCATGTCGTTGTAAACACAGATTGCGCCAACATGAGGAACCGTTGGATCACTCGGGTCAGGGCGAACTGCTTTTGTGCAAATCGCTCGAACTTTACCCGGAGTATCGGCGCCTTCAAGAGTTGTTAAGTCAATCATCGAGATAGCGATATCAATCGCCCAGACTTTACTTGAGGTCTTTATGCTTCTAGTCGCCAACATCGCAGCTCTTGCATCCGCACCAACTTGGTCGACGGGAGAAAGGGTTCGTAAGAAACTTTTTATCGAACTCTCTGAACCGTCGGTCAAGATCATGTTGTTATCCTATCTTGCCGATACCTGGCCATGTAAGAGGATTTAGATATACCCTTACGACTATGAAAAAGACTCCCGTAGTTCTTGATTGCGACCCTGGCCACGATGATGCAATGGCGATGATCCTCGCCGCTTATAACCCACATATCGAATTACTAGGGATAACGACTGTTTCAGGCAATGGCATTATTGATAAGGTCACTGAAAATGCGCTGCGGATATGTGCCCTCGCAAATATTCGCGTTCCTGTTGCCCAGGGGGCTGGAACAGCGATTTTAGGCTCAGTAGAAGCAGCCACAGATATTCATGGCGAGACCGCACTCGATGGAGCTCCACTTCCTGCACCTATATTTGAACTCGAGAAGATCGGTGGCGTTGAACTGATCGCAAAGCTTGTAAAAGAGCATCCTGAAAAAGTTACCTTGGTTGCAACAGGGCCACTGACAAATATTGCGCTCTTCTTAAAGATGTATCCAGAGCTAAAGAGCAAAGTTGCGCATATCGTCTTTATGGGAGGCAGCGCTTCTCGTGGAAACAGAACTCCTTATGCCGAGTTTAATATTTGGATGGATCCTGAGGCTGCTGATGTAGTTCTTAAATCAGAACTTCCTCTCACAATGTGCGGGCTCGATGTGACTCACCAAGCACTCGTTACCAAAGAGGTCTTCGCTCGTTTAGAAAAGATGGGGACCGAGCTCTCCAAAACTGTCACTGGCCTTCTAACATTCTTTGCAAAAACTTACGATGAAGTATTTGAAATGCCCGAGCCACCTCTTCATGATCCTGTCGCGATCGCTGTTCTTATCGATGCTTCAGTCACAAAGAATCGTTTTGTGAATGTTGAGATCGAACTCAATGGCACATACACGCGTGGAGCGACCGTGGTTGATACCTACAATCGCAGTGGCGGAAAACCAAATGTCACGGTCGCCCTAGATCTTGATGCGCCAAAGTTCTGGAACATGATGCTTGAAGCGGTAGAGAAAGCTGGAGTTAGTTAACAGCTCTTCCATTAGCTTTATCTTCAGCAATAATCTCTCGTAGGCCCTGCACTGCTGTCTCCAGCAAGATATCTAGTGGAGGCATTGGCTCGGTCGCATGGACCATCATGATTCCTGCTGCGCGTACGCAAAGCATGGAAGCGATAACAAAAATCGCTGAGGCTTCCATCTCAGAACAGAGCGCCCCGCCTATCTCCCAGGCCTTCCAGCGATTTAAGAGGTTCGCAGCTACGCCCATTCTCTCTGGCTCATGCTGGCCATAGAAAGAATCCTTCGACTGAGAAATACCGGTTCGGTGTCTGGCACCTGTCTTCTTAGCGGCCTTCTGTAGAGCAAGTACTAGATCAATATCGGCGATAGCTGGAAATTCAATAGGCATGTAGTGAAGTGAGGTACCTTCATCACGAATTGCCGCAGAGATGATTGCAAGATCCCCTGACTTGATATCTTTCTGGATATGCCCGGATGTACCAACACGAATAAATGTATCTGCACCAACCATGACCAACTCTTCAAGAGCGATTGCAGCTGATGGGCATCCGATTCCTGTCGATGTAACAGAGACTTTTACTCCATCTAAATAACCGGTATATGTCGTGTACTCGCGATTTGAAGCAACGAGACGTGGCTCATCGAATAAGCGTGAGATTGGTTCGCATCGACCAGGATCGCCGGGTAAGAGAACATACTTTCCAACATCGCCCTTTTCTAATTGGACGTGATATTGCTTTCCGTTATCTCCTTGCATCTGCATCTCCTTTGATCAGCTCACGAACTCCCAGAATAGCAGTTTCGATAAGTGGTTCCAATGATCCAAATTCGCCTTCTCCATGCATCGCCATGATGCCACCTGCTCGCACTTTTAACATTGACGCAATAATAAATATCGCAGATGCTTCCATCTCAGAACAGATCGCCCCGCCGATTTCCCAGGCTCTCCAACGATCGAGAAGTTTCTCTGAAACGGCAGAACGCTCAGGTTCAACTTCGCCGTAGAAAGAATCTTTTGATTGCGTAATACCAACGCGATATCGGACTCCCTTTATCTGGGCAGCACGGCGCAGCGCAGTCACAATCTCTAGATCTGCAATCGCTGGAAATTCCATCGGCATGTAATGCGAAGATGTTCCCTCATCGCGAATAGCGGCAGAGACAATCGCCAGATCCCCTGATTTCGTGCCTGGCTGGATACCCCCAGATGTCCCAACGCGGATAAAGGTATCTGCGCCTACGCGGGCTAGCTCCTCAACGGCAATCGCTGCGGATGGGCAACCGATGCCAGTTGACGTTACTGAGACCTTAACGCCATCTAAATATCCCGTATAAGTAACATATTCACGATTCGTTGCCACATGCACTGCATTATCCAGATGCTTAGCAATGACTTCGCATCTGCCTGGGTCACCAGGCAGAAGTACGTAGCGTCCTACATCTCCTTTTTCTAATTGGATGTGGTGTTGTTTAGCACTCATAGTGACTTCATCCGCTCTATAAAGAAATCCATAAAACCGGGCACATCAACTTCCATCGCGACCTTGGCATTCGGCTGCTTATTTAAGGTCTTAAAGTGGTCTGCAGATGTCTTCGCCCTCGTGTGCTCTCCTTTGAGTTCTACTGTGACGTAGTAATCTCGAAGTGATACGAGCTCGGGTTTCACCAATATTGCTGCAGCAAGAGGATCGTTAATTGCACATCCATCAATGGCTTGATACTCATCATGGAACTCCATATAGAAGCGAGTTGAATCTTCAATAAATTCCCTAATCGAAGGCTTAACTTCTTTGAGACGCGTGAGGTGTTCCTTGGTGAAAATGCATTGGTAGGTAACATCTAGGGGGACGATTGTTAAATCAAAACCAGCGCGCACAACTATGTCAAAGGCCTCTGGGTCACAGAAGACGTTATATTCAGAGTCTGGTGTGGAGTTGCCTGGGAAGTGAAAGGTTCCTCCCATGGATACAACGTTCTTTACTAAGGGAACAATCGATGGATCCTTCAAAATTGCCAGAGCAATATTGGTCATTGGACCGATACAGAGCAGCGTGATCTCCTTCGGGTATTTATGGATGAGCTCAATAATCAGATCCACAGCCTTGGGTTCAACAATCTGAACCTTTGATGCAGGCAGAACTGCATAGCCCAAGCCACCATCGCCATGAGTCTCCTCTGCGACACTGAGGGCTTTCACAAGCGGTTGGTCCGCTCCACGTGCAACAGGTACATGAGAAATACCAGCTAATTCAACGAGTTTTAAGGCATTCTCAGTGCACTTATCAACACTCGTATTTCCGTGTGTCACAGTGATTGCTTCAAGTGAGATCTCAGGCGATGCAGCAAGAAGCAGAAATGCTAATGCGTCATCAATACCAGGATCAGTATCAAGAATAATTCTCTGCATTATTGATTCTCCACAATCTTCCCACGAATGCCAATAGTAGATACCAAGAAGGCTAAGACGGTCGCTCCGAGCATAAACTCAAAACCACGCCATCCACCGACATGGGAGACAAAGACTCCGCTAACAGATGCCCCGATCGTGATGCCGAGTGAGATTGATGCACCGAGGAGTGAGAAGGCCTCACTCAGGCGATGGACTGGAACAAGCTCCTTAAGCCGTGCATTTGCCGAGATCAAAGAAGGTGCAATCCCAAGTCCAGCAATAATCAACCAGAAAATAATTGTGCTGTAGCTATGGAAGAGCACAAGCCCAGATGTACCAATACTCATGATTAACAGTGATGCCGTTAAGCGTTTTGCCGAGCTGATCTTCCAGTGAACAAATCCATATACAAGACCTACAACAGTGCTACCGATTGGATTGAGCCCAACCCAGAGCCCACCCTCTGCTGCTCTATTACCCTCTTTTGCAACAGCAAGGATCACAACATATTGGGCACCAAAGGTCATTCCAACGCAGACAAGGGTTGCAAGAAGTGATTTAACATAAGGAATCTTAAGCAATCCACCATGTTTCTCAACTGGTTGAGGATGGCCACCATGATCAATGCTTGTGAAAGCCAGACCAAACCCAGCAAGAAGAAGGAAGGCAAGCCCGCTATAAAGTGGATAGTGAGAGCCCTTCCAAGAGAATAAAAATCCTGCGAGTGCAGGTCCCACAACAAATGCAACCTCATCCAAGACCGACTCTAGAGAGAGCGCCGCACCTAAAATCCGATCATCTGTGAGAGATCTACTCCACCTCGCACGGGTGTAGCTTCCAAATTGTGGGAAAGTCGAGCCGGCTAAGGCACAGGCAATAAGCAATGGGATTGTCTGCTTTTCAAAGTAAAGAATGGAGAGGATTGCGATCGTATTGAGGATGATGACTGGAACAAGAACCTTTCGGGTTCCCTTAACATCAACGAGACGGCCGATCCGAGGGCCCATAAATGCACCAGATAAGGTGTAGCACGCTGATGCAACTCCAGCGAGAGCAAAGGAATTTCGGGTTGAGGAAATTAAGAAGACGAGAGCAACGGTATTCATTGCCATCGGTAGGCGACCGATAATCCCATAACCAAATGTGGAGAGAGATTTATCGTGCTTTATTACAGCTTTATAGGCACTCAGCATTCAATAGTTGATCTACTTCTCATCATGCCACTGCTTGAGAATGGTAAATGCTGCATCAAAGTTATCTACGACTGCTCCGGCATCTTCAACACATCCACGGACAAAGAGATTGATTCCTTTTCCGTCGATCATATTTCGATCACGAATAACTCGTGTATCAGTCACAAGACCAACAATGCCTTTCTTTGATTTATCGTGGCGCATCTCATTCCAAAAGATTCCAATCTCATTAGCTGTTCCATCATCGACCATAGGGCCATCTAGGAGAGCTAATACAGCATCAGCGCCAAGAACCGCTTTTGAATCCACATCAAAGATAAATTCTGGTGTTACTGGATCTGGAAGAGGAATCTCATGAGGTACGAAGACTTCCATCCCAGCATCACGCAACCTTTTGGCGCAAGTATCGATAAAAGTTCGCTCATACGGTGTAAAGAGTGGTCCAGCAAAGTAGATCTTCATTAGTACATAACCGTTCTTGTTAGATGGTGCGGCCAATGGGTCGCGTGGTATGACTTCCAAAAACGAAAATCAACTTGTGGCATTAATAAGGTATCCATACCTTTACGACGATCATTAATCTCATCGGTAAGACGCGCAATCGCATAGATAGAGCTCGCTCGGATCTCGATCTCTGCCATCGAATCGCGAGGCACTTCGACGAGAGAGTTGATCTGACGCTCTAGCTCAGGGGCATACTCAAAGATTCCAGTCACACGCATCCCGACAGGCACGATGTAATCAGCGAAAGCAGTCAACATATCTGCATCTTCCAGTGCCCAGGCCTTTCTCGGCATGAGAGCGAGGTGCATCCCCCAAATACCAAGTTGCGCCAATTTATAGATCTGAATTTCAGATCCTTTGTAAGGTGAGACATCTTTGAATCGTGGGAACTCAGCAGTCAATCTTTCGAGGATTCCATTCCCATCTGCATAGAGCTTAGGAGAACAATCCCTCACAAAGTTATGAAAGTGGCCGTCATAATTCTCAACGAGAACTCGTCCAACTTCATTAAAGATCGTCACTCGCTCATCCAGCATTGGCATCTCGATAGTTCCAGAAAAGACACCCTGAAGATCCTTTTTCGTAACAGATGCAAGGTAGTCCCCTGTAAAGAATGGAACTCCTTCTGCAACAGCCTTATGAAGGTTAGCCATCATTGCTTCGCTATCGCTAAAACGTCTGCCCTTGTAATCGGTCTCGTATTTCACGCCTGTATCAAAATTTGTGAAGGCAAAGTTTGATGTATTGACAGTGAGAGTGAGATCCATCAAGAAGTCAGCATCGTTGCCGAAATCAAAGAGGGATGAGCCATCTGGCTTTGAGAACTCTTCGTAAGCCATCCAATCAGCAACTTCACTGATCTTTGCCTCATTGATCTTCACTAATGAGGCTTGTTTTATTACCGGGTCAAGGCTCTGTAGGACTCCAGAAGACCAGATATGTGAACCAGGCACTAGCTCGATTCCTCGCCCTTCCTATACGGCGCACCAGCCATAGCTGGTGGACGTAGCCTCTGCGAGAGGAATGCGAGTACAAGAATTGTCGTCAAGTTAGGGAAGAAGGTAACGAACTCATCAGGCACAACTTTGTTGATCAAGTAGTACGCGAGCACTACTCCACCAATCACAACTCCGATGATAAAGCCCTTCCAATCCTTCTTGCGAAGTTTCGAAACTCCATAGGCAAGTGCGAGTGTGATCACCACGAGAAGCAGTGCGTGCACCGAGGTTGATTGGCGAACACGTAGCGCATCGGTAAGACCAAAGAGAACTGAGCCAGCAAGTACACCGGCTGGTGTCCAGTTACCGAAGATCACTGCAGCAAGACCGATGTAACCGCGACCAGCAGTCTGGCCCTCAAGGTAATTACCGGTAGAGATAACAGAGATGTAAGCCCCACCGAGCCCAGCGAGAGCTCCAGAGACTGCCAAGGCGATATATCGGGTGCGGTAAACATTTACACCCAGAGATTCAGCTGCAACAGGATTCTCCCCGCAAAAGCGCATCCGCAATCCAAAACGAGTCTTCCATAAGATCCAGGCAGTTAATGGAAGGGCAAGAATGAGAACGAGTGATGCCCAGTTGATCTTGGTAATGAACCCCGCACACACTCCAGCAACATCGGAGATAACAAGGATGTGCTTGCTACCGATTTCTGTAAGGAATGGGCTTAAACCAGGAACGGTAAATGTCCCAATGCTATTTACCTGAGGTGAGATATTTATATCTCCACCTTTACCGAGGAAGAAGACTCCAGAGAGAAAACGCGCAGTTCCCATACCTAGTAAGTTAATTGCAAGACCTGAGACAGCTTGATCGATTCCAATACGTACGGTAAGAATTGCATGGAGAATTCCTGCAAGGGCGCCACCAATAGCGCCAGCGAAGATACCTACCCACGGCCCATAGAGAAAACCAAACCATGCACCAAACCAGGTGCCAAGAATCATCATTCCTTCAAGACCAATATTGATTACGCCAGAACGTTCAGCCCAGAGACCGCCAAGTCCAGCCATCAAAATTGGGATGGTAAATCGAATTGTTGCGCCAGCGGCACCTGGTGAAGTGATGTCACTAATTCCGGTGTACTGACGGACGAGAGAGATCATGATGATGACCGCTCCAACAGTAAGCATCATCCGCGATGGCGATGTGATGATCTTCCAGAGGCGGTTAGCTAGAGAATTCTTCATGACTTCACTCCCTTCGCGACTGCATCAACTCGTGGGGCTTCTGCAGCTCCTACAAGTCGTTGCTGTTGACGTCGAGTAATTCGTTTAACAATTTCGTATGAAGTAACTGTCGCCAAGATGACCGTTCCTTGCATCATCATCACGATCTCTTTTGGTACTCCATTGAGATCGAGAGCGGGGGCTGCCTGCTCTAAGAATGCCCAGAAGAATGCGGCGATTGCGATACCTACCGGATTACTGCGACCAAGCAGCGCCAAAGCCAAACCTGTCAGCGCATATCCCGTTGGGAATGCAAGGCTATAGGTGTGGGTGTGGCTTAAGAGCTCGCCCATTCCAGTTAAGCCGGCAATTGCGCCAGAGAGAGCCATCGTAATAAAGACCATACGTGGAGCATTTACTCCGCTGGCCCGCGCTGCCCTAAAGGACATTCCTGTTGCGCGAAGGTTGAAGCCGAAGACACTCTTATTAAGAACAACCCAGTAGAGAACACCTACGGCTATTGCAACAAAGGCGAAGCTATAGAGCTCGCCACCCATGATGTGGAAGCTTGGCATCCATCCTGATTTAGGAATCATCGGAGTTGCTAAGTTGTCTGAGAGGCCACCCTTGAGCCCAAGTCGACCAGGCTGAAGCAAGTAGATAATTAGACCTGAAGCGATTGTATTCAACATAATATTACTAATAACTTCAGAGATGTTGCGCTTCACTTTAAGGTAGCCGGCAATAGATGCCCAAAGGGCACCAACGACGACGCCAGTGATAACAATCAGCGGAACTTCAAGAAATGCAGGAAGGTTCGTCGCGCCACCTACAACTGCCGCTATAAATACAGCGAGGCGGTATTGGCCGTCGATACCGATGTTGAAGAGGAGCATTCGGAAACCGATTGCAGCTGCAACCCCAGCTAGGTAATAAGCAACTGTCTGATTAAGTTCGGCGACAAGGTTCTCTGGTTGGCTACCATAGCTGGCAATAAGTTGGAAGGTTGAGAGTGGGCTAGCACCCTTCATCAAGAGAATGATGGATACAAAAATTAATGTGAAAACTACTGCGGCGATTGGAGCAGCGAGAGCCCAGAAGAACCTATTGAGTCTTTTCATGCGATCTTCTCTCCAGTCATGGCCAATCCGAGTTGCTCGGGTGTTGTTTTGCGAGGATCGAGATAATCCACAATTGTTCCTCTGAATATCACCGCTATCCGATCAGAGAGCTGAAAGAGCTCATCTAAATCAGCAGAGACCAAGAGAACTCCTGTGCCCTTGAGTCTTGCCTCGATGAGGTGATCCCAAATAATTGCCTGTGCTC
The DNA here is from genome assembly GCA_903895995.1 of uncultured Actinomycetes bacterium. Taxonomy (GTDB): domain Bacteria; phylum Actinomycetota; class Actinomycetes; order Nanopelagicales; family Nanopelagicaceae; genus PALSA-747. Next base: position 17,013 of record CAITVX010000028.1, read on the forward strand.
CAACGTCGACTCCACGAGTTGGTTGAGCAGCAATTAACATCTTTGGATCGCCAGACATTTCACGTCCAACGATAAATTTCTGCTGATTTCCACCTGATAGCGCATTCGCCAACACTGTATTACTTGGCGTACGAACATCGAACTCTTCAATGATGCGCTCTGAATCTGCCTTCGCTGCACCCTTATCGATCCAGACCCCATTAGACATTGGCTTAGTTTGCTGATGGCCCAAGATTCGGTTCTCCCAGAGGGTTGCGGCCATCATTAATCCATCGCGCTGTCTATCTTGAGGAATATAACCAACACCGTGATCGCGAATCTCGCGAAGAGTGGAATCTTGCGTATTGAGTCCAACGGTAACCACAGATCCAGAATCTGGCTTCACGAGGCCCATGATCAACTCAATGAGTTCCGATTGGCCATTTCCCTCAACGCCAGCCAGACCAAGGATCTCGCCCGCGTGGATCTCTAAATTAATACTGTGAAGGATTTCACGGCCCGTGCGATCGTTAGCGCTGGCGTTAGTGACAACCAGAACCTTCTCTTCACGAGGTTTCGTGGTTGCAGGTCGCGGTGATGGTAACTCGCCACCGATCATATATTCAGCGAGTTCTTTCTTGTTGGTCTTTGCAGGAACCAAGTTAGCAACAGTAGTCCCGTGGCGCATCACAGTGATGCTATCTGCGATCGCCATCACCTCATCGAGTTTGTGTGAGATGAAGATAATCGTGAGTCCGTTTTGAGTTAAGCCCTTTAAATTCTTAAAGAGATCATCAACCTCTTGTGGCACGAGTACTGCAGTTGGTTCATCAAGGATGAGAATCTTTGCTCCACGGAAGAGGACCTTTGCAATTTCTACACGTTGGCGTACGCCGACTCCAAGGTCAGCTACTAAATCATCGGGACTAATATCAAGTCCATATGTCTTGATGATTGACTGTAGGTGCTCACGCGCTTTGGCATAGTCCACGACGACCTTTGCCTTCATTGGCTCGCTGCCGAGCACAATATTTTCTAGGACAGTTGCATTATCAGCCAACATAAAGTGTTGGTGCACCATACCGATGCCAAGTCCGATGGCATCTTGTGGAGATTTAATTGTTGCAGGGCTTTCAAAGATTGCGATTGTGCCAGCATCTGGCTTTACCATGCCGTAGAGAATCTTCATCAACGTCGATTTACCTGCACCATTTTCGCCGATGATGGCGTGAATATTGCCCTTGGCGATAGTTATGTCTACATCATGGTTTGCAACTACTCCAGGATAATTCTTCTCAATTCCCTTTAATTCGATTGCAACGCTCACAGATTAGATACCTTTCAGCTTTTCACGACAGTGGGAAAATCTAAATAGTGATGGTTGCCAAGCGTATTGCCTGACAACCATCACAATTTTAAAGCAGTTCCTTAAGGATTAACCTTGTGGAAGTTTTACCTTTGATGGATCTGTTGGTACGACAATTGCGCCTGATGCAAGTGAATACTTGATTGTATTTAACTTGGCAATGATCGCAGCTGAGAGGTGATTTCCAGTGGTTGTGAAACCAACTCCGCCGTTAGATGCATCGAAGAAGTGAGCGCCTGCTGTGAACTTATTCGCAACAACATCACTCAAGAATGAAGCTACGCCGACATCGACGTTCTTCAGCGCTGAAGTCAAGATTGCTGACTTGTACTTCGCATTTGAAGCATAAAGAGCTTCGTCAGCATCTACACCGATTGACCAGTGACCCTTGCCGAGTTCAAATGCTGCCTTGTGTGCACCTTGTCCAGTTGAACCAGCTGCTGAGTAAACAACATCTGCACCATTCTGGTACATACCTAGTGCTGATTCGTGGCCCTTATCTGGAGCGTTGAATCCGCTGAAATCAGGTGGGTTAGATGCATACGCTGATTGATACTTAATAGTTGGATCAACCTTGGCAACACCAGCCTTGAATCCTGCTTCGAAAGCCTGGATCAAAGGAATGTTTACGCCACCGATGAAGCCGACGCTCTTAGTCTTTGTTGTAAGAGCTGCTGCCATACCTACGAGGTATGAACCTTCTTCAGCATGGAAGAGGAGGCCTTCAACGTTTGCTGCGCCATCGATATTGTCGTCAACGATCGAGAACTTGACGTTAGGGTTCTTTGCAGCAACCTCTTTGAGGGCATTCTCGTATGAGTAGCCAACAACAACGATTGGGTTAGCGCCAGCTGAGATGAGAAGCTGCAAGCGCTGAGCGCGTGATGCATCTGTATCAGCAGCATTTCCCTGGAGATCCTTCTCGGACCAGCCTGGGTGAGTCTTTAAGAAAGTTTTGAAACCAATGTAAGCCAATTGGTTAAAGCCTGGTTGTTCTTTTCCACCCAAGTCAAAAGCGATACCAACTAATTTCTTAGGGGCCGCTGTTGCTTGAGATGAAACTGCTACTACGGAGAGAGTAAGGCTTGCGGCAGCGATGCTCGCAACCATGCCTAATCTTCCGAGATGTTTTCTCTGCATGCTTTTATTCTCCTTAAGGGTAGAAAATATCGTCGGGGGGAATCAGGTACCTGACTAACGATTGATGAGAGCCTAATAGAGGTGTAGATTTCCGTCTACCGTTTACAGCCCCAATTTGAAGAAAATGAAAAACTTAACCAAAAAGAGATAATAGGTAAATGAGCAATCTTGAGAGCGCCCACATTGTTGTAGTTGGTAGCACCATGATCGACATGCTGACTTATTCGAAAAAAATTCCAGGGTCAGGCGAAACTGTGATTGGTGATAATTTCATCACAGGCTTCGGCGGCAAGGGTGCAAACCAAGCGACAATGGCTCGCCGTTTCGGCGTCAATGTCTCGATGGTCAACACACTTGGTGACGACGTATTCGGAGAGAGTACCCTCGCTAATTTCAAAGCACAAGGATTTAATACTGATTTCGTAAGGCGAGCACCAGGCGCTAGCGGCGTAGCTCCGATCTGGGTCGAACCTGATGGAACGAACCGAATTATCTGTGTTCCGGGTGCAAATAATGCGATGACCGAAGAGCAGTCTCAATCTGCCATTGAGACTTTGCCACATATCTCTGTGGTTATCGGTCAGTTAGAGATCCCGCAAAATGTTACAGCGGCGGCATTTAGAACTGCGCGATCGATGGGTATCCGAACCATTCTCAACCCTGCTCCATTTGCTCCCATCTCCAAAGAGCTTCTCGAAGTAAGTGATTGGATCATTCCTAACGAGACAGAGTTTGCATCGATGCACCCTGCAGGGCTATCCCCGACTAGTGATGAGATTATCCAAGAGTTTGCGCAATCTCTTAACTGCCGCTTTGCCGTCACTCTTGGTCAAGCTGGTGCAGCTTTTACAACTCTTGATAACCAGGTCATCCGAGTATCAGCGCCATCTGTCAAAGCGATCGATACCACTGGTGCAGGAGATGCCTTTGTAGGTGCATTCTCCGTTGGGCTCGCACTTGGTCTCGATGATGCGACAGCTGTCCGGTTAGGCACCGAATGTGCATCCGATAGCGTCACCAGGCTTGGCACTCAATCCTCGTACCCATCGATCGAGCAAGCAAAGGCACTGCTGGCGCGGGTAGAGCGCTAATAGAAAGGTAGAGTAGAGAAATGGCAACAGATTCCAGTTTTGATATCGTCTCCAAAATCGATGAGATGGAAGTTGATAACGCCTTCAACCAAGCCGAGCGTGAGATCGATACGCGCTTTGATTTTAAGAACACAGGTGCAAAGCTTGAGAAGAGCACCGGCAAGATCAATATTGAGGCAGATACCGAAGAGAAGGCGAAAGCCGTTCTTGAAGTTCTCAAGGATAAATTTGTTAAGCGTGGAGTCTCACTCAAGCACCTCGATGCGGGCAAGCCAGAGTTAAGCGGCAAGATCTACAAGATTGCCTGCACACTCAAAGAAGGCATCTCGACTGAGAATGCGAAGAAGATTGCAAAGCTGCTCCGTGATGAAGGACCAAAGGGTTTGAAGACTCAGATTCAAGGTGATGAACTTCGCGTCACGAGTAAGAGCCGCGATGATCTCCAAACTGCAATCGCCATGGTGAAGGATCACCCGTGGGAGTTCGCAGTTCAATTTACAAATTACCGATAAGTGAAGAGCTACAAACTAGGCCTTCTCTTCGGAGTTGGCGCATATGCCATTTGGGGCCTATTCCCCCTGTATTGGCCCCTTCTTGAACCATCAGGATCAATCGAGATCGTTGCAAACCGCTCGGTCTGGACGCTCTTCTTCTGCATCATTGCGCTCTCTTTCTCCCACCAAATAAGGGTGACATTTCAGCTCATGCGTAGCTGGAATATGTTCTTCAAATTAACTCTCACTTCGATTCTTATCTCGATCAATTGGATCGTCTATATCTGGGGCGTCAATAACAACCATGTAGTCGAGTGCGCACTTGGTTATTACATTAACCCGCTTATCATCATCGCTTTCGGAGTTCTCTTGCTGAAAGAGAAGATGCGCAGGTTGCAGTGGATCTCTGTTGGTATCGCCGCGGTAGGCGTTATCGTCCTAACAATTGATTATGGTCGCCCACCTTGGATTGCTCTTACTCTTGCGTTCTCTTGGGGAAGTTACGGAGTCATCAAGAAACAACTTGGCATACCAGCGCTGCAAGGTTTAACCATTGAGACCCTCATATCACTCCCCTTCTATGGCGGATACATGATCTATCTAGGAACGCATGGAGAATCCCACTTTGGTCAAAAGGCTGGCCTTACAGTCCTTCTAGTGAGCGCAGGAATTGTTACTGCAATTCCACTATTAATGTTTAATGGATCAGGAAATCGACTCCCATTTACCATTATTGGACTCTTGCAATACATCACTCCAACACTTCAGTTCATTATCGGAGTTTCAATCCGCCACGAGAAGATGTCTGTTGGAAGTTGGATTGGATTCTTTATTATTTGGGGCGCTTTATTTGCTCTTGGTTTAGATCTCGTCAAATCAAATAATCAAAGAGAGAATATTGTGAATGCGCAAGCATAAGATAGTTCTCGATACTGATATAGGCACTGATGTTGATGATGCAATGGCCCTCGCACTCTTGCTAGGTAGGGCAGATGTAGAAATTCTTGGCATTACTACTGTGTACGGTGATACGAAGTTACGCTCACAGATTGCAGCCCGTTATGCAAGGCTTATGGGAGCCAAGCTTAAGATTCACGCCGGTAGTGAGCAAACCTTATCTGGCCGCCCAGTATGGGTATCTGGACTTGAAGGCTCTCTTCTTGCAAACCTCGCAGATGAGAACTTCGAAGAATTTAATGGGGTTAATTTTTTAAGAGATGCCGTATCTAAAAATCCTGGTGAGATCGATGTGGTTGCAATTGGCCCACTCACAAATATTGCGAGAGTGATTGAGTCAGATCCAAGCTTCGCTAAGAATGTAAAACATTTATGGATAATGGGAGGGGAATTTGCTACAGAGTTTGCTGAGCATAATTTCCGCTGCGATGTTCGAGCCACAAAGATTGTTATGGACTCTGGCATCAACATGACGATTACCGGAGTTGAAATAACTAAACAGTTACAAATAATGCGAAGTGATCTCGAAGTGATCTCTCAGGCTGGGTCGATGGGTTCTTTGCTCTTTGCTGAAATTGATCAATGGCTTACCTATCGAAAAGAAGATTTTGATGTCCCTCATGATCCCATCGCAATTTTGCCCATGCTAGAACCTGAACTATTCACATTCTCAGAAGCTGGAATAGTCGAGATAGAGATCTCAGATTCAGAGATGACCGGAAAGAGCAGATTCTCAGAGCAAAGCACTGGAAATATAAGAATCGTTCGTGATTTTAATCGAGTAAAAGTTCAAGCAGAGATTTTGGCTTCAATCCTTCGAGCTGGATAGCTTAGGAAGTACGCGTAATAATTGCGTCACAGAGATTAAAGAGTGCATCCTTCGCAACGCCTTCAGGCAGTGAAGTGAGCTGTGTGCGTGCAAGATCTGCATATTCGACCAGAATACGACGAGCATTTGCGAGCGCCTCGTGGTTGCGCAGCGCAACTAATGTCGATGCAACGATCGCTTCATCGGTAATGGGAGCTGAAAGTATCTTACGAAGCTCGGCATCCTTAGGGTCATCAGATTCAAGGATGTAGAGCGTGACTAAGGTTGGCACCCCTTCGCGAAGATCAGTTCCTGGTGTCTTTCCAGACTCATTTGTTTCACTGGCGATATCGATGACGTCATCGGCGAGCTGGAAGACTGTCCCGATTAACTCCCCGTACGCGGTAAGGCTCTGTGTAACGGCAGGAGTTGCACCTGCAAGCAAGGCTCCAAATCGAATACTTGTTGCAATCAATGAGCTCGTCTTTCCAGAGATCACATGAAGATAATGATCGAGTTGGGATAACCCTGATGTCGAACCTTGAGTCTCAGTAATTTGGCCGATAACTAATCTCTCAAATGTGGAAGCTTGCAACCGAACAGCCTCAGGCCCAAGGTCTGCCAGTAAATGTGATGCCTTGGCAAAGAGGTAATCACCGGTAAGGATCGCGACTGTATTGCCCCATCGATTATTTGCACTCTCTACTCCACGGCGCAATGGCGCTTCATCCATCACATCATCGTGATAGAGAGTTGCAAGATGAGTTAGTTCGCATACGACGGCTGCTTCAATGATCCCATAAGCAGTTGGATCTCCAAATTGCGCACCAAGTAAAGTTAAGAGTGGACGCAAGCGCTTTCCGCCAGCCTCAACGAGGTGACGAGATGTCTCAATGACAAGTGGGTACTCGCCTTCGATATGAGAACGTAGAAGGGTTTCTACTCGCTCCATATCCGCGGTAAGTGAGCTCTCTAAAGCAGCATCAAGCTGCGGGATTCCAAGTGACATTAACGAAGGAAGCTAGCGAAGCTCTGTGCGCTATTGAGCAAGAGTGATGGGTACACACCCAGAACAATAGTGACAATCACACTCGCTGCAAGTACGAGCTTGACCTTGAGCGATGGAACAGAGACCGTAACGGCATCACTCTTAGGCTCAGTAAAGAAGAGCATCACAATCACGCGAAGGTAGAAGAATAGAGCGATAGCACTCGTGAGCACGCCGAAGACAACCACAGTGGTATTTCCGCTTTCATACGCTGCAGTGAAGATCGAGAATTTTGCAATAAAACCGCTGGTGAGAGGAATTCCGCCAAAGCTCAATAAGAAGAGGCAGAACGCTCCAGCGATGAGAGGAGATTTCTTACCAAGTCCCACCCAACGATTCATATCACTTACTTCACCTGCAGAGTCGCGAACAAGAGTCACGACTGCAAATGCACCGATAGTCGCGAAACCATATGCGACGAGGTAGAAGAGTGAAGCTTTGAGGCCAGATTGATTGAGAGCGATAATTCCTGTGAGCAAGAAGCCTGCATGCGCGATAGATGAGAAAGCGAGGGTGCGCTTTACATCGCGTTGCGAGAGAGCCGCTATAGCTCCAACAAGCATTGTGATGATGCTAATAACAGTGACGATCGGACGCCACATAACGACATCAGCAGAGAGAGCGACGTAGAAGATGCGCAGCATCGCTCCGAGTGCAGCGATCTTTGTGCAAGCCGCCATGAAACCGGTAATGGGAGTTGGGGCACCTTGATAGACATCTGGTGTCCATGAATGGAATGGAACAGCGCCAATCTTAAAGAGAAGGCCAACCATGAGAAAGACGATTCCAATGAGTAAGAAGACGTCATTTCCAGAGTTCACATCTATTGCAGTCGCAATCCCTGTCAGGCTGAGCGAACCCGAATATCCGTAGAGGAAGGCCCCGCCAAATAAGAAGAATGCTGATGAGTAAGCACCGAGCAAGAAATATTTCAACGCCGCCTCTTGAGATAAGAGTCTGCGTCTGCGGGAAAGTCCCGCCATTAAATAGAGAGGTAATGAAAGTACTTCAAGAGCGACGAAGAGCGTGATCAGATCTGTCGCTGCTGCGAAGAGCATCATTCCGCTAATAGCAAAGAGGGTAAGTGGGAATACCTCTGTCTGACTCTTTCCTTCAGCGATCGATGAGTGTTCATCCTGCGAACCAGGGATAGCTGATGCTTGAGCCACAAAATTGCCGCGATCTGCGATCAATAAGAGAGCAAAGAAGGCGAGAACAAGGATTGAGCCTTGCATAAAGACTGTTGCCCCATCGAAGGCGACTGAGTCGATAGCGGCTTTAAGGGAGCGAACATTACGTACTCGCAGAAGTTGAACAAAGGATGCAACGACCGAGACGAGCGCGATACCAAGCTGTAGGGGAGCTCGTTGCTCTTTACGAGCGAAGGCTTCAACTCCCACTCCGATAAGTGCGCCTGCCAAGATAATAAGAATCGGTGCAAGGAGTGAGTAATCCAGAATAGGAGAGGTGAACATTACTTACCTGCCTTTGGAAGTGGATCAGAGTAGCCAGCTGCCTGCATAGTCGCAGTCGAACTTGGGTTAATCCAATCTAAGACTGGCTTCGGGAAGAAGCCCATGATCACAAGAAGTGCGATAACTGGAGCAATCGCGATCTTCTCGCGAAGGTTGAGATCGGAGATGCCTTCATTTCCAGGAGCTGCTGGTCCATGAAGTGAACGTTGAACTGTGATCAGAACGTAGAGCGCTGCAAGAACGATGCCGGTAGTTCCAAAGATCGCTGCAACTGGATAGCGAGTGAAGGTTCCAACAAGTACAAGGAACTCACTGACAAAGCTTGAGATGCCAGGAAGTGCGAGTGCAGACATTCCTGCGATAAAGAATGACCATGCCATCACCGGAGTAATGCGCTGGAGTCCACCAAAATCTTCAATCTGTGAAGAGTTGCGACGAGCAACCATCCAACCTGCAACTAAGAAGAGCGCAGCAGTAGAGAATCCGTGGTTGACCATATAGAGAGTTGCGCCTGAAAGTCCTTGTGATGTCATCGAGAAGATACCGAGAACAATGAAGCCGAAGTGGCTGATCGAGGTGAATGCGATCAAACCGTTGATATCGCGTTGGCCGATCGCAAGGAATGCACCATAGAGGATCGAAATTATTGAGAGAACGATAATGAGCGGAGTAAACGTCTTCGTTGCATGTGGGAAGAGAGTGATGCAGAAACGGATCATTCCGTAGGTTCCGACCTTATCGAGCACACCTAGAAGCAGTACAGAGGTGGCTGGAGTCGCTGATTTTGCAGCACCCGGAAGCCATGTATGGAATGGCCATAGCGGTGCCTTAATAGCAAAGGCGATAAAGAATCCGAGGAAGAGGCAGTTCTCTGTCAGAGAATCGATATGAAGGGTTGCAAGCTTTGCAGTCTCGAATGTTCCACCAATTTGATTGGTTGAGATGATGTAAATACCAATCACGGCTGCGAGCATCAAAAGTCCGCCGAGCAATGAGTAGAGCAAGAACTTCATTGCAGCAGCTGCCCGCTCTCCGCGGCCATATCCGCCAATGAGGAGGTAGACCGGAATCAACATTGCTTCAAAGATGACGTAGAAGAGGAATACATCTGTCGCTGCAAAGACAGCGATCATTGAGCTCTCAAGAATGAGCATGAGGACATAGAAGGTGCGAACACTCCAGCGGCCACCTTCTGCTTCATTCCATCCAGCCAATAGCACGATCGGGGTAAGGATTGTTGTCAGCAAGATCAGAACTAGCGCAAGGCCATCGATTCCAACCGCATATTTAATTCCGAAGTTTGAGATCCAATTGTGAGACTCAACAAATTGCATTCCTGTCGCATTCGTATCGAAGCGATAGGCAATCAGTCCTGAAATTCCAAGTGCAACAACCGATAGAGCGATGGCTGCTTGCTTGATAAGTTTTGTATTTCCCTTTGGGATGGCGTAGAGAAGTACTGCGCTAATCAGTGGAGTGAGTTCGAGAACGGTTACAAGGCTCATAGAGTCACCAACCAGATCGTTGCGAGTAATGCGATTGCGCCAATGGTCATAAGAAGGGCGTAGCTACGAACATATCCATTCTGCACTTTCTTGAGTGAGAGTGAGAGGTATGAGAGCGTCCAACCGACTGCTCTGACGATTCCATCGACAAAGTGGAAGTCCATTCCGACCAAACTCTTTGTAATAGCGCGGCCAGGAAGGACTAAGACGCGATGATTAAAGTCATCTTGGCCAAGGTCGCGGCGGGCAAAGCGAGTAAGTGGGGAACCAGCAGGCGCTTCGACCGGGACAGTGCCACGGTACTTAAGAACGGCGGTGAGTACTCCGAGCACCACAACACCGAGAGCGAGAGCTGAAACAACGATTGGCTTGAAGAGCTCTGCACCACCTTCGGCGCCAGATGCATCGACTACTGGAGCGAGCCAATGAACGAGCGCATTCCCCTTATTTAATAAGAATCCTGAGGCAACAGATCCAACTGAGAGAAGAATGATTGGAATCAACATCAACGATGGAGATTCATGAGGATGAGTTCCATCCGCCCATCGCTTCTGGCCTGTAAATGTCAGTACGACTACGCGCGTCATATAGAAAGCTGTAATTGCTGCGCCAAGAAGCGCTGCTCCCCCAAGCAAAATTCCTCGAGCGCCGCCAGCATTGAAAGCGGTCTCAATGATCTTATCTTTTGAGTAGAAACCAGCAAATGGTGGGACTCCAATAATTGCAAGATAGCCAAGACCAAATGTGACTGCGGTGATCGGCATGACTTTGCCGAGCCCACCATAACGCCGCATATTCACTTCATCATTCATGCCGTGCATGACAGATCCTGCACCAAGGAACATGCTCGCCTTAAAGAATCCGTGAGTCAGTAAGTGCATGATCGCGAAGGCATAACCAACCGGACCAAGTCCTGTTGCGAGAATCATGTAACCAATTTGAGACATCGTAGAGGCTGCAAGAGCCTTTTTAATATCATCTTTTGCCGTACCGACAATCGCACCAAAGAGCAGAGTGATTGCTCCAACAATGACGACCAGCAATCTTGCTGTCGATGATGCGTCAAAGATGAAGTTAGAGCGAGTAATAAGATAGACGCCTGCTGTCACCATAGTCGCTGCGTGAATTAAGGCCGAGACAGGTGTTGGGCCAGCCATCGCATCGCCAAGCCATGATTGCAATGGGAACTGAGCAGATTTTCCTGCAGCAGCGAGTAAGAGCATTGCGCCTAGCGCTGTAAGAGCTGCTGAAGATGCATGCAGAGCAGCATCTTTCACGCCCGAGAAGGTCACGCTTCCGAATTGGGTAAAGGCGATCATGATTGCAAGGGATAAGCCGACATCGCCCACTCGGTTAGCAACGAAGGCCTTCTTAGCTGCTGTTGCATAAGCAGGGCGCTCATTCCAGAATCCGATAAGGAGGTACGAAGCGAGTCCAACGCCCTCCCAGCCAACATATAAGTTCAAGTACGAGTCTCCAAGAACCAAGAGAAGCATCGCCGCGATAAAGAGATTGAGATAGGCGAAGAATCGACGTCTGTCACGATCGTGTGACATATATGCAATCGAATAAATATGAATCAGAGTTCCGACGCCGGTAATCAAGAGAACAAAACAGATACTGAGTTGATCGAGCAAGAGTGAAGCATCGACTTTGAAGGTTCCAACTGAGATCCATTCAAAGATTCTCTGCGTCGCAGCGCGAAAATCACCAGAGCGACTTCTCATAGCAAAGAACTCGTAGAGCCCAATTCCAAAAGTTGAGGCAGATATTGCCGTAGCAAAGAAGTGCCCCCACTTATCAGCGATACGCCCAAGTAAGAGTAAGAATGCAGAACTAAAGAGTGGAAGTGCGATCAAGTAGACGAGATCAGTACGAGTTGTCATGGTTATCGCTGCAACAAACTAGCATCATCAACAGATGCTGATCGACGGGAGCGATACATAGTGACGATAATCGCTAGACCAACTACAACTTCGCAAGCAGCTACAACCATCGTGAAGAAGGATGCAATCTGACCACCAAGATCGCCATTGATACGAGAGAAAGTTACAAAGGCTAAGTTTGCGGCGTTCAGCATCAGTTCAACGCACATAAAGACAACGATTGCATTTCGACGAACAACCACGCCAATTGCACCAATAACAAAGAGAATTGCAGAGAGGTAGATGTAATTCGAGATATCCATTAGTTCTCCTCCTCGACACTTGGAGCTAGTTCAAATGGAGCGCTCTCGATGATGTCTCCACGTGCCTGCAAGGTTGGTGAGATAGATGTTGGGGCAGCGCTTCCATCAGGCAGAAGTGCTGGTACATCGACCGCGTTATGCCGTGCATATACGCCAGAAGCAGGCAGGCCAGCGGTTTGCGCAAGAGAGCCTTGGCGGAATCGGTCCACAGAGAGCTGGCGCTGAGAAGTGTGTTTACGTTCGCTATGTGCAAGAACCATCGCACCGAGCGCAGCTGTGATTAAGAGCGCGGAGACAACTTCAAAGGCCCAGACATATCGAGTAAATAACTCTTGAGCAATCCCCTGAACATTTCCAGCAGTATTCGCGGTAGTAAGTCCCACCGCATCAACGTTAGTGACTGCGCGTGCGATGAGGGAGAGAAGGAGTCCTCCCAATCCAAGTGCTGCAAGTATTGAGGCAGGGCGCTGGCCTTTAATATTTTCAACGAGCGAATCAGAGCTATCAACTCCGACAAGCATGAGAATAAAGAGAAAGAGCATCATTACTGCGCCTGTATAAACAACTACCTGAACAATTCCAAGGAAAAGTGCATCTTCGGCAATATAGAAAATCGCGAGAGTAATCATGACCCACGCAAGCAAGAGAGCGGAGTGAACAGCTTTCTTTACGAGAAGCATTCCAAGCGCAGCGAGCACAGCCATAGGAGCCATCACCCAGAAGAGGACTGCTTCTGGTCTCTGAGTGCTTCCTACGTGGAGTGCCATATTAAACATTTGTAGTAGCTCCTTGCGATGGGTCAGCGCCAGGCACTTCACCCTTGTAATACGTAGTGTCAGTTGAACCTGGATACATAGGATGTGGAGGCATCAACATTCCTGCACGAAGTGGTGCAAGGAGATCTTCTTTCTCAAAAATTAACTTGCTGCGAGATTCGTCAGCTAGCTCATATTCATTTGTCATTGTCAGCGCGCGAGTTGGGCAAGCCTCAATGCAGAGACCACAGAAGACGCAACGAAGATAATTGATTTGATAGACCTTGCCGTATCGCTCACCTGGCGAGAACTGCGCATCTGGAGTGTTATCTCCACCTTCAACATAAATTGCATCTGCTGGGCAGGCCCATGCACATAGTTCGCACCCAATGCATTTTTCCAGCCCGTCAGGGTGGCGATTGAGTTGGTGACGGCCGTGGAATCGCTCGGCAGTTGGCTCTTTCACCTCAGGATATTGAACGGTATTAACCTTCTTAAATTGCATAATGAAGGTAACCCAGAAGCCCTGAAGTTGCTTAAAGAAGCTGCCCGCTGATTGATCCAAAATTGGCGCGCTCTCAGCTGCAGCCTTTGCTAGACCAAATTCGTTGTCGCGGGGAGTCAGTTCATTATCCATTGGATTCATTGATGCTCTCCACTCGATTGATACCGGCAACATGAGGTACTGGGAAAGAAGGTTCTGTTGAGCTATCTGGAATTTGATCAATCGATGTGTTGCGGACCGAGCGCTCATACAAGCTAGATGCCGCCATGATCAACATAACTATTCCAAAAGTAAATGCTGCAACTACTGCACGAGGTTCACCGCGTGCCGACATCACACGAAGTGTTGCCACCACCAAGATCCAGAGGAGTGAGACTGGAATCAAAACTTTCCAACCAAATTTCATGAATTGGTCATAACGCATACGAGGAAGAGTTCCGCGCAACCAGACAAAGAGATAGAAGAAACCGATTACCTTGGCAAAGAACCAGACCATACCGAACCAACCACCAAGCCAGCTCTCAGTGAAGCCAAGACCTGGCAGTGCGTGATATCCGCCTAAGAAGAGAGTTGTTGCAAGTGAAGAGACTGCAACGATGTTGACATATTCAGCTAAGAAGAAGAGAGCGAATTTCAGTGATGAGTACTCAGTGTGGAATCCACCAACGAGCTCTCCTTCAGCTTCAGCAAGATCGAATGGCGCGCGGTTCGTTTCACCAACCATTGAGATCATATAAATAATGAATGATGGGAAGAGGACGACTCCGAACCACCACTTTTGCTGGGCTTCAACGATATCTGATGTAGACATCGAGCCGGCATAGATAAAGACTGCGACGAGGGAGAGTCCCATAGCAACTTCATAGGAAATTACTTGTGCACTTGAACGAAGTCCGCCGAGCAATGGATATGTTGATCCAGAAGACCATCCAGCAAGAACGATTCCATAAACACCAACTGATGCGATCGCGAGTACATAAAGAACGCCAACGGGTAGATCAGTAAGTTGCATAACGGTTGAGTGGCCAAAGAGCTTTACCTTGCCGGTTAATGGCATCACGGCGAATGACATAAAGCAGGTTGTTGCACTGATAACCGGGGCAATCACGAAGACAATACGATCCGCAGCCTTTGGAATGAGATCTTCTTTAAGGGCGAGCTTTACTCCATCTGCAAGTGACTGAAGAAGTCCGAAAGGTCCAACCCGGTTAGGTCCAAGGCGCATCTGCATGCGCGCAACGATGCGACGCTCTCCCCAGACAGACATGAGAGTAAGCACTACGCAGAGCACAAAGACAATGAGTCCTTTAACTGCGATGAGCCAGCCTGGGTCATTTCCGATTAGGGATGCTGCGTTCATGCCTTCACCACCGTTACTACTAGTCCGCTAGCTGCTCCAAGGTTTGCAATACATTGCGAACCAATACTGTTACGTGGAACCCAGATAGCTGAATCTGAAATCTTTCCGATCTGTGCTGGCGCTGTAATGGATCCGCGAGCAGTAGAAACTTTGACGAGATCACCGTTCGAGAGACCGAGACTCTTTGCTCGGTTTGCCGAGATCAATACATGAGCAGCCCGCGCAGTTCCTGCAAGGTTTGGTTCCCCATTTTGAAGAGTTCCAAGGTCAAGAAGTTGGCGCCATGAATGCAAGATCGCTTGATCACCAGATGGAGCTGTAAGCGTTGCGGGCGAAACAGAAGGTGCATCTGCCTTTGCCCCATCCCATTCACCAATCGATTGAAGTTCTTTTGCAGCAGCTTGTGAAGATGGGAGATTAATAGGTGTGCCCATCTCATCTGCGAGCATCGAGAGAATTCTCAAATCACTGCGTGTGAGGGAATCTGCGATTGCCTTCTCAAAGAATCGAGGGCGGCCTTCCCAGTTTAAGAAGGATCCTGACTTCTCACTGACTGCAGCAACTGGCAATACAACATCTGCGATTGCCGTAATCGCTGAATGTGAAATTTCGAGTGAGAGAACAAATGTAGAAGCACCAAGTAATTGGCCAAGGGCTTCAGAGGAAATATCGAGTGGATCGACTCCACCAATGACTACCGCATCAAGTCGTCCATCACCGGCCGCTTCAAGAATCTCCCATGTCGCCTTACCGTGGGCGGCTGGAAGTGATTCAACGCCCCAAACGCTTGCAATATCTACACGGGCTGCAGGATCAGCAACGGGGCGGCCTCCAGGTAAGAGGTTTCCAATAGCGCCGGCTACAACAGCACCGACTTCACCTGCACGACGTGGAATCCAAGCAACCTTCGCCTTCGTTGATTGCGCTAATTTCACAACCGAGGTGAATTGGCCAATAACTTCAGCGGCGCGTTCGCCGACCACGATGACAGATTTCTCGCTCAGGCCAGAGATTGAAGCGATATCTTCGACAATAGCTGCACCAAGTTTTTCAGAGCCACGGCTTAATACTGGAGAAAGAGTTGTCACTTTCAAGCCGCGCTTACGTACTTGCTTATAGAGGCGTAGGAAAACGATTGGAGATTCATCTTCAGGTTCAAAATCAACGAGCACGACATGATCTGCTTTATCCAGATCGCGATAGCTCACGTTGAAATTAACTCCTCGTGAAGCTAAGAATACTGCCTCTTCATCAGAGTGCAGGCGTGAGCGGAAATCAATGTCATTTGTATTTAAAGCAACGCGAGCAAATTTTGCATATGCATAAGCATCTTCAACAGTGCTGCGGCCACCGACTAATACACCCGCCCGCTTTCCTTTGAGTCCAGCAGCAGCGCGAGCAAGTGCTTGCGGCCATGATGCTTCGTGAAGTTCGCCATCTTCTCCGCGAACCATTGGTCCCGCGATGCGCTCTTTGGAAGAAATATATTTAAATGCCCAGCGACCCTTGTCGCAGTTCCACTCTTCATTAACTTCTGCATCTTCACCAGCGAGACGACGTAGCGTCTTTCCGCGGCGAACATCGGTGCGCATCGAACATCCAGAAGCACAATGCTCGCAAGCAGAAGGAGTTGAAACTAAATCAAATGGGCGCGAGCGGAATCGATAAGAAGCTCCCGTGAGGGCACCAACAGGGCAGATCTGAACTGTATTTCCAGAGAAGTAAGAGAGGAATGGATCCTTCTCATAGATACCAACTTGTTGGAGAGCGCCACGTTCATTGAGAGTAATAAATGGATCTCCTGCAATCTCTTCGCTAAATCGAGTGCAACGTGCGCAAAGCACACAACGTTCACGATCCAAGAGAACTTGTGAAGAGATTGATACAGGCTTCTCAAAGGTACGTTTTACGCCTTCATAGCGACTCTCGCTACGACCATTGCTCATTGCTTGATTCTGGAGTGGGCATTCTCCGCCCTTGTCACACACTGGGCAATCAAGTGGGTGGTTGATCAAGAGCAATTCCATGATGCCCTTTTGCGCCTTATCTGCAACTTCAGAGGTGAGTTGAGTCTTAACGATCATTCCATTTTCTACAGGAATCGTGCATGAGGCTTGTGGCTTTGGAAAAGCGCGGCCATTGATCTCAATATCAACTAAACATTGGCGACATGCACCAGCTGGAGAAAGTAATGGGTGATCGCAGAAACGTGGGATCTGAATGCCAAGTTTCTCTGCAGCGCGAATAACCAATGTTCCCTTAGGGACTGTGACATCAAAACCATCGATCACGACGGTAACCATCTCTACATCTGTCATAACAGCATTCTCTGGGGTCATGGCTGGCCTACCGTTGCAAAGATCGTTGATGCAATGGGATCAAATGGGCAACCACCATGGGTGAGATGCGCTTCGTATTCGGCACGGAAATATTTAATGGAAGAGATGATTGGACTTGCTGCTCCATCTGCGAGTGCGCAGAAAGATCGTCCAGCAATATTATTTGTAATATCAATTAACTTATCGAGATCTGCAGGAGTTCCCTTGCCAGCTTCGAGGTCACGAATAATTTGTACCAACCACCAGGTACCTTCGCGGCATGGTGTGCACTTTCCGCATGACTCGTGTTTGTAGAACTCAGTCCAACGAAGCACTGCGCGAACGACACATGTTGTCTCATCAAAAATTTGAAGTGCCTTCGTACCCAGCATCGACCCTGCAGCAGCAACGCCCTCGTAATCGAGCGGAACATCGAGGTGCTCAGCGGTAAAGAGTGGGGTTGAGGATCCACCTGGGGTCCAGAACTTGAGAGTATGTCCGCTACGCACTCCCCCTGCTAATTCAAGAAGTTCGCGAAGAGTAATTCCAAGTGGAGCTTCGATCTGTCCTGGATTCTTCACATGGCCAGAGAGTGAGTAGAGAGTGAATCCCTTGCTCTTCTCGGTGCCCATAGCCTGGAACCATTCATTTCCGTGCTCAATAATGGCTGGAACGCTTGCAATCGATTCAACGTTATTAACGACTGTAGGCAGCGCATAAAGACCTGCGATAGCTGGGAATGGTGGACGAAGACGTGGTTGGCCACGGAATCCTTCAAGTGAGTCAAGGAGTGCAGTCTCTTCACCGCAGATATATGCACCCGCTCCAATATGGAGAACGAGCTCGAGATCAAAACCTTTTCCACCAATGTTCTTACCAAGTAGACCTGCTGCATATGCATCAGCGATCGCTTGTTGAACTCGGCGAACTACGTGTACAACTTCGCCGCGAATATAAATAAAGGCGTAGTTAGCACGAATTGCATAGGAGGCGATAATCATTCCCTCAATAAGAACATGTGGGTTCGCCATAAGCAGTGGCATATCTTTACAAGTGCCAGGTTCTGATTCATCAGCATTTACAACAAGATAATGTGCTTTGTTATCGCCTTGTGGAATAAAGCTCCACTTCATTCCTGTTGGGAATCCTGCACCACCACGACCGCGAAGTCCTGAATCTTTAACAAGTGCAATGACTTCATCGGGTGTCATTGCAAGCGCTTTACTCACAGCGTTATAACCACCATGACGCTTATAGCCTTCAAGGGTAAATGAATCTGCCTCATCCCAGTGAGCTGAGAGGACTGGCGATAACTTACTCATTTGCCCTCCTTCGATAAATTCAAACCGAGAAGTGATGCGTGACCCGCGGAAGGACCTTCACCAGCAAGGCCATCTGATAATCCAGCTAGTACAGCTGAGTTCTCTTTCCATGTTCGAAGTGTTTTAGGTCCGCGCGTTGGTGCTGGGGGATTTCCAGTACGTGCGCCATCAACGAGATCTTTTACACTCTGAATAGTCTGGTTATCAAAGAACTCCCAGTTCACCATTACTACCGGCGCATAATCACACGCAGCATTACATTCAATACGTTCTAGTGAAACCTTGCCATCTTTTGTGGTCTCATCATTTGCAATTCCAAGATGCTCACTTACCGCATCAAATATCGCATCCCCGCCCATCACTGCACACAAAGTATTAGTGCAGATTCCTACGTGATACTCACCGACAGGCTCTGGTTTGTACTGTGTATAGAAGGTGGAGACCGCTGTTACTTCCGCCGTGCTGAGCTCAAGAAGTTCGGCGATCTTCTCAATGCCCTCTGGAGTGACGAAACCTGAGATCGATTGAACGAAGTGAAGCAAAGGCATAATGGCAGAGCGCTTACGTGGATAACGCGCAATGATCGAATCCATGATCGAGATTTGTTCAGGTGAGTAAGACATTAGCGATCAACACCTCCCATAACAGGATCGATAGAAGCGATTGCACCAATGACGTCAGCGATCATGCTGCCTTCGCACATCGCTGATGTTGATTGGAGATTATTGAAAGATGGTTCGCGGAAGTGAACTCGGTATGGGCGAGTTCCTCCGTCAGAGACAAGATGTACTCCGGTCTCACCACGAGGAGATTCAATAGCAACGTAGACCTGGCCAGCAGGAACACGGAATCCTTCGGTCACGAGTTTGAAGTGATGAATAAGGGATTCCATAGATTCGCCCATGATCTCGCGAATGTGTGCGAGTGAGTTACCCATTCCATCAGCACCAACTGAAAGTTGTGATGGCCATGCAATCTTCTTATCGGCAACCATGACAGGTTGGCCAACTGTCTTATCTAACTTATCGCAGGCTTGTTCGATGATGCGCAGAGACTGCTCGAGCTCTTGCATACGGATTAAGAATCGACCATATACATCTGCAGTATCAGTGGTAATGACATCAAATTTATAATTTTCATAACCGCAATACGGTGCAATCTTTCGTAGATCCCAAGGAAGTCCTGCAGAGCGCAGAACTGGGCCGGTAATTCCAAGAGTTGTGCAGCCAGCTAGATCGAGATACCCGATGTTCTGTGTGCGCTTCATCCAGATTGTGTTACCAATCAAGAGTTTCTCATTATCTTTAAAGTTCTTGCGAAGTGTCGTGACAGTCTCGCGGATCTTTGCAACACCACCTTCAGGAATATCTTGAGCAACTCCACCTGGGCGTACAAAGGCCATATTCATACGTAACCCTGAGATCATCTCAAAGAGATCGAGCACAAGTTCACGCTCGCGGAAAGCGAAGATCATGGGTGAAAGTGCGCCAAGTTCGAGTGCGCCGGTGCCTAAAGCGACCATATGTGAAGAGATGCGGTTGAGCTCCATCATCAATACTCGGATGATGCTTGCCCGCTCTGGGACATCTTCTGTAATTCCAAGCAGCTTCTCAACAGCTAAGCAATATGCAGTCTCATTAAAGATAGGGGCCAAGTAATCCATACGTGTAACAAATGTGACGCCTTGAGTCCATGAGCGGTACTCGGCATTCTTCTCGATACCAGTGTGCAGATAGCCAATGCCGCAACGGGTCTCAGTAACAGTCTCGCCTTCAAGTTCTAGAATGATGCGAAGTACTCCGTGAGTGGATGGGTGTTGTGGTCCCATATTGACGACAACGCGCTCTTCCTTTGTTGCACCAATCTCAGTTGCAAGTGAATCCCAATCACCACCGGTTACAGAATAAACGCGACCTTCAGTGGTTTCGCGAGACTCGGCATATGGATCTGAGTATGTACTCATCGATATGTCCTTCTCTCGCTCGGCGGTGGAATGGTTGCGCCTTTATATTCAACAGGAATGCCACCAAGTGGATAATCCTTACGTTGTGGATGTCCCTGCCAATCATCTGGCATCAAGATGCGAGTGAGTCCAGGGTGTCCATCAAAAATAATTCCAAACATGTCAAAGGTTTCACGTTCGTGCCAATTAACTCCACCCCAGACCTCAACGAGTGAAGGCAGGTGTGGATCTGAGTCTGGAAGTGCAACTTCTAACCGAACACGACGATTGTGTGTGAGCGAGAGAAGTTCGTAGACCGCATGCAGTTCGCGATCTTTCTCATCAGGGTAATGGACTCCATTAACACCCATGCACATTTCAAAACGAAGGCTCTCGGTATTGCGAAGTGTGAGCGCAACCGCACGAAGGTGATCTCGCTTTACATAAAGCGTAAGTTCATTGCGATCAATAACAACTTTTTCAATCGCAGCGCCAAACTCTGGAAAGGCACGTTCTAATTCATCTGCGACCTCATCAAAGTAACCGCCAAATGGGCGTTCTGATGAACCTGGAGTTACTTTGGTTCTGACAAGCCCGCTATATCCAGATGTATCTCCGGATCCTGCAACTCCGAATGACCCTTTGCTCTCACTCATGAGAGGAGCCCTGTGATTTGAATAGTTGGCTTTGCAGCGAGCGCAGCAGCTTCTACTTCGCGAATTACGCGTTCACGATTAGATCCAAGCTTTGCATCTCCGATATTTTCATGAAGTTTCAAAATTGCATCCATCAACATCTCAGGGCGTGGTGGGCAACCGGGGAGATAAATATCAACAGGGACAATGTGATCAACGCCTTGAACGATTGCATAATTATTAAACATTCCGCCTGATGATGCACATGCGCCCATAGCGATGACCCACTTTGGAGCGGCCATTTGATCGTAGATCTGGCGTAATACTGGAGCCATCTTATTTGAGACGCGACCTGCAACGATCATCAGATCTGCTTGACGAGGGGATGCGCGGAAGACTTCCATACCAAAACGTGCAAGGTCATAACGCCCTGCGCCTGCCGCCATCATCTCAATTGCGCAACATGCAAGACCAAAGGTTGCCGGCCAGAGTGAACTCTTGCGCATATATCCCGCAAGTTTTTCTACAGAGGTGAGGACTACTCCGGAAGGTAACTTCTCTTCAAGACCCATTGTTAATCCCACTCCAATCCGCCGCGGCGCCAAACATATGCATAGGCAACGAAGACGGTAAGGATGAAGATAACCATCTCTACCAAGCCAAAGAGTCCGAGCTTGTCGAATGTAACAGCCCATGGATATAAGAAGACAATTTCAATATCAAAGACAATAAAGAGCATTGCGGTTAGGAAGTACTTCACTGGGAAGCGGCCTCCGCCTGCTGCCTGCGGTGAAGGTTGAATTCCACACTCATATGCTTCAGATTTTGCTCGGTTGTAACGCTTAGGCCCAGTGATTGCGGCGACGCCAACAGAGAAGGCGGCGAAACCAAAGCCAATAGCGCCTATAACAAGAATCGGAATGTAGGGATTCATGACTTACAAAGTCTATGCGTTATGCGTGATTTGTCAGTGTGGCAAGCGCCACACCAGCCCAGGTTGGCACTACTTCTGCCCAATATGCACTGCAACGATCCCAAAGGAGAGGTCCTGCCAGGCGATGTTGCCCCAGCCAGATTTCTCCATGATCGAAGCTAGAGCTTTCTGATCTGGCCATGCCTGAATCGACTCTGCCAGGTATATATAAGCCTGCGGGTTGGAGGCGACTTTCTTGGCGATCACGGGGAGGGCCCTCATCAGATAGCGCATATAGATATAGCGGAAGAGAGCATTCGTTGGATGGCTAAATTCGGCGATGACAATCTTTCCGCCATCTTTTGTGACACGGTGGGCTTCTGCAAGTGCTGCCCCTGCATCGTGCGTATTACGCAATCCGAATGAGATTGTCGTGACATCGAAACTTTGATCAGTAAATGGAAGTTTCAAAGCATCACCTTGAATGAAGGTGAGATCAGGATTTCGCTTTCGGCCCGCAGCGAGCATGCCCTCTGAAAAATCAAGGCAGGTTACGGAAGCTCCTTTATCTGCAAGTGGCCGTGAAGAAGAACCTGTTCCTGCAGCAATATCGAGGATCTTCATTCCAGGCTTTGGTTCGATAATGGTTGTCACGACTTTGCGCCACGCTTTAGTGCGACCAAGACTTAAAAGATCATTGAGTAAGTCATACCGTTTTGCGACGCCATCAAACATTGAGGCGACTTCTTCCGGCTCTTTATTGAGATCTGCTGCATTACTCACGCCTGTATTCTCGTACGAGTGGGCTTTTCACACAACTTTCGACGCAGGCCCTCCTGTTGAGTGGTGCCCTCTAGTCACCATTTGGCGTTTTCTCCGTAAGTAGTCAAAGATTGGTCTATGTCCACTCGGGTAACGACAGAGATCTTGGGTGAACACCCAGTACTTTCTGCGATCCGTACAGATCATGAACTCTCCACATCCTGGATTCGTGGCGGTGATGGACTCATCGGTTTCGGAACTTATGCCCAGAAAGCAGTTCGTGGCGCAGATCGTTTTGAGGAATCCTCGAAGTGGTGGAGAGAGATTCGCTCCCAATTTGCCATTGAAAATAATGTGCATGGATCAGGTACCGGGCCGATCCTCTTCACATCATTCTCCTTTGATGAGAATGAGATCTCCGAGTTAGTCGTTCCTCAGGTTATTGTTGGACGTAAGGCGGGGAAGTCATGGATTACATGGATTGGCGATGGTCCTCAACCAAAACTTCATGAGGTCAAGGATGTGCACGAGAAACCTTCGAATCCAACTCTCACCTATGCACAAGGTGGACTTTCAGATTCAGAGTGGATGAACCGCGTCAATCTCGCTCTTGGGAAGATTAAATCTGGGGAGTTAGAGAAGATTGTTCTTGCTCGTGACATGGTTGTTACGAGTGATAAAGGAATTGATATCCAAGCACTTATGCGATCTCTTGAGAGCGAATACCCATCAACGTGGGTCTTCTTAGTACGTAACCTTCTTGGAGCAACTCCCGAGCTATTAGTGCGCTTAAGTAAATCACTTGTTACCTCACGTGTGTTAGCAGGAACAATTCGTAAGACCGGCGATGAATCTCGAGATCTTGCCCTTGCGGGATCACTTGCAAAGTCATCAAAAGATCTAGAAGAGCACGAGTATGCAGTTCGATCGGTCGCTGATGCCCTTGCTCCATACTGCTCATCGACAAATGTTCCGGACTCTCCCTTCGTTCTGCATTTAGCAAATGTCATGCACCTTGCCACCGATGTAACTGGCGTTGTGAATGAATCCGCGTCACATACAGATATTTTTACTCTTATCGAGGCGCTTCACCCATCTGCTGCAGTCTGCGGAACACCTACTGCACAGGCAAAAGTTATTATCAACGAGCTCGAAGAGATGTCACGCGGGCGCTACGCCGGACCCGTTGGTTGGATCGATGCTCGTGGAGATGGAGAAGTCGGAATTGCGCTTCGATGCGGAATGATTGATGAATCACAGCACCAGGTTCGTATCTTTGCTGGGTGTGGAATAGTTGCAGATTCAATCCCTGAAGATGAGCTAGCTGAAAGTCAGGCTAAGTTGATTCCTATGCGAACGGCACTAGCAACTCTCTGATAGATCTCTTTGAGACGAGCAGCATTATCTGCGCGTGTTGGCAGTTCAACAATCACAAAATTCAATCCCTCTGGTTGTGATGCGATTACTTGAACAAGATCGGCATTTGATTTAACCCGCATAACCGGTTGCCCAAATCCAGCAATGATCTTTTCAAGGTCTAAGTTGTGAGGAGTTCCGAAGATTCTCTCAAAATCTGCAACGCCAGCTTGAGGAAGTGTGGAGAATATTCCGCCACCATTGTTATCCAGAATAAATACAGTGAGATTCTCATCGATGGGGTTAGCCAGCGCAGAGATATCGTGAAGCGCTGTCAGATCGCCAATCACTGCGTAGGTGCGTTCAAAGCGCGAAGCGATTCCAAAAGCTGTTGCGAGATTTCCATCAATACCTGCCAAGCCCCTATTGGCAAAGACTGATAGCCCTTCGCGAGTGCTTGCACATGCTTCGATATCGCGAATCGGTCGAGATGACCCCACAAAGAGAGCAGAATCTTCTGGCAGATTTGAAGTAATTGTTTTAATCGCACTCTGCTCAGACCAGACACGCTCATCTGCCATGACTCGTGAAGCGTGATCACACGCATCGATCCACTTCTGATCCCACTCTTGTGGTGTCGCATGCTTTGTCACATGGGGAATCGAAGTGAGAATTAGATCTGCGCTTCGCTGCGTGTCAATAAATTGTGTTCGTGGATCGATCACGATGATTCGCTCTGCTTCAGAGATATAACTATTTATGCTCCGTGAAAGAGTCGTGCGACCAATAATGATGATTTCTGGTGCAGCTAAAGCCGCTCTGATCTTTTCATCAGCAAGAAACAATGATGCATGTGCAAGCGCACTAGTAATCGAGAGTGGATCTTCGGCGATTACTGGCCAATCTAAAATATCGGCAAATTCATTAATAGCGTCAACTGAAAATCCAGCGCGGTCGTGGCCAACGATTAAGACTCCGGCCGGTGCCACTGCAATACTCTCTTTGGCCTCAACCTCATCATCAAACTGGGTTAAGGAGAATCCAGCTAGCCAATCATTGTGATCTTGGGGCAAGAGTGGCTCATCGAATTGCAGATTGATGTGTACCGGTCCCCCGCACAATATTTCGGAGAGGTCGACTGGAGTTGCGGTATCGATGGTTAACAATGGAGCGAGGATTCCATCTTGAAGAGTGGTCTGATTCGCTCCTGTATTACGCACTCGTGCAGGTCTATCAGCAGTTAAGAAGAGGACTTTCACATCAGAGTGGAGCGCCTCAAGAGCTGCTGGGTGATAGTTCGCAACTGCCGTGCCACTCGTACAAATGACTGCTACATATTCATTGATTGCTTTGGCAACTCCGAGCGCATAAAAACCAGCTCCACGTTCGTCTAAGCGAATATGCAGATCAGCTAGCCCTCGCTCGGCCGCTTCAGAAATAGCGATTGAAAGTGGTGCATTACGAGAACCGGGAGAAATCACAAAGTCTGAGATTCCAAGTTCAAGAAGTTCGCGGATAGTCGATCGCGCTAGATGCGTCGCATTCATGACCACTGACTCCCTTCACGAAAGCCTTCGCTCATCCAAATATCTGTGATGCGCTTACTCCACCACTCTACGCGCTCTGTGCTTGCTTGATACTTACGAAGGAGTGCTGGCACTGGTTCGGCGCGATGGATTTCAATTCT
Organism: uncultured Actinomycetes bacterium; assembly: GCA_903895995.1. Lineage (GTDB taxonomy): Bacteria > Actinomycetota > Actinomycetes > Nanopelagicales > Nanopelagicaceae > PALSA-747. Next base: position 42,619 of record CAITVX010000028.1, read on the forward strand.
TCCATTATTGGCGGTAAATGCTGGCTCACATATATCTGACTCAAGCAGTGAGAGGGTTCCAAGACCACATGCATAATCCAGATTAGGAAAAGATCCAGCAAGGGCGAGGCTATGTGAGATTCCAATTCCAGTTTCAAGTGCGCTTGAGATCACAACAGGTAGACCGATTCGACTCGCAAGGTTATGTGCAGCTTCCATCCCCCCAACTGGTTGCCACTTTAAAATTGCAATATCTGCATATTGATTGAGTAGCTCCATCTGCGAATCTAAATTCTTACGAATTCCCTCATCGACAGCGATCTTGAAAGGTACTTCACGTTTTAACTTTTTCAGATCATCGAGTGATGCACACGGTTGCTCAATATATTCAAAGATATTTCCAAAGCGTAAGTTGTAGTCATAGAGATGAAGCAGCGCTTCTTCAAGAGTCCAGCCACCGTTAACATCTAAGCGAATCTTCGCTTCTGGCAGATAGTCGAGAGCTGCTTCAACAAGTTCTGCGCCACCTTCAAAATCATCAACTTTAATCTTTATTGTTGTGCACCCGTCGAAACCCTTTAATACTGAGGCGACTCTCTCTGGCTCAACTATTGGCAGAGTTGCATTTACCTCAATGCTCTCGCGGTACTGGGTCGGCCAGGGGCGATAAGCAGCTTCTAGAGATGCTTTTAGCCAGGTAGCTGCTTCAGCACTTTCATACTCAATAAATGGGGAGAACTCACTCCAGCCTTCATCGCCACGAAAGATTGCAACTTCACGTAGATCAATCCCACGAAAACGATTCTTCAACGGTATTGAAAGTACGGTGAAATCTCGAAAGATCTCCGTAGGAAAGTTCATTGATGTGTAATCGAATTAAGGTCGCTTAGGGAACTTGCCAAAGTCTGGTTCACGCTTCTCTTGATAAGCATTGCGTCCTTCTTGGCCCTCTTCAGACATATAGAAGAGCAAGGTTGCATCGCCCGCAAGTTGTTGTACGCCAGCAAGTCCATCGTCTGCTGCGTTCAATCCTGCTTTTAACAGACGAAGAGCCATAGGTGAATGCCGCAACATCTCGCGGCACCAAGAGACTGTCTCTGCTTCAAGTTCCGCAACAGGCACGACGGTATTCACTAATCCCATATCGAGCGCTTCAGCTGCATCATATTGACGACATAAGAACCAAATTTCACGTGCCTTCTTCTGTCCAACGTGCGCTGCTAGAAGTCCTGCGCCATATCCACCGTCAAAGGAGCCAACCATTGGACCTGTCTGTCCAAACTTTGCATTGTCAGCTGCGATGGTGAGATCGCAAACTACGTGAAGTACATGTCCACCACCGATCGCCCATCCTGCAACCATTGCAACTACTGGTTTAGGTAAGCGACGAATCTGAATTTGAAGATCAAGAACATTGAGTCGACCAATGCCCTTCTTCGCTAGCTTGTCATCTCCAAGGTAACCATCATCACCGCGAACGTTGATATCTCCGCCTGAACAGAATGCCTCACTGCCCGCGCCGGTAAAGATGATGACGCCAACAGTCTCGTTATCGCGAGCGAGCGCAAATGCCTTCTCTAACTCGAAGAGTGTTTGTGGGCGAAATGCATTGCGTACTTCGGGGCGATTGATCGTTATCTTCGCCATACCTTCAGCAACTTCATAGGTGATATCTGTAAATTCATCGCCGCCTTCGCCGATCGCCCAAGCGGGGATCGTGCGGGAGCCTGGTTCGCGTTTGATCGGCTTGCTCATGCCGATAGCCTACGGTCATCATGGATAAATCGTCACTGCGGCCCTTGGTGAGCGTGCGCCCTGAGTGGTCCATCCCACAGCAGCGAGATGCCCTTGCCGCCGCAATCGAAGGTGATGGCCCTGCACTTTCATTTGGAGAATCAACGTTTACAGCCGTGCCAGAAGATTGCGCCATCGTGGTTCCAACAAGTGGCTCGAGCGGAACTCCAAAATCTGTCGCTCTCTCTGCATCTGCATTGATGGCATCTGCGAGCGCTTCCCATAAATATTTAAGCGCTTCGGCAGGTGACATGTGGTCACTCCTGCTCCCCACTAACCACATCGCGGGAATCAATGTGCTTGTACGTTCGATTCAACTTGGCACTGTCGTTGGCGATAGTGCATCAGATGCAGCATTTACGGCAATTGTTCCCACACAACTTCATCGCGCACTCAACGGAGATACCGCGCTACTCGAGCATCTACAGAATGCACAGGCAGTTCTTGTTGGTGGCGCTGCTACTTCTCAAGAACTTATTAATGGGGCTGGAATGGCCGGTATACATCTCGTCACAACATATGGAATGAGTGAGATGTCTGGTGGCTGTATCTATAACGGTGAGCTTCTTGAGGGAGTACGCATCGCATTTGATGAGGAGATCATCACCCTCGATGGTCCAATGAAAGCAATCGGATACTTAGGCGAGGCGCCATTTGGAGATACTTTCTTTAGAACGAGCGATTCTGGCTTTATGAAAGATGGAAAAGTTATCATCACTGGACGCATTGACGATCAGATTATTAGTGGCGGAGAGAAGATCTCTTTGAACGCCATTACAGATTTTTTGCAAGAAGGTACGGTTCAACGCTTCATGGCAGTGGGATTGCCCGATAGTGAGTGGGGCGAAGTGCTCGCTATTGCAAGTGATGGGGTGATCGATGAGACGCTACTCAAAGAGAGATTGCGCTCAAAGTTTGGAGCTCACACATCCCCAAAGCGATTCTTATCTAATATCGAGCTTCCATTGACAACAATTGGTAAGCCAGATCGTAGGCAGTTACGTGAGATCTTTGGCAGAATGCCCTGATGCCTGCAAATAAATGGATCGCTGGAGCAAGGCCTCGGACGCTTCCTGCAGCAATCGCACCAGTCCTTGTTGGGACCTCTCTTCGTCATACAGATCATGTGCATGTTGATCTAATTAATGCGGTGCTTGCCCTCCTTGTCAGTCTTGCCCTTCAAGTTGGTGTGAATTACGCAAATGATTACTCCGATGGAGTTCGTGGCACCGATAAAGTGCGAGTGGGTCCCGTTCGGCTTGTTGGTAGCGGTCTTGCGAGCGCTGCAGCGGTAAAACGTGCCGCCATTCTCTCCTTTGGATTTGCTGCAGTAATTGGTCTCATCTTGAGCGCTCGTTCTTCTCTCTGGTTAATTCTTGTTGGAGCAATCTCCATTCTTGCCGCCTGGGGTTACACCGGTGGTGAGAATCCATATGGCTACAAGGGCCTTGGTGAGATCTCAGTCTTTATGTTCTTTGGGGTAGTCGCCACAGTTGGCACTTATGTTGTTCAATCTAATAAAATTACTTGGCAATCATTGCTTGTAGCAATACCAGTCGGCTCACTTGCGTGTGCAATCCTTGCAATCAATAACCTGCGAGACCTACCAAGAGATGCAAAAGTTAATAAGAAGACTCTTGCTGTGCGTCTGGGTGATCACAACGCTCGAGTTGTATTTATTGCTCTACTTGTATTAGCTCATCTTGCATCTGTTTTGGTGGCTGTGATTTCGATTTCAGCCCTTGCAACCCTCTTCCTTATTCCAACCACGTTGGCCATTTCACGCTCAATCTGGGCGGGTGCAAAGGGCGCTGATTTGATTCCACTTCTTGGCAAAGTTGGAGCGCTCCATCTGCTTCTCTCCACCACTCTCGCCATGGCGCTCCTGGCCAAACGTTAAGGCGTTAAACTACAACCATGATCAAACTCGACGCGCTACTCGTCATCCTCGGACTCGGCATTCAGATTTATGCCTTATTCGATGTCGCGCGCAAGCCTCAAGAGAGTTTTCTTCAGTGGCCAAAGTGGGGATGGTTAATCATCGTCATTCTCTTTGGATTAATCGGTTCACTCATCTGGCTCGCATGGGGTCGTAAGCAAACTGGTGGTTCATCAGGTCCACGTCGCCCACGTCCACCGAAAGATATTCCACCTGACGATAATCCCGATTTCTTAAAGAACCTCTAATCCTTTTAAGGGTTAGAGCCCCGAGTAGGTGTGGCGCCCGGTTCCGTAGATATTGACGTAGATGTAATTAAATAAGAATGTCGAGCCCGCAAAGAGACAGAGCCATGCAGCTTTACGCCCACGCCAACCTGCAGTAACACGAGCATGGAGATAAGCGGCATAAGCAACCCATGTAATGAATGCCCATGTCTCCTTTGGATCCCAACCCCAGTAACGTCCCCACGCAGATTCAGCCCAGATAGCTCCGGCAATTACTGCAAAGGTCCAGAGTGGAAATACAAATGCGACAAGGCGATATGAGAGTTGGTCAAGAGTTTCAAGTGATGGCAACTTCTTCGCCCACTCGCTACGACCACCGCGCTCTTCCATGCGATCTAAAATTAAATATGTTGCAGCGATCGTATTTGCAAGTAAGAAGACGCCCCCAGAGACAATCGCAGCGGATACGTGAATCGCAAGCCACGTTGATTTAAGAGCGGGTACAAGTGGAGCGCTCGGGCGATAGAGAACTGTTACCGCGGTTCCAAGTGTCAGTAGTACGGCGATTGAAACTGGAAGACCAAGCCAGCGCAATTTGTATTTCACAAGAGCGAAGAGGTAGGCACCGCTAAATGCAAGTGCGCCCGTAATAGAGAACTCGTACATATTTCCCCATGGCACACGGTGAGCAGATGCTCCGCGCAAAATCACTCCAGCAAAGAGAAAGATAAATCCTAAGATCATCATCGCTGTGCCGATTCGGCCAGCTCGGTCAGTCCGTGAGAAATCAAAGGAGGTTTTTTCACTTACCTCTGTCGTTTTCACAGAGAATGAGACCTCGACAGCATGTGCAAAGAAGGCAATTGTGTACAGGAACATCGCCGAGTAGATCGAGTAGTTAGAGAGATAGGCAAGATTGCGTGATGTCATGATCTACCTACCCTTCTAGCCCTTCTAGAGTTTTCTTTAACGCTGCAAGTTCTTCATCCAAACCTGGAACGCCATTCTTTGCCAACCCGGCAATTTGAACACGGCCATCGACCTTGATCCAAATTCTACGCTGGCGTGTGAAGAGTGATGTCAGTAACCCTAGGATCGCAAAGATCGCACCGAAGAGCGCATACATCTTTCCTGGATCATCAACGATCTGCAGATTTACCCAAGATTTATAACCTTCAAAGAGAAGTGTGCCTTCTCCAAAGTTATATATCTCGTTCAATTTCAGCGACTTTAGCCCAATGCGCTTCATCTTGCTCGTATCAACGCGGTAGACCGATTGAGGCACACCACTATCGAGGCCGAGGTCTCCCATCCAGACAGAGACGAGTAAACGTGGGTCAAGGACTTCTGGGAAAGATGAGAATGCGCCACGAGTTGGCGAGCGATCAGCGGTTGGAAGGAAAGATGCAACCATTCCGATTTGTGGCGACATATCAGGAAGTTTGATTGCCCCGATTGATGTGAGATTCCCATCTTGCGGCAGGAAAGTCACCGCGCCTTCAAAGATTAACTTGCCACTCTTATCTCGAATAGCGACGACAGGTGAATATCCATTAGCTTGAAGATAAATCTTTGTATTTCCATAGGTTAAGGGAGAGTTCACCTTGATCGTCTTCAGAACTTCCTTGCTACCAATTGGGTTAGCTGCGGCGACCTGCAATGTGTAATCAGTCGGAGCATTTGTCTTTACATCATAAGAAGCTTTGAAATCTAAAACACGAAGTGAGAATGGAACCATATCCCCCTCGCGTTGAAACTTTGCAAAGCTGATGTTGTCATATGAAGTCGGCGTATTAATAAAGCGATCGCCGACATTTAAGATTGTCTCGCCTTTGCTACCGTAAAGACCTCCAGCAGCTACCGCAAGGAGAATAAGAATGAGTGAGAGATGAAAGAGAAGATTTCCAGATTCTCGTGAATATCCTTTTTCAGCTGATATTGAGAGCTCTTCGCGTCGGACTCTAAAACGATTCTTCTTCAACCATTTCTCAGCAAGGTCGAGAGTTCCATCAACTGGTCGATCTAGTTCAGCAAAGCCCTCCATGCGATCTAAGAACTTTGGCGTTAAAGGTGGCTTCTTGCCAATCGCTTTAATATGCTCAAAGGTACGTGGGAGAACGCAGCCGATCAATGAAATGAAGAGCAAGATATAGATAGCGCTAAACCATGGGGATGAGTACAGGTCAAAGATCTTTGCTTTATCGAGCCACTGAGCGAGGGTTGGGTTATTTTTGAAGAACTCCCGCACCTTCATGGGGTTCTGGTTGCGCTGTGGAAAGAGTGATCCAGGAATAGATGCAAGACCAAGCATCATTAAGAGAATGAGTGCAGTTCTCATACTCGTAAGTTGGCGCCATGCCCATCGCACAATCTCCAATTAGACCACCGGAATAAATCCCGAGATCAAATCTCGTAGAGAGTTCATCACTGTGAGCCAGAGCCCTGTGACTTGCAAGATTCCAATAAGGATTAAGAATCCCCCACCAATCTTCGTCATGAGATCCCCATGTTTAGATATCGATCTGCGTAACTTTGCAGATTGATCGAAGAAGATTCCGACAAGGACAAGTGGCAATCCAAGTCCGAAGCAGTACGAGAGGCTCAGCAGTGCGCCGCGTGTGGCACTTGATGATTCAAGTGAGAGTGCTTGCACAGCGCCAAGTGTTGGTCCGATACAAGGAGTCCAGCCAAGCCCAAAGAGAAAACCAAGGAGCGGTGCCCCAACAAGGCCGGCGCTTGATTTCCAGGTTGGCTTAAATGAACGATAGAACTTTTGATTGAAGAGAAAGATCACTCCCATAAGGATCGTTAAAACCCCGAGCAAGATTGTGAGCCAATGTGAACTGTCATTGATCTTTGAACCGAGCGTTCCAAATAGCGCGCCGTAGGAGATGAAGAGCGCAGAGAATCCGCAGACAAAGAGGATCGAACCAAGCGCGACGCGGCCCTTGCTTTTCACATCGGTCATTCCCGCTGCATAAGAGAGATAACCCGGAACTAATGGGAGTACGCACGGTGAGAAGAATGAAATTAACCCGGCTATAAAGGCAACGATAAATGCGAGTAGGAGATTTCCATTCAAGACTTGATGAGTGAAGAAGTTATGCATGGGATGGCTCCGCTACTACTTTTTTGATCATGGAGTCGAGCAGGGCGAAGGTGACCTCGCCGCTAATACGAACAGCTACGCGATTATTTGCATCAATAATAAGCGTGGTTGGTATCGCATTAGGGAGCAATGAGCCTCTAAATCCAGCTAAAAGTGAGTCATCTGTGAAATTTGGATACGGAATCTTGAAGCGATTCACAAAGGCAGATGCGGATGAGAGATTATCGCGAGTCAATATTCCTACAAATTGAACGTGGCCTGCAAGACGTGTTGCAAAATCTGCAAGTAATGGGGCTTCGGCTCGGCATGGTGAGCACCACGATGCCCAGACATTGACGACGATTACTTGATTCTTCGCAATCTTGATCGACGTTCCTGAAAGAGTTGGGCCCATGAGATCAGGTGCAATCTTTCTTTCAGCTGGCTTGATATAGACAGCCACACCACTTCCTGAAACAAATGCATTTTCATTTGCTTTGGAGATACCGCCACTTGAGCAACTCGTAAGAGCGCCGATAGAGAGCATCACTACAGCAAGCGCAGTCAGTCTCTTCATTTCTTAGGTAGCAGATCTTTCGCAGGTTCGGCATAGGAAGTTCCTTCAATCATGCCTTCTGCATCAAAGTGAAAACTCGTTACTGAAGCTAATGTGCATTCACGTTTACGTGGATCATGCATCATCCGGCGACCTTCAACTGCAGATCGCAGAATCCAAATAGGAAGCTGATGTGAGACACAGATCGCATCTTTACCGGCAGCAGCATCTCTCGCAGCAAATACTGCGGCAAGCATTCGTTCTACTTGCTCTTCATATGGTTCGCCCCACGATGGAATCCATGGACGAGTGAGGTGCCTCCACGATTTCGGATGTTTAAGTACTCCGCTACCCATCTCGAATTTCTCACCTTCAAAGATATTTGCTGCTTCAATCAGGCGATCATCTGTTGTGATGGAGAGTCCGTGTGCTGCAGCAATTGGAGCCGCAGTCTCTTGTGCACGTTGTAGTGGCGATACATGAAGTGCTCCAAGATTAAGATTTTTAGACCATTGCGCAACAGTCTCTGCCATCGCTTGGCCACGCTCGGAGAGATACCAACCAGGTTGACGACCGTAGAGAATCTTCTCGGGATTAAATACCTCGCCATGGCGCATGACGTGAACGGTGATCCCCCGCTGTGGCATTGACATGGGCTTAAGCATAAAGGAGTAAAGCGGGGCGCTGCAGAGGGGCTTTCGCTAGGGTAGTGACATGGCACTCACACAGAAGAGAGTCGCCTTCTTCGATGTCGATAACACGCTGATGCAGGGATCTTCCCTCTTCTTTCTCAGCCGTGGGATGTATCAAAGGGGCTTCTTTAATAGGCGCGATATCGCCTCATTCCTCTTCGCCAATCTTCGTTATCAATTGACTGGCAAAGAGAATAAAGAAGAGATTCTTCGAGTTCAAAATGCTGCATGTGAATTTATCAAGGGCCACAACGTAAAAGAGTTAGAGTCGCTCGGCGAGGAAGTTTACGATCGTTACGTCTCGCCCGCTCTCTGGCAAGGAACTATTGAGATCGCTCATGACCACCTCAACGCTGGTGAAGAGGTCTGGCTAATAACTGCGTCACCAAGTGCGATGGCAGATCTCATCGCCTCAAAATTAGGATTCACTGGTGCGCTCGGAACTATCGCTCAAGTTCACGATGGAATGTATACCGGCAAGTTAGATGGAAATCTGCTGCACGGAGAAGAGAAGGCCATCGCCGTGCACCGATTAGCAAAAGAACAGAATATTGATCTTCGAAACTCCTATGCCTACTCAGATAGCCATCACGATATTCCTTTGCTTGAAGCGGTTGGAAAACCCCGAGTCATCAATCCAGATACTCTCTTACAGGTTCGTGCGCTCAGGGATCACTGGCCAATTTATGACTTCCGCCGGGCGAGGTTGCTCAAAAAGGCGATTACTCCAATTATTTCTCGTCTCGCAACGCTGACGACTGCGCTCAACCCCAGGATGAGGCGTCGCAAGCCATAGCAAATAGTCGGTAATGTAGGCCAGTTATGTCTAGCTCATTCACCGATGCCTTGCGCTCCCGCAGAGATGATGAGATCACGCGTCTTTTTACGGCCCGCCCAGATCTTCTCTCCCCGGTTCCAAGTGATCTCTCTGCACTTGCAGCGCGAGCTTCCTCAATGCCAAGCATCATGCGTGCAAGGGACTCTCTCAATAAATTTCAATTCGACATTCTCACCGCTGCATGTTCACTTCAAGATCCATTTACCATGCTTGATTTGCTGCGAATCACAGATAAATCTGCAAAAACAGTCGTTGAACTCCTTGAAGAGCGTGCGTTGATTTACGCAGATGGAGAGCACTATCGAATTCCTACAAATGTGCGCACACTTATTGGAGAGAATCCCGCGGGCCTTGGCCCCATCTCAACCAAGAAGATTAACTTTGATCTCCTTGATGAGGCGCCAAAGGGTTCTCTGGATCTCCTCAACAAGATGGTTTGGGGTCCACCACGCGGACAAGTTGCTGATGTAAAGAAGGCAAATCCAACTATTCAATGGTTGCTCAGCAATAATTTCCTCATCGCTTTTGACTCACAAACGCTTCTACTGCCACGTGAAGTAGGAATGCATCTACGTGGCGGAAAAGCATTTAAGAATCTCATCTCTGAAGCACCAGCAATCACAGGCACATCTCGTAAACAGAAGGCTGTCGATCTTGCAGCAATAGCTAATATCTCAACGTTTATTCGCTGGGCAGAAGAGTTAGCTCACAACTGGTCTGATGAGCCACCATCAGCACTTCGTTCAGGTGGACTTGGTGTACGAGATTTAAAGCGGACCGCAGAACATCTTGGCGTTGATGAGAACTGTGCCGCCTTTATCGCAGAAGTACTCTTCTTAGGTGGGTTGATCGTTATCGATACCGATGATCAAATACTTCCCACAAATACATTTGATCTCTGGCTGACAAAGAGCGTCGAGGATCGCTGGCAGGCACTCGTCTCTATCTGGCTTGAGACATCACGAGTTGCAGGCCTCGTGGGCAAAGGTGACTCGAAGAGCGTTGCAGCACTTGGACCAGAGCTCGATCGTTCAGGTATTACAGCTCTCAAGAAAACAGTATTTGCGCTTCTTCGTGAATATCCCGAGCTCGACCCTGAAGTAGCTTCACTTCACGATCGCATGAAATTTGATATGCCAACGCGTGCAAATAGCGAATATTTAGCATGGGTTCTACGTGAAGCAGAGTGGCTTGGCATTACAGGCCAAGGCGCACTCTCTACATTTGGAAAGGCGCTGATTAACGAAACTGATCTTGGAATTGAATCTGCACTTCCAAAGCCAGTGGACCACATCTTGATCCAAGCCGATAACAGTGCAATCGCCCCTGGACCGCTGACAATCGAAATTGCTAATGAGATGGGGACTCTTGCAGATATCGAGAGCCGTGGTGGTGCAACTGTTTTCCGATTCACTGAAGGATCAATCAGGCGAGCACTCGATCATGGCAAGACCGGTGAGAGCATCAAAGATTTCTTGAAGAAGACATCAAAGACTCCCGTTCCCCAGCCCTTGGAATATCTGATCAATGATGTTGCAAAGCGTCACGGTCGACTTCGCGTGGGTCATGCAAGCTCATATATCCGCTGCGAAGATGAGGGTTTGATTCAACAAATTACCCACGATATTCAATTAGAAGATTTGCGACTTCGTAAATTAGCGCCACAAGTTCTGATCGCTGAAGTCGAAATCAATGAATTAATGGCAGGCCTTCGTGCGGCCGGGTATCTGCCGGCAATGGAGAACGGAACTGGAATTCTAATTTCAGCTCCTGCAATTCGCCGAGCAAAGAGTCGTCCACGTCCTCCTCGAGTCGTGACCGAAAATTCTGCACCTTCGCAAACTCTCATTGCATCTGCAGTTCGTGCTTTGCGTGCCGGTGAAAAGGCGAGTGCACACAAACCACGCGAAGTTCCACGCACAACTGCAAATGAAACTCTCGATCTTCTCCATCAATATATTGAAGAGCAAGCGAGCCTAACGATCGGTTATGCCGATTCAAATGGTGGCGTCTCAAATCGATTGATCGATCCAATCTCGATCTCACTCGGAACCCTGATCGCTCGTGACCATGCGACCGGAGAGATGACTCAGTTCAGAATCCCCCGTATTACAGGCGTAGCTCTCGCGCAGCCTGCCGGCAACTAGGCGAGTAAGGCAGAATAGGCTGATGAACTTCCTTGATGATCTAAAGAGTCTGGTCGAGTTGCAATCTCCCAGCGAAGATCTTGAGGCATGCCGAAGAGTCATTGAACTCGCGGCGCAGATCGCAAAGAAAGAATTAGGTACATCCCCAAAGATCTTTGATGAAAATGGTCGCCCGGTTTTCTGGTGGGGCGCAGAGAAACCTTCAATTGTTATTCTTACTCACCTCGATACTGTCTGGCCAATCGATTCATACCTGCCTCTCTGGAAAATCGATGGCGACAAAATTTCTGGACCTGGAATATTTGATATGAAAGCGGGCTTCTTGCAGGCGCTCTATGCGCTGAAAGAGATTCCAGGTGCTGCCTCTCAGGTTGCTCTGATCGCAACAACTGATGAAGAGACCGGAAGTCGCACATCACGAGATCTCATAACACGAGTGAGTGTGGATGCAGATGCTGTTCTCGTCACTGAAGCATCACTGGATGGAAAAGTTAAGGTGGGCCGTAAAGGAACATCGATGTACTCGATCAAAGTAATTGGTCGAGCATCTCACGCAGGACTTGAGCCCGAGAAGGGTATTAACGCAACATTTGAAATTGCTCGCATTGTGAATATGTTGAAATCCCTTGAGAGTAAAGAGTTGGGAACGACCGTTGTTCCAACAACTATGCACTCAGGCACAACCACGAATACAGTGCCAGCTATAGCTACGCTTGATATCGATAGCCGTTCATTCACAATGGCTGAGATGCAGCGAGTTGAAAAAGCTCTACGAGATTTCACACCTGAACACCCAGAAGCTCGCATCGAAGTCACTGGGGGAATAAATCGTCCGCCTTTGGAGTTAACTGCTACAAGTGATCTCTATGCAACCCTAGAGAAGGTCGCAACAAAGTTCGGTCTTGGAGAAATCGGAAGCGCAAGCGTTGGTGGAGCCAGTGATGGAAATATCGCTGCAGCCGCTGGTGCAAAGGTGCTCGATGGCCTTGGCGCTGTAGGCGATGGGGCCCATGCACCGCATGAGCACATTCTCAGCTCAACTATCCCTGCAAGAATCGCTCTCTTAACCGCTTTTATTAAGGAATTAATGTGACCGATGGTCCGCTGATTGTTCAGTCCGATAAGACCATCTTGCTCGATGTCGATCACATCTTGGCTGATGAGTGCCGCAGACTGATCGCCGCATTTGCAGAACTCGAGAAATCCCCTGAACATATTCATACGTATCGCCTCACTCCACTCGGATTGTGGAATGCGCGAGCAGCAGGACATGATGCCGAACATGTCATTGATATTTTGCTGAAGTACTCTCGTTTTGCTGTCCCTCACTCATTGCTCGTTGGTATTGCAGAGACGATGTCTAGGTACGGCCGACTACGGTTAGAGGCGCATCCAGTACATGGTCTAACTCTCGTCTCTCACGATCCTGCTGTATTAAAAGAAGTAACTCGCGGCAAGAAGATTGCGCCGATGCTTGGTCTACAAATCGATGATGAGACGATCATTGTTCACCCAGGTCAACGTGGATTTTTGAAACAGGCACTCTTAAAACTCGGTTGGCCCGCTGAAGACTTTGCCGGTTATGTCGATGGCGAAGCACATGAAATTTCTTTAAACCAAGATGGTTGGACAATTCGCAAATATCAAGAGCTCGCCGCCGAAGGATTTTGGCATGGTGGTTCTGGAGTTGTTGTACTCCCCTGTGGTGCTGGAAAGACAATTGTTGGGGCTGCGGCAATGGCACATGCAAAGGCCACAACACTCATCCTTGTTACAAATACTGTTGCTGCTCGCCAATGGCGTGATGAACTCTTGAAGCGCACATCCCTTCATGAAGATGAGATTGGTGAATACTCTGGAGCGAAGAAAGAGATTCGGCCAGTAACGATCGCCACCTACCAAGTTCTCACAACCCGCAAGAAGGGTGTTTACGCACACCTTGACCTTTTCGACGCAATCGACTGGGGCCTGATTATCTACGACGAAGTTCACTTGCTTCCAGCTCCGGTCTTTAGATTTACCGCTGATATCCAATCGCGCCGCCGTTTAGGGCTTACAGCGACACTTGTTCGCGAAGATGGCATGGAGGGTGAAGTTTTCTCTCTCATTGGCCCAAAGCGTTATGACGTGCCTTGGAAAGAGATTGAACAACAAGGTTATATCGCCCCTGCTGATTGTGTAGAAGTTCGTATCACTCTCACAGATGCAGAGCGGATGCATTATGCAACCGCTGAACAAGAAGATCGATATCGCTTCTGCTCAACAACAGAGACCAAGCGTAAGGTCGCGATTGAACTTGCGAATAAACATAAAGATGAACAAGTTCTCATTATTGGCCAATATATTGATCAGCTCGATGCACTCGGTGAAGAGCTCGGCGTTCCAGTCATTAAGGGTGAGACTCCTATTAAGGAACGTGAACGACTCTTCAATCTCTATCGCGCAGGTGAGATTAAGTGTCTTGTGGTTTCAAAGGTTGCTAACTTCTCGATCGATCTCCCAGATGCGACGATTGCAATCCAAGTCTCCGGAACCTTTGGTTCGCGTCAGGAAGAGGCTCAGCGACTTGGCAGAATCTTGCGTCCAAAATCTGATGGACGTAGCGCGCGCTTCTATTCGCTTGTTGCTCGCGATACCGTTGATCAAGACTTTGCACAAAATCGCCAACGCTTCTTAGCTGAGCAAGGGTATGCATACCGCATTATCGATGCTGATGATGTCCTTACCTCTGATTAATCGCCTGTAAAAATCTCTCTGGATCGACTCGAAAATAATCATGAGGCTTTCCATCGATATGTATTACCGGAACTTGTTCTCCGTAAAGCTCGATCAGATCAGGCTGACCATCAATCAGAATCTCGGTGATCTCAAAAGTTGATTGACTCTGTAATTCTTGAAGGGTCTGATGAGCTACTTCGCATAGGTGGCAGCCACTCCTGGAGTAGATAGTTACCTG
>CAITVX010000029.1 GCA_903895995.1 uncultured Actinomycetes bacterium
GAAGATCAGTTACTCGCTCTACTGCAACGAGCACTTGATGGAGAGTTAGATATCAATGCAAAGATCGAGGAGCGAATCCGCAATTTCCGGCGTTTCCCTGGAATTCCAGTACCGCCGCCAGTTGTTTCTGCGACAAATGACATTGCAACAAATGCAACCATCCTTGAGGTACGTATGCATGATCAGCCAGGAATCCTCTACACCATCACGAAAATTATCTCCCGCTTCGGCGTAGATATACGCGCTGCGATCGTTGCCACCTTAGGTGCCGAAGCATTCGACACTCTCTACATCACCGATCCGCAAGGGGGAGCCCTGAGTGAAGAACGCGCGAAGACACTAGCGACTCAGATTGAACGCCATATTTTGACCCAATAATAAGTTTAAATACATAACGTTGTAGGCTCTGCCCGTGTTCGATAATCTCACCTCAAAGTTTGCAAGCGCATTCTCATCGCTGCGCGCGAAGGGCCGCCTCAAGAGCGGGGATATCGACTCAGTCGCAGCCGAGATCCGCGCAGCTCTCATCGAGTCAGATGTAGCTCTTGATGTTGTCGAAAGTTTTGTTACACGGATTACTGATCGCTCACTTGAAAAATTAGAAGAGGTCAATAAGGGGATCAATCCCTCTCAAGCGATCTTCACGATCGTCAATGAAGAACTGACCGCAATTCTTGGCGGAAACTCTCGCCGAATTCGAATGGCGAAGAAAGCACCAACCGTCATCATGCTGACTGGTTTGCAAGGTGCAGGAAAGACATCTCTTGCGGGAAAGCTCGCACTCCATCTCAAGAAAGATGGAAATACCCCACTCCTTGTGGCATCTGATTTGCAACGCCCTAATGCAGTTACTCAATTACAGACTGTTGGAGATTCAATCAAGGTGCCGGTATTTGCACCTGAACCTGGCAATGGCGTCGGAGATCCGGTCGCAGTTGCTAAAGCTGGTGTGAAATTTGCCCAAGAGAAGTTCTACAACATTGTCATTGTTGATACCGCTGGTCGACTTGGTGTTGACCGCGAGCTCATGCAAGAGGCAATCAAGATTCGTGATGCGGTATCCCCAGATGAGATCCTCTTTGTTGTTGATGCGATGGTTGGACAAGATGCTGTTCGAACTGCGCAGGCTTTTCAGGAAGGCGTTGGTTTTGATGGCGTCGTCCTCACCAAACTTGATGGTGATGCCCGCGGTGGTGCTGCGCTCTCTGTACTTGCAAAGACCGGTAAGCCAATCCTCTTTGCTTCAACTGGTGAGAAAGTTGAAGATTTCGATCTCTTCTATCCAGATCGTATGGCTTCGCGAATTCTTGGTATGGGCGATATTCAAACCCTTGCCGAACAAGCTAAGCGCGCAATGGATACCACCACAACTTCGCGCCTTGAGGAGAAATTTGCAAAGGGTGAAGATTTCACTCTGACAGATTTCTTATCCCAACTTGAAGCGATGAAAAACATGGGATCTATGTCGAAGATGCTTGCGATGTTGCCTGGCGCTGGGGCGATTAAGAAACAGATTGAAAATTTCGATGACAATGAGTTAGTTCGTACCCAAGCGATCGTGCAATCGATGACTCCTGCAGAGCGAAATGACCCAAAGCTTCTCAATGGTTCACGAAGGGCGAGAATTGCAAAGGGGAGCGGACGCCAAGTCTCTGAGGTCAATAATCTCGTTGATCGTTTCGCTGGAGCGCAGAAGATGATGAAGCAGATGCGAGCCGGCGCAGGTGGTAAAGGCTCACCATCAATTCCTGGAATGCCAGCTGGAATGGGGCTACCAGCTCCGGCCGGGCAGAAGGTCACGCCTAAGAAGAAGTCCAAATCCGGAAATCCCGCGAAGCGAGCGGCAGAAGAGGCGTAATAGAGCCCCGATCGCTTACTTTTCTCAATTTGGGCATAAGCAGTCGAGATGGCAAGATTGGCCTCCTGCAGAGGGGCCCTCTACCCCTTCGGCATATTCAATCCATTATGGATCGCGTTCTTGCTCTCGCTCCCACTGAGAGTTAGGCCCGAGATCCGAATCATTCAAGGAGTACCACCTACGTGGCTGTAAAAATTAAGTTGATGCGTCTCGGAAAGATTCGCACACCTCATTATCGAATTGTTGTTGCAGATGCTCGCACTGCTCGTAACTCGCGTGCGATCGAAGAGATTGGCCGTTATTCACCTGGTCAAGAGCCTTCATTCATTCAGGTTGATTCAGCACGTGCGCAGTACTGGCTCGGCGTTGGTGCACAACCAACAGAAGCTGTAGAGGCTATTCTTAAAGTGACAGGCGATTGGCAGAAGCACAAGGGTCTTCCTGGTCAAGAGGGAACACTTCGCGTTGCAGCTGAGAAGCCACACAAGCGCGTTGCCTACGAAGCAGCAGTAAAAGAAGCTATGGCTGAACCAGCTGATGGCGCAACTACTGCGAAGAAGAAGGCTGCAGATAAATTAGCTGCGAAGTCAGCGCCTGTCGTTGAAGAAGCGCCGGCTGTCAATGAAGCCGTGACTGAAACTGTTGTTGACGATGTCGAAACCCAAGAGGTTGCAAGTGAGGCAGTGGTTCCTGCTGAGGCAGTGACTGAAGTAGAAACCTTGCCTGAAAGCGCAACCCCTGAAGAGACACCAGCCGAATAATGATTGACGAAGCTCTCGAGCATCTCGTAAAAGGGATCGTCGATAATCCACAAGAGGTTGTTATTACCGAGAAGACACATCGTCGCGGTACAACTCTTGAGGTTCGTGTCCACCCAGAAGATATTGGCAAAGTGATCGGACGTAATGGTCGTACTGCTCGTGCACTTCGCACAGTAGTAAGCGCTATTGCAGGTCGCTCAGTTCGCGTCGATCTCATCGAGGCCGACGAAGGTTCTGGATCTCGCTAAAAATGCTCCAACAATGCTCTTAGTCGTTGGTCGAATAGGCCGCGCTCACGGAGTGTTAGGTGAAGCAACTATTGAAGTTCGCACCGATGTACCGGATGAACGGTTCTACATCGGTGCGAAACTTTTTACTGAGCCGCAAGGTAATGGCCCACTTACTGTCACAGCAGCACGTGATCACAACGGAATTCTGCTCCTTAAATTTGCAGAGGCGAATAGCCGCAATGAGATCGAAAAATTGCGGGATACCCTCCTAAAAGCAGAAGTAGATATGGCGGATGAGAACCTCCACGAGGATGAGTTCCATATCCAGCAATTAATTGGTTTAAAGGTTGAGACGCACGATGGCGAGCATGTCGGGGTTCTGACCGATGTCCTTAATCTGCCAGGCCAGGATTTACTTGCAGTTGAGACGCAGCGAGGAGAAGTACTCATTCCCTTTGTCTCTGAAATTGTCCCCGATATTAATTTGGAGACGGGTATAGTCACGATAGTTCCTCCAGAGGGGTTGTTAAATAGCGATGAGTAAGCCTCGTTTTGATGTTATATCGATCTTCCCTGAATATCTCGCGCCGCTTTCACTCTCACTTCTCGGTAAGGCACAGGAGAATGGCCTTGTCGATATCGGAGTAACTGATCTTCGAGTATTTGCTGATGGCGCTCATAAATCCGTTGATGACACTCCCTACGGCGGAGGCGCCGGCATGGTGATGTCACCAGAGCCTTGGGCACGAGCGATCGATAGCGTTGCGGAGCAGACCGATGCTCATCACGATCTTGTGATCCTTACTCCTGCTGGAAAGAAATTTGATCAAGCTCTCGCTTATGAGTTATCCCAACGCGATCATGTGATTTTTGCTTGTGGTCGTTATGAAGGTATTGATTATCGAATTACTGAGCACTACCGAGAGAATCCAGAATTCGCTGTTCGTGAGATTTCGATCGGTGATTACGTCCTCAATGGTGGAGAAGTTGCTGCACTTGCGATCTTAGAATCTGTTATCCGCTTGATTCCGGGCGTCCTTGGAAACCCAGCTTCTTTAGATGAAGAGTCACACTCCATAAAAGGCGAAAACGATGAGCAATTGGTGGAGTACCCCAGCTATACAAAACCAGCAGAATGGCGGGGCTTAGAAGTGCCAGCAGTACTTCTTTCGGGTAACCATGGTGATATTGCACGCTGGCGAGCTGAACAATCAGCCACACGCACCCGAAAACTGAAGGAGTAACTCGCGAGTAACCACCCCTTAAGCGGTACCTTCCTCCTATTCGTTTGAAGGTATGTTTTTACTAAAAGGAGTTTTGCGTGCGCCAACTAGATCCCGCAGTTCAGGCTCGATTAATTCGGGAGCTAGAACCTGCTGTTGCGATCGAGCTCGAGCGACACATCAACACAACCAAAGATTGGTACCCACACGAATATGTCCCATGGTCTGAGGGGAGAACATTCGCAGGGCCTCTCAATGGAGATGCATGGGAAGCGAAAGATTCAAAACTCACCGCAGTTGCTGCAGACTCTTTAGTTCTCAATCTGATGACTGAAGATAATCTGCCTTCGTATCACACTGAAATTGCTAATTCGATGGCCCGTGATGGCGCATGGAATGTCTGGATCAATCGTTGGACAGCAGAGGAAGCTCGCCACAGTATTGTCCTTCGCGATTACCTCATGGCTACTCGTGGAGTAAATCCTGATGAGCTCGAAGATCTTCGAATGGCTCATATGCAAGTTGGATATCAAACTCCATTCCCTAACGATATGTTGCACACCGTTGCCTATGTAACTTTCCAAGAGCTAGCAACCCGTATTTCACACCGAAATACCGGGCGAATCTCCAATGACGCAATCTGTGAGGGCATGCTTGCTCGTGTAGCCCTCGATGAGAATTTACATATGCTCTTCTATCGCAACTTGCTCGCGGAAGCTTTAAAGCTCGAGCCAAACCTTGCGATGCGTGCGATCACAGATGTCTTAACAAACTTCCAGATGCCTGGTGCTGGTATGCCAGGGTGGGGCCGTAAGTCAGTACAGATTGCTCTCGCTGGAATCTATGATCTTGAGCTTCATCTTGAAGATGTAGTGATGCCAGTGCTTCGTGCATGGGGAATCTTTGAGATGACCACTTTGACCGGTGATGGCGCTGCAGCTCGCGATGAGCTATCTATATTCCTGAAAAAATCAGGTGAGGAAGTTTCCACCTTCAATGAGAAGCGCGAGACCCACTTCGGTCGCTTGGCGGCACGAGGAATAGAAGGGCTGCGTCTCACACGCTGATTCTGGGTATCTGCACTCTCATCGCTCATTTATCAGGGAATAAATGCAACACGCCGAGCGTTCATTGGCATATAACTGAGCAATACGACACTATCCGCCCTGTATAGCAATTCGGCCAACTGGCCTGATTGCCCGAGATTTACGGTGTAAAAGCCGAGATGCATAAGATGCATGAGAAGTTGGAGGAGGTGCCATGGCAACCGATTACGACACCCCGCGAAAAACGGATGAAGAGTTACATGAAGAGTCACTCGAAGAACTTAAAGCCCGTAGAGCTGATGCTCAATCTGGCCAGGTAGATATTGATGAAGAAGAAGCCGCTGAAAGCTTAGAACTTCCAGGAGCTGATCTCTCTGGAGAAGAGCTCACAGTTCGTGTTGTTCCAAAGCAGACAGATGAGTTCACATGCTCACGTTGTTTCTTAGTCCATCACATCACTCAGTTAGCCAAGGGTGAAGGCGCAAAGGCAGTCTGTAAGGATTGCGAATAGTTCTTTAATTTTTATGTGAGAGGGCTTCTGCGAGAGCAGAGGCCCTCTTTGCACTTACAAGCCAATATGGAGTCGGATCTAGCGGATCGCTGATCTCTATCTTCACTCCTGTTGAAACCCAGAATCGAATTGCCATCCAGCAGAGTGGATTGGCATTGCGTCCACGAGTCAACGCCATCTCATGCGAGGTGAGTGCAGTTGCAACTCTTATAAATCTACGGTCAATCTGAGCCTTACCGACGCAAAGTTGCTCTAAATCTAGCGTGATATGAAGTGGAGTAGTGATTGCTGCCCAACCACAGAGTAGAAGCTGTACCAGCAGCACGATCCAGGCTGGCGTGCTCCCAATTGCCGCCTCAACAGCTATGGAAAGGGATGCTGCGATAAAGAGACAGAAGAGCCAGAGCCAGAGCGGCCAGCGGTCGCGCGATGTAAATCTCATCTCTTCCACGAGCCGAACTTACCGCGAATTCAAGTAAGAGTTACTCTTACTCAGTGAGCAGAATTCCAAGTACCACTCCGCCAGCAGGTGCGCAGATCCCTGAGCGCCATCCAAAGGCTCCGCCATCTGGAACAAAAATTCCCTCTCACTTCGGACATTGCTTTGGGTGCGGAGAACTTCATCCCACCGGACTTCATCTCGTCGCACACGTCGGTGAAGGCCAAGATCTCACCGCAGTATTTACAGTGACAGAGAACCATCAAGGTGCGCCAGGGCTGGCACATGGCGGCATGCTCTCACTCGCATTTGATGAAGCGCTCGGCAAACTCATGTGGCTTATTCGCTCTCCAGCTGTCACTGCACGCTTAGAGACAGATTTTCTTTTACCGGTACCGATTAATACTGAGCTTCATATTCGCGCATGGATATCAGGCCAAGTAAATCGAAAGGTCTATGTATCAGCAGAAGGTCATATTGGCTCCCTCGATGGGCCAGTTGCAGTGAAATCTTCAGCGTTATTCATTATCGTTCCGATGAAACACTTCCTCGAGAACGCTCCTAAGGCATACCTCGACCATGTCACGGCGCACCCTGAATTACTTGCCTTCGTAGATCCTGATTTCGAGATTAATCCATGACCTTAAAAGTCTTAATTACTCGTCTGGATGAGAGTGTTCCAGCTCCACGTTATGCAAAGCCTGGTGATGCCGGGGCTGATATCTGCACTCGCATCGATCTCACTATTGAACCGGGGGAGCGCGCACTTGCCCCAACAGGTCTCTCCATTGCACTACCCGATGGATATGCAGCATTCGTTCACCCACGCTCTGGGCTAGCAATCAAGCACGGTGTCTCACTTGTGAACACCCCAGGGACGGTCGATGCAGCTTTCCGTGGTGAGCTTCAAATTATTCTTATCAACCACGATCAACGCGAACCAATCTCATTTAAAAAGGGAGATCGCATCGCACAACTTGTGATTCAAAGAGTGGAGCGTGCAGAATTTATTGAAGTTGAGACCCTGCCTGGAACCGATCGTGGCTCTGGTGGGTTCGGGAGCACAGGTAAAGCATGAGCGAGTCACAGCACGAAGACCGAGCAAAAATAATCGCTGCCTTAGGCGGAACTCGTGGACTCATTGATAGCGGAGTCCCATC
>CAITVX010000030.1 GCA_903895995.1 uncultured Actinomycetes bacterium
CGATCTCATTGTTCGCCCTGAAGCACGTAGCAATGCACGTCTTCGCCCACAAGTAATGCGCCAACTCCGTGAAACGTTTAACAAGCAAGATTTCATTGAGGTCGAGACCCCAATGCTTCAAGTCATGCACGGTGGTGCTACTGCTCGTCCATTTAAGACGTACAGCAATGCATACGACATGGATCTCTTCATGCGTATCGCACCTGAACTCTTCCTAAAGCGTTGCGTAGTCGGCGGCCTTGAGCGCGTCTTTGAAATCAACCGCAACTTCCGTAACGAAGGGGCAGATTCAAGCCACTCTCCAGAGTTTGCAATGATCGAGGCCTACCAGGCATATGGAGATTGGGATACCGTTGCAAAACTTACGCGTGATCTCATTCAAGATTCTGCGATGGCAGTATTTGGAAGCCATGTAGTTACGCATCACGATGGACGCCAGCTTGATCTAGGTGGCACATGGCGTGAAGCATCACTCTACGATTTGATCTCAAAGGGCGTTGGTGTCGAAGTAAGCGCACAGACTTCTTATGATGAACTTAAAGTGATAGCTACAAAACTCGGCATGAAGGTCGACCCGAAGTGGATTACAGGAAAGCTTGCTGAAGAGATTTTTGAGCATGTGACCGAAGGTCAACTTATGGAACCAATCTTTGTTCGCGGATATCCCGTTGATACATCTCCATTAGTTCGAGCACACCGCACAATTCCTGGAGTAGTTGAGAAGTGGGATCTCTATGTTGAAGGCTTCGAACTTGCAACTGGTTACTCCGAATTGATCGATCCAGTGATTCAACGTGAACGTCTTGTCGAGCAAGCATCACTTGGTGCAAAGGGTGATGTTGAAGCAATGCCACTCGATGAAGATTTCCTCCGTGCGATGGAATATGCGATGCCTCCGATGGGTGGCTTTGGAATGGGTGTTGATCGTTTATTGATGGCTCTCACAGGTCTCGGTATCCGCGAAACAATTCTCTTCCCACTTGTTAAGCCAGAAGAAAATTAATTAGTTCAATGTCTGTAATTATTCGCCCTGCGCGTACTAGCGATGTCAAACAAATTCGTTCGATCATCGATACCTTCGCTGCCCCTGGAAAGATGCTTGAGAAAGAGACTGTCACTCTCTTTGAAAGCGTCCAGGAGTTTGTAGTCGCAGTCGACGGCAATCAAGTAGTTGGTTGTGGTGCGCTGCACGTCCTATGGGAAGACCTCGCAGAAGTTCGTACCGTTGCAGTCAAAGAAGAGTTTCATAAAAAGGGTATTGGCCACCAGATCATGGAGGCGATCATTGATCGCGCCCAATCGATCGGCGTTGAACGAATCTTCTGCCTGACATTTCAAACGCAATTCTTTGGCAAGCATGGATTTAACGTCATTGAAGGCACCCCGGTTGAGCCAGATGTCTACCAAGAGCTGTTGCGTTCCTACGATGCCGGTGTTGCAGAGTTCTTAGACCTTGAGACGGCGAAGCCAAATACCCTGGGCAATACCCGAATGCTTCGAATTCTCTAAGGCTTTTTTCTGCGAATTTGGGCATAGAACCCCCATATTGTGGGTTCTACTTCCCAATAACCACTATTTCTGGGCAGGCGAGCTCTACGGGAACCCCGATAGGCTCTACCTGTTCCACTAGATCTACTGGATCCAGACGGCCCCACAGGAGGTACCGAGATGTTTGAGCGCTTTACCGATCGAGCTCGTCGCGTTGTTGTTCTTGCGCAAGAAGAAGCTCGCATGCTCAATCACAACTACATCGGCACTGAGCACATCCTCCTTGGTCTGATTCATGAAGGTGAAGGCGTCGCAGCTAAGGCTCTCGAAGCACTTGGCATCTCACTTGAAGGCGTTCGTGCTCAAGTTGAAGAGATCATCGGTCAAGGCCAGCAAGCTCCTTCAGGACATATTCCTTTTACTCCACGCGCAAAGAAGGTCTTAGAACTTTCACTTCGCGAAGCGCTACAACTCGGTCACAACTACATCGGAACCGAACATATTCTTCTTGGACTTATCCGTGAAGGTGAAGGCGTCGCAGCACAAGTACTTGTAAAGCTGGGTGCAGATCTGAACCGCGTTCGCCAACAAGTTATTCAACTTCTCTCTGGCTACCAGGGTAAAGAGACTGCAGCTTCAGGTGGCCCGGCTGAAGGAACTCCTTCAACATCACTCGTGCTTGATCAATTTGGTCGCAACCTCACACAAGCAGCGCGTGAAGGAAAACTTGATCCTGTTATTGGCCGCGAAAAAGAGATCGAACGCGTTATGCAAGTTCTCTCGCGTCGCACAAAGAACAACCCAGTTCTTATTGGTGAACCAGGTGTTGGTAAAACAGCGATCGTCGAAGGCCTTGCGCAATCAATTGTTAAGGGTGATATCCCTGAGACTCTTCGCGACAAGCAGGTCTACTCACTCGATCTCGGCGCACTTGTTGCCGGATCTCGTTACCGTGGTGACTTTGAAGAGCGTTTGAAGAAAGTTTTGAAAGAGATCCGTACACGCGGAGATATCGTCCTCTTTATCGATGAGATTCATACCCTTGTTGGTGCTGGTGCAGCTGAAGGTGCAATTGATGCTGCAAGCATCTTGAAGCCAATGCTCGCACGCGGTGAACTCCAGACAATCGGTGCAACAACTCTTGATGAGTACCGCAAGCACTTTGAGAAGGATGCCGCTCTTGAGCGCCGCTTCCAACCAATTCAGGTCGCTGAGCCATCTGTTACTCACACTATTGAGATTCTTAAAGGTCTTCGTGACCGATACGAGTCACACCACAAGGTCTCGATTACCGATGGCGCACTTGTTGCAGCAGCAACTCTCGCTGATCGTTACATCTCAGATCGCTTCCTTCCAGATAAGGCGATCGACCTAATCGATGAAGCTGGAGCTCGCCTACGTATTCGTCGCATGACTGCGCCTGCAGATCTCAAGGAGTTCGATGTAAAGATTGCCGATGCTCGCAAGGCAAAGGAATCTGCGATCGATGGTCAAGATTTTGAGAAGGCAGCATCGTTCCGTGACTCTGAAAAGAATTTGATCGCCGAAAAGGGCGAACGCGAAAAGGCTTGGAAAGCTGGCGACCTCGATAAGGTCTCTGAAGTTGATGAAGAACTCATTGCTGAGATTCTCTCTCACTCAACTGGCATCCCTGTCTTCAAACTTACTGAAGAAGAGACAGCACGACTTCTTCGTATGGAAGATGAACTTCATCGCCGTGTTATCGGACAAGATCAAGCGATCAAGGCGCTCTCACAAGCGATCCGTCGTACTCGCGCAGGTCTTAAAGATCCAAAGCGTCCAGGTGGTTCATTTATCTTCGCCGGTCCATCTGGTGTCGGTAAGACAGAACTTTCACGCACGCTTGCAGAGTTCCTCTTCGGAGATTCTGATGCGTTGATCCAACTTGATATGTCTGAGTACTCAGAGAAGCACACAGCATCTCGTCTCTTCGGTGCTCCTCCAGGCTATGTCGGTTACGACGAGGGTGGACAGCTCACTGAAAAGGTGCGTCGCAAGCCATTCTCAGTTGTTCTCTTCGATGAGATCGAGAAGGCACACCCAGATATCTTCAACACACTTCTTCAGGTGCTCGAAGATGGACGCCTCACTGATTCACAAGGACGTACTGTTGATTTCAAGAACACCGTGATCATCATGACCACAAACCTTGGAACTCGCGATATCTCAAAGACACTCGGTCTTGGATTCCACAACTCATCAGATGCACTCGGTAATTACGAGCGCATGAAGGCGAAGGTCGCTGATGAATTGAAGAATCACTTCCGTCCAGAGTTCTTGAACCGTATCGATGATGTCGTTGTCTTCCACCAGCTCTCAGAGGCGGAAATCATTCAGATCGTTGATCTTATGATTGCAAACCTCGATGAGCGCTTACGTGCAAAAGATATGACTATCGAACTCACATCTGCTGCGAAGAGCTTGCTCGCATCGCGCGGATATGACCCACTCTTGGGTGCGCGTCCATTGCGTCGCACAATCCAGCGTGAAATCGAAGATGTTCTCTCAGAGAAGATCCTCTTTGGTGATGTAAAGCCAGGGGAGATCACTTTGGTTGATGTCGAAGGTGAAGGCACTACTGCGAAGTTCACATTCCGCGGAGTTCCGAAGGCAGAGATGCCAGATACTCCTGGAGATCTCACTAGCGATAGCGCGCCAACAAGTAATTAATCAGCGAGCTTATATTTATTGCCGGTCGCCTCAATGAGGTGGTCGGCAATAAGGCTTTTCAGGGCTCTCTCACTCTGATCTTTATCATGCCAAAGTTTGTAAAGCACTGATTGAGTTGCACTTTTGTTTTCACGTAAATGTTGAACCATCAAGCCACGGCATTGTCGATCTGTTCCAGCCCATGCTTGGCTCTTCTTAACAATCTCACTCTTGGGGTAGCCGGCAGCTCGCCAGGCACAGATTTTCTTTACAGGGCACTGATCGCAGAGCGGAGTACGTGCAGTACATACAAGTGCGCCGAGTTCCATCGTTGCGGCAGCCCATAGTGCGCCGTCTTGAGGGATTAACTCGGCTCGCAGACGTCTTTCGATCTGTGAAGGTGATGGCGTTGGAGATTCGATTCCATCAATCGAGCGAGCAAAGAATCTGCGGATATTGATATCCATAACGAGAGCGCTCTCTCCATAAGCAAAGGATGCGATTGCCGCGGCTGTGTATTCGCCAACACCAGGCAGAGTACGAAGATCTTCAAGTGAACGGGGGACTTGGTTCTCAAATTTATCTGCGATGGCTGCGGCTGATTCGTGCAATCTAATCGCGCGGCGTGGGTAACCAAGACGACCCCATGCATGGATAGCTTCAGATTTCTTAGAAGCAGCAAGATCTGCAGGAGTTGGCCAGCGATCGATCCATTCGTGCCACTTAGGAAGAACGCGCTTTACAGGAGTTTGTTGCAACATAAATTCAGAGATCATCACGCCCCAAGGGGATGTATTGCGCCAAGGGAGATCTCGTTTGTTCTTCTCGAACCAATCGAGAATCGGATCAGGCTTCATTAACCGATCTTGACGCGAGCGATCGCTTGTTCAAGACGAGCGACTTCCATGATCTCGATTCCAGAGACCTTAATCTCAGATCCCACAGGGACCATCGCGCGCTTAAAGCCAAGACGAGCAGCTTCTGCGATACGTTGTTGGGCGCCAGTAACTTTGCGAATCTCACCAGCGAGGCCAACTTCACCAATAGCAACGAGATCTGCAGGAAGCGCAAGACCCTTTGCAGCTGATGCGACAGAGAGTGCCACAGCTAAATCAGCAGAGGGTTCGTTCATCTTCATTCCACCAACAGTTGCAACATAGACATCGCGTCCAGAGAGGCGAATATTTGCGCGAAGTTCAAGGACAGCTAAAGTCATTGCGGTTCGTGGGTTATCGAGGCCAGATGTCACTCGACGCGAGTTACCCCAGTCGCGACCTTCAGCGACAGGAAGTCCAACTAAGGATTGAATCTCTGCAAGTAGTGGACGGCGACCTTCAAGGGCAACTGTCACGCATGTACCCGGGACTGGCTCTGTATGGCGAGTAGTGAAGAGTCCAGTTGGATCTGTCAGAGATTCAATTCCGTTCTCTGTCATATCAAAGCAACCGACTTCATCTGATGCACCAAAGCGGTTCTTCATGGCACGAATTAAACGTAACCGTGAGTGACGTTCGCCTTCGAAGTTAAGAACTACATCGACTAAATGTTCGAGCAGACGAGGACCTGCAATCGAACCATCTTTTGTCACGTGACCAACGAGCACGACGGTGATATTTCGATCCTTTGCGATGCGGATCAGCGCACCGGCAATCTCGCGAACTTGAGTTACGCCACCGGGTGCACCATCAACTGCAGCTGATGCAATGGTTTGGATCGAATCGATAATGAGTAGTTCAGGTTTTACTTGATCGATATGTGCAATGACGGCGCCGAGTTCGGTCTCGGCAGCGAGCCAGAGATTAGGATCGATCGCATTAAGCCGCTCGGCACGCAGGCGAACTTGTGATGCAGATTCTTCACCGCTGATATATAGAGCGGACATTTTTTGACGTGCGCTCTCGGCTGCAACAGAGAGAAGGAGAGTTGATTTACCAACGCCGGGTTCGCCAGCGAGCAAGATTGCAGCCCCTGGAACTAGCCCGCCACCAAGAACTCGATCGAGTTCGGAGACACCTGAAGAACGCGCTTTTGCTCTCTCAAGGCTTACTTCACCAATTGGTGTTGCAGCTGTAGTAACAGTGCCTGCGACTAATGAGAGTTTCTTTGGCGCCGCGATGTCTTCAACGCTGCCCCATGCTTGGCATTCGCCACATCGACCAACCCATTTAGTGCTGGTCCAGCCGCATTCCGTACAGCGGAATGGATCCTTTGCAGGTGCTGAACTCTTGGCCATATCCGTAGCCTATCTGAGGGGTGCGTCAGCCCTGCAAGCGTTACTTACGCGCAGCGACAGTGGCTGGATGAATAACAAAGAGAGGTAATGAACGCTTAGCGGTCTCAGCTTGTGTGAGGCGGATAGCTTCAACACGAGCATCGCAATATTTAACGAGCTCGGCATAGCCGGCAGCGCCCATCAAAGTTTGTAGCTCTACCTTGTTAGAGAGATAGACAGGTTCAGCGCCAACGTGAGCTTCGGTGTTGCCGGTGCAGTACCAATCGAAATCTTCGCCGCCATCCCCCCAGGCTTTACGTTCGTACTCGCCAATAACAATAATAGAAACGGTTTGATCTCCAACTTCGCGTTGTTCAAATGAACGACGGATCGGAAGTTGCCAACAGACATCTGGTTTTGTTTCAACAAAGTGAATATCTTCTTTAAGAGCTAAGTGATGGAGTACGCAACCAAAAGTTCCGGTAAATCCTGGCGCTTCGAAACCTGCACGGTTGAGGAAGATACATGAATCGTTCACTTTGCGTGTCTTACGATCTTTGTCATAACCGACTTCAGAGATGTTGAGCTTTCCGCCCTTCATCTTTGTATGTGCCTCGTCGTAGTATTGCCACATATCTGGTGTGAGACGTTCGGCAACTTTAAGAGTGCGGGATTCATCTTCTTCGTCAGAGTAGTAAGCACCATCTGAGCAACATCCTGCATCAGGCTTATCTGCATCAATTCCGCAGCAGCCAGCGCCATAAATACATGTGAAGTACGAGGTTAACCAGGTGAGATCACATTTGAAGATCTCGAGGGGATTCGCAGGGTCTGCAAATTCAACCCAATCACGAGCAAAGTTCGGTGATACCTCCATAGTGGCGTAAGCCTAGTTACATAGACGCAAAAGTAATAATTGAAATAGGCATCTGTGGAGAGGGAGGCTTTCGGTAGAGTGTCCTTATGAGCAAGTGCGTAGGCATCATTGGTGTCGGAAATATGGGAGAGGCCCTGCTCGCTGGCTTAATCCAATCTGGCCATCCTGCATCGCAGATCTGCATCACCGATAAGCGTGAAGATCATGCTGCAGCGCTCGCTTCACAGTATGGCGTGACAAATCAGAGCGTTTCAGCAATCGCTGCTGAGTGCGAAATTATCCTTGTCGTCGTTAAACCTCAAGATCTCACATCGACTCTTGAATCACTGAAGCCAACCCTTGGTCCACGAGCTTCAATTCTCTCGTTTGTTGCAGGAAAGACGATCGCAGGCATTGAGGCGATAGTTGGTGGTTCTCATGGCGTGATCCGCGTGATGCCAAATACTCCAACGCTCATCGGCAAAGGAATGTCAGCAATCTCTCCAGGAACTCACACAACTCAAGATGATCTTGGATTCGCTCGCCATTTCTTAGGATCAAGTGGCAAAGTTGTTGAAGTTGAAGAGCGCTTACAAGATGCCGTCACCGCAACAAGCGGATCTGGTCCCGCATACTTCTTCGCATTTGTTGAAGCGATGATAGAAGGCGCAACAAAACTTGGCCTCTCACATGAAGTTGCAACAGAGTTGACGGTTCAAACTCTGATTGGCGCAGCAGGAATGTTGGCTGAGAGTGGCAAAGATGCCAAGACACTTCGTGAAAATGTGACGAGCCCTAATGGCACCACAGCGGCTGCACTTGCCTCCTTTCAAGCTGCTGATCTAGAGTCGATAGTTCACCAAGCTATGCAAGCAGCAGCAAAACGCTCTGCCGAACTTGCTTAATGAAATTTAAATTTGGCTCGGCGCTACTTGCACTTTCTCTTCTAGGAATCTCGACGGTTCATGCTGCGACACCACCCAAGAGCGTAAAAATTCTGAACAATCCAATTGCGATAGAAGGTACATTCTTTGCAGGAAATGGCGGAGAGTGGTTCACGACTCTGCTTTCTAAGCGTGCGATATATATAGTGGGCACTTCCGAGCCAGCAGTGGGTCCTACCCAAGGTGAAGTCATTGCCATAGACCCATTAACGAAGGCTCAACTCTGGGATCTAGCCTTGCCTGCTTTATCTGGCGCCGCGGATGCAATCGCTACAGCCGGAATGATTGATACAGCTGGGAATATTTGGGTAGCTGGAACTTCTTCAACTCCCGTAGTGGGACCAACCCCCAAGCCCACTCCAACTAATGTTATTAACCCAAGCGGTGTTGTTATTGATCCAACTCCACCTATACGTAGTGATTTAACACAGATATCTGTATGGCAGGTAAGCCCAGATGGTGCTCTGATCGCTTCATATCAATATGAAACAGGGAAAGTTTTGCAACCTCTCTCTATCAAGCTGGTCAAAACACTTTTCCAGATTAATGGATCGAATTTCCAAATATCGATTGACCAAAGCGGTAAGTTCAGTAAATATATTGAAGCAAGCTTTGTACCAGTCAAGGTAAGCACAACGCAGACCTTTAAAGATGGGCTCTATATCTGGAAGAGTTACCTTTCCAAGAGCGCCATTGCCCACGTCACCGGTTGGAGTCCAAAGTCTGCGCTACCTGTCGTGCTTAAAGTAGGAAGTCGTACGGGCGCGGTTTATTCGGCCTACAAAATTTCTGGCGAACTCTTGAAAGTTGATTTTCTCAGCGGGCTTGGGTTGGTATTAACTACTCAAAGCGCAAAGGGATATGCGATCTCACTGCTTAAATAGACGCAGAGCCCCATTAACGCCAGCAATTGCATATTTCTGATTCGCAATTGTTATCCACTCATAGCGTGCTGAGTTTGTGAAATCTAAGTTAGAGACAAATTTAATTCCCTTATCGGCTGCAGTAGCTGCACAAAGTCTGGTCTGACAGTTGAAAAGTACTTGAGAGCCATCGGTTCCGACCGCAGGACTTGGTGAACCAAAGAAATCTGATGGGGTAGAAGAGATCACGGGATTCGCAGTGAGCACTGCCCAGCGGACCTGATCTGCACCAGGAAGTGCGATCCCGGTCGAAGCGAGCCAAGCCCCTGTAATTACGCCCTTATTTTGAGCTAACGCCACATCGAAGCCTGCGATGGAAGTGCCATTTGCTGCTGGATCTGGAGTCGAATAAGCCCAATCCTCTGGGTAGGCGGTCTGGCGCGTAGCAAGACGCATCTCACCGCGAATAGGTGTCTTATCTTGATTGACTTGTAAAACTGAGTCGTAGAGAAGGTAGACAGAATTACCAACGCTGAGCGCCTTAACATGGAATCCAACGTCGCCAGTTGATCGGCCATTTGTATCGCGATCACCATCGATGAGTTCATAGCTCCATTTTCCGGCGAGCTGTGTCGCTCCCAAGAGAATTCCTTGGCTATCGTCACGATAGAAGACTTGTAACCCTGCAGTTGTCGAAACACATGCATTAGAGACCGAGACAGTACTTGCTGTCTTTACTCGAACTGGATCCTTGTAATCATTAACTATTGGACCATTTCCATCAACAACTTCGTAGGACCATTTCTTGCCATCGAAGGATGCATGGCGCAGATCTTTATCAGTGAGATCTGAGTAGAAGATATTAAGTGTCTCAATCTTTCCGACTTTAGAACTACACAAGGAGAGAGCACCGCTTACATCGTTATTTGTCTTACCTAATTTATCTGAATTACCATCAACGATCTGGAAGACCCACTTCTTACCATCGTAGGTAGCCATCTTGATATCGCCATTTTTACTATCGGTATATACAACGATTGGCTTACTTGCATAAGTGCTCGATGCTAAATATTTAGCATCAGAATTCGGATCAACGATCGCACTCTTCCACACAGCTTGTGGAACGACGTTATTTGTCGTTGCTGCCGGAGATGCACCGAATTGCTCATTAGCTGCCGTCACGCTGAAGGAGTAATTTCCGCCATTTTTTAAACCAGTAACGGTGATCGGGCTTGTAGTTCCTGTGACAATTTGCCCAGTTTGATTTACTTTCACTGAGTAGGTATCTACATGGGCAGTTCTTGCATTTGCCGGTGGATCGAAGGTAATAATCGCTGATTTATCAGCTACGAGAGCCTTTACATTGCGGGGCACCGCTGGCGCACTGGTTGCCACACCTGCAGGTGGTTTAGTCAACATATCTTGCAGCATTGCAAGAAGAAGAGATCCAGGAGTATGGAAAATTTGCGCCGCACTCAGACTTGGACACATAACTGAGTTCGCGCCACTTTTTCCAAAAGTTGTTTGGTCAATATGGCTTACTGAGGAGCCATTTTGATATGGATTTGGCGTATAGAGCAGAGGTTTAACTCCGGCATTTGCAGCGATTCCATTAGCACCAGACCAGACGAGTGGATTGATAAGAGCTTGACCAAGTTCAGCCGAAGGAGAAGCTAGATCTGATAGTCGCGACCCATTTGGAGTTTGCGCGTAGGCATCATACGGAGTTGGTTGATCTATCGAACCAAGTCCGAAGTAAGAGTTATATGAATCGTTAGATAGGAAGCCAAGTCCATGTCCAAGTTCGTGCAACAAGATCGACTCGAGATCATATTGGTTGGGAGGACAGAGACCATCGGTTCCTAAATAGAATGCTTGAGCCATTGTTGAGTTGATATGAATTTCAATTTCAGGGTTAGCGGGATCTAAATCTCTCCCAGCGAGTGCATTTGCCATCGCAGAGGGATACCAAAGTTCTGAATCGGGAGCGCCCTTAAAGGCATTAAAGAATTTCACTGGAGTCGCCGATGCAAGAACCGAAGTAGATGCTTGGCGTGTAAATGATGCGGTGATGTTGATCGGAACTGCAGATCTCCAATTGGCGGCCCAAGAATCTGCAGCAGCTTGGATTGCAGCCTTTTCATTCTCTGGAACATTGACGTAGGTAAGATTAAAAGTACTGAGTGCGGTCTCAAACTTCGCGCGAGAAGGTGATTGTGGTGGAGTCGTTGTAACTGATTGGGCAGTTGACTTTGCTGCGTAATAATCGGTCCAGCCGGCTGGAGCCCAATTCACTGTTAACGCGCTTGCGCCCGAGATCGGGAGTAAGAGCCCTGCGATAAGAGCTAAGGCAGCAGTTAACTTGATCGGGGAGCGCATAATGCGAAAGCCTATCTATCTGCGAGGATAGGTGAGTAGCCCGAGAGGGGCTTTTGACCATATTTGCAGCAACTATTAAGTAAGTCAGAAAGGTGACTCAGGTGAGACAGGTAACTATCTACTCCAGGAGTGGCTGCCACCTATGCGAAGTAGCTCATCAGACCCTTCAAGAATTACAGAGTCAATCAACTTTTGAGATCACCGAGATTCTGATTGATGGTCAGCCTGATCTGATCGAGCTTTACGGA
>CAITVX010000031.1 GCA_903895995.1 uncultured Actinomycetes bacterium
CTCACGGGTTGATCATGTGGCTCAGTCGGAATTGCTTCACTCGTGAGTTCGCCATGGTGGACGAGTGCAATCTTCCAACAATCTAATTTTTTAAGAGCCCGATCATATGAACCGCCGCCTTGACCCAATCGATTTCCAGATCGATCGATGCGCAATGCAGGAACGATGATGCAGTCGATCGAATCGAAGTCGGTGAATGCGAATCCGTGAGGTTCTAGGACCTTGCCGTTGGCGGCCAATGAATTCTCATTTCCATCCCAGAAGACCCATTCAAGGTCGTTGTCAGGAAGTAGACGTGGAAGCAGAAGTGAAACTCCTCGTGCGATTAACGCTGTATTGATATCGGCGGTTCCTGGTTCATCGCCATAGGAGATGTAACTGGCAACGATCTTCACATCAGTGAACTCTTTGGCATCCAGAATATGAAGCCAGGATTCCTGCATAAAGCGATCGCGACGTTCGGTCCGATATTGGCGTCGCAGAAGTGACTTATCTGACGTACTTACTTCTGCCTTTCGCATGGCAATACCTTAATAGAGCAGCCTGCCAAAGTAGGGTTGAACCATGGATCGCGAGATAGCTGTTAATGAATTTTCCGCAGCACTGCTTGCGATATCGCAACCTTTAGCTGCATTCGATATGCCGCTTCTCGATGCACACGGCGCAACCCTTGCCGAGGATATTTACGCAGGCGAGCGCTTAGTTCTTCGCGCTGGCTCTCGCATCCGCTCAACCCAGATCGGACTCGCTGCATCTATTGGTTTAAATCGCCTCCCAACACGGCCGCATCCACGCGTCGTTGTGATCTCTGCAGGAGATGATCTCGTTGAGCCTGGACAGAGACTTCGCGATCACGAAGATGAGTATGAGACGAATTCTTGGATGCTCACCACGGCTGTGAAAGAAGCCGGTGCGATGGGCTATCGCGTCCACACCATCCCCGAGAATTCAGAGCAGCTCAAGTTAATTATTGAAGATCAGTTAGTACGTGCAGATCTCATTGTTATTAGTGGTGAGAGCCATGATGAATCCTTTGACCTCATCACAACAACTCTTCGCGAGATGGGGGAGATCGAGAGCGTTATTCCTAAACTCTCTGAAGCAGGTCGCCACAACTTTGGAACGATTGGCCCCGATAAGACTCCTGTGATTACCTTGCCAGGAGATCCCATCGCCGCATATATCTCTGCTGAAATCTTTGTGAGACCGATGATTCGCACAATGCTCGGGGCTAAGAATATTCATCGAAGTATCGTGACTGCAAAGCTCACACATGATCTTGCGTCAGAGGTCGGCTTCACATCCTTGGTACGGGCTTCACTCTCATCGGTAAAGGAGCTAACTGTTACGGCGCTGCCTGAACAAGATCTGCTTTCCACTCTCTCGGATGCTGCTGGCCTCATTGCAATTCCAGCTGATTCACCTGGGGCGAAGGCTGGAGATATCGTCGACGTCATGGTTCTTGAGCGCAATCAATAATGCGCCCTGTAATTCGGACATCGAATGGGACGAGTGAGATCACTCTTCGATTGTTGCGGATGCGAGACCGTAAGGCATGGGATGAAGTACGTAGCGAAAATAAGAGTTGGCTCACTCCGTGGGAGGCGACCCGCCCCCAGATAGATGCGGACCTACCGCTTCCCTCATTTCCCCAGATGGTTCGGATGGGAGCTCGCGATGCGAAAGATCTGCGCTCGCTCTCACTGGGAATCTGGATTAAAGATCGCGGCCGCGAACGTTTCGTTGGGCAGATCACTCTTGGCGGAATCGTCTTTGGCGCCTACAGAGGTGGCTATATCGGCTATTGGATCGATAGCCGCTATGCAAATCATGGGGTCGTAACCCATGCCGTGATGGCTCTTACAGAGTATGCATTTGAAGAGCTTTCACTGCACCGAATCGAGATCAATATGCGCCCTGAAAATGGGGCCTCACAAAGAGTCGCAGAGAAAGCTGGCTATATCTACGAGGGGCTTCGATTGAGATATCTGCATATCGATGGGCAGTGGCGCGACCATATGATCTTTGTGAAAGAGAACCCCAGAATTCAGTAATCGGATCAAAATGGGACACATCACTACAAGTGCCCTCATTCCATGATAAATCGGTGTACTTAAATTAAGATTCCATTCCATGGCGTCCAGCATTATCTACCTCATCATCTTGGTGATGTGGGGTGCCTACTTTGTACCGAGAGTTATCCATCGCCACGAGGAATCCTCGTCTAAAGCTGGCGATCGCTATAAGAATGCAATTCGCTCTGTCTCACAAGCACAGCCATCGCGCGCATCATTCTCTCCAGAATTCATGGACCCGATGCAGAAGAGCAAAATTATTGCGCAACGTCGGACAATCTTCTCTGGACTTACATTTCTCTTTATCGCAAGCGGTATAGCCGCGACACTTGGCATGATGGCCTGGTCGATCCTTGCGATTCCAGTATCAGGATTTGCAATCTTTATCGTTGCAGTTCGTCGTCAACTAGTGACAGCAGAACTCAAAGCCCAGCGCCTTGATACTCTTCAAAAGATTATGACTGCAGAGATCAAACTCGATCCAGAGGCGCGCATCTCCTTACGCGCCGATGCTCAATCAACTGAGCATTGGATTCCACTTGCTGACCGTGAAGATCCATCTGGCGTAGTTGTTATACCTAAAGATCGCACTGGTTGGAACCCAATCTCAGTTCCACGGCCAACCTATTCAACTGCTGCAAAGGCGATCACTCCAAAGCGCGTTATCGATCTGACTGTTCCTGGTCAGTGGAGCGCAGAGCAAGAGATCCTCAATCAACTCGATCTTCCTGGCGTTACAAAGCGTGAGACTCTCTTTGATCAGACTCTTCTCGAAGAGGCTGCAGAACCGCATATCGATTCGCAGGCTATCTAGTCGCGCTTTAGATCCAAGATGGCAGCCACATATGGTTTAGCCAACTCGCGTACGTAATATTTTGCCCGATATAGAGTGGCAAGAAGTAGATAAAGCAGAGCACGATAATCCCAAGGTAACCAAAGACCAACCTGCGGCGCAATAGCGCTTTTGCTTGATTCTCCTGATCCTCTTGATTCTGGTGGTCTCCTTGAACTTCTAGGAACTTCGCAATGACATAACAGATAATCAAAATGATAAATGGCTCAAATGCGATTGCGTAAAAAGAGAACATCGTTCTCTTTTGAAAGGTGAACCACGGCAGATAGCCAGCGGCAAGGCCCAGCAAGAGAAGTCCGCTCTGCCATTCCCGTCGTGCGATCCAATATCCAAAGGTGATTGCAATAGCGATTACACCACTCCACCAGAGGAATGGAGTGCCGAGTCCGAGGATTTCTTGAGAGCAACTCGATGCCCCGCAACCCTTTGCAGTGCCATAGAAGAATGATGTTGGTCGTCCCATGACGAGCCAACTCCAAGGGTTCGCAGAGTATGAATGTTTCTCCACCAGGTTGGTATGGAAGTTCAGAATCTCTGCATGGTAGTGCCAGAAATTTCGAATGATGTTATTTGACCATGTTCGATCCCACCCGGTTGTCGTTACGAACCAACCAGTCCAACTCACAACATATGTCGTGATGGGGATGAGAGCATATTGAACTCCACGCTTGAGGATGCTCTTCCCTAAAGTTTTTAGACTGAGGACTCTATCTTCATAGGCCTTTGAATCTCGGTAATCTGCGTAGACGGTATACATGAAGAATGCAACGAAATAATAGAGCCCACTCCACTTCACCCCTGCTGCCAGGCCGAGTGTTATTCCTGCGAGCCAATGTCGCGAGTAAATAAGAAATAAGAATGCAAGCAAGATAAAGAACATGAGGAAAATATCAAGGAGAGCAGTTCGCGACTGAACAAGATGTAAGCCATCTGCCAAGGTAAGTATCGCCGCCGAACAACTTATGATCTCTCTATTGAAGAGCTTCTTCGCTACAAAATAAACAAGTGCTATCGATAGCGAACCGATAACTGCAGAACTAATACGCCATCCGAATTCATTGAATCCAAATGCTTTAATACCTAAGGCAATCAGCCACTTGCCGACGGGGGGATGGACAATGAAATCTGCCAGACCCTTTGCATTAAGTTCTACGCCATGTTGTGCCAGAGAGTGAGCATTCTGCGCGTAATAGACCTCATCGAAGATATAACCCTTTGGTTGGCCTACATTCCAGATTCGAAGGGCTAGGCCGATGAGTGTAAAAGCGATCGCATTAATTGGATCTCGGAAGCGAAGGGGCAAGAACTTCATGGATAAAGAGTAAGGGGTTCTACAAATCCCTGAGAGAATAAGCTCATGTTGATCCTCGCTGCTATCCCGCTCGGAAATCCAGGGGATGCCTCAACAAGGCTCAAAGAGGCGATCATTGCAGCGGATTTCATCGCCGCTGAAGATTCCAGAAGGTTTGGCAGATTATGCGCCGAACTCGGAATCACCTATGAAGCGAAGATCTACTCATTCTTTGAAGGCAATGAGAATGAACGGCTAGAACCGCTACTGGCAATTCTTAAAGATGGAAAAGATCTCCTTGTTGTCAGTGATGCAGGTATGCCAGGAATTAGTGACCCTGGATATCGACTCACTCGTGAAGCGATTGCAGCCGGAATTCCAGTCCGTGTTCTACCTGGACCGAGTGCTGTAACAACTGCACTCTTATTTTCAGGGCTGCCAACCGACCGATTCTGTTTTGAAGGTTTTCTTCCTCGCACATCAGGAGCTCGCATTACTGCTCTTGAAAAATTAGCGAGTGAAGAACGAACGATGATCTTCTTTGAAGCACCACATCGACTTCTTGAATCCTTACAAGATTGTGTGACGGTACTCGGAGGTGATCGACGTGGTGCAATATGTCGTGAAATGACGAAAACTTATGAAGAGACGATTCGCGGCACTCTTACCGAACTCGCAACATGGGCGCTAGAACATGAAGTGCTCGGTGAAATTACTCTTGTGATCGCAGGCTTTGATGCATCGGCCCGAACCTTTACTCCTGCTGATCTGATTGAGATGGTTCTCGCCCGCGAGAGCCAAGGAGAGAGCCGAAAAGAGGCGATCGCTGAAGTTGCGAAGGCGACCGGTCTGGCTAAGCGCGAAGTATTCGATGTGATGGTTGCCCATAAGAGCGCGGGTAGGATGGGCCAGTGAGCGAGAAATCTTTCTATTTAACCACGCCGATTTACTATGTGAATGATGCGCCGCATATCGGCCATGCCTACACAACTGTTGCTGGCGATGTATTAACCCGTTGGCACCGCCAACGCGGTGAGTCTGTCTGGTTCCTCACCGGAACAGATGAACACGGTCAGAAAGTTCTCAATACCGCCGAGAAGAACAATGTTGCGCCTCAAGATTGGTGTGACAAGCTCGTCGAAAACGCATGGAAGCCAGTCTGGAAAGATCTCAATATTGCTAACGATGATTTCATCCGCACAACCGAAGCTCGTCATATGGAGCGCGTGCAACGTTTCCTCTCAGGATTAAAAGATCAGGGTCATATCTACTCTGGCAAATATGAAGGTCCATATTGCATCGGTTGCGAAGAGTTCAAACTTCCTGGAGATCTCCTTGAAGGCGGCCTCTGCCCAACACACTCAAAGCCATGTGAGATTCTCAGTGAAGAGAATTGGTTCTTTAGATTATCTGCATTTGTTCCTGCGCTCCTTGAACGTTACAAGAGCGATCCATCTACATGCGAACCAGCATCAGCTCGCAATGAAGTGATCTCATTTCTTGAGGGTGAAGTTCAAGATCTATCGATCTCACGATCTACCTTTGATTGGGGAATCCCAGTACCGTGGGATACCAAGCAAGTTATCTATGTCTGGTTCGATGCACTGCTGAACTATGCAACTGCCGTTGGACTTGGCGATGAAGAGGGCAGTGCTGGTGCAAAGAAGTTTGCACAGACTTGGCCAGCCGATGTTCACCTCGTTGGAAAAGATATCCTGCGCTTCCACGCTGTTATTTGGCCGGCGATGCTCTTAGCTGCAGGTCTGCCACTTCCTAAGAAAGTATTTGCGCACGGTTGGTTGCTTGTCGGTGGCGAGAAGATGTCTAAGTCAAAGCTCACCGGTATTGCACCATCAGATATCACCGACCACTTCGGAGTCGATGCCTTCCGCTATTACTTCCTGCGCGCCATCCCATTTGGATCTGATGGGTCCTTCTCTTGGGAAGATATGAACGCCCGATACACAAGCGAGCTCGCAAATGACTTTGGCAATTTAGCTTCACGGCTTATTGCAATGATTGAAAAGTACTGCGATGGGGCTATCCCAGCAGTAGCCCGCGATGCCGGCCTGGAGAGCGCCCTGAAAGAGACTGTCTCCAAAGCTGATGCTGCAATGGTTGCGCTGGATTTCCAAGGTGGAATCAATACGATCATGGAGTTCTGTAAGCGTGTTAATGGTTATGTCACAGAGCGCGAACCATGGATCGTTGCAAAAGATGAGAGCCGCACAACCGAACTTAGAGAGATTCTCTACAACACCGCTGATTCCATCCGCGCACTCACCGTTCTGCTCTATCCGGTAATGCCTGGAACGTGTGAGACTCTCTGGGCTGCACTTGGTATGGATGCCGAGTTATCTGCAGCAAAGATTGGTGATGTAGCAACATGGGGCCAGATTAAAGAGGGTTCTCGCGTCACTAAAGGCGCTGTTCTCTTCCCACGTCTTGAAGAGCCAGCTGCCAAGTAAGGCACTTGCCATATGACGCAGCGATTCGGATTAGAGAAAGAGCGGCAACCCGCTCCTCTTCCTGAGAAATTAAACCGCCCCTGCGTTGATGTGCATGCTCATATCGAATTAGTAACAGAATCTGAACCAGACTCACCAGAAGTAAGAGCGGTGCTCGATCAAGCTGCATCTGTTGGAATCGATCGCGTTGTTCAAGTCGGCTACTCAGCAGATCAATCTGAATGGGGAGTTCGCATGGCTCATGCATTCCCTGGCCGCGTACTTGCCACCGTTGCGCTGCATCCCAACAATGCACCGGTTGTTGATGATCTCGAAGCGCATCTGGCTCGCATTGAAAAACTTGCAACCGATCCAAGGGTTCGGGGGATCGGTGAGACAGGTTTAGATTTCTTCCGCACAGAACCTGAGTTACAAGATAAGCAGAAGTATTCATTTAGACGCCACATCGCACTTGCAAAGAGTGTGAAGAAGCCGCTGATCATCCATGATCGAGATGCGCACCGCGCAGTACTCGACACTCTCACCGAAGAAGTCGCACCAGATATCACTATATTTCACTGCTATTCAGGTGATGCCGAGATGGCCCGTGAGTGCATTGATAAGGGCTACATTCTCTCCTTTGCCGGAACCGTTACATTTAAGAGCGCCCCAGCACTTCGTGAAGCGGTCAAGCTTGTACCGATTGATCAATTATTGGTTGAGACCGATTCGCCCTTCTTAACCCCCACTCCACACCGCGGGTTGATGAATACACCTGCACAGATCCCAACAATTTTACGATTTATCGCGGATGAGCGCGATCAAGATCTCGATGAGCTATGTGATGCACTCTCTGCCAATGCAGAGCGATTCTTTGGATCTTTCGCCTAATGGCAGGCTTACTTGGCGCAGCCGAGATTCGCGAAATTGCTGCTCGTATCGGTCTGCACCCAACGAAGAAACTTGGCCAGAACTTTGTTGTAGATGCGAATACATGCCGGCGAATCGTGAAGAGCGCTGATGTTCAACCTGATGATGTCGCTCTTGAAATTGGACCAGGCATAGGCTCGCTCACTCTCGCACTCCTTGAGATTGCTCGCGAAGTTGTTGTTGTCGAGATCGATGAGCGTCTTGCCACAGAACTACCCAACACAGTCGCCCGCCATGAATTCGAACCATCACGGCTCACCGTGATCACCGAAGATGCAATGGTTGTGAACTCACTACCCATTGCACCGACTGTCCTTGTGGCCAATCTTCCATACAACATCTCAGTTCCGGTATTACTGCGCTTCATGGAGAAGTTTCCAACTCTTCGCTCTGGTGTTGTGATGGTGCAGAGTGAAGTTGCTGATCGCTTAGCCGCAAATCCTGGAAGTAAGAGTTATGGCTCCCCATCTGTAAAAGCGACATGGTGGGCAGATATGTCATCTGCAGGAAGTGTTGGCCGCTCAATCTTCTGGCCAGTTCCTAATGTGGATTCATCACTAGTGCGATTTGTGAGGCATGAGCCAGCAGGGGATGAAGCGCTGCGTTTAAAGACCTTCGCCGTAATAGATGCCGCTTTTGCTCAACGTCGAAAGATGCTGCGAAGCGCACTCTCTGAACTCTTTGGTGGAAGTACCCCGGCATCAGATGCGATCTCCGCCGCCGGCGTTGATCCAACATCTCGCGGAGAAGCGCTCCTGCTGCCTGACTTCATCAAGATTGCCTCACAACTTTCGCTATAGGCTAGATGGTATGAATCTGAACGGGGTAGTGATCCGGGTACCTGGAAAGGTAAACCTTGGACTCTCCGTTGGCCCACTCGATAGCGATGGTTACCACGAAATTGTGACGCTCTTTCAGGCGATCTCACTCTACGACGATGTCACAGTAAAAATCGGAAGCGAAGGCGCCGGCATCACACTCGATGCATCGGGATCAACATCAACTGGCGTTCCACTTGATGAAACAAACTTGGCCTATCGCGCCGCAGATCTGATGATCAGAAAATTTCAGCTAGATAGCGATATCGATATCCATTTGAAGAAAGAGATTCCTGTTGCTGGGGGCATGGCTGGTGGGAGTGCAGATGCTGCAGGTGTGATTGTTGGAATCGATGCACTCTTTGAACTTGGCCTCTCTCGTGATGAGTTAGAGCGAATTGGTTCAGAACTTGGAAGCGATGTTCCCTTTGGAATTGCTGGTGGAACTGCAATCGGTCGTGGCCGCGGTGATCAACTCACTCCAGTACTTTCGCAAGGTACCTATCAATGGGTCCTTGCACTTTCAAACTCTGGCCTTTCAACTCCTGCTGTCTATGGTGAGTGTGATCGTCTTCGTGAAGGTCTTTCGATTGCAAAACCATCTGCTAACGATGCGCTACTTCAATCACTGCGCGCAGGTGATGCTCGCGAATTAGGTAAGGCTCTCAGTAA
The DNA here is from genome assembly GCA_903895995.1 of uncultured Actinomycetes bacterium. Classification (GTDB taxonomy): domain Bacteria; phylum Actinomycetota; class Actinomycetes; order Nanopelagicales; family Nanopelagicaceae; genus PALSA-747. The sequence goes on from CAITVX010000031.1 coordinate 9,087, forward strand.
TGATCTTCAGAGTGCGGCTTGCTCTTTGCGCCCAGCGCTTCGATTAGTACTTGATGTTGGTAATGATTACGGAGCTCTCGGCTGCATCGTCTCTGGCTCTGGTCCAACAGTCGCATTCTTAGTAGAGGATGAAGAGCGAGCCCTTGATCTCACAGTCGCTCTCAGCGCCAGCGGTGTTGTAGGTGGCGTTGTTAGGGCGAGCGGACCTACCCATGGGGCGAGACGGATAAGTAGCTTTTAAGAGCATTCATTGGCGCCCTGCGTTTTGGAGTTCTGGGGCCACATAAGGGAGAATTCAGGTTCCGCCATTGTGTAGTGGCTAGCACATGGGCCTTTGAAGCCCAGGGTCCAGGATCGATACCTGGTGGCGGAGCTAGGAACGCTGGTGGCGGAGCCAATCCGCAGTACATAGACTTCTCTCTATACAGTTGATGCACAAGTAGATCCAACAGCGATGGGAGGAATGTGAAGAACCCAGAAGTTGTGATCGTCCTCGCCGCTGGCGAAGGAACCCGCATGAAATCTGCGCTCCCGAAGGTTCTCCATCCCATTGCAGGCCGCACAATCCTTGGCCACGTTCTTGCAGCAGCAACGCCTCTTGTTGGCGGGGAGCTACGCGTTGTTATAGGCGCTCATAAAGATTTAGTTCAAGCCCATCTCTCAGAGATTGCTCCAAGTGCCACGGCGGTCTATCAAGCCGAACGCAATGGCACAGGCCACGCAGTACAACTTGCCCTCGCTGGAGCTCCAACCACAGGTTCAGTCTTAATCCTCGCCGGAGATACACCGCTGCTCACCACACAGACTCTTGAAGAGTTCTTTGATGTTCATAACGCCAACAAGAGCGCAGCTTCAGTACTCACCGCAGATCTTCCTGACCCAACTGGTTATGGTCGAATCGTTCGCGATGACGAAGGCGCTATCTCACGCATCGTTGAAGAACGTGATGCAAACGATGAAGAGCGAGCCATTAGCGAGATCAATACTGGCGTCTACCTCTTCGATAACGGGGCGCTCCGTGAAGCCGCTGCTAAACTTTCAAAAGATAATTCGCAAGGCGAGCTCTACCTCACTGATGTGATTGCACTGATAAAAGCTGCTGGCAAAGTTGCGCTCGCTATCGGGTCAACTGACTTCACTGAGACTCTTGGTATCAACGATCGATCTCAATTAGCAGAGTGTGCTGCGATTATGCGCGATCGCATCAACGACCGGGTTATGAAAACAGGTGTCACAATCGTGGATCCAACAACAACATGGATCGATATCGATGTGAAGATCGAAAGCGATGTCACTATTCACCCAGGATCGGTATTGGCAGGAAAGACCACTGTCGCGACAGGTGCTGTGATTGGCCCTCGTACGACCCTCACCGATGTGATTGTCAGCGCTGGTGCAAAGGTTGTTGAATCCACCTGCACGGAGTCTGAGATCGGTAGCGATGCAACAGTTGGCCCGTATTCATTCCTACGCCCAGGCACCAAGCTTGCCGCGAAGGCAAAGGTCGGCGCATATGTTGAAGTGAAGAACTCAACGATCGGCGTAGGTTCTAAAGTCCCACATCTGTCTTATGTCGGAGATGCAACGATCGGTAGCGGTACCAATATTGGCGCTGCAACGATCTTTGTGAACTACGACGGAGTCGAAAAGCACCAGACCATCGTCGGGGATGAAGTCCGAATCGGCAGCGACACCATGCTCGTCGCCCCAGTTTCGATCGGCGATGGTGCCTATACCGCCGCCGGATCAGTTATCACCGAAGACGTTCCTGCCGGCTCGATTGGTGTTGCACGCGCAAAGCAGCGCAATGTCCTAGGGTGGGTCCTACGTAAGAGAGCAGGCAGTTCCTCTGCCGAAGCCGCAAAGCGCGCAGGCGCGGTCGAAAGGGAATAAGAATGAGCGAACTTCGTCTCACATCTGAGAAGCGCTTGCGGATCTTTGCAGGCCGCGGCTACCCAGAGCTTGCTGACGAGGTTGCTTTAGAGCTCGGTATTCCGATTACTCCAACATCGGCCTACGACTTCGCAAATGGTGAAATTTTTGTTCGCTTTGAAGAGAGCGTCCGTGGTTCGGATGCCTTCGTTATTCAATCTCACGCAGCTCCAGTAAATAAGCAGATCATGGAACAGTTGATCATGGTCGATGCACTTAAGCGTGCATCTGCAAAGCGCATTACAGTTGTTGCACCGTTCTATGGATATGCGCGTCAAGATAAGAAGCACCGTGGCCGTGAGCCAATCTCTGCTCGCTTGATGGCGGATCTATTTAAGACCGCTGGCGCAGATCGCTTGATGGTTGTCGATCTTCACACATCTCAGATCCAAGGATTCTTCGACGGCCCAGTAGATCATCTCTTCGCACTTCCATTGCTTACCGATTATGTCGGTCGCAAAGTTGATCGCAATCGCCTCACTATCGTTTCACCAGATTCAGGTCGCGTGCGCGTAGCAGAACGTTGGTCAGACATGATGGGTGGTTGTCCGATCGCATTTATTCACAAGATGCGCGATCCACGTATCCCAAATGAGTCAAAGACTGGAAAAGTTGTTGGTGATGTTAAGGGTCAGACTTGTATCGTGATCGATGACATGATCGACACAGCTGGAACCATCACAAAGGCTGTAGATGCCCTCTTCGAAGAAGGTGCAGCAGAAGTGATTGTTGCTGCAACCCACGCAGTTCTTTCAGGACCTGCAGTCGAGCGCTTGAAGGCGAGCCGCGTCAGCGAAGTCGTCGTCACAAACACTCTCCCGATCCCTGAAGAAGCACGCTTTGACCGCTTGACGGTCCTCTCGATCGCACCACTGCTTGGCCGCGCGATCCGCGAAGTCTTTGAGGATGGCTCAGTTACCAGCCTCTTCGACGGTCACAGCTAAAGCCAGCCAGGCCTTACAGCCCGATTTTGGCTTTCCCTACGCTCTGGGTTACTCTTCAGACTCGTCACGGCGAGGGATAGTAATTATCCGTAATCGACGGGTTGCTCTCCTGAGGCGTGCATTTCAAACGTTACGAAGGAGCAACTCAAGTGGCAGAAATTTCAATCAACGGCAGCAAGCGCACCAATTTCGGTAAGGGTGCATCACGTCGCGACCGTGTAGCTGGTCTCGTTCCAGCAGTTATCTATGGCCACAATGCAGAGCCACAGCACGTCTCTCTTCCAGCTCGCGAGCTCGGAGTTGCACTGAAGACATCAAACGTTCTTCTCAATGTTTCATTCGACGGTAAGAGCGAACTCGTCCTTCCTAAGTCAGTCTCAAAGAACCCACTCTCTGGAATCTTCGAGCATGTCGATCTTCTCGTTGTCCGCAAGGGTGAAAAAGTTACTGTTGAAGTACCTGTTCACACTGAAGGCGCATACGATAAGGATGGAATCCTTGAGCACGTTAACAACACTATTGAAATCGAAGCAGAAGCAACTTCTATCCCAGCATTCTTAGTTCTTGATCTCGAAGGCATGATCGCGGGAACAAGCAAGGTAGCCGGCGATGTCGTACTTCCTGCTGGAACAACTCTTGTCTCTGATCCAGCAATGGTTGTTGTTCACCTTTCAGAGCGCTCAAGCGCTGCTGAGCCAGTAGCAGAAGCCGCACCAGCTGCTGCGACTGACGCTGCTGCTGAAGCACCAAAAGCTGAATAATTAAGTAAGAGCATTGAGCATGGCTGATCGCTGGATCATTTTCGGATTAGGAAATCCCGGCGATCAGTATTCAAGCACTCGTCACAATATTGGCCAGATGGTTATTGATTACCTTGGCAGCAATTCAAAGTTCTCTTCACATAAATCCCGTTGCGAGATTGCAGATATTCGCGTTGCAGGGGTAGCGGTCACACTCGCTAAATCCAAGCTCTATATGAATGAATCCGGTGCACCGCTTAAAGCCCTCGCCGATTTCTATAAAGTCACTGGATCTAACATCATCGTTATTCACGATGAACTAGATATTGCATTTAACACAATCCGCGTAAAGCTCGCAGGTGGCGACAACGGCCACAATGGATTGAAAGATGTCACCAAACATTTTGCAGGCCCAGATTACTTCCGCCTTCGCATGGGGGTCGGGCGACCACAAGGCCCACAAGACCCAGCAGATTATGTATTAAAGCCATTCTCACAACCAGAGAAGAAAGAACTTCCAGATTTTATTGCTCGTGGGGCACTAGCTGCAGAGCGTTTAATCGAAAAGGGTTTGGATTTCGCGCAACAGGAGTTCAATCAGTAATGGGAATCCTCGACCGCTTTAAACTCGATGGAAAAGTTGCTGTTGTTACAGGTGCATCCTCTGGGTTAGGTGTCGCCTTTGCTCAAGCCTTGGCTGAAGCAGGCGCCGATCTTGTATTAGGTGCTCGCCGCGAGGAACGCCTTGCAGATACTGGTGCGCTTGTTACTGCTGCTGGACGCACGTGGGTCGGACAGAGAACAGATGTCACAAAGCCTGAAGATTGCGCAGCACTCATCGCTCTCGCGATGGAGAAATACGGCCGAGTCGATATTCTCGTAAATAATGCAGGTGTTGGTACTGCCGTCCCCGCCACTCATGAGACTCCAGAGCAATTTAAATCTGTGATCGAAACAAACCTGATGGGTTGCTATTGGATGGCTCAAGAGTTTGCACGAAACAACAAAGGTGGCGGATCAATCGTCAACATCTCCAGCGTCTTAGGGATGCGCACTGGGGGATTACCTCAAGCTGCTTACTCATCATCAAAGGCAGCTCTTATTGGTTTAACACGAGATCTAGCAGCGCAATGGACTGGCCGCAAAGGAATTCGCGTCAATGCACTTGCTCCTGGTTTCTTCCCATCGGAGATGTCAGATGAATTGCCTAAAGAAGTTATTGAAGCGGTCAAGCGGGTCACACCTGCTGGACGCTTAGGCGACCCAATGGAGCTCGCAGCAACACTCGTCTGGCTTGTCAGCGATGCCGCAAGTTATGTCACTGGTACAACAATTCCAGTCGATGGCGGATTTGTAAGTCCTTAATTTTCAAGCGCTAGATCCTCGCTCCTAACCATTGCGAGCACGCACATTCTCTCTTAGGGTTGCGCAATGACTTCAATGAAACCTGGTTCGTGGCCATCTCCCATCTCAGCTTCACTCTTAGCAGTAGCTGGAAACCGAAATAAGGATGTTCAGGTTGTAGGCGATGACCTCTGGTGGGATGAGATGCGTCCATCTGAATCTGGTCGCACACTCGTTGTGAGCCAAAAGCACGGTGATCTCATTGCAGCGCCGTGGAACGCATCAAGCGGAGTTCATGAATACGGCGGCATTAGCTGGCATGGATTTATCAAAGATGGATCTGCGCACCTCGCATTTGTGAACAAAGCCGATCAACGCATTTATGTTGCAGCTGTTGGGGTAGAACCCGTTGCATTTTCACCTGAACCACCGGCCGGTGAAGACCACCGTTACATCGAACTCAACTATGTAAATGGTGAGATCTGGTGCATCAGAGAGAAGCACGCTGCTGGGAAGGTGACTCGCGCAATCGTTGCAGTCTCTGAAAAGGGTGTCCGTGTTCTAGATAGCGCTTCACAGTTCTACGCCCATCCTCGCATCTCTCGAGATGGAACTCTCTTGGCGTGGGCCTGTTGGGAACATCCACAAATGCCATGGGATGGCACTGAAATCAAAGTTGCGCAGATTGTTCATGGAGAGTTAAAATCAGTAAAGATTGTCGCCGGAAATCTTGAAGAGTCATGCCTCAATCCTGAATGGGGTCTCAATAACGATCTCTTCTACATCAGCGATCAGAGCGGTTGGTGGAATCTCTGGTCTGTCACACAAGATGGCACTACACGCCAGGTTATTAACGATAAGAGCGAGTGGGGAATTCCGCTCTGGCAGCTTGGCATGAAGACGATGGTCGCACTCGATGATGGTCGCATCTTGGCAACCCATGGTCCGGTAGATAACCAAAAGTTGATCGTTGTTGATACAACGGCCGATAAAGGTGTTGATATCGACTGTGATTTCAGTGATTTTGTTCCATCGATTAGCCAAGGAAATGGCAAGGCTTATGCCTTCGCTTCTAGTTCGACGCTCATGGATACTCTCATCGAGATCGATCTCAAGACCCTTCAGGTAAAGCAAATCTTCTCTAAGCCACTGCCTGTTGATGCGGCATATTTCTCAAAGCCGTACCAGATTGAAGCAAAGCGAGCAGATGGTCGCTCAGTCTTTGGAATTTTCTACCCAGCGAAGAATCCGCAATGTGAAGCATCTGAAAAGCCACCACTTTTGGTTATGGTCCACGGTGGCCCAACTGCTCACGCATCAGCATCGATTTCACTCGAACATAGCTACTTCACTTCACGCGGAATCGCTGTTGTTGAAGTTAACTACGGTGGTTCAACAGGTTATGGACGCGAATATCGCAATGTTCTTCGCCAAGCATGGGGAATCGTTGATCGCGAAGATGTGATTGAGATTGTTGACCACCTCATCAAAGCCGGAGAAGTCGATGGCAAAAAGATTTTGATCCGCGGTGGATCTGCAGGAGGTTTCACTGTTCTCAATGTTCTAGTTAACAGCGATCGCTTTGCAGCTGGAGCTTCTTACTATGGCGTCGCAGATTGCACAGCTCTCGCTCTTGAGACTCATGATTTTGAATCGCGCTATCTCGATTCGATGATCGGTGCATACCCAGCAGAGGCAGATCTCTACAAGGATCGTTCACCGTTGACTCATTCAAAGAACTTAACATCGCCTTTGATTATCTTCCAGGGACTAGACGATAAGGTCGTGCCACCTGCGCAATCTGAAGCGTTTCGTGATGTCTGCGTCGAAAAGGGAATCAAGCACGAATACCACGCCTTTGAAGGTGAAGGTCATGGATTCCGAAAAGCCAGCTCGATCATCACAGCACACGAATCAGAATTGAAATTCTTCGGTGAGGTGCTCGGCTTTACGCCCCAGATGTAGTGTGGAATCAGAAGAGCCGTTCTTTATGCCACTGCCGACCAGTAGTCATTCGAGCGCTCTCGACCATCACGATGAGATCATGAGAAGGATCAGCGTTCTTCAGCGCTCCAAAATTACGATGCAGATGATCAAAAGGGATATAAATAATGCGCTTCATTTATTCTCACGACATCGATCGCTGCAATATTTAACGTCAGCCCAGTTCTTCGCCCACTTCTTGCGCCACTCAAACTCCAAGCCGCATCGGGCGCAGACTTTAGGCGCAAAGCCATTTTTAACTTTGGCTACCCGAGACATTGTGCAATCGTAGGTCAGGGCTCGGACTTTCGCCTGAGAAAGCTACCCGTTCCTGTAAATCAGGTCTCTACACCGCTCATTTCACATTGAGAAGGCGCTTCGATCCCACCTTGTATAAGATTGCCCCACCTTCACAGAGAAAAGAGATTTTTCATGGGCGAATGCACATGCGGTTACACAACAGATCCAGAGAAGAACTGCAATGGAACACATAAAGTCGTTAAGGCAGTGAAGGCAGATATCGCCGAGAAGCTAGCAGCTAACGGTTTCCCACATGCATCTGAATACGTGCAGAACAACTAAAACGCTATAACTTCCGCTTGCTGGTAATCAGATCTTAACGAGCTGACGCCAAGCTTTTAGGTAAGGCAAAAAGCAAAGAATTGTGATCAGAAGCGCGATTACTGGAACGATGAAAGATTTCTCGGCACCGTAATGATCAATCATGTATCCAGTAACCGGGCCGGGGAGTGCGTTTCCAATTTGAAGACCGGCAATTACCCAGGCGAATGCTTCTGTGACTTTTGCTGCTGGTACTGATTTCTCAACTATTGCATAGCCTGAAATAATTATGGGCGCAATCCCAAAACCGTTCAAGAAGAGCACTATGCCGAGAACGAGCAAGGAATGTGAAAATAGAAGAGGAATCGTCGCAAAGATCATGATGAATACTAAATAGATAAATTTTTTGCCATCAGTGATTTTCCACTTGATTACACCATTGATTATTGCAGCTACACCACTACCTGCAGACCAAATAGCTAGGAGTGGACCTGTCGAACTCTTTGCACCATGTTGATCAGCGAATGCAATCGTGCTTAAAGTGGTCGACATAAAACATGCACCTAAGAAGATGTACATGACAAATACTGCCTGAACGTGGGGAATTGCAAGGACCGCAGTTCTCTTTTCACCTTCAACTTTTGGATGGGGAGGCGGCTCACTTTTTTTCTGCAAAATATATAGGCCAGTTCCAACACTCATGAAGGAGAATGCGAAGTACATACCGGCTTGTGGCGCAATGGAAATCGCCGCAGCAGATGCAACGAGGGGGCCGACGACAAAAACTATCTCATCAACCAGTGCCTCAAAGGAGTACGCAGTGTTGATGAGCGGACGACCGCCCTCATTCTCTTCCAGAGTGTGCAACCAGCGTCGTCGTACGAGCCCACCGATGTTAGGCAAGAAGGCCTCTGCAATAAAGATAAAACTCATCCAGATAAATGTGGGAGCGTTATGAGTGATCGTGAAGATAAAGAGAAGACCAAAAGTGATATAGGCGGGAATTGTAAAACGTAAAACTTTCGCTTGGCCGAGCTGATCTGCTTTTCTCGACCAAATGGGTGAGAAGGCTGCATTAATTAAGGCAGCACCGGTAGAGATTGTTCCAGCGAGCGTATAGGAATCTGTTTCATGAATGACAACAAAGGTGACTGATAAATAAGTCATCGCGATTGGCAAGCGTGCGATCATTCCCGGAATAGAGAATGCGAGTGCACCTGGCGTTGCCAAAAGCCGGCGGTAGGGAGTCAACACTCTGAAATTCTAATGGCGTAAGTGCTATAAAAGGCTTTCCGAAGATAACCTTTTAGGTTAAAATTCCAATAGATTGCTACTCAATTATTTTGCGAGCATTAATCCCGCCGAGGAAAGAGCATCATGCAGAGCGCTAATAAAGATGGTGGCTTGTACTTATTAGTTGATGGTGGGAAATCAAAGACTGAGGCACTAATCATTGATTCAGATGGCTCTGAAATTGCAAGGAGCCGCGGACCTGGTTTAGAGATCATCGGTAGTGTTAATGGCTACGAACGGGTTGTCGAAAGCCTCAAGGCCACCTTTGACCAACTCCCAAATAAAGGTCGTTTCACAGGTGTTGCATTTGGCTTAAACGGTGCCCAAGCACCTTCACCATCTTCAGATCTTGCCGCGAAGGCAATCTCATCGTTGGTTAAAGCCGATCGATTCACGATTGCAAGCGATGTAGTCATGAATTATCTCGGTGCACTTGGCAATCAACCTGGCGTTGTGGTGGCGGCTGGGACTGGCGCCGTAATTATGGCAATTTCAAGGCAAGGCGTTCCATATCGCATCGATGGCGATGGTCCACTATTTTCCGATCGTGGAAGTGGATATGACATTGGTCGGCAGGGATTAAGGATCGCTGCGATGGTTGATGATGGGCTGCACGGATCAAGCACTCTTCATAAAGCGATGATTAAACGCTTTGGCACACTAGAAAATACTGCTGCGAGTGTTTATGGGGCTGTAAATCCCATCGAAGTTGTCGCCTCTTTTAGCAGGAGCGTTGCAGAAGCGGCAGGCGAGGGTGACGAAATATCTATCGAGATTCTGCGCTTGGCGGCTCAGGATCTTGCTCTGAATGTGCTTGCTGCGGCCAAACGTTCCCAACTAGTAGGAGCGCCATTTTCTTATTCCACGGCTGGCGGAATCTTTAATATCGGGCCGCTTTTAGATAAGCCCTTCCACGACTTCATAGCTCAACTCCTTCCCGAGGCGCAGTTTCAAAAACCGTTAGGTGGCGCTATCTCAGGTGCCCGAATTGTGGCGATGGATAAGGCGCTGGGGCTCGAGCAGGTAACCACCCGGGCGGGCGCTAACTAGTCGGGTATACCAATTTCGTAAATGGACTAAAACCTAAGAATCTTAGAAGTCGGAGTCATTGACTTTAAAGTGGGCATAGTGAAATATTTGAATCACCAAAGGTTTGGATGGTTCAAACAAACTACTGCGATTGGGTAAAAATGAAAATCAAAAAAGTAAGTTTAGTTTTTGCAATGAGCATCTCCTTATTTATTCCTGGATCACTATTAGCAACATCGGCTGTTGCAGCAACCACAACTCTCACAATCGAGTCATGGCGTACGGATGATTCAGCATTCTGGAAAAATACTTTGATTCCAATGTACGAAAAGGCCCATCCTGGAGTCAAAATTCTCTGGGCACCAACTTCAGCAAACGAGTATGACTCCTCCCTTGGTATTAGAATTAAAGGCAAAACTGCCGGTGACGTAATTATGTGTCGTCCTTATGGCACGACTAAGACATTCATAAAGAATAAGAATCTTATTCCTTTGACTGGGTTACCTGGACTAAGTAATTTTACGACCCAATCAGAGCAATCATGGGCGGACGCTAGCGGTGTCCCTTACTGTGTACCGGCAGCTTCAGTAGGTGCAGGCTTCTATTACAACAAAGATATATTTAAGAAGTTGAATCTAATTCCCCCTAAGACTCAAGCTGAATTAATTGCTTTACTTGACAAAATTAAGAAAGATGGAAAGTACACACCTATTGCACTAGCTGGTACTTCAGCTGATTCTTGGGCATTGGATCAAATGGGTCTTGAATTAGTAGGTCCGTACTATTGGAAAGGTGATGCCGGCGGAGTCGCACTTGATAATGGCACAAGGAAAGCTACGGATCCAGAGTATGTTGCCGCATTCTCAGCGTTGGCTTCATGGAAGCCGTATCTCTCTAAAGGGTTTTCAACCAATAGTTACACAGATGCAGAGCAGCTATTCATTCTTGGTCGTGCTGCGATTTTAGTTGATGGTTCATGGAGCGTTAAAGAAATCGCTCCTCCAGGAAAGAATGTCGGTGTATTTGGAGCTCCAGTAGCTAAAGCCGGAGATAAGCCATACGTTCAAGTTCTTGCAGATCATGGCTTTGGGATTAACTCTGCCAGTCCAAACCAAGCCGAAGCTAAAAAGCTTCTCACCTGGTTTACAACTAAAGAGTTTGCACAGGCATATGCAAATGGATTACCGGGATTCTTCCCATTAAGTACAGAGAAGATTTCCATCGACAATCCAATGGCACAGGCTTGGCTGGATTTGCGTAATGGTGCGATCGTAGATGCTCCGATTGGAATGGATAAAATGAATACGGGTACACCTAATTTCTTCTCCGTTATGACCAACGAGCTCAATAAGATGATGACTACGAAGCTCACCCCAGAACAGACAGCGGCTGAATTCCAAAAGTCGCTATCAACCTGGTACCCACCACAGGCCAAGAATAAGTAAAAAAGAAGACGCTCGGGCTCACAATGGGCCTGAGCGTCTTCAACTTTCTATTTACTGCCAAATTGACCGGGGGTGTGTGTGAAATCTAGAAATATGATGCGCAAGCGTTACCGACAACTAGTTTTATTCACTTCTCCAGCCCTTGCTTTTTTTCTAATTTTTGCAGTTTTTCCATTGATGGGAACGATTTACATCAGTTTCTTTAAAGATGCAGTTTTTGTTGGTTTGGCAAACTTTAAATTCCTCTTTACGGATGATAATTCAAGTACACGACTCCTAGCGGCTTTTTTGCACAACTGTGAATTCTTTGCCATAGCCGCATCAGTGCAAATACCACTGGCACTCTTTATGGCAGCCCTCTTGACCTCGGGTCGAGTCAGGCGATTGACCGGTTTTTACCGAACATTATTATTTATACCTTCAACCCTCTCTGTTGTCATTGTTGGTTTTATTTGGCGATTAATCATCAGTCCACTATGGGGAATAGTCCAGTATCCACTGTTAGGCGAGAAAACTACTGCGCTTCCGACGATCACCCTGATGTCGGTCTGGCAATATCTGGGAATCCCTCTGGTCTTTCTTTACAGCGCTTTACTCTCCATTCCTAGCAATATCATCGAATCTGCTCGAGTTGATGGGGCATCGGATATCAGAATTTTCTTCCGGATTAAAATCCCCCTTATCGCGCCTCAAATTGGAATTATTACGATTTTGACCTTCATTTGGACTTTCAATGGCTTTGACATTATTTATGCATTAAATGGAGGCCAGCCTGGTCCAGATTTCAGCACTGACGTTCTGGGTACTCTCTTCTATCGAACCTTCTTTGGTTGGGACGCCGATCAAGGAAATCAGAATCTTGGCGCGGCCACAGCAACAGTAATATTTTTCATCATTTTGCTGGGTACAGCAGCCTATTTTGCGATCGTGCAGCGTCGTTTAAAGGTTAGCCAATTATGATTCAAAAAGATGGGCGAATTCAAACCCAATCTAAAAATCTCCTGGTTCATTTATGCATCCTTTTCTTCGTACTGATTGCAATTGGGCCAATAATTGTGATTATCATCAATTCATTTAAAACGACAGATGGCATCTTTAGTGGACCACTCAAGCTTCCGGACTCGAAGACATTCAGTTTGGATGGTTATAAGCGAGCTTTTGAAAATGGAAATTTTATTAGAAATTATATTAATAGCACCATCATCACCGTAGGATCAACCTTATTGACAGTCGTATGCTCTTGTTTGGCCGCTTATGGGATAACCGAATACGCCACAAAACTCGCAAAAATGATTGCTGGACTGTTCACCATTGGCATCATGCTTCCAGTGACTCTGGGTACTGTTGTTATTCTGAAAATGATGGTCAGATTTCATCTACTCAACACTCATATCTCTCTGATTCTTGTCTATGTAGGAATCAGTGTTCCGCTTGGGGTAATTTTGATGGTGACAAATTTCCGCACAGTTTCCAATGATCTCAAGGAAGCGGCTCGCATTGATGGGGCTAATGAATTTAAGACTTTCCTCATAGTTCTTCCCTTGGTGAAGCCAGGTATTGCTGCGGTGGCTGCAATCACGATGCTGCCAATCTGGAATGACCTTTGGTTCCCACTGATTCTCACAACCGGCCCTAAGACTCAGACTTTGACGCTCGGCATCCAGCAGTTTGTTGGTGTTCACACCAACGATTGGCAGGCTTTGATTGCATCCCTCGTACTAGGTGCAATTCCACTGATTCTGCTCTTTACTCTCTTCTCAAAGCAATTTATTAAGGGTCTTTCAGATGGATACAGCAAATAAGGGTTTTACTTGATTAAACAATCTAAGGAGTAGTAATGAAGGTAGATAGAGTTGAAGATATAGATTCGCTTTCAATAGCGGAGCTCATTGCCAGCCTTGGACTAGATGCGGTCAAGCGACAACTGCCAGAAATTAAAGCAGCAGCCCAGATGATATTTAAGACCGTGACCGACGACGGACGTGTGTTTACCTTTGGTGCCGGCCATGCGCAAGCTCTAGCGATGGAGTTTTCAAGTCGTGCCGGTGGTTTGGCAATATTCCAATCAATGAACTTACAAGATATCCGTGAAGAGATTAGAGATGCCTACTGGGAGCTTCGTGATTCACAACCTGAGCGAATCCCTGAGAATGGGCCAAAAGTCTTAGATCATCATAAGATCAAGAAAAATGATCTTGTAATAATTGCCTCGCAATCTGGTCGCAATGGGGCGATCGTGGAGATGGCCCTAGAATGCAAGAAACGCGGAGTCAAAGTTATTGGATTAAGTTCAAGCAAACATAGTGAAGCAGTTGACTCCAGGCACCCATCTGGCTTGATGCTCGGTGATGTCGTTGATCTATCCCTTGATAATGGATCGGTCATCGGTGACGCCGTTGCCGAGTTACCTGATGGCAAGAGTATTTGTTCGGCTTCAACGGTCTGTTTTGTCTTGATTGCCCAGGCAATAAATGCGGAAGTGACCAAGCTATTTCTACAAAATTCTCTGCCTGCGCCATTGCTTGTCAGTGCAAATTTGGACCACGGCGATAAGGCCAATTCACCGCTGAAGTTCCCAGCGCAAAAAATTTCTTAGGTAGGCGCTCTCTGTGCAATCTGGTACTTGTGTCATCAAAAATGCACGAATCGTTCTGCCTGAATCTCTCATCTCCCATGGTTTTTTAGATATTTCCAAGGGGCGGATCGTCAGGATCTCAGAGGGGGATTTCTCTTCTACTGGCTCGGAACTTGTTTTTGATGCTCGAGGAGGCACTTTAAGCCCGGGTTTTATTGATCTCCACGTACACGGTGGAAATGGTGGCACCTTCACATCGATAGACCCAGCCGAGCACGCCTTAGCTCGAGAATTCCATCTCAAACATGGAACTACTTCCATGTTTGCCTCAACGCACACCACCGAGTTCTCAAGTTTGTTGGCCATCCTAAAGTCTTTATCTGCAAGTTCTCGATCAGATAAGAATGGATCTAAGGTTTTAGGTATTCATACTGAAGGTCCATTTATCTCAGAGCATAAGCCTGGTGCGCATGTTGTTGCGCAATTAAAAGCTGCCGAATTATCTTCAATTGATGAGGTAATTTCTGCGGCAGATAATTTTATATCAATGGTGACAGTAGCCCCAGAGATTCCTGGGGGATTAGAGCTCATCAAGTACTTAACCCAGAAAGATATTATTTCATCAATTGGCCATACAAATGCTACCTATGCGCAAGCACTTGCTGGGATTCAAGCTGGAGCCAGATCTACTACTCACTTATTCAATGCGATGTCTCCACTCTCACACCGTGATCCCGGTGCTGTTGGAGCCGTTTTGGATAATGAAGCAATTTACGCTGAAGTGATTTTAGATGGGATTCATATTGATGAGGCTATCTTCAGAATTGCATTAAAGTGCAAAGGCGTTGATCGAATCAATCTAATCACTGATGCCACATCCTTGGCAGGATTCCCAGATGGAGAATATAGAGTGTTATCCGACAGAGCCGTATCAAAGATCGGTGGAAAGATCGTCGTCGCCGGGACCAATACCCTCGCGGGAAGCGCGTTGGATATGAATATGGTCTATAAAAATGCAGCTAAGTTTGCTCAATTGAGCCAGCCAGAGTTGAGTAAAATATCTTCACTCAATGCTGCAAAGATTGCGGGTAGAGAATCTGATATTGGTTCTATTGAGATTGGAAAGTTAGCTGACCTTGTGCTCCTCGACACCGAATCTGACGTCTGTGCGACGATGATTGAAGGCGAGTGGAAGTACGTAAATAGTGCCTGGAAAGAGGCGCTAAGCCGTTAGAGACCAGCGGATTTCATCGGCTAGCTCAGCCAATGTCATATCCAGACCATTACCGAAGATACGTGTTGGGTCTGAGTTCAGCGATGCGCGAATTGAATTGATTTTCGCTAGATCTGCCGCCGATCCCTTGAGATTCGAATTCTTGGAGACCCCAGAATTACTTAAAATACTGGCAACCTCGAGAAATGCCTTTCCGACAGCTTCATACTTTGTGAGCCACTTCAATGATTCCTCACGCCAGAGGGGTTGCGAAAATTTAGCTGACTTAATCGTCTCAACATCACTGAGCATCTGATTGCTATGGGCCTCGATGAGTTTGCCCGCTTGAGCAGCTTTGCCAGTCTTCCACGAGAAAGAAGCCGCCTCTAACATGGCACTGAAATCTGGTGCCGGGTTTACACGCAGACACGATTCAAAGCAGGCACGCAAGAGATTACGGAATGCTGCGCGATCGCCTGAATTATCCATGAGAAGAGTCAATGAGTATTCCCAGGAGTTTTCTGGGTTATAACCCTGTGTATCCCACAAGTAGTCACCGATTGTGCTCAAGGAGATGAGTGAGAGTTCAAATCGATCCATTGGATTAGCAAAGTATCCCAGTGAATGATTCTCTAAACCTTTTTCGCGGCCCTCAATTGGACCAACATGCAATTCGTGCAACATCGCTACGTCATTGACGGGGTAATTATCCCAATAGAGAGGAATGTGCTTGGTATTACTTTTGAATACTTTGGCATCAGAGATATCAAGGTATTCAGAACAAATCTCACGTCCTGTCCAAATAAGTGACAGATCAGGATCAAGGGCGCTACCAAATTCGGCTATATATTCTTCTGTGCCTTTTCCGTGATACTGCATCGGACAAATAGCTAAAGTGATCGCGGAATCAAGCTTCTTTAACTCTGCCCAGACAGCATTGCAGTAAAAACTGTGCGCCTGCATAATGGAGGTAAATTTGGCTGCATCCTTCTCACTCTGCAGGCGAGCAGGAATATCATCGAGAAATAGCCCAAATTCACGCACACCAATACTGTGGAGCTGCTTGAAGCGAACCATGATCGCCGCTACATCACTCGCATCGCAGTACTCAACTGTCAGCCCTGGGGAGATGGCGACTGAGACGGTGATCCCATTCCTTCTGCCCTGCTCCATAAGCTCTGATACCCGGCTTAGGAAATCTTCGCTGAGGGGTGATCGCCAGTCGTATCGATGCCACGGGTCATCCTTAGGCGCTAAGAGGTAACGATTAAAACCGAAATCAGAGAAGTGAGATAACCCGCGCATTCGTTGTTCGTGGGTCCAGGGAGTTCCGTAGAAACCTTCGATAACACCCCGGATCTTAAATTTCGGGGAATGCTTGTGATCAGTTATAGCGTCATTGGTGAGTAGAGATTTAAGTAAGAGATTGAGCGCGTAGCGAAATCCTGCATATGTCGATCTCTCAATTGTCGCTTTCTTACTTGCCGCGAGCGAGGTGGTCACTACCGATTCTTCTGCTCCGAGCTTTGAGCTGTCGATCACAGTTATCTCACTAAAACCAGAGTTCGCAAATACTTGGTGTCTTTCAACAAAACTCTTGAATAGGGCGTTCTCTTCCGCAGTAGCTCCAATGAGGTTATTCATGAGACATCCTTTTCTCTGATTGCGATCTCTAAATTATCTCGATTGGGAGATAAGTTAAATTTATATTGATCACCGATATAGACACATTCTGCAAGCATGATAATTCGACCGTTCTGGTCTAGGTCAATCATTGTGAGCTCCAAACAGGCCTTATTTTTCTGGATTCTCAATTGATCAGCTATCTCTTGACTTGGGATAGATGCAGAAAGGCTGGTGTTGGCATTGATGATTTTGACCCCATATTTTTCTTGCAAAAGATTGTAAAGAGAACCACTTAACTCTTCTTCTCTTATATCGGGGAAATATGCGGTAGGAAGGTAGACAGTCTCAACACCAAGGGCTACTCCATCGGCTGAGCGCAGACGTGAAAATTTAAGAAGCTCCGACCCGACCGGCACGCTAAGAAGTGATGATTTTGTAAAGTCTGCCTTTAAATATGTAAATATGAGTATTTTTGAAGTTGGCTTTAACCCCAACCCGTTCATCTCTTCAGTAAAGGATTTCAAGCGGAATTCATGGGTGATTGGCGTATACGTGACAAAGGTGCCAGATCCTGGCCGTCTTTCTAGTTTCTCTTCCTGTACTAAAAGGTCGATAGCGCGACGAATTGTCATTCTTGCAACCTTGCAATCTTGCGCTAACTCACGTTCACCCTTCAAGCGTGATCCTTGTGGTGATGAGACGATTAAATTGAGTAAATGAAGTCGTGCCTTTTGAGAGGCCGTGATGTTATTAGCGAGCGGCATGAAGGGCATCCGTGCTGAGAACTTTTAGAGGTTCGGCATATGTAACATCTTTGCTCAATTTATTTGCAGCATGCCCGATCCCTGCAAAGTGCTGGGATCGCTTAGGTAGAGCCACCAACATCCCGGCCATGGATTCAGGCGTGAATTGACTGACGTATTGGGAGACCGCAGTTAATTTGGTCTCTAAGACCTGGTCGATATCTACAAAGGTATTAGCTTGAGATGAGTTAAAGAGACCAACAGCTTTAATCTCTCGCTTCTCTTTCGAGTGAAATTCCTTAGGAATCTGTAGATCATTACCTTCGACTCCAAGGACATCGGCCAAAATAGCGGCCTCAACGGCAGCAAAGCCTGACTTGTAGTGGTCAGCATGTGCCTCAGTATTTAACCAAGGATCTAAGGCGATAACACAATCGGGTTGGAATTGGCGCACAACGGTTATTAAGTCGCGACGAGCTTGGTAAACACTCCAGTCACCCGCATCTGGGTAACCTAAATAGTAAATGCCGAGAACTCCAAGAATCTCTGCGGCTTTTGCAGCCTCTTTCTCAAGGCGCGAGGCTGCCTCTTTTTTAGAAAGTGTTAAATCAGTTACTCCGGCCAGGTCATCTGTCACAGTCACATAGAGAATCTCTGCGCCATTTTTTGCAAGCTGGGCAATGAATCCACCGATAGCGATATCTACATCGTCATAGTGAGCTTGAATGGCGAGAACTCTTCTGGAAGAAAAAATATCTGGGATAGGCATCAAGGAGGGAATATCGACGAACTCTGAACTCATGCCAACCCCCGTTGCTTTAAATAAGTCTTTCAGGATTTAGACCCTTATTCAAGGTTTTTTCAGTACTATTTTTAGGTGGACCTCCTTACTTTTGACTCAGGTGAGACCGTTCGTAAATTCCAAGAAGAAGATAGAGCAGGTCTCTACCACGTCTGTTTAGCAACTGGTGATAGCGGAGCGGGCGCCTTTCATTTATACAATCAGAAAGAGATGCTCGGCGAAATTTATGTTGGCCCGTATTTAAGTTTTCAACCCGATCTATCTTTTACTTTAGTTCAAGAAGGTGCTTCTGGTTACGCCCTTGCAGCGTTTGATACACGATCATTTGAGAGTACGTTAAGCAAACAATGGTGGCCGTTAATTCAAAAAAAATATAGCAACCTCTCACCAGAGAATTTCAATGAACGTGAGAAGAATTTATTTAGCTACATCCAGAATCCACCGCTTCGGCCTGAAGCTATTGTCCGGGACTACCCAAGTCATCTCCATATAGATTTACTTGAAACAGCCCAGGGTCGTGGAATTGGCAAAGCAATGATGAATCTTTTACTTGATACTTTAAGAGAGCAAGGATCAAAAGGAGTGCACCTAGGAATGGGAGCTCAAAATTCCAGGGCCTTCACTTTCTACACCAAATTGGGTTTCACCCTCCTTGATAAGAATGATGATGAATGGACGATGGGGCTAAAACTCTAATCTCAAGGATTGTTCTCCACAGCTCAGCACTACCCACA
Organism: uncultured Actinomycetes bacterium; assembly: GCA_903895995.1. Lineage (GTDB taxonomy): Bacteria > Actinomycetota > Actinomycetes > Nanopelagicales > Nanopelagicaceae > PALSA-747. Next base: position 28,051 of record CAITVX010000031.1, read on the forward strand.
TCCCGGAGCAGATTTTCAGCGGGTTCCGCCATGCCTATTTAGCCTTCACCCAGTTCCACTTTCTCTAGATGTTCGACAAAGAAACTTCCCCGTGAAGTCCTTTGAAGGCATTTGCTTTCCAGCCCGCCGGCTGGAATGTCAGCTCTAGAGAAAGGAGGTATGTAATCAAAGACATTGCGCAAGCAAAAGATGCAGTTATTCGTTATTTCAAACTTCTCTATCGGAGTTTTGTAATGCGAAAGGCTCCCTGTTATTGCAGAGAGCCTTCCAACTGCATTTGTCCTTGGTTCCAGACCTAGGGACGAACCATGGGGGTCGGCCTAGAAACCGGCCCTCATGTATTTATTAAAGCACTTTCAATAATTTTTGCAACGACCAATTGAGTGATCAAAAATGATTACAGAGAGTCATTTTTACTCATCTTAGATAGCGCTCTGAATTTCAACTTTGACTAAGTCATTGACTTACAGCAAAAAGCGAGGACAGTTGAATACCTATCAAAGGGTTCTTGTGTCAAAAATTAGCCCAGAGGACAGAAAGTCGATCCTTGCCGAGAGGGTCGATGACTATCTAGCAGCTGGGTGGAAGCTAGAGCTCCAACGAGATTACCTCGCTGTCGTGACAACTGGTCGAACTGTAAATCACATCCTTCATCTTTTACTTTCGGTGATGACGATTGGCCTTTGGCTCCTTCCATGGTTGTGGATGGCAACCAGCAATAGACCGCAGAGATTAACTATTTCGGTGGATGAATTTGGGAATACGACTGAGGATTAAGGATGAAATTGACGAAAGGAAGGCCAATGTGAAGAGTTTCGCAGTTGTGGATGTTGAGTCAACCGGTTTTGGTAAGAATGATCGAATAATCGAAATTGCAATCATCATCGTTGAAGCGGGGAAAATTGTTCAGGAGTGGGAAACGTTAATAAATCCCGAACGTGATATTTCAAATTCCCATATACACGGATTAACCGCAACCGATGTTTCTCTGGCGCCTATTTTTGCAGAAGTTGTGGATGAAATAGCTTCATTAGTAAATGGAAGAGTTTTGGTTGCGCATAACCTGGTGTTTGATGCTCGGATGCTCAGGCAAGAATTCGAGAGGACAAGTCACGTTGCAGAATTCGGGAGTGGGTATTGCACTCTTAGGGCAACTAAATTGAGTCTGGCGCGCGCCTGTGAAGCTTATGAAGTCACAAACGAAGATGCGCATCGAGCTTTAACCGACACCCGGGCCACAGCTGAATTGCTTGTCAAGCTAGGACCTGATGATAAGGATTTAGAAGTGGCAAAAGTTGAAGTGGTTCGAATGACGAGCCCCACTCGTGTACTTTGTCGTGAAGAACCACTTGGGAATGATGAGTTAGCGGGAATGCAGACTGTCAGAAAACCTATTCCAGACTTTGATTCGACAGGTTATGCGTCATCACAACTGTCCTATGCGGAAGCTCTTTACCTTGTTATGAGTGATTTTACGATTACAGAAAGCGAGACTGACTATTTAGGCGAATGGGCTCAAGCCGTGGGTGTTTCCGAAGAAGAGCAAGTTGAAGTCCATCAGGATTACTTAGATCAGTTGGTGATTGCAGCAAATAGAGACAATTTCATTTCACCGAGAGAGCAACTCCTAATTGAGAAAGCTGCAAAGGCACTAAGAATTCGGCCGCCACTATTCACACCTGCGCATGCTGACACGGTTCAATTGATTGTTGGCTTAAGGGTTTGTTTTACGGGTTCTGCGACCGATTTTCAAGGAAAGACGATTTCTAAAGAAGAGTTAGCCGTACTTGCAATTGCAAAAGGCTTGGTCCCAGTTGCGAGTGTTACAAAGAAAACTTGTGAGCTGGTCGTGGCCGCCGACGAAGCCTCAATGTCCGGGAAGGCTCAAAAAGCGAGAAAATATGGGATAAGACTCATTTCAGTAAAAGCATTTTTAGAAATGTAGAATTGCGGAACTAGTTGTCATCTTTGTCTTGTGACAGAATCCAAGCGGCAAAAGAGGCAGTAATCGTGCTGATCATTGCAACTCCAAAAACAATTAGCACTCCAGCGATCAGCCGACCTTCTGTAGTAACAGGGAACTTATCGCCATAGCCAATTGTAGTAATGGTAACTAACCCCCACCAAAGCGCATCCATAGGCGTGTGGATGTTTGATCCAGGCGCGCTTCGCTCGATATCTAAAATGGCGGCTCCCATGATAATAATCATTAAGAGCGCAGCAGCGGTCATGACTAATGGAATTGACTTGATCAAAGTCAACTTGGAACGCACACTCGCTTGTGTCGTAAATATTAGAGCACGCAATGCCCGGAGAGGTCTGAAAAAGGGAACAACAACCAGGATGAGCTCTAATAAATGAGTTTTGAAGTACTTCTTATTATCCGGCGCTAACTTCATCTGAACTAAATAATCCACCGCAAAAGCGGCCCAACTTACGTAGTTTAAAATCGAACATAAACTTTTGACTGAGCTACCTACGGGATACCAGTAGATTGGGTAAACAAAAGTTATTGTGTAAACGAGGCTCAATATCAATGTAGGTAGAGCCATCTTCTTCTGCCATTGAGTCAATGTCATGAGTAGAACTGTGCCACACCGCCATGCCCACTACACATTCCGCTATGCGATTTGGCGGTTGAATAAGTGCCGTCTTTGCACTTACCAGTCACGCCAGGCGGGACTGAGGGACTGATTGATGCTGTTGGTGCAGCGACTGGGGCGGGTGTTGGAGTTGGAGTTGGAGTCGGAGTCGGAGTTGGTGTCGGAGTTGGTGTCGGAGTCGGAGTTGGAGTTGAAACAGGGGTGGATGCAGCTACTGGGGTTGGGCTTACTAATGAAGTCGAAGTTGCAACTGGTGAAGCTGTTGCGATGGGTGTTGGTGTTTCGACCGGGACAAAGATACCCAATATGTAATGGTTGTACGCATCTATCCAATTAGTTGCGAAGGCCTGTTGTGCTTGGGCTAAAGTTATTAATCGAGCGCAGATCATCAAATGGAGTTTGTTTTCTAGGACGTCTTTCTTGTGGGCGCCCCACGTGCCATTCCATAGTTCTGGCCAAAGATTCCTTGTGTCTTTAGGGCTTCCACCGATTTCAAGAGGGATTAAATGATCTTCCTCGACTAGAGATGTTTGTAGGGTGCCATAACGCGAATAAGTAGTCGCGAGTTGTTTCTTCTTTAGGGCAGTTGTGTAGGAAGAAGATGGACGAATCTTTGCTGTATATCCCACCACACAAATGGTCGATGCAATAGTGGATTGGGTGACTGCTGGGTTGAGTCCACCAGGTGTGATTGAGCTGATTGGTAAATAATTTACATGGGAATCGGCGTTGGAAATATTTGAACTGGCGAATATGGCCAGTATGGAAATAATGGCGATGCGCTTTATCAACCCGTATTCCTCAGCCCTGCTGCCACGCCATTGATTGTTAGAAGGAGTGCGCGACGGATTGTTGGATCGATATCGGGGTTTTCGCGCACTTGCTCGAGTAGGTGAATCTGCAAGAGATGTAATGGGGCGAGGTATTGGTCGCGGATTGCGAGTGTGCGAGCCAGGAGTGGTTGGTCGCCCAGGAGTTCGCTCTTTTTGGTGAGGAGCAAGATTTCTTTTTGTGTGAGTGCGAATTCTTCTTTGATGAGATCTAAGAAGTGGCGCAGGCTTGGATCAACCAAGGTATCTACATAGCGCTGGGACATCTCGAGATCAGTTTTGACGATCGTCATCTCGACGTTAGAGATGAATGTGCGGAAGAAGTGCCAATCTTTAAGCATTGCTGCGGTGATCGCTTCTTGGCCAGCTTCGCGAGCAGCCTTGAGACCTGAGCCAACACCGAACCAACCTGGAACGATCTGGCGAGATTGAGTCCACCCAAATACCCATGGAATAGCTCTCAGACTGCCAAGTCCACCTGCTGCATCTGGGCGGCGGGATGGGCGAGAACCTAAGAAGAGATCACCAAGTTGTTCTACTGGAGTTGATGCATAGAAGTAAGCAGGAAGATCTGGATGATCGACGAGTGAGCGATAGCGATTGAATGCAGCGTCGCTGATTTTGTCCATCGTCGAGTTCCACTTTGCGAGATCTTCGGGGGATTGGCGTGCTGCACGGTTTAAGACTGTTGCTTCAAGAGCTGCGGCCATAGAGAGTTCTACATTTTCGCGAGCGAGTGCAGGAAGTGAATATTTATCGGAGATGACTTCACCTTGCTCTGTCATCTTGATCTGACCATCAATAGATCCCCATGGCAATGCGATGAGGGCATCGTATGTGGGACCGCCGCCGCGACCGACTGAGCCGCCGCGACCGTGGAAGAGACGGAGAGTGACACCGTGCTTGAGTGCGATATCGCGGAGTTTACGTTGGGCTTTATGGATCTCCCATTGCGATGTTGCGATACCTGCATCTTTATTAGAGTCTGAGTAACCAAGCATTACTTCTTGGATATCACCGCGAAGTTTTACAAGCTCTCTGTACTCAGGAGTTGAGAGAAGTGCATCGAGAATGGTGTCTGCTGCGCGAAGTTCTGCCACTGTTTCAAGAAGTGGGGCAAAGCCAACCTTGGCGAATTTTCCACCCTTTTCATCTTTGAGTGAGATCAGCCCTGCGATATCAGCGAGGATTACTGGAGCAAGGACATCTTCGTGGCCCTTTGTCATCGAGATGATGTATGTCTCGATGACTTCTGGACCAAAGTTCTCTATGAGTTCGCGGATTGCGACAAAGGTATCGACTGTCTTGCGGCCTAGTGGATCAAGTGAATCGATCGATGGGCGGGTTGGGTTCTTGAGTTCTTCTGCAATGAGCTCTGTTCGGTTTTCATACTTTGCTCCGAAGAGTTGTTCCATCGCGTTGTGATGGGCATCTGAGTGCTCACGGACATCCATGGTCGCGTGGGTGATACCAAAGCTTGCGACTGTGCGGATGATGCGCTCAAGTAGGCCTGTTGCAATGAGTTCACCGCGGTGGGCTAATAAAGAGCTGCGCATGAGCATGAGATCTGCAAGGAGCTCTTCTGTGCTCTCGTAATCGCGGCCCGCAATGTGACCTGCGCCAGCTGAGTGGCGTCGTTGGGTGAGGATTAAACGGTGGCGAATTGCGGTCGCTTTGAGGCGATATGGCTCTTCGACATTCTGGCGGCGGTAACGATCTTCAATCTCAGGTAGGAGTTCTAAATCTTTTGCGACAGATGTTTTGAGTTCATCACTCGCTCCCGCGATACGGCTAGATACAGAGAGTGCTTGGCGAAGTTGATCGAGTGAACCAAGCATCGTGCGGATGAAGTGACCTGTTTGAAGAACGATTGCATCTTTAGTGACTTGTGGAGTGATGTGAGGGTTACCGTCACGGTCACCACCGATCCATGTTCCAAAGCTGAGTGGGCGTGATGTTGGATCGACGATCACATTGATGCGCTCGAGCTCGTGGGCAAAGTCATCGAGAACTTCTGGGACAGTGTTAGCAAAGAGATCATCTAAGTAATAGAGAGCATTCGTTGCTTCATCGAGTGGCTCGGGGCGACCGAGGCGAAGTTCATCGGTCTGCCAGAGAAGATCCACTGTTTCAGCGAGGCGGCGATCACGGGTTGGGGTTGCAGGATCATCGAGCAGATCTGCGATGGTGCCGAGTTTGCTCAGGACCGAGCGACGGGATGCTTCAGTTGGGTGCGCTGTAAATACGGGGCGTACAGAGAAATCGTTGATCCAGTTCTGAACATCTGCGAAGGTAAATTCTTGGGTGGCGCTTTGAACATCGATAATGCGATCGACTGCGCGAGATAACCAGGATCCACCTTCGGCACGCTCTGCTGCGAGTTGGCGGGCGCGGTGAACTTGTTCTGCGACATTTGCGAGATGGAAGTAGGTGCTAAATGCGCGCACGAGTTGGATCTCTTCTTCATTGGTGAGACCTTCAAGGGCTTTTGCGCCGCTTCCTTCGCGGACTGATTTGCGCACACGCTCAACGAGTTCGAGGAGCTCGGGGCTCTCTTGGCGGACGAGGCTCTGGCCTAAGAGGTCGCCAAGGCGGCGTACGTCACTACGGAGCTCGAGATCATCAGTTGCCACTGGCTAATCATTACAGGTTTAATGGGGTGCTCCACCCCCCATTCTTTCGAATGCGGGGGTATCAGTGCGTTCTAGTGCTGGATTCCACGGTGTGAATGAGAGAGGCGGGAAAGATTTAATGTCACTGTTACATGCCTTCTCGCATATTGAACTTCCTGCAAGTGATTCGCCAGATGCACTCGTCTCAATATCTGCAACGCAAGGACTCTTCACTGCGATCGCAGCCAAGGAACGCCCTGTTCTTCTTGTGACTGCATCATCTCGCAGAGCTGAAGAGCTCATGGAAGAGATCAAGACTTATATCGGGGGCGACAGTGTTGAAGTCTTTCCACCGTGGGAGACACTGCCGCACGAACGTTTGAGTCCAAAGAGTGACACGGTCGCTGCGCGTTTTAAGGCTTTGCATAAATTGGCATCGAAGAATCCACCGCGAGTATTGGTGACATCGATTCGTGGATTGATCCAGCCGATCATCGCCAATTTATTAGATGTGAAATTACCGGTTCTTGAACTGAATAAGAATATTTCTATGTCAGCTTTGATTGAGTCACTGGCATTTCTTGGTTATGTAAGAACAGATCTTGTTGAGCGGCGCGGAGATTTTGCCGTGCGCGGTGGAATTATCGATCTCTTTCCGCCAGATTTAGAACATCCGGTTCGTGTTGATTATTTCGGTGATGATATTGAAGAGCTTGCATATTTTACAGTTGCAGATCAGAGAACGTACGAGCCGGTTGTTGGCGAACTTAGGATCTATCCGTGCAGAGAATTACTTTTGACTGATGACGTGAAAGATCGCGCGCGTTATTTAGCTGCAGAGTTCCCTGCCTTATCAGAGATGTGTAGCAAGATCGCCGAGGGAATATCCATCGATGGTATGGAATCCTTGATAGGAATTCTCAATACAGAACTTGAATCATTGATCGCATTCATGCCAAAAGAGTATGAAGTGATCTTGATAGATCAGCCACGTATCGCATCGCGTGCGCTAGATCTGATTGAGACAAATAAAGAGTTCTTGGATGCATCGTGGTCGAATGCTGCGATGGGTGGAAAGGCGCCGATCGATGTGACCGGCGGCCTTGAATCTGGTGGCTACTTCACGCTCGATCGCCTGCGCTCTGCGGCAACTCTTGCCGGTATTGGGTGGCGATCATTCAATCTCTACGCATCAGATATCGATGAAGGGCAAACCCCTTTTAGAGCGCTTCCGATCTATCGCAATAGCCTGGATGCAGTAGAAGCTGATCTGCGCAGGTGGATCAACGAGGATTACCTCATCATCTTTAGCGCAGCAGGACCTGGAATCGTCGAGAGATTTAATAACCTCTTTATTGAGGCAGATCTTCCTACTCGTATCAGCAAATCGATTGATTCAGCTCTGACTCGCGATGTTATCCATTTAACTGCAACTCCAATCGAACATGGATTTATTGCTGACTTTGCAAAGACGGTTTTGATTACTGAGAAAGATATTTCAGGTCAGCGCAGCTCAAATAAGGATCAAGCCAGAATGCCATCGCGGCGTAAGAAGGCGGTTGATCCGATTGAACTCAAAGCTGGTGATTATGTTGTGCACGAGCAACATGGTGTTGGGCGATATGTAGAACTTGTGCAGCGAACCGTGGGTAAGAGCTCGCGCGAATATCTTGTTATTGAATATGCATCTTCAAAGCGTGGACAACCAGGTGATCGTCTCTATGTACCGACTGATTCGCTAGAGCAAGTAACGCGTTATGTCGGGGGAGAAGCACCTGCTGTGCACCGTATTGGTGGCGCTGATTGGCAGAACGCTAAAAAACGTGCCCGTAAAGCAGTCAAACAGATCGCTGCAGAACTTATTCAACTCTATGCCGTGCGAATGGCGGCACCAGGTTTTGCATTCTCGGCTGATACTCCCTGGCAGCGTGAACTAGAAGATGCATTCCCGTATGTAGAGACGACAGATCAACTCTCGACGATTGAAGAAGTAAAGCGCGACATGGAAGCATCACATCCAATGGATCGCATTGTCTGTGGCGATGTGGGATACGGAAAGACCGAGATTGCAATTCGTGCGGCATTTAAAGCGGTGCAAGATGGCAAACAGGTTGCTGTACTTGTCCCAACAACTCTGCTTGTTCAACAACATCTTTCAACATTCTTGAATCGCTATACCGGTTTCCCACTCAAAGTGGCTGGGTTATCACGGTTTAATACGCCGAAGGAAGGCAAAGAGATCATCGCCGGCCTTGCAGATGGCTCAATCGATATCGTTATCGGAACCCATCGCTTGCTCTCCAAAGATGTTCAATTTAGGGATCTTGGGCTGGTTGTAGTCGATGAAGAGCAGCGCTTTGGCGTTGAACATAAAGAAGAGCTGAAGAAGGCTCGCACCAATGTGGATGTGCTCTCTATGTCGGCTACGCCTATTCCGCGCACGCTCGAGATGGCTATTACCGGCATCCGTGAGATGTCGAACATTACGACTCCACCTGAAGAGCGCCATCCGGTGCTGACCTATGTGGGCTTCTATGACGATAAGCAGGTGACGGCCGCTATCCACCGCGAACTCTTGCGCGATGGTCAGATCTTCTTTGTTCATAACCGGGTTGAAGATATTGATCAGGTTGCAGAACGTCTCAAGAAATTAGTTCCAGAAGCACGTATTCGAGTCGCACATGGTCAGATGAGTGAGCGAGAACTTGAGGATGTCATCCTTGGATTCTGGGAGAAAGATTTCGATCTTCTCGTCTCAACAACAATTATTGAGAGCGGCATTGATATTGCGAATGCAAATACTTTGATTGTCGATCGTGCCGATGTATTTGGACTTTCACAGTTGCACCAACTTCGTGGTCGAGTCGGTCGGGGCCGCGAACGTGCCTATGCATATTTCCTCTATTCAGCCGATAAGCCTTTGACTGAGATTGCACATGATCGTTTAACGACGATTGCAACAAATACAGATCTCGGATCAGGAATGCAGGTTGCGCTGAAGGACCTTGAAATTCGCGGCGCTGGTAATTTGCTTGGGGGAGAGCAGTCAGGGCATATCGCTGAAGTTGGCTTTGATTTATATATGCGCATGGTGGGTGAAGCAGTTGAAGAGTTTAAGACCGGCTATGTGGATGCAAATCCACGGGTTCGTGAATGCAAAGTCGAACTTCCAATTACTGCGCATCTTCCGATCGAATATCTGCCATCAGAGCGCCTTCGCTTAGATCTCTATCGAAGAATGGCTGATGCGACCGATGGGAAAGATCTCGATGCGATCGTTGAGGAGTTAGTCGATCGCTTTGGTGAATTGCCAGAGGCGGCAAGCACGCTTATAGATGTGGCAAGGCTTCGCGTTCGGGCAAAGCAGCTCGGGCTGACTGAAGTGGTTCTGCAGGGCAAATACCTAAAAATTGCTCCTGTAACGCTGCCAGAGTCCCTACAACTTCGATTGACCCGAATGTATCCAGGGTCTTTGATCAAGAGCGCTGCACAATCGATCTTAGTTGCGCGTGAAAGTGGGCCGAATTGGCAGTCGACAGGGGATCTAGGAGATACTTCGATCCTTCCGTGGACAGTTGAAGTCCTCAATTCGATTTTGAAGTAATGGAGTACTTGTGAAACTAGAGATTTCCCAGAGAGCAAAGAAGATCACCGCCCTTCTTTCAATGGGTGCGGTATTAATTCTTGCAGGCTGTTCCAGCCCGACTGCTGCATTCACAGTCGGCAAGAAGTCTACATCTATTAACGATATCCAGAAGAGCATCGATAATATTTTGGCTTCTCGCAGAAGCGTGGATATCACAGGCATGAATCTTCAGAACGGTTCTGCGCTCATCCAGAATCAAGTTCAGTTCTTCTTAATCTCTCAACTCCTTGCAGATACAAGCAACTCTCTTGGTATCAAGGTTGCACCTGCAGAAGTAGCTAAAGCTAAGGCTGC
>CAITVX010000032.1 GCA_903895995.1 uncultured Actinomycetes bacterium
AAATCCAAATTTCTCGATGATTCGCATCGAAGGTTTATTAGCGCCGCTTACGGTGTATCTCAAGGTCTGAACATTCGGTTGATCTAGCACCCAACTCCACATACCCATAAGGGCTTCACTCGCATACCCGTCGTTCTGGAAAGCTGGTTCAATCCCCAGCCCAATCTCAATCATCCCAGCTTCATTAGGTGCGCCATGGAAACTAGCGCTTCCGATGATTTCACCACTCTCTTTGAGAACGATCCAACGAACAAACCAAATGTTCAGTGATGGATCGCTCTTTACTTGAGGTACTCGCCACGGCAGTGGACCTGAGTCATTTACTAATACACGGTGGGGATTGGCAAAAGGTTTGCCTGCATAGATCGATAGATTTTCCGGATCTTCAAAGAGAGTAATGAGCTCATGTGGGGCGATTAAATACAACGAAAGGCGCTCGGTCTCAATGAGTGAGCCATCCGATTCGCTTTCATTCATATGAAAAGTAAAGCAGATAGAAGTTGCTTCGGCTACTTTCCTAGCATAATGAGGCCCTACGACTAAGGTAAGGAATTCCTATGGAGTCAGTCAGAGCGGTTGCAACTTTCCCTTATATCGCGCCAGAAAATTTAGAGGCATTCAAAAAACTTGCATCAGAGATGCTCTTGGTTATTCACAAGCAAGAGTCGATTCTGCGATATGACTTATTTTTCAGTGCAGATTTGACTCAATGCGTTGCGCTAGAAGAGTTCACATCACCAGCAGGGATCCTCGAGCATGTTGCTGCAAACCGAAAGATCTTGGATCAACTCGCAGAACTTGGTGGTCAAGTCACAGGAGCGATATTTCCCATGAGCCAAGAGGGGGAAGCCCTCGAAGTAATCCGCTCAGAGTGGAGAGCACCGATGCATATTCACTTTGCCGGCAAGTAGTAATTTTGCTATTGAGTTCTGAACCAAGCACGGCTTTAATTGGAACATGAGCTACAACGTTGAAAAAATTCGCGAGCATTTCCCCGCCCTGAAATCTGGATTGGCATTCTTTGACGGACCCGGCGGCAGCCAGGTCCCGACTCAAGTAGGCGCAGCAATCGCTGCAGCGATTACTCAACCGATTTCAAATCGCAGTGTCACGACTCTCTCTGAAAGAAATGCTGAAGAGATTGTTATTGGATTTCGTCAAGCAGTCGCAGATCTCATTAATGCCGACGCCGGTGGAGTTGTCTACGGCCGTAGTTGGACTCAAATCACCTATGACTTCTCTCGCACATTAGCTAAGACCTGGAAAGCTGGCGATGAAATCATCGTCACAAACCTTGATCATGATTCAAATATTCGCCCATGGGTCCAAGCTGCTGAAGCAATGGGAGTAGTTGTTCGATGGGCCAAATTCGATACAACAACAGGTGAATTACCTACTTCGGCAATCTCTGAATTACTGAATGAGAAGACTCGCCTTGTCGCTGTGACTGGCGCAGGAAATACTTTGGGAACTAGACCTGATATTCAAGAGATTTCTCAAGCGGTCCACAAGACGAAGGCACTTTTATATGTAGATGGAGTTCATCTAACTCCACATGCAGTCATTGATATGCAGGCTATGGGCGCTGATTTCTTTGGATTCTCGTTCTATAAATTATTCGGGCCACACTGCGCGGCTATTGCAGCAAAGCCAGAACTCCTCAAAACTTTAAATAATGAGAAGTTATTGCCATCCACAAGCAATGTTCCTGAGCGCTTTGAGTTCGGAACACTCCCCTATGAACTCATGGCTGGATGTACAGCAACGATTGACTACATCGCAAATATGGTTGAGGGAGCCGGTAGCCGTCGCGAGAGAATCATTAACTCCATGTCTGCGGCAGAGAAGTATGAAGAAACGCTCTTTGAATATATGGAATCAGAGATTAAGGCGATCCCCGGTGTGACTTTGTACGGGCATGCTAAAAAGCGAACTCCGACACTCTATTTCAACCTTAAGGGCGTTGAAGCGGCAGATGTCTATAAACACCTAGCAACCGTGCAGGTGAATGCTCCTGCTGGAAACTTCTACGCACTCGAGGTCTCTCGTGCATTGGGACTCGGAGATACCGGTGCAGTTCGTGCAGGTTTAGCTCCGTACAGCACTACCAAGGATGTAGACCGCTTAATTGCTGGATTGCACCAATTAGCGAAGTAACTTACATACGTAAGTAAGAAGCTCCATTAAAATCTAATACTGCGCCACTCGCCCACTCGCTATCAGGTGATGCTAAGAAGTAAACCGCTTTCGCTAGCTCTTCTGGCCTTGCAGCACGATTAAATGGGCTTTGCGCACGGATACCTGCTCCTTCGGGACCATCTAAGAGCCGAGATGCCATCTCTGTCTCAACAAACCCCGGGGCAAGTGTTGTAACACCAATATGCATCGGCGCTAGTGCTTTAGCAATTGATTGACCGAAGGCAACTATCGCAGCCTTTGAAGCGCCATATGCAGGGCTTAAGGGTTCACCTCGGAAAGCTCCGCGAGATCCAATATTTACGATGCGAGAAGTTCCATTCTTTGGCATATGACGTAGCGCGCACCACGAAACATTTGCAGCGCCGATCAAGTTAACTCCGAGTGTTTGGGACCAAGCAGCCTGCCACTCTTCATACGTAGTCGTTTCGATTGGGTGATCCACAAATAGACCAGCATTGTTAATCAATACATCAATTTTTCCAAATGTCTTTGCAACTTCTTCAACCATTCTCCGAATCGCTTCAGGGTCACGTAATTCGGCTTGAGCGGTGATATGTCCATCTCCTGGCAAAGATTTACAGACTGCATCAGCATCTGATTGGGATGAAACAAAATGAATCGCTATCCGATCGCCTGCTTGAGCAAACTCCTGAGCAATTGCAGCCCCGATACCTCGGGCGCCACCAGTTATAAGAACGGTACGTCTATCCATTGACGTATTCTAATTGCTAACTCTCAAAGCAGAAAGGGCGAGTGCCCCTGAGCCGATGATCTTGCGGTGTGAGAGAGTCATATTCATGGATAAATCCAAATGGACGGATATTTCATCAAGCTGAATTCAAAGGGAGGAAAAGGTTAACGACTGGTAACAAGTGCGCTTGAAGGGATTCGAACCCCTAACCTTCTGATCCGTAGTCAGATGCTCTATCCGTTGAGCTACAAGCGCTTGGTGGTGGAGAGTGAATACTACCTGTTAACTAATTAAGCCCCAAACTCAGCAATTTAGCCCAAGAAACCTCTTTTACTCGAGGTTTACCAACTGGCTCCCCTGCTGCAGCCTCAGCTGCATTGATCTTTGCCCAAGCGCTCTGATCAATGACTTGATGTCCTGCCGGGATAAGCATTGCAATATCCATTGTTTCTTTTGGTTCTTTGAGATCTGAAATAAGTAGATCTACAACATCGGATGCATCGCTCTTATTAGTACCGATAACTCCAGAGGGACCGCGCTTTGCCCAACCGACTGTATAAATATTGGTACCAAGTACGCGCCCAGCTTCGTTCTCAATGATTCCATTATGGAAGTAGACGCCATTGATTGGGGCCGCCTGATAACCAATTGCAGATATAACGAGTGAGCAAGGAATTGAATATGTCTCACCTGTGTCAACTACTTTGCCATTTTCAATCTTGTTGATTCCAAAGATTACTTCTTCGACCTTGTCGTTGCCTTTAATTTCTTTTGGCGCAGAGAGGAATCTGAACTCCATCGAACGTTCGTGGCCAGACTTCGGATGCTCTGCGATCAGACGCCATGCTTCAAGGTTCGATGCAACATGCTTCTCAATTTCACCAGCAGCCGCTGCACGGGCATGTGCTTCACTCACTTGATCTGCATCGATATAGACATCTGTATGTTCTAGCTTTGGAAGATCACGAAGCTCTGGCGCTGTGAATGCAGCATGTTCTACTCCGCGACGCCCTGCGATATAGACCTTGCGGATATTTGATCCATGGAAAGTAGCGAGCGCATGATCAGTCGTATCGGTCGGATCTAGTTCGATTGGATTTATAGCCAGCATGCGAGCGCAATCCATTGCAACGTTACCTGCGCCGATAACAACTGCAGTTGTTCCAGAGAGGTCGATGTTCAATGCTGCAAAATCTGGGTGACCGTTATACCAAGGGACAAATTCAGCAGCAGATAGTGAGCCAGGGAGATCTTCTCCAGGGATACCGAGTTTGCGACCAATTGCAGATCCGGTACACATCACTACCGCGTCATAACGAGATGTGAGATCTTCAATATCAATATCCTTGCCGATCTCGATATTGCCAAAGAGTCTGAAATTGGGCTCGGCCGCTACCTTTTCAAAGACCTTTGCGACTGTCTTAATCTTTGGATGATCAGGTGCAACGCCTAGGCGTACGAGCCCCCACATAGTTGGGAGGCGCTCAAAGAGATCGATAGAGAAGGTGCGATCCTCGTTCTGGGCGTTCTGAAGGGCCTGCGCAGTGAAGTAACCAGCAGGGCCTGCGCCAACGATTGCGATCGAGTAATGAGCCATCAGGGTCGCAGTTTACAGGGCTAGCAGTAAGCGGGACCTCATTAGAGGATCCAGTGAAGGGGTCTTTAAGGTCGTTTCACTTTGAGAGTGCCCGCATCTGTCATTATCAAAGGAATTGGGTCACAAATTCGCCCAGTGAAATCTTCTTTCACTTGGCCATTTTCAAATCCGATGATGGACCATTGACCTTGTCGGTCTTTGATAATGCGCCCCGCATAAATTCCTTCTGCATCGATGATATCTGCCTGATCAAAATGAATTGGGCCCGTTGGCGAATCCATTGGAACTGAGTAAGTCCCAGTTTGAAATCCAGCTTTGAATTCATTGATGTGGTGTGAGGCAACACAGAAGATCATGACATAGCGACCATTGATCTTTTCTACCTGCACAACCTCAACTTGCCCGAACCCCGCTTCTCCATGCAATGGAGGCAATACTTCCCATGTTTTAAGATCCGAAGATATTGCATGAGCGACTGTCGCACGCGTTTTAATTCCACCGCCTCTGATATCTGCCGTGTTTAGCATGTGCCATTTTTTGTCTCGGTCATCAAAGAAAATCCATGGATCACGCCAATTCGTATCCGGGTCTCCGCTTTCTTGGCTTTCGTAATATTGTGGATCAGCCTTTGTCACTGGGTTATTAAGATTACGAGTCCATGTGATTAAATCCGGGCTGGTTGCAAATCCAATTTGCTGAACGATTCCACCATTTACTTTAGAGACTCCGGTGTAGAACATGTAATAGAGATTGTCAGCAGGATTTTTGATTACGCTCCCAGTCCAGGTTGCAACATCATCCCAAGCAGGTGCATCTGCACAGACAAGTGCATCTGGAAGAAGGATCCAGTTCTTTAAATCTTTTGATTGGGCATGACCTATCGACGCTCGAAAATGACGTCTATCAGGATCCCCGAGCGCTTTGGACGCACGCAAAAAGAATATGTGAAAGTTCTCTCCATCATCAAAGAGCCAACAATCCCAAACCCAGTGGTCATTGAGTTGAAGCACTACTTAACAGCTCCAGTAGAAATACCAGAGATGAACTGGCGCTGGAGAACGAGGTAGAAAATGATGATTGGTAGAACAGCGAGTAAAAGTCCAGCCATTGCTTGACCATATTGGGTCGAATATTGACCATAGAAGAGATAGGTCGAAAGTGGGAGCGTCTGGGTCTCTGGTGTGAGCACCAACCGCGGAAGGAGGAAGTCATTCCAGATCCAGAGTGAGTTAACAATAGCTACTGTAGCTGTAACAGGGCGAAGCATTGGGAAGACAATTCTCCAGAAAATAGTGAAGTCATTTGCTCCATCCATTGCCGCTGCTTCGTCAATCTCTGCTGGAATTTTTGAAATAAAGCCGTGATAAAGAAATGTTGAAAGGGCAACGCCAAAACCTTGGTAGAAGAAGATCAAAGCAATACGGTTATTGATTGAAACAAATTGAGCAAAGATCGACATAAAAGGAATCATCAATGCTTGGAATGGCACGATCATTGAGGCAACAAGAATGAGAAAAGTCGTCTTTGTAAACTTGTTCTTCGTACGAGCCAAATAGTAAGCAAGCATGGAAGAAAAAATGATTAAAACAGATACGCTAAAAGTTGTAATAATGATCGAATTTACTAGCGATCTAAAGAAATTCATCTTTCGAAGTGCTTCTTGGAAGTTGTCCCACGTGAAGTTAACCGGCCACCCAAGAGGGTTTGCCAAAATATCAAATTTAGGCTTCACCGAGTTAAGTAGCACCAAAAGAAAGGGTGCTACATAAGATACTGAAAGAAAGAGGCCGAGTCCAAAGATCACTTTTTTACTGATCGAACGTCGCTTCGAGGGATTGTTCACTGTTGAACCTCCAACCGCTTGCTAATACGCACTTGGATGAGGGCTGCGATCGCAACCATAAAGAACATTAAAACTGCCTGAGCTTGACCGGTTCCGAAGTGTCCGAAGGCGAACGCCTCTTGGAAAATGTGCATGGAGATTAATTCGGTCGTTCGGTATGGGCCACCACCGGTCAGCGCTAAGTTGACGTCGTATGCCATAAATCCGGCACGCATGGTTAGGAAGAGTGAGATCGTGAAAGCTTGTGCCATCAATGGAATTTTGATTGCAGTCAGCATTCGGAGAGGGGAGGCGCCATCAACTTTTGCAGCTTCAATGACATCCTGCTCGATGCTAATGAGACCGGTGATGTAGATAATCATCATGTAACCAGATGACTGCCAGATGGTGACAATAATAAGAGCCCAAAAAGCCTTATTAGTATCGTTCAGCCAAGAATCCTGAAAGAAGGGGATATTGAACTTTCTTGCGATCGCAGTGATTGCGGTATTAAAAATGAATTGCCAAATGACACCGAGCACAACACCACCGATGAGGTTTGGAATAAAGAAGAATGTGCGGAAAATATTTGAGCTCTTGAGTTTAGATGTCACTAGAAGGGCGAGTCCGAAAGCGACTGCATTAACAAGAATGACTGAGACGAGAACAAACTTTAACGTGAAGCCTAGGGTGGCCCAAAAGGTAGGGTCCCTGAACGATTTTGTGTAATTTTCGAATCCCGCTAATTTTGTATATTTAAATCCATTCCAGTTTGTAAAGGTAAGAAAGAGACCTTGAGCAAATGGATAAACAAGCACAGCTAAAAAAATCGAAAGTGGGATTGCGCCAAAGGTCAGAAACTTCCTGATCTGTTGGGATCGGCTTTGTTGACTCATCACTCCGCTTTCTTAAAAGCAATCATTGTTCATATACAACGTTAGTGAGGCCACTCCCAAGGGTAAAACCCCCAGGAATGGCCTCGACTAACTTCTAACTTACTAGTTTTAACAAGTTAGATCTAGCAGTGGGGTACGAATTACTTCGTAGCTCCGCGCCAGGTCTTAACTTGGCCCTTCCAAGCAGCTTGGATTGCCTTGGCGAGGTCAGCAGAGGAGATCTTGTCAGTGAAATACTGCTGCATAGATACCTTTCCTACTGTCTCTTGTAATCCAGCTGGGTAGTAAGTGTTGATCCACTCTGTTGTCTTGCCAGCGTTAACAAATCCAGCAATAGCCTTAGACATGAATGTGCTTGGTGGGACATTCCACTGCTTGTAGACAGGGATGAAGCCCATTCCGCCACCAGTTGTGGTTGTTGGATCTGAAACATGGTGTTGTCCAGCCGCTGATGTGTAAAGCCATGTCAAGAAGTCAACTGCACCCTTGCGCTCTGTAGCGGTTGATTGGGTGTTGTCGACCATGAAGTAGCCAGGTACGCCAACAGGAATCGAGTCATTTCCATATGCCTTTGCATCATTGCTGATAGGCAATGGCATGATGCCGAAGTCAGTTGTCGCTGAAGCCTGAAGTAGATTTGGCTCAGTCCAGTTACCTTGGAACATGAAACCATAGTTTCCGCTTGCAAGGTCTGCGATTGAAGCATCGTATTCAGTATCTGTGAGATTCACAGCTGAACCGTTGTACTTCTTGAGCATATCGAATGTTGATAGCCAGTTTTTGAATACTGGATCAACAGTCAGGTCTTTTGTGCCAGCAGCGAGTGAATCAAGAACAGCCAAGCGGCCTTCATGAGTCGAAGCAGCATCAGTGTGGTAGATATTTGTGAAGTGTGCACCAAGTGACCACCAGATAGCTGAGAAGTGGATAGCTTTCTTACCCTTTGCCTGCAGGGTTTTGAAAGCTGCTTCTAGATCTGTGCGGGTCTTGATTGTTGTTGGATCGATACCAGCTGCATCAAGAACCTTCTTGTTGTAAAGAAGTCCGAAAGCTTCAGCAGTTGATGGAACACCAACTTGCTTTCCGCCTACGTTTGCTGCTGCAAGAAGACCCTTGGGGGCTAGCTGAGTAAGGCGCTGTCCCTTCCAGTCCATGACTTTGTCAGCCATGTCAGGAATCTCTTGGAGTGTGTACATGATTGTTGGTGCATGCTTTGCGGCATACATAGGTGTTACGTTCTGGAGGAATGTTAGATTGCGATCGCCAGGAATAGACTTAAGTGTGTAACAACTCTGGCTCTTGTTGTAGTCAGCGACTGCAGCAAGGAACTGATCTTGAATTTCAGGCTTGATGGTTCCAAGCATTGTGACGGTTGTCTTCTTTGCGCATGTATATGAGGCGGCAGGAGCCTGAGCAGCCACAGTTACAGAAAGCGCCAGAGCGGCTGTTAGGGTGAGGGCCCCAACTTTAAGAGCTTTCTTCATATTTATCTCCTAGTTTGGTTTTGTCGGCTCCAGGAATGGATCCGACAATCTTGCGATAATTTCTTGTGCCAGTCGACACATGTCAATTACAATGGGAGAAGTTACAGAAATCCGTCGACTCGTGTCTATTCAAATCAAAGGCATTTTGGTAACAGTTTTATAACGAATTACGGCCTTATGGGTTGCAGAAAGGTAGGGTCGGCCAAGTGGCTAAGCGTTCAGATGTGGCACGTGCGGCTGGCGTAGCCGAAAGCACCATCTCCTATGCTCTTTCAGGCTCAAGACCAATCTCCGCAGAGACGAAAACACGCATTTTTAAGGCGATGAAAGACCTGGACTACAAGCCAAATGCCGTCGCTGCCGCCCTCAGAAGCGGAAGCAGCAAGATGCTCGCGCTTGTGTTTGGGGTGACCGACCACGGTATCTCCCAAGGAGACATTAGTTACGTCTTGGGTGCGGCTGATGCCGCTCGCGAACTTGGCTACCACCTAATTCTATGGCCGGTACGTGATCGAGATATTGATGGAGTCATCGCACAAGCTCAATCAGGATTGCTCGATGGAGTCATTCTGATGGAAATCAGACTTGAAGATACTCGCGTAAAGCTCTTTAGAAAATTGGGTATCCCGGTCGCTTTGATTGGTCGAACCTCTAAACCCGAGAAAGATATTTATGCGGATCGTGATTTCGATGGCGCGGTTCGATTGGCTATTGCGGAACTCGTAAGACTTGGACACAAAAAAATTGATTATCTCAGTACAACGTTAAAGCAGGCGGAGGACGGATTTGCTGCGGTCGTGCGCGCTGAAAATGTTGCGTTAGAGGTCGCGAAAGAGCTTAAAATTAAACTCTCAGTGCTGCATTGCGGGATTACTACCGAAGCAGGGGTAGAGCTGGCCGGGGAGTATTTAAAAATGAGTACTGCTTCAACTGGCATAGTATCAATCAACTCAGAAGCTATTTCAGGATTTTCACGAGCCATTCAAAAAGCTGGAGTAAAAATTCCAAAGGACTTCTCTATTATTTGTATCGATTCGAACCCTCTCGAAGCAGTTGCGCAAGAGCCTTCGTTAACAACAATCTCTCCACCAGCCGCTGATATTGGTGCCGCGGCTGTTACTGCACTGATTAAAAGCTTGGCTCATTTAGATATTGAAGATCCTCAAAAACTTTGGCGCGGAACTCTTGTGACTCGAGAGAGTTCGGGGCCTGCACCTAAGTAAAACCCTTAAGTTTGAGCTCAATTAATCTAATTTATGCATGAAAGAAACGCTAATGTCATTGACGGTCAACTCATCCTTTAAAGCGCGAAAAGCTTCGATATGGGGAGTCTTATCATGCACTGCATGCGACTCTCGGTCACTCCAAGCTTCTCTGAAGTAGAAGATATTGGGATCATCGCGATCAACATTGAGGATGTAATACAGACAACCAGGCTCGCCTTGAGTCGCTTTCTCCATCATCTTCAGCTGTGAAAGAAGTTCTTCACGCTTTCCTGGAGCTGCTTCAAAACGAACGACCATGTGAAACTCAGACATAAAATCCCTTTTCTCTTATTGGGTAAAGCTAGGAAATATCTACTGCTGGATCGCCGGCTGCCACAAGCAGATTCGTGAAGTAATCCGGGAATCCATCTTCTAGCTCAAGAGGTACTCGGCAGTGAGCGCCTTCTTGTGGTGGATAGTTGAGATATTTACCTCGTAGATCACAAATTGTCTGTCCACGACCTGGTCCATCTGTCGTATCAACTTCAGCATGTACTAATGGCGAGATGGTTGCTCGCACAAGATTTGCTGCAAGGCCAACTGCAACTGCGTCATGCATAGTCGCAAGTGGCTTTCCAAAGGATGCATTCTCATTGAAAGCGGTATAGAACTCTGCAATCTGAGCCATGTATTTGGATATTCCGCCGCCTTTTCTCATGCGATCAAAGTGATCAGGAGTGAGGAGTGTCTTCATTGTTACATCAAGCCCAACCATCGTGATTGGCCACTGCGCCTTAAATACAAGATCCGCTGCTTCTGGATCGTGCCAGATATTTGCTTCTGCAACCGGTGAGACATTTCCTGGAGTGAGCGCAGTGCCACCCATAATTGTTACGCCGCGAACTAACTTCGGAAGATTTGGTTCAAGCTGTAGTGCAAGTGCGATATTTGTAAGTGGTCCGACAGGTACTAACTCGATCTCTCCGGGGCGTTTGCGACAAGCATCAACAATAAATTCTGCAGCAGTCATGGAAATTTGCTTTCCATATTTGCCTTTCATGCCACGGTTGCCTTGACCATCATCGCCGTGAACAAAATATGCGTAATCGACGTGCGATCCATTCAGTGGAGTCTCCGCGCCTCTTGCTACTGGAACATCCGGCTTGCCGCACATTGCCAAAATATTTAATGAGTTCTGCGTTGCAAGATCGAGATCAACATTGCCCCAGATGGTGCCGATGCCAACCAGCTCAATCTCGGGCGCAAGACAGGCGAAGATAATCGCCATGGTGTCATCAACACCTGTGTCGCAGTCGAGGATGATCGGGGTTTTAGATGGATGTGAAGTAGGCATTCCTGCAGCGTACAAGAAGTGGAGTGAATCTGGCGGAGACGAGGAGATTTGAACTCCTGAAGGGTTTAACCCCTTACCTCGTTAGCAGTGAGGCGCACTCGACCGGGCTATGCGACGTCTCCAAGTGGTGAGTGGAGTTTACAGCAGGAACTGTCGAGGGAAAACAGGGCTTTAAGCCGAGTATTCGATCCGCGCTCCAGCGCTTGGGGAGACTATGAAAGCTCGTGGCTTTTTGAAGCCTGCATCAGCAAATGCCTTGCTGACATTGGCAATAACGGTTTGCGTATTATCTATTGGAGTCAAAATAATCGCTGACCCACCGAATCCTCCACCCATCATTCGCCCACCAAAAGCTCCTGAAGTAAGCGCAACCTCGCAGGCTAGATCCAATTCTTTGCAACTTACTTCATAAATATCTCGAAGTGATGCATGTGATTGGTTGAGCAGCTCACCGACTTCTCGGAAATTCTTCTCTTTGAGCGCAACCATCGTTTTGCTTACTCTTTCCATTTCGGCGATGACATGACTTACTCGCTTGCGAACAAGCGGTTCAAGATCCGCGCTTTCAAAAGCTTCACGAGTTAAGTGGCGTAATGAATCTAATCCCAAAGTGGATCTTGCGCTCTCACATGCAGCAAAGCGACTCGCGTAACCGCCATCAACGAGTTGATGCTTGACTTGTGAATCAATCAAAAGTATTTCAAGGTTATCTTCACTTAGATTAAATGGAAGTTGCTGAGTTTCAAAAGTGAGACAATCAAAGGCAAGAATGTGATTCTCTTGGGAGAGCATTGATGCCGCTTGATCCATGAGGCCACACGGCATTCCGACATATTCATTCTCTGCTCGCCTGCAGATCTTTGCAAGATCTAGTGATGAGTGACCGAGTGAGAAGAGCTCATTGAGCGCAAGTGCTGTTGCGCATTCAAGGGCAGCAGAAGATGAGACGCCCGCTCCATGAGGAACAGATCCATCAATTTCAATATCAAGTCCTGGGAAATCCGCACCAAGGGTACGTAAAACGTGGACTACACCAAGGGGATAGCGCGCCCATGGTGTGCCCTTCCAGTTTTCTAGTTCATCTAATTCAAGAGTGATCGCTAACTTTGAATGGGTCGAGCTGACGTGAAGTTTTCTATCACTTCTGCGGGTTACTCCGACGTGGGTTCTATCGCTGATAGCAAAGGGAAGAACTACTCCCCCTGCATAATCAATATGTTCTCCGATTAAATTTGCACGCCCTGGAGCGCTCGCCACTATCTCGTGCTTCTTTAGCTTTGTACTCACAGTTTTATAGCAACTGCCTTGAGCTGTTCTGCTGATTGCTCTGGGGTCAGATCCATGATGAATGCACCCATTGCGGATTCACTACCAGCGAGATACTTCAATTTTCCTGGTGCGCGTCGCACGCAGGTGATCTGCCAATGCAGGCGTAATACGTCACGACCGACTGATACGGGGGCCTGGTGCCAAGCGGCCATGTATGGCATCTCAACATTGAAGACTCCATCAAGTTGAAGCAAGACTCTCTTTGCGATCTCTGGATACGCATTCAGCTGATCCATTGTTAGCTCTGTTAAATCAGCAACGCTCTTACGAGGTGCAACATGAATCTCAAATGGGTAGCGCGCTGCATAAGGAACATAGGCAACCCAATGCTCGTTCTCGGCGGTGATGCGCACGCCATCTTTAATTTCACGGGCAACCACGTCATCGAGAAGTACTCGCCCGGTTTGCGCATGATAGGCACGTGCTGTGTTGAGCATCTTCTCCGTGCGCGGAGTGAGATATGAATAAGAATAAATCTGTCCGTGTGGATGATTAATAGTTACGCCGACTTCTTCCCCGCGGTTTTCAAAGGGGAAGACTTGAACGATATTCGGTAGCGCCGAGATCTCTTGGGTGCGGTCACGAAGCGCTTTAATAACAAGGAGAATACGATCAAGGGAGAGCGATCCAAAGCTTCCGTGGTGCTCGTCAGAGAAACAAATAACTTCGCACTTCCCTGCTGCTCCAGTTGTTGATGTATTCGGGCCGCTTAAGGTAGGTAGCGCCCATTCAGACCCAGCTGGTGCTAGCGATGGGTTCTTATTATCAAAGGCAACTACTTCAAAGTGAGAGTCAGGGATCTCTGTTAGTAAACCACCTGTAGTCGGGCAGAGAGGGCAGAGCTCTTTAGGTGGCAAGAAAGCGCGATGCTGGCGATGTGCCGCATAGGCAATCCATTCATTTAAGAGAGGATCCAAGCGCAGTTCACCCATCTTCGCTGGCTCTTCGGTTGGGCGTAAATCTTCTGCGGTACGGCTGGTCTCTTTACTATCGTAATAACGGATTGTTCGGCCATCGTTCATGAGGCGATCTGTACGAAAAATTGAGGTATCCAACTGGCGGGAATTTTGAGCCGCGGTTGGTTTTTCACTCATATCGCAATCATATCTAATGGCCTCTGATTCCCTTACCCCTTTGTCGCAAGCAAAGTAGTCAGTAGAGTCCCCCCATGTTAAAAACTCGCGCGCTTGGCCCATATAACGTCTCTGCTGTCGGATTAGGGTGCATGCACCTCTCATTCCCGAGTGATCGCCATCCAGGTCTCACCGATGATCTTGATCGCGGAATTGCAGTAATCCACGCTGCTTTAGATGCAGGTGTGACTCTTCTCGACACAGCTGATATTTACGCACCATCATGGAACACGATGGGCCATAACGAGCGCGTTGTTTCTCAAGGTTTTCATACATGGAATGGCACGTCAGAACAGAAAGCAAAAGTTATTCTCACAACTAAAGCTGGAATCACCCGAGCAAAAGATGGAACAGCCTTCGGTGAATCAGGAAGAAATTCTTCCAAGCATTATCTCTATCGCGCAGTCGAAGCCTCTGCATCACGTATGGGACTTTCAAAGATTCCACTATGGCAACACCACCGTACTGATCCAGCAATCTCGTACGAAGAGCAGTTCGATAATGTGATGGGCCTTAAAGAACATGGTCTTGTTGCAGAAATTGGTCTGAGTAACGTCACCGCAGAGATGTTGCGTCATGCGATTAAAGCTGGGGGAACCCCACAACAAGGTGGAATCATCTCGGTACAAAATGAATACAGTCCCAACTACCAGCATTGGGCTGATGTGATCGATATCTGCACCGAATATGGAATTGCTTATCTCCCGTGGTCACCCATTGGTGGAGCTCGCTCTGTTCAGAAAATTGGTGCCGGAGAGATCGGTGGATTCAAAACTATGGCAGATGAAAAGGGTGTCTCACCATATGCACTCACGATCGCCTGGCACTTGGCTAAATTCCCAACATCAATCCCAATTCCTGGCGCATCGAAGGCTTCTTCAATTCTTGATTCACTCGAGGGGCTCAAGATTGAATTGACTGCAGCAGAGATTGCGACACTGGATGCAAGTTGCCCAACCGATATTCCGCTCAATCCAGAGTTGATTGATATCGCAAAGCTGAAGGGTTAAATCCGGAAGAAGTTAAATTCTTACTTATCTGGGTTAGGAATAAGTACATCACGAACGAGAGCTTCGAGTTCGTTGACAGCGACTAAGAACCCACGCAATGTGCGGGTAACAGCCCCGTATGTTGAAAATTCTGCAACAGATAGGCCATCTGGTTCGTAGGCCTTTCTGAACTCAGAAAACTCAAGCAGAGCACTAAGAATTCGAGGATCTACCGGCTTATCGATCGAGTGGAGATCCGGCTTGATCGATGAGTTATTGATCCGCTCCTGCCATGGATATGGAGGAGAGATAACAATATCTCCGCCGAGAAGTTCACTCCAGTGCATTGGATTTCTAAATGCCGCGACAAGTAGTCGAGTGCGATATCCACGTTCTTGATAGATCTTGTAGGCATTCTTAAAGACTGCAATTCCTGCCCATTCAAAGATCCCTGGATCAACAGCAGCCTTATCTCGCTCAGCAACAAGTCGGACCCAATCATCAGTGCGTCCAACCATAATTGTGCAGACCGGGCCCATAGTTGAGATATCTAAACCTTCAGCTTCACGGCGCTTGAGTCCACGCTCTACGGCTTCGGCAACTGCAAGAGTTTGCGCAACAGTAAATGAGACAGTCGCATTAATACTGACTCCGCGATATGTCGCCTCTTCAAAGGCATCAATTGCAAAGCTTGTCACAGGAATCTTGACAATAATATTGTCGGCAAGTTTTGAGAACTCAAATGCCTGATCTGCCAAAGCTTTAGCATCACGGTGTATACGTGGATCTGTTTGGATAGAGAGGCGGCCATTGCGTCCGTTGTACTTCCTAAATGCAGGCTCAAGTAATTTTGCGGCGTTGATAGATAACTCTCGGACCATCGCCCAACCGATAGCGTCATCAGAGGCAAGGGGGTTCTTCGCTGCATAATCTTTAATTCGCCCAGTCCAATATGGCATATCGGCTTTAATTGCAGAGAGAGCAAGTGGCGGGTTACATGTCGCACCGACACCACCCCACGAGATTGAGTCAGCAAGTTCTTTGGGATTTGCAGAGTCGTTCCAGAGCACGGTCTTGCAATTATCGGCTGCGTATTTCAGTGGCGATCCAGACATTTCTCTCCCTATGGTTCCCTTGAACTAATTGAACTACTTGGACTTCTTGGATGGCTCTCTATCGATTGCACCTCTGCCCAGCAACGGCTTCTGCGCTGCAACAGCCTTTTGGTACTCCTTAAGTGCATTTTGGGTGGATTCAAGCGTGGAAACTTGGGCTACAGGCACATCCCACCAGCTCTCGTTACTGATTGAGTAGAGCAACGGATCGCTGTTGATATGAATCAACGTTGATTGATCACTCGCCTTCGCTGCCTTCATCGCTGCTTTGAGATCAGCAATCGCGTTAGCGGACTCATCGACTCTGATCACATTAATACCAAGCGATTGCGCATTGGTAGCCAAGTCGACTGGTAATACTTCACGATCTTCAAAGTTATTCTTTGCAGAGTCGTGATAGCGATACTTTGTTCCATAACGCTGTGAACCAATCGTTTCAGAGAGATGCCCAATTGAAGCAAAGCCATGATTTTGAATAAGAACAATAATGAGCTTGAGACCTTCAGCTACAGCACTCACGATCTCGGTATGCATCATGAGGTAAGAACCATCGCCGACCATAACGATCGGGGTACGACCCTCTGCCCAACGAGCAATTCCTACACCAGCAGCAATCTCATATCCCATGCAGGAGAAGGCATACTCAACGTGGTATCCGAGTGGATCGCGCACACGCCATAATTTATGAAGATCACCCGGCAGGGATCCTGCAGCGCAGATGAGAATATCCTTCGGATCACTTGATTCATTTACTGCACCAATAATTTCAGATTGGCTTGGCTTCACTCTCTTCTGATCAACAAAGGATTCAGATACAGCGCTATTCCATTCTGCAATATCCGAAGCGATGGCTGCGCAATATTCTCTACTTTGAGTGTGACCATTGAGTGCTGGAATCAGTTCCTTGAGAGTTTCTCGTGCATCCGCCACAACAGGAATCGCGCTTCCATGTTTGAAAGCATCAAATGAGGCAATATTGATATTAATGAACTTTACATTCGGGTTTTGGAAAGCTGTTCGCGATGCAGTGGTGAAATCGCCATAGCGAGTTCCGATTCCGATAATAAGGTCTGCATCACGTGCCAGACGATTCGCTGCGGTGGTTCCTGTCGCACCTACTGATCCAAGAGATTGTGGGTGGTCCCAGTTGAGAGAACCCATCCCGGCTTGGCTAAAACCAACGCCGATCCCTGTCTTTGAGGCAAGTTCAGCGAGAACGGCATGAGCATCAGAGTAGATAACTCCTCCACCAGCGATGATCATCGGCTTCTTTGCTGCACGAATCGCAGCAGCGACTTCTTCAATGATTCCTGCATCTGGGCGAGGGCGACGTATATGCCATTCACGATCAGCGAGAAATTCAAGTGGAACATCGATAACTTCTGCCTGAACATCTTCAGGTAGGCAGATAGTTACAGCACCTGTCTCAACTGGATCAGTTAAGACGCGCATTGCACCGAGTAGGGCTGAATAGATCTGTTCTGGGCGTTGAACGCGGTCAAAAAATCTAGAGAGAGGCTTGAAAGCATCATTGACTGAAATAGAGGCATCGTGAGGAAGCTCGAGTTGTTGTAATACAGGATCGGATACTCGAGTTGCGAAGGTATCTGATGGAAGTAATAGAACAGGAAGGCGATTTGTTGTAGCGACTGCAGCACCTGTCAACATATTTGTAGCGCCAGGACCAACAGAGGCTGTGCATGCAAATGTAGAACGGCGACGATTCACACGAGCGAATGCAGTTGATTCATGAACCATTGCTTGCTCATTGCGAGCCTGGTGATACGGCATAAGTTCTGGATCTGTTACAGAAAATTGCTTAAGTGCTTGTCCGATACCAGCAACGTTTCCATGCCCGAAAATTCCAAATATGCCGTCGATAGTGCGTACGCGAATATCGCCATCCACTGTGTATTGATGGGCAAGAAATTCAACAACTGCTTGTCCCACAGTCATTCTCTTGGTAGTCATCAGATACCTTCCTTCTGGGCCTTCTGGGTATACGGCAGACGTGAATCTACATCTTGGCCGTTCCACGTTTCACGAATCCATGCATGTGCAGGATCGTCAGTCACGAGCCACTCACGTTTTTCATCAGGTCCAGCCATAACATTAAAGAAGTAGAGATCGTATCCCGGTGCAGCAGCTACTGGGCCGTGATATCCATGCGGGACAAGAACGACATCCCCGTGATGAACAGCGCTATCCAGCTCAAATTCACGCTGATCGCTGGCATATCCCCGGAAATAGCCGAATGGTTCGGTGGTACCGCCAGCCTTTGAGGTTTTCGTAACAGCTGCTTCAAAGTAGTAGATCTCTTCGAGCGCAGACTCTTTGCCTGGGATAGAGCGATCATGTTTATGGGCAGGGACTCCTGACCAATTACCTGCAGGAACAATTCCTTCCACACAAATTAATCGATCTGCATCCATCGTATCTGGCATGCAAAAATTATGAATCTGGCGCGATTCACGGCCGGCGCCACGAAGTAATACTGGGACGTGATCCTTACGCATAATCTGTGGCTTCTTCTTATTGCGTGCTGGTGCTTCACCGATAATGACGCGTGCATCTCCTTCGATCTTTGCAGCAGTATTGATGGGGAGATAAAGAACATCAGAAGGACCATGAAAGACTGATTCACGTCCAGAAAGAATTACCTCTTGATCCTCATACGTAATTGTGACACTTTTACCCGAAGCGATAAGAATGACTCGTTCATTATTATCAGATGGGAGTTCAATTCCGTTCTTTACATCTGCAACGCGTAATCCAGTATGTGCCCACCCTTTAATGGGAGCACTCAGTGGATCTACATGAGCAAGCAAAGTTTCGCTACGAAGTTCACCAGATTCATAGTGCCACTTAGCCATCGAAGTTGATATCTCTACTTAATTCTGCGGGAAACCAAGGTTGATGCCACCATGACTTGGATCAAGCCATCTGCTGGTAATGGTTTTGCCGCGTGTAAAGAAGTGAACTCCTTCAGCTCCGTGAGCTTTTGTATCTCCAAAGAGAGATTGCTTCCACCCACCGAAAGAGTAATAAGCAACTGGGACTGGGATAGGAACGTTAATGCCAATCATTCCCACTTCAATCTCATTCTGGAATCTACGTGCAGCGCCACCATCGTTAGTGAAGATCGCTGTGCCATTTCCGAATGCGCCGCTATTGATGAGTGCGACTCCATCATCAAAGGACTTTACGCGCACGATAGAGAGGACAGGTCCAAAGATCTCATCTGTATAGACTTTAGAGGAAGTTGGGACGCTATCAATGAGGGTAGGCCCGAGCCAGAAACCAGCTGAATCTCCGTCTGGCTTCACGTTTCTGCCATCGACGACAACTTTCGCGCCATCTTTAATAGCGATATCTATATAACCGGCGACCTTGTCGCGGTGTTCACGAGTAACAAGAGGACCCATATCGCAATTTCTGCGGCCATCTCCTGTCACGAGGTTCTTCATGCGTGCAACAATCTTCTCAATAAGTGCATCCGCAACAGGTTCGACGGCAACCACAACTGAAATCGCCATGCAGCGTTCACCTGCTGAACCAAATCCTGCATTGATTGCGCTATCTGCGACTAGTTCAAGGTCAGCATCTGGCAAGACGAGCATGTGATTCTTAGCGCCACCAAGTGCTTGAACACGCTTACCGTACTTACTTGCCTTCTCATATATATATTGTGCGATTGCTGTTGATCCTACAAAAGAGATCGATTCGACATCGGGGCTTTCAAGCAATCCATCGACCGCTTCTTTATCGCCTTGCAAAACATTGAATACGCCATCCGGTAGGCCAGCATCTTTCCAGAGTTGTGCCATCCATAACGCAGCTGAAGGATCCTTCTCAGAAGGTTTGAGAATTACTGTGTTACCAGCAGCTATAGCGATGGGGAAGAACCACATCGGAACCATTGCAGGAAAATTGAAGGGGGAGATTACGCCGACAACGCCTAGTGCCTGGCGGGTTGAGTAAACATCAACGCTGGTTGAAACATTCTCTGAGTAGAAGCCTTTTAAGACATGAGGCATACCAGTAGCAAATTCAACAACTTCTTGGCCTCGGGTAATTTCGCCAAGAGCATCTGAAAGCACCTTGCCGTGCTCACTCGTAATAATTTCTGCGAGCTCACCTTTGCGAGCATTCAATAATTCTCTAAAGGTGAAGACGATTTGCTGGCGCCGGGCAAGGGATGTGTCGCGCCATGCAGGAAATGCTCTCTTTGCTGATGCAATAACCGCATCGATATCTTTCTTATCTGCGAGAACTACTTGTTTGGTTTGTGTACCAAGAGCTGGGTCGTAGACGGGTGCAAATCTCGTGCTCTGACTCTTACCTTGCGCGCCATTAATCCAGTGGTTGACGATAGGTAGAGACATTTACGTTACCCCTTTTATCAAGCAAGGCTCGTCTGAGGTTGCTTCTGGTGCTTACTCTAGCAAGCCCGTAGTAACTCAAAACGAATATCATTAGAGCATGACCACTAAAACCATAAAGATCGCAGGCGCACCAATCTCTTGGGGAGTATGTGAAGCACCTAATTGGGGCTATCAGATGCAACCTGGGCGTGTACTTCAAGAGATGGCAGAGCTTGAATTGGGAGCGATGGAATTTGGTCCTCTTGGTTTTCTGCCAGTCGAGCCTTCAGCCCGCGCAGAGGCTTTAAAAAAATATAACATGGTCGCTGTCGGCGGATTTTTTCCAATCCTTCTTCATGATTCAACCTACGATCCGCTCCCAGATGTGAAAATAGAGCTTGAGTCGTATATAAAAGCTGGGGCAAAAATTTTAGTGCTAGCAGCAAGTACCGGAGTCGAAGGTTACGAGATAAAGCGACCAGAACTCACTGCAGATCAATGGAAAACTTTCTTTACAAATTGCGATCGCATCTCTGAATATGCGGCAACAATTGGTGTGACTGCCACGGTCCACCCGCACGTTGGAACAATGATCGAAAGCAAGAGTGATGTCTATGGACTTCTTGAAGGTTCTGATATCGGTTTCACCTTAGATACAGGCCACATGATTATCGGTGGGACTGATCCAGTTGAATTTGCACAGAAGCATCCGGGCCGCGTGAAGCATGTACATATGAAAGATGTAAATATGCAGAGAGCCAGCAAGGTGGTTGATGGTTCACAGACTTATAACGAAGGCGTGAAGGCTGCGATGTACACACCTCTTGGTGAGGGCGATGTGGATGTTAAAGCGATCGTTACTGCACTTGTTAATAGCGGTTACGACGGTTGGTTCGTTCTTGAGCAAGATCTTATGCTTGATGGAGAACCCGAAGCTGGTGGATGGCCATTCACAGATGCAAAGAAGAGCGTTGATTATTTGAGAGCTGTTGCTGCAAGCCTTAATTAATCAGTTAAAGCTCTTTACCGACCGAAGTCATCTTCGATACGAGTGATGTCATCTTCACCAAAATAACTCCCGGTCTGCACTTCTACGAAGATTAACTCCTCTGTGCCGGTGTTATGCATGCGATGGGCGATGCCGATCCCAAAGGTAACTTCATCACCAGGATGGACCTGATGAACGACTCCATCTAAAGTCACTTCGCCATGGCCAGTAACAATAAACCAGTGCTCTGCACGCTTTTCGTGGCGTTGATAAGAGAGGCGTTGCCCAGGTGAAACCCAAATCGTCTTCACTTTATATGTGGGTTGATCAGAGAGAACTTCGTATCTGCCCCATGGGCGTTCAGACTTCTCAAGAGGAGAGCTCATAGTTTTAATCATACAGGGCTAGTGAAAACCAAAGCTTGCGGGTTAGGATTACAACATGAGTAAGAAAGTGAAATTAGCCTCGCACGATGCACCCGGCGCTAAAGCCTGGGATAAGTTCATGTCTTCAGGATGGGCGCCTTCACCACTTCAAGGAATCTCAGAAGTTGAAGCTGCGCCATTTTGTGCCAAGCGTCGCGAAGCGCTATCTAAGGCATTCCCCGGAGAACGACTAGTCATTCCCGCAGGCTCGCTGAAAGTTCGCAGCAACGATACTGATTATCGATTCCGTGCACACTCTGCCTACTCATATCTCACTGGTATCTCTGCAACTGATTCTGTCCCTGATTCTGTATTGGTTCTTGAACCAAAGAAGAATGGCCACGAAGCAGTTCTCTTTATCCACCCACGTTCTCCTCGTGACTCTGAAGAATTTTATAAAGACCGCGTACACGGTGAATTCTGGATTGGC
This sequence comes from uncultured Actinomycetes bacterium, assembly GCA_903895995.1. Classification (GTDB taxonomy): domain Bacteria; phylum Actinomycetota; class Actinomycetes; order Nanopelagicales; family Nanopelagicaceae; genus PALSA-747. The sequence continues at coordinate 22,022 of CAITVX010000032.1, forward strand.
CGTCGTATGACCCTCGATGAGACCACAACTCTGTATGGAATAAAGACCAGGCATATTGATGGGCTTAAGAAATTCCTCGGTGATGACGCAGATACATTAATTGTTCGTGGTGAAGATGCGATCGTTGATAAGGCTGTATCAAAGCGGAAGAAGAAGGAATCTGAATTCGAAATATTCCTATCTGAGATGCGCTTGATCAAGGATTCTTATGAAGTGAAAGAGATGCAAGCTGCAGTTGACGCGACCGGTCGTGGTTTTGATGACATGATCAAGAGCTTTAACTCTGCAGTAGGCGTTCGCCGTGGAGAGAGAATTATTGAAGGCGCATTCTTTACACGCGCACGTATCGAAGGAAATGAACTTGGTTATGACTCAATCGTTGCAAGCGGCGCCCATGCATGTGTTCTCCATTGGATCCGCAACGATGGTGATGTGCTGGATGGTGATTTGATTCTGATCGACGCTGGTGTTGAGCTTGAATCGCTCTATACCGCCGATATCACCCGCACATTGCCAGTCAACGGAAAGTTCTCTCCCGCTCAACGCGATATCTACGACTTGGTCTGGAAATCACAACAGGCTGGATTTGCAGCTTGCAAGCCTGGTGCAAAGTTCGCCGACATCAACAAGGCATGCCATCAAGTATTAGCAGAAGGTCTTGCAGCACTTGGTGTACTTCCCATCTCTGCCGAAGAGTCTATGAAACCTGAATCTGGTTTACATCGTCGTTGGACTATCCATGGGGTAAGCCACATGCTCGGTATTGATGTGCATGATTGCCAAGCAGCGCGCGAATCTGAATATAGCCAAGGTGTTCTCAAAGCAGGAATGATTTTGACGGTCGAACCTGGTCTCTACTTCCACCCTGATGATCTTCTTGCCCCAGAACGTTTGCGCGGAATCGGTGTACGCATCGAAGACGATGTCGTAATCACTGAGAATGGCTGTGAAGTTATGAGCAAGGGTATTCCTACTCAAGCAGATGAGGTCGAAGCTTGGATGAAGAAGCTTTTATAAGTAATTTCCGATTGCAGCTGCGCCAATTCCTAGTACCAAAGTGAGTGCTAGATAGAGATAAGCCTTGCCTCGGTGATTTCTCTTAATGAGGTGATGTGCTTCCACTGCAAAAGTCGACCAGGTCGTAAATGCACCCGCAAAACCAGTTCCGATGACAAATCCAATATTGTGGTTGTAATGAACTGTGAGACCGAGAATAAATGAACCGACTGTGTTGATCCCAAGTGTTTCGATCGGAATCAAAGATCGATGGAGCTTCTTTACCTTTTGATCAACGAGATAGCGTGCCGGCGCACCTACTCCAGCACCAAGTGCAATGAGAAGTTCGGTATTCATTTCACCAACTTCTTCTCAAGGAGCTCGTGGGTCACAAAGACCAAGATATATGTCCCAAGTAGCGAAGCAACTGCATAGATAATTGCAGAACTCGGATTTCGATTTTCAAAGTATTGATCCATCTTCAGTGCGAAGGCTGAATATGTTGTGAATCCCCCACAAAAACCAGCGCCCAGCGCAGGTCTCCACCACCATTTCGCCGATTTATGGTGTCTGGAGTAGAGAAGTACAGCAACTAAGAAGACAGAGCCGGCATAGTTAACAAGGAGAGTTCCCCACGGAAAACTCTTCTCAGAGAATGGTAGAGAGATCCCCCAGCGAGAGAGCGAACCGATTATGCCGCCGAGTGAGACGACAACGACGTTCTTCAGTTTTTCCCCACACGCTTTACAGTGCTATTAAGTAATCCTGAGACGAGGGAGATGATTAAAGCTGCAAAGAGAGCTGACCAAAAATTATTGATTGTGAGCGCACTCGACCAACGTGCAGTGAGTTCAAGCATCGCGGCGTTAATAACAACAATGAAGAGACCCATCGAGAGCAAGACGGCTGGAAGAGTCAGCAATTTCAACATGGACCCGATGGTTGTGTTAATCACTGAGAAGAGTAAAGCGACCCAGAAATAGCTCCATGCCCCACCGTGAACATTTATTCCGGGAACCAACGCGGTGGCAGCCCAAACAGCAAGTGCACTTGCAGCCCAACGGATTAAGAGTTTCATACCTTAAAGGGTACTAGATAGATCAAAGAAAGATATTAGAGCATGCCCTCGCGCTTGCGAATCTTGCTTCCAAGCCAGCGTAGCGGATCATATTTCTCATCGACAACACGCTCCTTCATTGGAATGATCGCATTATCGGTGATACGAATATGTTCTGGGCAAACTTCGGTGCAGCACTTGGTGATGTTACACATTCCAAGTCCATGTTCTTCTTGAGCGCTCTTCTTGCGGTTACGCAAAATATCTAGTGGATGCATATCAAGCTCTGCGATACGGATAAAGAAGCGTGGTCCTGCAAAGGATTTCTTATTCTCTTCGTGATCGCGAATAACGTGGCAGGTATCTTGGCACAAGAAACATTCAATGCATTTACGGAATTCTTGGGATCGTTCGACATCGATCTGTTGCATGCGAGGTTCGCCAGGCTTCATGCCAGGAGGCATTTCAACAGATGGGATCTCCATCGCTTTCTTGTAGTTAAAGGAGACATCTGTAACGAGATCCTTGATGACAGGAAATGCGCGAAGTGGCGTGATTGTGATGGTTTCATCTTCTGGATACGAAGCGACTTGAGTCATGCATGCAAGGCGAGGCTTTCCGTTGATCTCCATTGAGCAAGATCCGCATTTACCAGCCTTACAGTTCCAGCGAACAGCAAGATCACCCATCTGAGTTGCTTGAACGCGATGAATAATATCGAGCACAACTTCACCATGATTCGCCTCAACCGTTACATCTTGCAGACCACCGGTCTTATCGTCTCCACGCCAGATACGTAATTTGAGAGTGCGTGCCATTAGTTGGAACCGCCTTTCGAAATTTCTTCCGGGGTCATGTACTTTTCAAGTTCGTGTACATCAAAGAGGTCGAAAAGTTCCTTTGGAAGTACAGGAAGAGGTTGGGCTTTCACAATTACTTTATCGCGATCAAAGCTTGAAATGTGGTTGACCTGACGCCATGTTGAATTCATTCCAGGGAAATCATCGCGTGTGTGGCCACCGCGGGACTCTTCACGCAGCAATGCAGATTTCGCAGTGCTCTCGGCAACAAGCAACATATTGTCGAGATCGAATGCCAAGTGGAATCCAGGATTGAACTTGCGATCGCCTGTCACTGAAATATTTGCACTGCGCTTTCGGATATCAGCAATCTTCTCAATCGCTTGTGTTAGTTCGGCGCCAGTGCGGATGATTCCGACGAGATTATGTGTGACTTCTTGAAGTTCTTGGTGGAGTGAGTAAGCGTTCTCGCCACCTGTGCGAGTAAATGGAGCAGCGATTCGTGTTGCTGCCTTCTCGAGAGTCGCGGCGCTTACGGGGTTCTTGCCATGTGATTTCACATATTCGACTGCGCCCATGCCGGCACGGCGTCCGAAGACCAAGAGATCTGTGAGTGAGTTTCCGCCGAGTCGGTTAGACCCATGCATTCCGCCTGCAACTTCACCAGCTGCAAAGAGACCATCTACACCAACAGCTGCTGCTGTATCTGGCTCAACTTCAACGCCGCCCATGACATAGTGACAAGTTGGGCCAACTTCCATAGCTTCCTTGGTGATATCTACGCCAGCTAGTTCGTAGAACTGGTGCCACATAGATGGAAGGCGCTTCTTAATAACTTCGGCAGAAAGACGCTTTGAAACATCGAGGAATACTCCACCATGTTCGGTCCCACGTCCCGCCTTTACTTCAGTATTGATAGCGCGTGCCACTTCATCGCGAGGCAATAACTCTGGTGGGCGACGGTTATTGTCTTGATCGATATACCAACGATCGGCTTCAGCTTCATTATCTGCATACTTATCTTTGAAGACATCTGGAATATATTTGAACATGAATCGCTCACCGAGCGAGTTGGTGAGAATTCCACCTTCGCCGCGAACAGACTCTGTTACAAGAATTCCTTTAACAGAAAGTGGCCAGACCATTCCTGTTGGGTGGAATTGTAAAAATTCCATATCAACTAAGTTGGCACCGGCTTTGAGAGCAAGCGCATGGCCATCGCCAGTGCCCTCCCAAGAGTTCGATGTAATTTTAAATGTCTTTCCAACGCCACCAGTTGCGATAACGACTGCAGGTGCTTCAAAGAGAATCTCTTCGCCAGTTTCTCGGCGGTAGCCATATGCGCCTGCAATTTTGCCATTCTCTTTGAGAATGTCAGTGATAGTTACTTCGGCAAATACTTTGAGGTTCTTCTCGGCGTCGCCAGTTTCCCGCTTATCTTTCTGCTGCAAAGCAACGATGCGTTGCTGCATGGTGCGAATAAGTTCTAGACCGGTGCGATCACCAACGTGAGCAAGACGTGGGTACTCATGCCCACCGAAGTTGCGTTGAGAAATTTTGCCCTCGGATGTGCGATCAAAGAGTGCGCCCCACATCTCAAGCTCCCAGATGCGGTCTGGTGCTTCTTTGGCGTGTAGTTCAGCCATTCTGAAGTGATTGAGGAACTTACCGCCACGCATAGTGTCGCGGAAGTGAACCATCCAGTTGTCATTGTCGTTGACGTTACCCATCGAGGCTGCGGCTCCACCTTCAGCCATAACTGTGTGAGCCTTACCAAAGAGTGACTTACAGACGATTGCGACAGATAAACCTGCATCGCGAGCTTCTACTGCTGCGCGAAGTCCAGCCCCACCAGCCCCGACGATAACCACGTCGTATGAATACTTCTCTAGATTAGCCATGAATAACGATCCCCCGACTTAGAAGAAGTACCAGTTAGTGATCGCGTGGGTCGCGACTTCACGTACATAAACATCAGCAAAGGCAACGCCGAGCAATGAGACCCAAGCGAAGTTCTGGTGGTAATGGTTGAGTTTTGAAACAAATGTCCATGCCTTGTAGCGAAGTGGGTGCTTCGAGAAGTTACGAAGACGTCCACCGACTGTGTGGCGACAGGTGTGACACGAAAGTGAGTAGAACCAGAGGAATGTCGCATTTGCCAAGAGCACAAGTGTGCCGACTGACATATGGCCCCATTGCTTCTCAGGGTTTCTAAATGCCAAGATCGCATCGACTGTGAGCAAGACGTTAAAGACAAGCCCTGCATAGAAGAAGTAGCGGTGCATGTTCTGCATAATCAAAGGTGCACGAGTCTCACCGGTGTATTTGGAGTGTGGCTCAGCAACTGCACATGCAGGTGGAGACATCCAGAAAGAACGGTAGTAAGCCTTACGGTAGTAATAACAAGTCATGCGGAATCCGAGTGGGAAGATCAAGATCAATAGCGCTGGTGAAAGAACCATTCCGAAGATATGGATAATTCCAAATGGTGTGCCGAGTAATGAAGCTCCGGCGACGCAAGCAGTTGAAAGACATGGTGAGTAGAAAGGTGAGATCAGCGGTTCTGCAAAATAATTACCATTTTCAAATGCGCGAAGAGTTGCATAAATAATGAATGCGATCAGAACCAGGAAAGTAATGAGAGGTTGAACCCACCACTTATCGGTGCGCAGCGTGCGCTCTGAAATCTTTGCTCGCCCTTGAGAAAATACGCCTGTTGCCATGAGAGAAGTCTGCCGAGCGAGGCAAAGCTTTGCTAGATATAAGTAAGCGCAGGGGCTGTGAAGTCAGCCACCTGCGCTCATTTACTGGCGGAGGACGTGGGATTTGAACCCACGAAGGTTTCCCTTGCCGGTTTTCAAGACCGGTGCACTCGGCCGCTATGCGAGTCCTCCGTGGGCAAACTTACCGTTTGGAGAGCCATCCCTCAAAATTGAGAGGGTATCTAGGCAGGGAGTGCGATTAACTCTTCAATAATGCGAGCGACAGAATCGGTGTGATGCGGTTCTGCGACAAATTTTGCATGTTTTATTCCATCGCGATGTCCATCGCCCATCGCCCAAGAACGGCCAGTCCATTCCAACATAGAGAAGTCATTGGGATTATCACCAAAGCTCACGCAATCAGCAGCATCGATCCCTAAACGTTCTGCAACCTTTGCGAGGGTCTCCCCTTTACTCACGCCAGTAGCAGAGATCTCAAGAAGTGATTCAGTTGGATTTGAATGTGTAATCGTTGCTAGATGCCCCGCCTCACGAATTGCGATTTCGAGCATCTCATCTGAAGACATCTCGTAGTCACTACAACGTGCAAGCATCTTGAAAGCAGGTCGAATCATCTTCGCTTCGATCTTATCGATCGGTTGCATATCGACTCCGATATCCCAACGGGGAACGTATGCAATCTCGTGGTGGAACTCATCGCCATACTCGATAGCAAAAGAGATATTGGGAATATGTAAACGTAAGATGCGAGCGAGTTCTAATTGGTTCTGGATCGAGATTCCCCACTCTTCGAGAATCTTATCTTCTCGAAAATCATAAAGCATCGCCCCATTGGCACAGATTGAATCTCCGAATGAGAATGCCTTACGAATCTCTGGCATCCAGCGAGGTGGGCGTCCAGTAACAAAGTAAATATGTATACCTAAATCATGTGCAGCTTTAAATGCATCGATTGTTCTTTGGCGAATTTGGCTCTCGTCATAGCCGCTACCGTGAACGACGATCGTGCCATCGAGATCTGTAGCAATAAGTTTCGGACGCTTGCCCGGGATACTCACGCTTGCGGGAGCAATCTATCTACTCCCAAGAATGGGCGTAGCGCTGCAGGAACGTTGACTGAGCCATCGGCATTCTGATGGTTCTCAAGGATTGCGACGATCATTCGAGGAATAGCAACGAGTGTTCCATTAAGAGTTGCAACAGATTTCGTACCTGACTCTTCACGGTAGCGAATATTGAGTCTGCGAGCCTGAAATTCGGTGCAATTCGATGTTGATGTAACTTCGCGATAAGCGCTCTGAGTAGGGATCCAGGCCTCGATATCAAATTTACGAATCGCAGATGCGCCAAGGTCACCTGATGCAACATCAATCACGCGATATGGAATCTCCATCGCGTTCATAAAATCTTTCTCCCATTGCAAAAGGCGCAAGTGCTCGGCCTTTGCATCTTCTGGCTTGCAGAAGGTGAACATCTCAACCTTGTCGAACTGGTGCACTCGGATAATTCCACGAGTGTCCTTGCCGTAGGTTCCAGCTTCGCGGCGGAAGCATGATGAGTAACCGGCATAGCGAAGTGGGAGATTATCGATGATCTCATCCATGTGATACGCAGCGAGCGGAACTTCAGATGTTCCAACAAGATAGAAATCATCTTCTTCAAGATGGAAGACATTCTCTGCAGCCTGCCCAAGGAAGCCAGTTCCTTCCATCGCAGCAGGTTTTACAAGTACCGGTGGGATTACAGGAGTGAAGCCAGCTTTTGTTGCAGATGAGATCGCATGGTTAACAAGTGCGAATTCAAGAAGAGCGCCTATGCCAGTGAGGTAATAGAAACGTGAACCCGAAACCTTTGCACCGCGTTCAGTATCAATCGCCTTAAGGATCTTTCCAATCTCGACATGATCTTTTGGTTCAAAGCCATCAACGGTGAAATCACGTGGTGTGCCGACATGTTCAATGATTGTAAAATCTTCTTCGCCGCCGACAGGTGCATCTGGATCAATCAAGTTATGAATCTTCAGCAAGATTGCCTGTGATTTTTCAGCGAGCTCAGAGGCCTTGGATTCTGCTGCTTTTACTTGAGCAGCGAGTTCCTTCGCATTCTCAAGAATCTTCGCCTTCGCATCGCCCTTTGCGGCCCCAACGCTCTTAGAGAGAACGTTCTGTTCTGCGCGAAGTGCTTCAAATGCTGTGAGGGCTGTTCGGCGTGCATCATCTGCAGCAATTACTTGGTCGATCAGGGCAGGGTCTTCTCCACGAACCTTCTGTGATGCGCGTGCAGCATCTGGGTTTTCACGGATTACCTTGAGATCGATCACGGCGTGATTCTACCGAACTCTTGGGTAGGAACCGAGGAAGCGAATATCTTCGCAAATTTCGCGAAGTCCTTTGACTGCTGCCGCGACAGATTGATCGTTGATATGTCCTTCGACATCAATAATGAAGTGATAATGCCCGAGTTCGCGACCAGTTGGGCGGCTCTGAATAAATGTGAGGTTGACGTTGTTCTTCGCAAACTCGGTAAGGATCTCCAGAAGCGCACCTGCATGATCGATATCGATATATGCAACAAGTGAAGTGCGATCATGTCCAGTCGGGGCGGAAAGTTCGCCAGGTAGTTCAGCAATCACAAAGCGAGTGACCGCTCCTTGGTTCTCACCAATATCTTCGGCCACAACAGTTCGGCCATATTTTTCAGCGGCCCACTTTGCTGCAATTGCAGCATCAAAGTTTCCATCAGCTAACCCTTTTGCGGCTGCAGCTGTAGATGATGTTTCGATAACTTCTGCATCGGGAAGTTCGCGAGCAATATAACCGCGGCACTGCGCTTCTGCATGGGGATGGGTAGCGATACGAGTAATTTTTTCGCCGACACGATCTGGCATCACCATCAGCGCAAAGGAGACAGGAAGTGTCGTTTCGGCAGTAATAACTAATGGGGTACCGATTGCGAGCTCATCGAGTGTGCGAGCAACAACGCCTTCCACTGAATTCTCGATTGGGACGAGCGCCTTGAGGACATCACCATTTCGGACAGCCTCGAGCGCAGCAGTCACATTGGCATAAGCGATGAGCTCATCCTCAGAGGTTGTGATCTGACGAAGAGCCGCTTCCGTAAATGTGCCTTCAGGTCCAAGATAGGCATATCGAGTCGCAGGGCGGGTCACTCTCTAAGGGTAACTTGTTAGGCTCAGGGCTTGTAATCCATATTCATCCGGCAAGATCTCAGGCGAATTCGAGAGAGAGGAGCAGCTATGGCCCGCTCTTTCCGCGTACTTGCTGCTACAGATCTCGGTCTCGTCCGTGATGGAAACGAGGATGCTGCACTGGTATCTCCATCACTGATCGCCGTTGCCGATGGAATGGGCGGTCATGCTGCCGGAGAAGTCGCATCGAAAATTGCAATCACATCACTTGCTGCCTTAAGCAAAGTTTTAGATGATGGCGCCATCGATGACGACTCTCGTGAAGATTTATTACTCAATATTTGTTATTCGATCGATCAAGAAATTTTAGATCGCACGTCAGAGAATCCAGCGCTCAGTGGCATGGGAACTACGCTGACAGCGCTGCATCTCACCGATCGCACCATCGAACTTCTTCATGTCGGTGATTCACGTGCCTATAGATGGAATGGAAAGAAACTCTCTCAGATCAGCGTCGACCATACTGTTATGCAAGAACTTATCGATCAAGGCCGACTCACTCCTGAAGAAGTACACGATCATCCCCAGCGTTCACTCTTAACACAGGCACTCATGGGAGACTCTGGAATCGATCCAGTGCTTGTGTCACTCGATGCAAGCAGTGGCGATAAATTCTTACTGTGCAGCGATGGTTTGAGCTCTGTCCTCTCAGATTATGAAATTAACCAAATCATAAAAAAGAGCACCGAAGAAGTTCTATTGAGTGCCCTCATTAATGCAACAAAAGAAAAGGGTGCACCAGATAACATCACTATCCTCTGGGCTGAGATCGTTGATGAAAAATTAAGTGGTACGCAATTGATTGGTGCCGCAAATGAGTAAGGTATTAGGTAATCGTTACACCGTCGGTCCAATGATCGGTACTGGTGGGATGGCGGATGTTTATGCTGCTCACGATGATCGACTTAATCGTGATGTTGCAATAAAGATATTGCGTAGCGATCTCGCTCGTGACCCGGCATTTGTTGCTCGCTTTAGAAAAGAAGCCCTCGCTGCTGCAGGCCTTAACCACACTGGAATCGTTGCCGTGTATGACTCTGGTGAAGATGGCACTGACTCTTACATTGTGATGGAACTCGTTAAAGGACAGACCCTTCGTGAACTTCTTCAACAGAGTGGGTCAATCGAAACTGAGACCGCCCTTGAATTAACAGCTGGAATTCTCGAAGCCCTTGAATACTCGCATTCCAAGGGAATTATCCATCGAGATATCAAGCCTGGAAATATCATGATCACCGATACCGGTGAGATCAAAGTGATGGACTTCGGAATCGCTCGCGCACTCGCCGATATTGGTGCAACCATGACGAATACATGGAATGTCGTAGGCACTGCCCAATACCTATCCCCTGAGCAAGCAACTGGTGAGACCGCCGATGCTCGCAGTGATATCTACTCACTTGGTTGTGTTCTCTATGAGATGCTCTCAGGCGAACCGCCATTTACGGGAGATACGCCAGTCTCAATCGCATTCCAGCATGTTTCTGGTCAACTTATTCCCCTGACAGAGCGCGCTCCTGAGATCGAAGCCGGTCTTGGAACTATTTGTGGCGTCGCACTTTCAAAGGATCCCGCGCATCGATACCAGAGCGCACACGCAATGCTTACTGATCTCAAACGTGCGATGAAGGGCGAACCTGTCACCACAAAGATTCGCCGTATTAAGCCGCGCAAAAATGCACTTCTTGCAACGGTGATCGGGCTGATCCTTGTTATCGGGGCATCAAGTATCTACTTTGTCACTAAAGGCAGCACCACAATGATTCAAGTCCCCAGTGTGGTCGGGTTGACTCAAGATGAAGCGAAGAATCTATTGCGCAACTTTACGATCAACATCACCCAGGGCCCAGATGCAAGAATTCCTGTAGGTCGCGTTGCAAGCCAATTACCGCTTGCAACTTCGCATGTCCCGTCTGGATCATCTATCTCAATTGTTATATCTGAAGGCCCAGGACAGACAACTGTTCCTGTTGATCTGATTGGTAAATCTCTCAGCGATGCTCGCAACTCACTCCTTGCCGTCGGTTTATCTGTTACCCAAATTGTGCCGGTGGATTCCAATCAGAGCCCTGGAACTATCTTGCAAGTCACTCCTATGCCAGGAACCTCACTAGCTGCAGGAAGTGGTGTAATTCTTCAAATCGCAAGCGGTAGTACGACAGTTCCTTTGCTTACTAATATCGCTGAGGTTGAAGCACAGACGATCCTTACCCAAGCAGGATTCTTATTTAAGATTATTTATGCTTACGACGCAACACAAACTATTGGAAATGTTTTGGCTCAAGCACCTGCAGCTGGGGCATCACAACCGATTGGTTCTTCAGTAACTATTACAGTTAATAAGCAGAACTAAGCTTTAACAACGACAGGACGTAAGTGTTCTGAACGTTCGCGTGCCTGCGCATCCCCACAGACCACTAACCAGTTGCCTAACATTTTATGGCCGTGCTCTGTAAGCACTGATTCTGGGTGGAACTGAACGCCAGAGATCGGAAGAGTCTTGTGTTGGATCGACATCACGATTCCAGAATCTGTCGTGCTTGTCACTTCAATTTCTGCAGGAAGAGTTGCTGGTTCAATCGCGAGTGAGTGATATCGCGTGACGGTAATTGGCGAAGGAATATTTGCCATGACGCCGTGATTATTATGTTCAATCACGGATGTCTTTCCATGAAGTAATTCAGGTGCGCGTGAGACAGTTGCTCCAAAAGCTGTGGCGATCGCTTGATGTCCAAGGCAGACACCAAAGAGAGGAATTTTCTCTTGCGCGCAGAAATTCACCATATCGATAGAGATTCCGGCTGCCTCAGGAGTCCCAGGGCCCGGTGAGATTAAGACGGCATCAAATTCGCGTGCCTTCTCGACTGTGATCTCATCATTTCTGACCACAGTGCACTCAGCCCCGATCTGCCCCAAGTATTGAACAAGGTTGTAGACGAAGGAGTCATAGTTATCGATGACGAGGATCTGCTTAGGCACCTGCTAATTCTTGCCTAATATGTAGTAATCTTGCGCCATGCCTAAATCCAAGGTCCGCAAGAAGGTCAAAGAGCAGAACCACATCGATCAGCTCGTTGAGCAGCAAGAGCATGCCCATCAGCTCGCTGAGTCTCCAAAGTGGCTCGCCCCAACGATGGTCGCTGCCTTCCTCGCCGGTCTGATCTGGATCGTTATCTTCTACGTCTCAGGCACCAGCTACCCAGTTCCTCATATCGGGGCTTGGAATATGCTCATTGGCTTCGGATTTATCGGAGCTGGCTTCACCCTCGCCACTCGCTGGCGGTAAATACAAGCTCACCTAATTACACCGTTGTAACTCCTCCACAGGTGTTGATATCTCTGTGGATGCCCAGATACTCAAGGCTCGGGCTAGGCTCGTTCTCAGGAAACCCCCAGCAAAGAAGAGGACTCTTCGGAACGAGGTGAAAACAATGACAATTCTTCAGAACGCTCCAAGAGCGCAAAAGGCAGGTACCGAGACAATGGAAAAGACCACACAAAGAATCCTGGTTGTCGATGACGAAAGCAGTATCTCTGAACTCATCGCGACAAGTCTTAAATTCGTCGGTTTCGAAGTTCGAACTGCGGCGACTGGATCAGAAGCTCTTCGTGTAGCTGAAGAGTTCAGGCCACATGCACTTATTTTAGATGTCATGCTCCCAGACCAAAATGGTTTCGACGTATGTCGTCAACTTCGCCAAGATGGACACTCTGTTGGCGTTCTCTTCTTAACTGCGAAAGATACAGTCGAAGATAAAATCGCAGGGCTCACTATCGGTGGCGATGATTACGTCACAAAGCCATTTAGTTTAGATGAACTTGTTGCAAGACTTCGTGCACTCTTACGTCGTATCGGCGCAACCGAAGCTGAAGTCGATGATGAGAAAGTTCGCTTTGCAGATCTCGAACTCGATGAGGCAACTCATGAAGTTCGTCGTGCAGGAAATCTCATTGATCTCTCTCCAACAGAGTTCACATTACTTCGATACTTGATGATTAACGCTGATCGCGTTGTCAGTAAGTCCCAGATCTTGGACCATGTCTGGCAATATGATTTCCGCGGAGACGCTGGAATTGTTGAGACATATGTTTCCTACCTGCGTAAGAAGATTGATATCTATGAACCCGCTCTTATCTATACCGTTCGCGGTGTTGGATATCGCATGAGAATGCCAGCCGCTCAGTAATTGTTCTATGCGTATTACACATTGGAGTCTTCGTAACCGATTGCTCGTCTCGGTATTAATCGTTTCAGCAATCGGTATCGCAGCTTCAGATTTTGGTGCGATTCAATCTCTGCGTCAATTTTTAGTAAATCAGCTTGATACTCAACTAACCACGATCTCCCACAACACTCAGATGCAGTTGGATCGTGCTGGTATTGAATCCCAGCAGCAAGCAACCGACGATATGCAGTTCATGCCAATCCGACCTCTGCGCGGTGTTCCGACTACAACAACAGTGACACTTCTGGATCCAACTGGAGCGGTTATTGGCCACATTGGCGGAGACTTAACGGGTATCAGTACGGGCGAGCAATTCCAGGGTTTCACGCTAGCTAAAGTGGCTGCAACTCAAGGCAAGCCCTTTAATTTTAATACTGCCAACGATCTCCATTACCGAGTAATTGCAACTTCGCTACCTTCGGGACAAGGTTCTGTCCTCATCTCATCATCACTTGAAAATGTCAGTAAGACTTTGAAGGAACTCGGGTTCCTCTTCTTGCTGATCTCATTACTCGTTCTCGCTCTCGTTGGACTCCTTGCTCGTGCATTTATTCGTCTGAGCCTTAAACCGTTGAGTGAAGTCGAAGTAACCGCTGCCGCTATTGCAGGCGGTGATCTCTCTGCGCGTTTGCCACAGAGCCGCCCAACAACTGAAGTTGGAAAACTCACCACATCGCTCAACCGAATGCTTGAGCGCATTGAAGAATCTTTCGCTGTTCGCGTCGAGTCTGAGTCAAAGCTACGTCGCTTTGTTGCAGATGCATCACATGAGCTGCGTACTCCCCTCACCGCAATCCGCGGCTTTGCCGAGCTCCATCGACAAGGCGCTGTATCGGGTGAAGAAAAAACCAAAGAACTTGTTGGTCGCATTGAGAAAGAATCTATTCGTATGGGTTCACTCGTTGAAGATTTACTCTTACTCGCACGAATGGACCAGACACCAGAGCTTGCAAAAGAGCCAGTCGATCTCGACACCTTGGTCCACGAAGTTGTTGCATCGGCTCGCGCCGCTGGCCCTGATCACCCAATCACTATTAATATCCCAAGCGGAGATAACTTCGTCTTAGGTGATTCGATCCGAGTGCACCAAGCCATTGCTAACCTCTTAGCAAATGCGCGAACACATACTCCATCTGGTACTCCGATCACAGTTGCTATTAAAGAGCTTGAGAATGAAACAACAATTACAGTTGCAGATAAGGGTCCTGGTTTGTCTCACGCTGATCAAGAGAAGATCTTCGAACGTTTCTACCGCGCTGATACCTCGCGTGCTCGTACTAAAGGTGAAGGTTCGGGGCTTGGACTATCTATCGTTGATGCGGTGATGAAGGCCCACGGTGGATCTGTTTCAGTGCTTTCAGAGCTTGGCCAGGGTTGCGAATTCACCCTGCACTTCCCTATTACAGCTTAATTAAGCGGATTTGATTCCATGTTACGTAGGATCGCAATGCGCTCTTCTAACGGTGGGTGAGTGCTAAATAACTTCGAGACAGCTTTCCCATCAAGTGGTGATTCAATCCAGATATGCGCAACTGCATTCGACTTCTGGCGCACGACAGTTGAATCAGCTTGGAGAACTTCCAGTGCCTTACGCAATCCTGCAGGATTACGGGTAAAGGCAACGGCTGTTGCATCAGCGAGTGATTCACGCTTACGTGAGATTGCCGATTTCAGTAAGAGAGCTGCGATCGGAGCCAAAATAAGTACGATGAGTGAGACCACAATTGCGATTGGGTTCTGGTTATTCTCGCGATCATCGCGATTTCCCATCCCGCCGAAGAACATCATGCGAGTCAACATATCGCTCAAGATTGCAATAGCACCCGCTGTTGTGGCAGCGACGGCTGAGACCAATGTGTCGCGGTTAGCTACGTGAGACATCTCGTGTGCAATAACTCCTTGAAGTTCATCACGATCCATTACTTCTAGGATCCGCGTTGTAAAAGCAATGAGCGCATGATCAGGGTTACGACCTGTTGCAAAGGCATTGGGAGCGCTGTCTTGAACAATCGCAACCTTTGGAAGTTTGAGTCCCGATGCAATACAGACCTCTTCAACTAAATTGAAAAGTTCTGGATTATCTTCGCGTTCAATAATTTTTGCACCTGTCATTGTGATAACAAGTGAATCCGAGAAGTAGTACGACCCCCAGACAGAGATCAGTGCAAAACCAACAGCAACCGGAACGATCATCGCTGATGACTTACCCATGTAGGTCATTGCTGCAAAGACAACTAACCAGACAAGTGCACCCATTCCAGCCAAGAGGCCGAAAGTTTTCATGCGGTTAGAGCTCTGCAGCCCTCGGAAATCTAAAGACGATTGAGTCATACGTGCAATTAGAACTTAACGTTAGGAACGTTACGATCTGCTGCGTTTTCAATCTCGTAAAAGGCACGTGCGCTTACCTTTGCGATGCCAGCGAAGAGACCAGAAGGAAAAGTCTTGACAGCTTGGTTGAGGCTGCGGATTGTGTCATTGTAGAACTGACGAGCAAATGCAACCTTGTTCTCAGTTGTCGAAAGTTCTTCTTGGAGAGATAAGAAGTTTGCAGATGCTTTGAGATCTGGATAGCTCTCTGCGACAGCGAGCAACCCACGGAGCGCGGTTGTAAGTTGACCATCAGCAGCTGCGACATCAGCAATACCAGTCGCACTAGTTGCCTTTGCACGAGCAGTGATTACAGCATCAAGAGTTGTCTTCTCATGTGATGCATAGCCTTTGACGGTCTCAACAAGATTAGGAATCAGATCAGCACGACGCTTGAGTTGAACTTCGATCTGCGCAAATGATTCATCGGCAGAGATGTTCAAACGAACAAGCTTGTTGTAGCTGGCGATAAACCAGATGGCGAGCAAGGCGATAACTGCAACGATGATTACTGTGCTTTTCATACTTTTACTCTAGCTCCTCTGTGAACTCTCGCTTGGCTGAAAGTTACTGAATTTTGGACTGGTGAAAGTTCAACCATGATTTAGATGGCGTAGGTCCACGTTGTCCCTGGTAACGAGAACCGTAGACGGCGGAACCGTAAGGATGCTCAGCCGGAGATGAGAGTTTGATGAGACAAAGTTGTCCGATCTTCATTCCTGGAAAGAGCTTTACCGGAAGATTCGCAACGTTTGAGAGTTCGAGCGTGATGTGTCCGCTAAAACCTGGATCGATGAAGCCAGCGGTTGAGTGTGTAAGTAAACCTAAGCGCCCGAGTGATGACTTACCTTCAAGTCGGCCCGCGATGTCATCGGGGAGGGTGATCACTTCATAGGTGCTCGCCAGAACAAACTCGCCTGGGTGCAAAATAAAGTGTTCATCTGGATCAACTGCGATCTCACGTGTGAGCTCGGGTTGTTCGATAGACGGATCGATCACCGAATACTTGTGATTTTCGAAGACGCGGAAGAAGCGATCGAGGCGTACGTCGACGCTCGAAGGCTGGATCATCGCCTCGGTAAATGGCTCGACCTTGACTCGGCCAAGCTGGACTTCTGAACGGATATCGCGGTCACTTAGTAGCACGAGCCGACCTTATAGCCTCACATGAGGTTGCATAAGTTACTGGTCAGTAGCATTATTGAGTCATGGGCCATTACATAGCGAATTTACGTGACATCGAGTTCTGCCTCTTCGACCTGCTTGGGCGGGAATCGATCTTAGGCAGCTCTCTCTACAAAGAGCTCGACCGCGAGACGGTTATGGGCATGCTCGATGAAGTGAAGCGCATGGCAGAGAATGATCTCGCTGAAAGTTTTGTCGAAGGCGATCGAGTCGGAACAGTTTTTGATAAAGCAACTGGTTCGGTGAAGCTTCCTGAGAGTTTTAAGAAGTCATATCGCACATTTGTCGATAACGAGTGGTGGCGTATTGACGCTCCTGCCGAACTCGGTGGAACGATTATTCCATTCTCAGTTCGTTGGGCAATCGCTGAAATGGTTCTCGGTTCAAATCCAGCAGTGCATCTCTATACAACCGGTGCATCGATGGCAAATGTCTCCTACCAGCTCGGTACTGATGAACAGAAGAAGTGGTCGAAGTTCATGGTTGATCGCGAGTGGGGCGCAACGATGGTTCTCACAGAACCTGAAGCAGGTTCAGATGTTGGCGCTGGTCGAAGCAAAGCTGTGAAGCAAGCAGATGGTTCATGGCATCTCACTGGAACAAAGCGTTTCATCACATCTGGTGATTCAGATTTACAAGAAAACATTTTGCATTATGTATTAGCTCGTCCAGAAGGTGCGGGTCCTGGAACTAAAGGTCTCTCACTCTTCTTGGTTCCAAAGTTCCACTTTGATAAAGAGACCGGCGCACCTCTTAATCGCAACGGTGTCTATGTCACCAATGTTGAACACAAGATGGGACTTAACGTCTCTGCAACATGCGAACTCAGTATGGGCGAGAAGGAACCTTGCGTTGGTTATCTCTTAGGAGAAGTCCATAACGGTATCTTCCAGATGTTTAAAGTTATTGAATTCGCTCGCATGATGGTTGGAACCAAAGCTATTGCAACACTTTCAACTGGCTACCAACAAGCTCTGAAATATGCGAAGGAGCGCGTCCAAGGTGGCGATATGAAGGTAATGAATGACAAGGCTTCACCGCGCGTCACAATTATCCACCACCCAGATGTGCGACGTTCGCTTATGGTCCAGAAGGCTTATTCCGAAGGCATGCGCGCACTAGTGCTCTATACCGCCTCAATTCAGGATGCAGTTGCGCTCGCAAAAGCTGAGGGCAAAGATGCTGAAGATCTTGAGAAGCTCAATGATCTCTTGCTCCCAATCGTTAAGGGTTATGGCTCTGAAAAGTCATGGACACTTCTTGGAACAGAATCACTCCAAACATTTGGTGGCTCTGGATTCACACAAGATTGGCCGCTTGAGCAATATGTTCGCGATGCGAAGATCGATACCTTGTATGAAGGTACAACTGCCATTCAAGGGCTCGACTTCTTCTTCCGTAAGATCGTCAAAGATGGCGGCCGTTCAATCGGACTACTCGGAAAAGAGATTGGCGCATTCGCTGGAACTGGTGGCGATCTCGCCGCAGAGAAGGAAGAGCTTGCAAAGGCACTTGAAACTCTTAACTCCATGATCGGCACGATGGTTGGTTATGCGATGGAATCTCAAGAGAGCCCAGAAGCGATCTATAAGACAGGATTGAACACAACTCGCGTCTTAATGAGCGTTGGTGAAATCATCATCGCGTGGTTGCTCTTGCGCCAAGCAGATATCGCTACAGCAAAGCTTCCGACTGCTACTGGTAAGGATAAAGATTTCTACACTGGCAAGATTGCGAGCGCGAAGTACTTCGTCCGCACAGTGCTGCCACATCTTCGTTCAGAGCTGAAGATCATCGCCTCTGAAGATGGTGCAATCATGAACCTGCCAGAGAGCGCGTACTAACTAGTTAGTATCGCTTTAACTACGCAAGATACCCCAGTGCATTCTTAAGGATTGCACTGCGCTTATTAATGCCTAGTGAGATGTGGCCTTCACCTGGTTCGAAATGTAATTTTGCCGTTGGAATCTTACTTGCGAGCCATTTGCCGTGTGCGTGAGGGACCATTAAATCTTCATCACCTTGCCACAGTTCTACTGGTTTTGTAATTGCACCGATATCAAAGCCCCATGGTTTTACAAAGGCGATGTCGTCATCCATCCATCCGTAATAACTTACAGAGAGAGCGTGACGAAATACCGAAGCAGTTTCTTCAGCAACCACTGGTGTGAGTGAGCGCTTATCTGCATTCCCGATCAGACCACCGAGTGCTTCGATAAGTTGTGAGCCAGTTACATTCGCTGTACCGCCTGAATTTTCTTTCATCCATGCTTCAAGGATTTCTGTGCCAGCTACTGCTGCGCCAAACTCAATATGGTTCTCTTCGCCCATTCCTTCTAAGAAATCTAAATCTGATGAACCGTATTCAGCTACGCCTGCAATGCTGATAGCTGCAACGTTCTCAGACAATGTTGTATCTGCAAGGCAGTGAGGTCC
>CAITVX010000033.1 GCA_903895995.1 uncultured Actinomycetes bacterium
ATCTGGAAATCGATTGGGTCAAGGCGGCGGTTCATATGATCGGGCTCTTAAAAAATTAGATTGTTGGAAGATTGCACTCGTCCACCATGGCGAACTCACGAGTGAAGCAATTCCGACTGAGCCACATGATCAACCCGTGAGCGCAGCAGCCACTCCAGATTTAATCGCGAGGTTCGCGCTGATTTAATTCGCTCAAGTAGCGGTTGTATTGAGCAAGTTCATCATCTTCACCCATTGCGGAGGCGCGATCTGCTGCTCGATCGATACGTTTCGTCTCGCGCTTATCTTCACGTATCCATTGGATAAATGTTGCCACCAAGGCGAGCAAAATAGGGATCTCACCCATCGCCCAGCCAATCGCCCCGCCAGTATGTTGATCCGTTAAGAGGTTGAAATTCCACGGACGATGAAGCAAGGCAAAGTAACCACCATCTACCAGCGATGATGTCGAGAGCAAGGTGATTGAGAAGAAGGCATGAATACTCATCGCGGCGAAGAGCACAATAATACGAACGATATGCGGGATCTTTCGAGGATTAACATCCACGCCAATGATCACGTAGAAGAAGAGATAACCAGCAAGTACAAAGTGGATATCCATGAAGAGATGGCCGCTATGGCTGCGCATCAATGAACCAAAGAGCGGTGTCAGGTACAACCCAAAGAGTGAGCCATCAAAGATGATCAGTGCTGTCACTGGATTTGTCATGATGATTGAATATCGTGAATGAATGATTGAGATGAGCGATCCTCGAAGGCCGCGCTCAAGATTTGTTCGACCTGCCGGAAGAGCTCGCATTGCCAGAGTAATTGGTGCGCTTAATACAAAACCGATTGGTGCAATCATGCCAAGGGTCATATGGGCGATCATGTGATACGAGAATGCGAAGTGTGAATAAACGCCGATACCGCCAGATGTTGCAAAGTCTGCAAAGGCGACACCTGCGGCAAATGCAACGGTACGACCAACTGGCCACTTATCTCCGCGGCGAGCAAGTGTGACAACACCACGAATATAGAGAGCAATTGCAAGAAGCAAGAGCCCTAAGAAGGTTCCATCCGGAACATAGGCGCTTAGAATTCGCCAGAGAGTTGGCTGCTGCGGCATAGGGATTCCAGTGATACTTGCAACAGGATCTACTGCCGTATTTGCAAGGGCTGGGTTAACCGGTGGTTGGGTAGTTGATAACCAGGCGCCAATTGCAACAGTGATAACCATGACGAGCACTTCATTGGTGAGAAGTGAGAAGCTCTTCGCTGCCGCACCCTGAGCGAGAAGATTTTTGCGATGCAGGGCACCAAAGCCGATCAGAATAAACATCAAGAGGAGTTTGAGTGCGATTAATAGGCCATAGATAGAGCTCCAGCCAGCCAGAAAATTAAGACGGGTCCAAGCATTGGCGACACCACTGATTGCTACGATCACTGCGCACCATAAGGCGAGTGAGCTAAAACGTGACATAGATGCAGCCCGCTCTGCTGGTGAGATAACGATCAAGCCAATAACTCCGCCCACCCAGATGGAGATAAAGAGCACGTGGAATAGCAAGGATCCGATCGCAGTTCCATGATTTCCTGCACTGCTCGCATGGCTCTGAAAGATTGGGGCAAGCAGCCCAATGAGTGAGAATGCCAGGGTCCAATAGATTGCCCCAACCTTCTTTGCTTGCCCGATAAAGACCATTACAACAAGTGCTGCAAAGAGTTGAATGAGATAGTCACGCCCAATTGCAGTCTGTGAGAGAAATGAACGCAGCGTAGTTGAGTCAAATGCATCAAGAAGTGATCCACCAAGCAAATTTGCAAGCTCGGTAACAATCATGCCGACAATGGTCACTAGGGTGACAAGATTTGCAAGGTGCGCAAGTTTCTTCACTCGCATCGCTTCTGGAGTAAGTCGGCCCTTCTCTTCACGAATGAAGAAGGCGATCGCTAAGAGCAAACCAAAGGAGGTGATCGCAGAGAGAAGGTAGAGCCCTTTGGTGATGGTGAGAAGCGCTGTTACCGCAGGGTTGTTAGAGAAGGTGTGAACCTCTGTGAAGAAGTGCACCTGCTATTCCTCATCCGCCTTCTTTTGCCTGGCCGATTGCGAGGAAGGAGTTCTCTTTCGTGAACGAGATTTACGCTTTGAGAGTTGACGTTCACGCAGCAACATACGGGCATACCACAGTAAGAAAATTCCAACGAAGATTGCAAAGACCATCAAGATAATGACAAAGATATCTGCTGTGTGAGTTACTTTATTAACCGGTGCGATCGAGGCGCTTTGAGTCGGTGTTGGCGATGGAGATGAGAGCGATGCTGGCGCATTAAAAAGGAATGTGTAAGAACCTGTTAGCGGAACATCAGAAGTTGAGATCAATGTATAGGTAACGGTGTAAACACCGGCAGCGATGAGAGGCTTCAATCCAATTACAGCGGTCGTATCGTTAATCGTGATTGAACCATCATCAACGCGTAATCCACTTGGGTCAGTAACAGAGAGCGCTGTTCCTTGATCGGTAAGAGCAGATGTGCCGGTCACCGAGATTGCATTAGGCGCGCTGGAAAGAACAGCCCCTGATGTTGGTGATGTTGCGGTCAAGGTATTTGCGATCGCCGATGGGCTAGCCATAAAAAGCCCCGCGCAGAGCGCTGCGGCAAAGGCAGCTGAGATGGATATCTTCTTCACATTCACACCTTACTCGCCCGAACTCCCCCGAATGGCTTGGATTAGAAGTAATCCTCTCATCACTTTAGACTCTGGGCATGCCTACTTATGAATATGCCTGCATCGCCTGCGGTCACGAGTTCGAGGTAGTCCAGTCATTCTCTGATGAGGCGATCTCGATCTGTCCTCAATGCAAAGGGGAAGTTCGCAAGGTCTATAACAATGTCGGCGTCGTCTTCAAGGGCTCAGGTTTTTATAAGACTGATTCACGTGCCAATGCTCCGACTGCGACTCCAAGTACTCCGCCACAATCTGCAACTAAACCAATCAAGGATTAATCTCTTTAACCGTGGTGCGGTGGCTTATCTCCGCGAATTTGGGCATCACGAGCATCTTCTGAGGCAATCTCGGATGGATCTTTAATCTCATCTTCACTTGTCTTGTTGGGAATGATCTTGCTCACTGAACACCTGTTCCATCGGAAAGAAATGCGCTGCCGTATTTGATACCTTTACTTTACTCCTAATAATTGTGAATTTCGGAAGAGGAATCATGTTTGAGAAGCTCGGCCATTCCATGGTTCGCCGCCGTAAATCTGTTTTGGCGCTCTTTATCGTCGCACTGATCGCATGTGGCGCAATGGCAGGCCTTGCGATACCACGCCTATCAGGTGGCGGGTACTCAGTACCGAATAGCGATTCAGCGAAGGCTTACAAGTACATCGTCGATACCTTCCATGCAAAAGATCCAGCAGTGGTCCTTGAGGTGAAATCTTCAACATCAATTACAGACCCTGCGGTGGTCGCTTCGGCTGCTGCTCTTGAGAAAGCGGTGAGCACCGAACCTGGAGTAGAGAAGACACTTTCTTATTGGAGCGCCGGCGGTGCCCCTTCTCTCGCAAGTAAAGATCAGAAGGCTGCATATCTCTTCATCTATTCAACTGCGAGTGATCCAGTCAATGCAAGACCTTTAGGTAAGTTAATCTCCACAAAGTATGAAGGAACCTTCCAAGGTCTTCATATCTACGCCAATGGCGTTGCAATTTTTAGCTCTGCTATCAATGAGAAGATTTCTAAGGACCTTGCTCTGGCAGAAGGGATCTCAATCCCCCTGATCTTTATCTTGCTTCTCTTCGTCTTCGGTGGGCTGATCGCAAGCGTTACTCCACTCATTGTTGGGTTGAGTGCGATCATCGGCTCTCTTGCAATTATCTATCTCGTCTCCCTCGTCACAGGCGTCAGTATCTTTGCTCTGAATTTGATTACCGGCATGGGCCTTGGCCTTGGTATCGACTACGCGCTCTTGATGGTCAATCGCTTCCGTGAGGAGCTCCATCATGGTCAAGATGTTGAGAGTGCAATTGTGAACACTGTGAGAACTGCCGGTAAGACAGTCTTTTATTCAGGAATCACTGTCTTCATCACACTCGCCTCACTTACTTTCTTCCCATTGATGTTCCTCAAATCTTTTGGTTATGCAGGTATGGCAGTGGTGGCCGTTGCGGTCGTCGCTGCGCTGGTGCCGTTCCCAGCGATCTTGGCTCTGATGGGCCACCGCATTGATAAATTTGTTGTTCGTAAAGGTGCCATCACACCGAAATCTGATGGACGTTGGGCTCAGACAGCGCGCTTTGTCATGCGCCGGCCTGTAGCAGTTGTGGTTCTTTCACTCACTGTTTTAGCAGTTATCGCATCCCCGGTACGAAATATTGTCTTCTCTCAAGCAGATGCACGAGTAATGCCAGCATCTTCTGCTATCGCAATCGCTGATGCGATGGCGACTGCTGATTTTCCTGGGCATGAAGGAAGCCCCATCGAATTTGTGATTCCAGACGGAACTTCAGTCGCATCCGAACTACCTGCCTACGAAGCGAAGATCTCTTCACTCAAAGGAATTGTCCGTCTCGGGCCAGAACAAACTGTCGGAAACGCAATCCGATTCTCGGCAGTTCACACCATGAATGCTCGAACTAATGAAGCGCAAGCTTTGATCACAACGATCCGAGCGATTCCGGCCCCCGCTGGAACACTCGTTGGTGGAGTTGCTGCTGACTATGCAGATACGCAAAATGGAATTGCACGAACTCTTCCTTGGGCGCTTGGCTGGGTCGGAATCGGCGTATTGATCTTGCTCTTCCTCTTCACTGGTTCTGTGATCTTGCCAATCAAGGCAGTGATTCTCAACGGACTTTCACTCGCTGCAATGATGGGCGCTCTTACATGGATCTTCATTGATGGTCATATGACATGGCTCGTTGGCTCTTTCATCAACACTGGCACCCTTGATACATCGATGGTTATCTTGATCTCTATCGTCACTTTTGGATTGTCGATGGACTACGAAGTCTTCCTGCTCTCACGTATCAAGGAAGAACATGAAGCAGGCATGACAAATGTCGATGCAGTTGCTACCGGCTTGCAACGCTCGGCTCGAATTATCACCGCAGCTGCAGTGCTACTTGCGATCGCCTTCGCAGCATTTCTCACCAGTGGCGTCACAAATATTAAGAGTCTCGGCTTCGGCGTAGCCTTTGCTGTGTTGCTCGATGCAACGATTGTTCGCGGATTACTAGTTCCTGCTCTGATGCGCCTCTTTGGAGAGCGAAATTGGTGGGCTCCAAAGTGGATGGAGCGCTTTACGATTTCGCACTAGGAGCCTTCGCACTTTAGGCTGTACGCATGGATCTCATCGTGACCCTGCAATGCCAGGATCAACCTGGGATCGTCCATGCGATGACAACCTCGGTGCTTGCCTGCAATGGCAACATCATCGAGAACCAGCAGTTCACGGATCCAACGACCAATAGCTTTGTGATGCGAACTCGGATCGAAACATCTGAAACGATTGAATCCTCACGCCAAACAATTACCGCAGGGTTG
The DNA here is from genome assembly GCA_903895995.1 of uncultured Actinomycetes bacterium. GTDB lineage: Bacteria > Actinomycetota > Actinomycetes > Nanopelagicales > Nanopelagicaceae > PALSA-747. The sequence continues at coordinate 5,530 of CAITVX010000033.1, forward strand.
ATCCATCTCAAGCCAACTCTGACCTTCCGACCTACCGCTTCCCGCAAGCGAACATTGATTATGGCGACCACTGAGAGCCACTGCTTGCGTGATCTGCTCTACCTCCAAGAACTAGATGAGATGCCTATTGATATTGCTGGAGTCGCCTCTAACCATGAGACGCTTCGCGCGCTGGTTGAATCCCATGGCCTTCCTTTTATTTACCTCTCCATCGACAAGATGGGTAAAGAGGCTGCCGAAGCAGAAATTGGGGCTCTGATTGAAACAGAGGGTATCGAACTCGTTGTCTTGGCTCGCTACATGCAAATCCTCTCAGAAGATTTCTGCAGAAAACTTGAAGGCAAGATCATCAATATCCACCATTCATTCTTGCCAGGGTTTAAAGGTGCCAAGCCTTATCACCAGGCCCATGAACGTGGAGTAAAAATTATTGGGGCGACAGCTCACTTTGTGACACCTCAGCTAGATGAGGGCCCAATTATTACTCAGGATGTCACCCATGTTACCCATTCAGCATCCCCCGAAGATCTCATCGCAATTGGCCGCGATATCGAACGAAGAGTGCTCTCACAAGCGGTGAAATATTTTGCAGAAGATCGAATCTTTATTGTGGGATCGCGTACCGTCATCTTTCAATAAATTTAAATAAGCTCACAAAAAGAGTGTCCCAGACGGGAGTTGAACCCGTGGCCTACCGCTTAGGAGGCGGTCGCTCTATCCACTGAGCTACTGGGACTAGTCATCTAACAAAAGCCAACTTTAACGGAGATCACTCCGTTAAATTCTCAGCCATTTCACGCCCTTTTGGGCGTGGGCTTAAAGGGTTCTACTGGGGGCCTAGCCTTACAATCGTCCCATAGGTGGAATTACATTCACCTGCTTACTTATGCATGAGGAGTCGTAGATGTCGATGAATTTCAGGAAGTTGGCACCAGCAGTAGTTGCCGCCGCGCTCGTCCTTTCGGGCTTCGTAACCGGAACCACCACCGCCCACGCTGCGACCATCAAACAAGGAGTGAAGTGCTCCCCCGTCGATGCAAAGAAGACTGTGGGCACTGTTAAGTACACATGTACAACAAATCCAGTCGGGACTCCTGCAGGTAATACCTGGACCACTTCAGATTGCATCGCCGCTAATGGCGCATATCTTTCAGCGAAGAAAGAGTACGACGGGTTCGTCGCTTCGCAGACAAGCACTCTCGCTGCCATTAAGGCATCTATTGAGGCCTCAACCCATTCAATCGATGTACTCAATCAACAGATTGCACTCACAAAGACGAAGGAATACATCGTCGGCTACGACCATACCGTGAAGCCAACTCTGGCGATCAAGGTCGTTGGAATCGATGCAGCTATTGCAGCTATTACTGCGCACATCAATGACATCACAACCAAGCGTGATAACGCAGGAAAGCAACGCGATGCATCAGCGGCAATTCTCGCCGCAAAGTACACTGCGACTCAGATTGCTGGCTGGGCTGCTGCTCCAGTAAGTGCATTGAGTAATGCAGATATAAACGTTCAAAATTATGCAAACTGGATCCGTGCATACAGTGGTTATGACGGGGCGCTCTCAAGTGCGCAGAAGGACATTGCGAACCTCCAGAAGGTTCCTAATAACTTCTCGACTAAGTTGACTGCTGCACAAGCACAAGTTGATTCAATGACGAAGCGCTACGACCAAGCAATTGCTAATCAACCTTCTCAATCTGCAACAATCAAGGGCGCATCAACCCAGGCTCTTTCAGTTCGTAAATCAGCATGTAAAGCTGGGCTCTGATCTGACCTAAGGTAAAAGCTTCACAACCCCCGCACTCAACTGCGGGGGTTTTTTACTGGTGGAAACACTAGCGACAACTTTAATTTCCTCGACTACTATCCCAAGATGGCAATTGGCTCACAGCGCAGGTATCTGGCTCTGCGGCTTCTCGCAGCAGCTCTCCTCATCCTGCACGTAGCGGTTCGCCTTATATTTCCAAATCCATCACTCTTTTCAGATCTCATTCTCTTCAATGCAATTGCAGGAACCGCAGCGCTCTCGGCTTATTACGCTCCACTCTTTAATGACCGATTAGCAACAATCGCAATCGGGGGCGCCTTAGCTCTCTGGACACTTGGTTCATCTATCTCATCCTGGAACTCGTTCTTCTCTCTCCAAATCTGGGATCGCACGACAGATCTCTCCTACGCACTCTTCTACCCCTTGGCCCTCTTTGGAATTTTTCGAGCGCTCTCCAGTAGACGCAAGGTGCGAGCTGTTGAGCTTCTTGATGTAGTTATCATCGCCCTCGGAGTTTCCAGCATCATTGCATCCTTGCTACTCGCCCCTGCAATGCTTCATTTTTCTGGTAGCGCCTTCACTGTATTTCTCTCAATCCTCTACCCCATCGGTGATTGCGTGCTTTTAGCAATCGCAGTTGTGGCGGTCATTCTGCAAGTCAAGGCCGCTCGGTCATTGATCATGCTTCTTGGAATTGCAATCTTCGCTGCTACAGATCTCTACTTTCTCTGGAAATCTTCGACCACTGGATATCAATTTGCTTCACTCGCAGATGATGGATGGGTTCTCGGTCTTCTCTTCATTGCCGAATCTTTCTGGCACAAAGGCGGAGAAGGAGAACTATCAGAGCGCGTTACTTCGGTCGCTGCAACTCTTGCTCTCATTGCAAGTGCGACGATCCTTGGAGTCGCGGCTGTACGCCCTCATTACTTCCCGACCTTTGCTCTTATCCCTGCTCTCATAACAATCATGCTCGCATTCTTACGAATGTCAGTTGCACTACGTGAAGCACGCCTTGCAGATAGCGATAGAGAGCTAGCCCGCATCGATGAACTCACTGGATTAGCTAATCGACGTCGATTCTTAGCTGAGCTTGAGATTCTTGGTCGAAAAGAGGGGACTCTCTTACTGCTTGATCTCAATGGTTTTAAGAAGATTAATGACTCGCTCGGCCACGATGTCGGCGATCAACTTCTTAAGCAGATTTCGATGCGATTCACACGAGCACTCACTCATGGTGCCCTCATTGCAAGACTCGGTGGCGATGAATTTGGTGTGATTATCTATGGGGAAGAATCTCGTGGGGTTGAAGTGGCTCAGGCACTACTCGCATCAGTTAGCTATCCGATCACCCTTCATGGTGGGAGTGTCAGCGTGGGAGTAAGTATTGGCAGAGTCTTGAGCGATGGCCGGGGCGATCTCTTGAAGAGAGCAGATACGGCAATGTATGAATCAAAGCGAAGTGGTGAAGGAGTAGTACTCGCTACAAGTTAAGCGGGCTTCTCTGGCTTTCGTGCCTTGATCTCATCGAGGCGCCCGAGTGATTCAATACGTTCCTTTGCATGATCGACAATCTGAACTGGGTAATCATGCAGGTAACCATCTAAAACACTCCATGGCTCGTGGATATCAGGAGCAGAGAGATGGCGAAGTTCAGGGATGTACTTCTTAATGTAATCACCATTCTCATCAAATCGCTTACCTTGCTCAATCGGGTTAAAGACCCGGTAGTAAGGGGATGCATCGGTACCTGTGCCCGCAGTCCACTGCCAACCATGTGAATTCGAGGCAACATCGTAATCAACGAGATGATCTCTAAAGAAATCTGCTCCTAGTTGCCACTCAAGGTGAAGGTCTTTCACCAAAAATGATGCAACAACCATGCGAGTACGGTTATGCATCCAACCCTCGTGTACTAATTGACGCATCGCAGCATCTACAAATGGGTAGCCCGTCTTACCTTCACACCAGGCAGTGAACTTATCCCCCGGCTCGTCATATCGCATCGCCTCAAATTGAGGCGCGTAATATTCATTTTCAGTATGTGGGTTATGGTGCAAGACATCTGCATAGAACTCACGCCAGGCAATCTCTTTACGGAAGACTTCATGTGCCTTTGATTGATTCAGTTCTGCCAGCAGTGTTCTGGGATGAATCTCGCCCCATTTCAAATGTGCGCTTAATTTGCTGGTGCCATCAATACCGGCAAGATTGCGCGCTTCATCGTAATTATCGAGTGCGTTCTTCTTAAACCACTTCCATCGATCGAAGGCTGCTTGCTCTCCTGCCGGCGTAATAGATACATCAGCAGGTAATGACCAATCCGGAAAGCTCCGATCACTCTCTAAAGGCTTTGCGCAATTAATTTTCTTTGGAGTGGGGGCTGGGTCGCGCCAACCGTGAACCATCCACGCTCTAAAGAATGGGGTGTAGACCTTGTAAGGAGTTCCATCACTGGGCTTGCGTACGCGCCCAGGCGCAATCGCATAAGGGCTTCCTGTGCGATTAAGTGTGATTCCTGCCGCCTCAACTCGTAGATCTCGTGCGACTCCATAAGGCTCAAACTCTTCAGAGATATGAACCTCATCGGTCTCATAACGTTGCATGAGTTGGCGCAGGACTTCGACCTGATCCCCCACCATGACATGTAAATTATTTGATAACGATGCATCGAGTAATCGAAGGGATTGCCCCAAGTAGGCCAACCGCTTACTACCTGATGTACCGATCAGAGTTGGGTCGAGAATAAATACTGGAACGATCTCCTCCGATGATGCGATGGCTGCATTCAGCGCTGGGTGGTCGGCGGTCCTAAGATCGCGGCGAAACCAGATAATTGAGCGCTTCATTGGCATATCCTCTCACTATGGAAATCATTGAGCGCTACCAAGTTCGAGGCTTATCTGGCACGGTATCTCGGGCGAGCTTTAGTGGGCGCCGGGTGGATTATTGGGCTCCGCAAGGGGGTGCATCCCATCTCTTGGTCGCCCACGATGGCCAAAATATCTTTGATCGCCGCACTGCCACTCGCATGCGCACATGGAAATTAGCTCAAACTGCTAGCCGGGTATTTCCGACGTATGGATTAAATCCGCCTGCGATCATCGCCATCTATCACAGCGGCAGCAAAGCAGATCCTCATGGCCGTATAAAAGATTTAACTCCGCAAGATCCTTATCAGGCCGGAATTGAAGGTCCACAACTCTTTCCATTGGAAGAGCTGCGTGGAAATACTTATCATGAATTGATTGCTCAAGAAATTATTCCAACTATCGCAGATGTACTCTCCATGGCCGTGGATCCTGAGAAAACGGCGATGCTCGGTGCCTCAATGGGAGGCTTAACTACTCTCTATGGAATCTCGCGCTATCCAGAACTTTATAAAACAGCTCTCGCATTTTCACCACATTGGACGATTGGTGGCAATCCATTAGTGGATGCGCTACTGGCTGGCCTACCAAAACCAGGTAACCATAAGATTTGGATGAGCCGTGGCACCAAAGGGTTAGATAGGCAGTACGAACCCTTCCAAGATTATGCTGATGAGCAGATGGCGCTCACAGGTTGGAGATTGGGATCTAACTTTGCTTCACATATCTATCCACGCACAGGACACAACGAACCTTCGTGGGCACGATATGTTGATCAAGCCTTGAAATTCTGGGTTGAAGGAAGTGCTTAGCTGTGGAGTTTCTCCACTGTCTCATCCCAACCATTGACCGACTCAACCTTGCGAGGTCCATGTCCAATGTAGCGAGCTGATGGACGCACAAGACGACCTGTCTGCTTCTGCTCCAGGATATGTGCTGACCAACCTGCAGTACGCGCGGCAGTAAACATCGATGTAAACATTGGTCCAGGAACTTGTGCAAAGTCCAGAACAATCGCTGCCCAGAATTCAACGTTAGTCTCAAGAACGCGCTCTGGATGGCGTTCATGTAACTCAGCGAGCGCAGCTTTTTCGAGTGCTACAGCTACCTCGTAGCGAGGAGCGCCAAGCTCTTTTGCAGTACGACGAAGAGTACGAGCACGTGGATCTTCAGCACGATATACGCGGTGACCAAAGCCCATAAGTCGTTCGCCGCGATCCATAATGCCCTTGACATAGGCACGAGCATCACCGCTCTTCTCAACATCTTCAATCATTCCAAGCACACGTGATGGGGCTCCACCGTGAAGTGGGCCAGACATTGCACCAATTGCACCTGAGAGAGCTGCTGCTACATCTGCACCAGTTGATGCAATCACGCGAGCGGTGAAAGTTGAGGCATTCATTCCGTGTTCAGCAGCTGATGAGAAATATGCATCGATTGCGCGAACGTGTAGTGGATCAGGTTCTCCGCGCCAACGGATCATCATGCGCTCAACAACTGTATGGGCCTTATCAACTTCAGATTGTGGAACCATCGGCAAGATCTGTCCGCGAGCTGATTGCGCAACATATGAGAGGACCATGACGGATGCACGAGCAAGATTGCTACGAGCTTCTTCATCAGAGATATCAAGGAGTGGCTTAAATCCCCAAGCAGGTGCAAGCATCGCGATTGCAGATTGCACATCTACGCGAATATCACCGGAGTGAACAGGAAGTGGGAATGGTTCGGCAGGTGGAAGTCCTGGATTGAATTGATCATCAACCAGAAGTCCCCAGACATTTCCAAAGCTCACACGGCCAACGAGGTCGTCTATATCAACGCCACGGTAACGAAGAGCGCTACCTTCTTTATCTGGCTCTGCGATAGTTGATTCAAAGGCGATAACGCCCTCTAGCCCTGGCTTGAAATCATCCGACATCAGCGTCATCTCCATTATCTACGGGTATCTCGGGTCCCACCTTCGGTACCCATCCCCCTAGGCTGGCACTGCAGGTTCGCCTTAGCAAGTGCATCGCCCCAGGTAGCCCGCATAAGGAAAGTGAAGTTAGATACACCTATGAGCCCAGATGAGAGAAAGAACCCCGATGAGATCCGCGACGCCATTAGGGCGATGCGCCGCTCTTATGGGGAGACGGGACTTGTCGATCTCGACCCGGATCCGATTGCGCAATTTGCGAAATGGTTAGCCGAGGCTGCGGGAAATCCTATGGTCGTTGAAGCAAATGCGATGGTTCTCTCGACATCACATGGAGATGAGCTCTCCTCGCGCACTGTGCTCTTAAAAGATGTGAATACAGAGGGTTTTACCTTCTTCACCAACTATCACTCCCAGAAGGCGAATGAGATTGCAGAGAATCCTCACGTCTCTCTCCTCTTCCCGTGGTATCCGATGGAACGCCAGGTCATCATCCGCGGTCTCGCAAGTAAAGTTTCGCAGGCTGAGAGCGATGAGTACTTTGCCACCCGCCCCTGGGGAAGTCAGATAGGCGCGTGGTCTTCGGCTCAATCAGAGGCGCTCGAATCCCGTGAGGCCCTCGAGCAAAGGCACAATGAGTTTGCGCAGAAGTATCCTGAAGGTGCGCCTGTGCCGAGACCGCCACATTGGGGCGGTTACCGCGTTGCACCCTCTACGATTGAACTCTGGCAAGGGCGGTATTCGCGGCTACATGATCGAATCCGCTACACAGCAACCAATGGCGGTTGGACAACTCAACGTTTCTATCCGTAATTGAAAGGCGCTTCACATGAGTGAGATTATTATTCCAACAAACCTCAAGCCACAAGATGGTCGTTTTGGCTGTGGACCTTCAAAGATTCGCCCCGCTGCACTTGATGCACTAGCAGCATCTGGAACATCGATCCTTGGAACTTCTCATCGCCAAAAGCCAGTGAAGAACGTCGTTAATCGCGTACGTACTGGTTTGGCATCGCTCTTCAATCTTCCTGATGGCTATGAAGTCATTATCGGAAATGGCGGCTCAACTGCATTCTGGGATATCGCAACCTTTGGATTGATCGAGAAGAAATCTCAACACCTTAACTTTGGAGAGTTTTCATCTAAGTTCGCATCAGCTGCGAAAGAGGCGCCATTCCTTGATGATCCAACCGTCATCAAAGCCGAGCCTGGTTCACATCCGGTTGCTGTCGCAGAAGCTGGAGTAGATGCATATGCGCTCACTCATAATGAGACGAGCACTGGCGTATCAATGCCGATCATTCGCCCTTCCGGAATCAATGATGCTCTCGTACTTGTTGATGCAACGAGCGCTGCTGGCGGACTTGATCTAGATATCTCCCAATCAGATGTCTATTACTTCGCACCACAAAAATCTTTTGCATCCGATGGTGGTCTCTGGATCGCAATCATGAGCCCGGCTGCAATCGCTCGCGTTGCAAAGATTAAAGAATCTGGCCGTTGGGTCCCTGCATTCTTCGATCTCACGATCGCAATCGATAACTCACGCTTAGATCAGACCTACAACACTCCTGCCGTTGCAACTCTCATTTTGCTAGCAGAGCAGATCGAGTGGATGAACCAGAACGGTGGATTGACATTCTCATCCGGTCGAAGCGCAGACTCTTCCTCTCGCCTCTATAACTGGGCCGAGAAGACCTCTTGCACAACTCCATTTGTTACTGATCCCGCGATGAGATCTAAGGTTGTTGGGACAATTAACTTTGATGAATCCATTGATGCCCTTGAAATCGCCAAAGTCCTGCGTGCAAATGGGATTGTGGATACAGATCCATATCGCAAACTCGGTAAGAACCAATTGCGCATTGGTATGTTCCCGGCGGTAGATCCTTCCGATATTGATGCTCTCACTGCCTGCATTGATTATGTGGTTGGGGCGATGGCAAAGTAATGAGTTACAAGGTCAGGCGAATAGTCACACTTGGAGTCTTGGTAGGAGTCTTCCTACTTGTTCTCATAAAAAGTAATTAAGACATCGTCGACTTTGACGCTCTCTGGAGCAATAAGCCGATCTCGCATAAATGTAAAGACAAGAGCCGGTGCGATTGCCGTGATTGCGCCGCACAGTGCAATGCTCTGACGAACTCCGATTTGAGTACATAGCCAACCAATAAGTGGTGATCCAAATGGAGTACCGCCCATAAAGACCATGAGATAAATTCCCATGACTCGACCACGGATCGCTGGATCTGTATGTCCTTGGATATATGAGTTCGCCGAAATCATCATCGTCAGCGCGAGCATTCCTACGATCGGAAGTGCTGCTGCGTAAAGAATGAAGTTAGGGGCGAGTGAGGCAAGAATCAGAGCCAAGCCAAAGAAAACGGCAAACTTCAGGATAAAACGAACTCCCCTGCGTGTATCTAGCTTGGCGGAGAGAAGCGCAGCAGATAGTGATCCAATTGCAATAATTGTTCCTAGGAAGCCATAAATAGCCGGTCCTTTGTGGAAGATTTGAGTCGCCATCAAGGCGTTATAGATCTGAAAGTTGAGTCCAAAAGTCCCGGTAAAGAAGACAACAATCATCACGGCGAGGATGTCAGGGCGTGCTCGAACATATTTAATCGCTTCACTCGATTTCGCAGAACTCTTTGGGCGATCTTCAGTGAAGAACTCTGATTCACGGACCACAATAAGTGAAGTGAGAACAAAGATATATGAGCTTGCGTTGAATAAGAATGAGGGACCAGTATGAAAAGCAGCAATGAGAAGTCCAGAAACTCCCGGGCCAATAAGTCTGCCTGCATTGAAGTTTGCTGAGTTAAGACTCACTGCATTGGCAAGATCGCTCTTTCCGACTATCTCTGATGTAAATGCTTGGCGGGCTGGTGCATCAAGTGCACCAAAGATTCCAAGGAAGAGTGCAAGCACAAATACATGCCATATTCGCACATGGTGGGTAACAACAAGCAACCCCAAAATAAGTGAGGTCAGCCCTGCTCCGAGATTTGTCAGGATGAGAAGTTTTCGCTTATTGATCCGATCTGCAAGAGAGCCTGCATACATCGAGAGAAGAAGTGAAGGAAGGAATTGCAGTCCGGTTACAAGGCCGAGATCTCGGCCACTGTGAGTGAGCTCGAGAATCAGCCAATCTTGAGCAATCCGCTGAGCCCAGGACCCAACGTTGGAGATGAAGTTTGATGCGAAGATTAAGCGGAAATTGCGATGGCGAAAGGAGCGCAGAGCGCCATTTTCATTTACTTTCAAAGCCACACCGTGAGTCTATCCATAGCTACGATGAGGGCATGCGACAAACAGTCATCATCTTGATTAGTGGGATTTCTCTCTGGATCGTTGCCCTTGTTATCGAGATAGCAAGAAGCGCCCCAGCTAACGCGATATGGACCTGCGTCGGTGGAGCGCTCCTTGGAGTAATAGGACTGCGTTATTCGATCAAACGATTACGTCGCGAAGGGCTTTAGCCTTCGATCTGTGCAGCAATTCCCTTAAGAACTCGGCTGAGGCGTTCTGCATCTGGACCAGATGGATGGCGGCCATGACGAAGACCATTTCCAACCTTGTCGAGCATCTTGATCGTATCTTCAATAATGGTTGCAAGATCATCTGTATTGATTCGAGTATTTGCTACGACCGAAGCAGGCTCATCAATGATTCGCACTGAGAGAGCTTGTGGTCCTTTGCGACCTTCGGCAACGCCGAACTCAAGTTTTGTTCCTGGCTTTACAGTTGTTACGCCAGCAGGAAGAGCATCGGAAGCGAGATAGACATCTTCGCCCTCTTCATTGGAGATAAATCCAAAACCCTTTTCAAGGCTAAACCATTTAACGCGGCCAATAGGCATCGGGAACTCCTTTCAAAACTTTTAGTGCTGGTTAGTGCAAGAGGGATAGTTTAACTGATTATTGAGTAACGACGAGCGCCTCAGAGTGCGCTCCACAGCCATGATCGACTGAAACTACGCGTGCATCCTCGGGTGAGAGGGCATTTGCACAGACCCCGAAGGCAGATCGAAGGGATCCAGCGATAGGAATAAAGAAGGCACAGCCAGAGCAAGGCTTTGGGGCATATTGAGCGATCGGAGTATTCGGACCACGATCACCTTCATACCAACGCTTACTTGCAGCATCGCGGCCCACGATAGAGAGCACGCGTGCACGGCCGAGACCAAATTCAAAGAGTTGTGATGGATCAAGCTCTTCATCACCAGGAAGTGAAGCGAAACCAGGAACTAAACGCTCATCATCGGCTGATGTTGGGATGATGTCACCCACGCCGAGATCACCAGGTTGAATGCGATCCTTATAAGGAATCCAATCTGGAGCTAAGAGAGATTCTGAGCCAGGAAGTAAGACAACATCGCAGATAGTCGATGGAGATTGGTCATCGAGCTTTGCAACTGTTACAGCCCAACGCCATCCGTGATAACCGGGAAGAGATGCTTCAAAGAGATAGGTCGCGATGCGATCATCAGTATCGACAGAGAAGATCGCTCCAACATAGGCAGCATTGTTAGCATCTTCGATCGCGGCAGCACGAGCTAGCTCTGCTGCGCCAAAGAGATCTTTAACTTTTCCCATAAGAGAACCTTACTGCAAAGGCAAAGCCCCCGATTTCTCGGGGGCTTTGAACAGATTACTTGTTACCTTAAAAGTCCATCTCTTTTTGGACTTCACGCAAGCTAGAAATCCATATCCCCGCCACCAGCAGGTGCCTGCTGACCCTTCGGCTCAGGCTTATCTGTAATGACAGCCTCAGTCGTCAGGAAGAGCGCTGCGATCGATGCTGCATTCTGCAGGGCAGAACGTGTCACCTTCGCTGGATCAATAATTCCCGCTTTGATCATATCGACGTACTCACCTGTAACAGCGTTGAGACCGAAGCCTGCTTCAAGGTTTCGAACCTTCTCAACAACGACTCCACCTTCAAGTCCTGCATTGATTGAGATCTGCTTCAGTGGTGCTTCGATAGCGAACTCAACGATGCGAGCGCCTGTCGCTTCATCACCTGTGAGTGTGAGCTTTGCAAGAGCTTTACCAGCCTGGAGAAGTGCGACGCCACCACCGGCGACGATGCCCTCTTCGACTGCTGCCTTTGCATTACGGACTGCATCTTCGATGCGGTGCTTACGCTCTTTTAGCTCTACCTCTGTCGCTGCGCCAGCCTTGATAACAGCTACGCCACCAGCAAGCTTTGCAAGACGCTCTTGGAGCTTCTCACGATCATAATCTGAATCGCTCTTCTCGATCTCGGCACGGATCTGATTGACGCGGCCCTTGATCTGCTCTGCATCGCCAGAACCTTCAACGATTGTTGTCTCTTCCTTCGCAACCACAACCTTGCGGGCACGGCCAAGAAGTGACATATCTGCAGTGTCGAGCTTGAGACCAACTTCTTCAGCAATCACTGTTGCGCCTGTAAGGATCGCGATATCTTGGAGCATCGCCTTACGACGATCACCAAATCCTGGAGCCTTCACTGCGACAGATTTAAATGTTCCACGGATCTTATTCACAACGAGAGTTGCGAGTGCTTCACCCTCAACATCTTCAGCCAAGATCAAAAGTGGCTTACCTGATTGCATAACCTTCTCGAGAATCGGAAGGAGATCTTTGATATTACCGATCTTTGAATTTGCAATAAGGATATATGGATCTTCAAGAACTGCTTCCATGCGATCTGAATCAGTTGTGAAGTATGGAGAGATGTAACCCTTATCAAAGCGCATACCTTCAGTGAGCTCGAGCTCAAGACCGAATGTATTGCTCTCTTCGACAGTAATTACGCCTTCCTTGCCGACCTTATCCATCGCTTCTGCGATCATCTCACCGATAGTTGTATCAGCGGCAGAGATAGATGCAGTTGCAGCGATCTGCTCTTTTGTCTCGACAGGCTTTGCCATCGCTGAAAGTTCAGCTGAGATTGCATCGACAGCCTTCTCAATTCCACGCTTAATGGCCATTGGGTTTGAACCTGCAGCAACGTTACGTAGGCCCTCGCGAACAAGAGCTTGAGCAAGAACAGTTGCGGTGGTTGTTCCATCGCCAGCTACATCATCAGTCTTCTTCGCTACCTCTTTAACGAGTTCAGCGCCGATCTTCTCCCAAGGATCATCAAGTTCAATCTCCTTGGCGATCGATACGCCATCATTAGTAATAGTTGGGGCGCCCCACTTCTTCTCAAGGACGACGTTGCGGCCACGGGGCCCAAGGGTCACCTTGACGGCATCTGCGAGTGCATTCATTCCGCGCTCTAGACCACGGCGGGCCTCTTCACTGAAGGCGATCATCTTTGCCATTACATATCTCCTCTAATCTGCTGTAAGTACTCTTTACGTACTCTGTAAGTACTTTGTAACTACTGTGGTTCTGCCTATATCCACTATCCCAGGTTGGCCGGGGTTTTATCACTCGACCCTGGTGAGTGCTAAAGCCAAATCTAGTCCAAGGCTGGGGTGGGCTCAACTCGACCGGTTTATAGGGGGGCTCGCACGCTCTCCGTTGGACGATCAGCCTCGCTCCCGCTTACAGTTGGGGCACTCGGGGGGAATCCCTCGACCTTCATCCAACGGATCGTCGGGCACGTACCTGCCCGGAGAAGGAGCAATTGCTCATGGCATCAGTCGTATTCGAAAATGCATCACGTATCTACCCGGGCACCACAAAGCCGGCTGTAGATAAATTAAATCTCACCGTCAATGATGGTGAGTTCCTTGTACTCGTTGGCCCATCTGGCTGCGGTAAGTCGACATCACTGCGTATGTTGGCAGGTCTCGAGGAAGTCGATGGCGGAACTATTCGCATCGGCGACCGCGATGTCACCAATGTCGCACCAAAAGATCGCGATATCGCGATGGTCTTCCAGTCATACGCTCTCTACCCACATATGTCAGTCGCCGAGAATATGGGCTTCGCGCTCAAGATCGCTGGCGTTGATAAGGCAGAGCGTGATCGCCGAGTTCTTGAAGCAGCGAAGCTGCTCGATCTCGAGCCATATCTTGATCGCAAGCCAAAGGCTCTCTCTGGTGGACAACGCCAGCGTGTAGCAATGGGTCGCGCAATTGTTCGCGAACCTCAGGTCTTCTTGATGGATGAGCCACTATCAAACCTTGATGCAAAGCTCCGTGTTGCAACACGTACACAGATCGCTGCGCTTCAACGTCGTCTTGGAATCACAACTGTTTATGTAACGCACGACCAGGTTGAAGCGATGACAATGGGCGATCGTGTTGCAGTTCTCAAGGATGGCTTGCTCCAGCAAGTTGATACACCTCGTAATCTTTATGACAATCCAGCAAATGCATTCGTTGCCGGCTTCATCGGCTCACCAGCGATGAACCTTCTCAATGTATCTGTTAGTGGTGGCCAGGCACATGTTGGCGACTTTAAGTTTGCCGTTCCAGCATCTGCTGGCGCAAATGTCACCGTTGGTGTTCGCCCAGAAGGCTTCACTCCCTCATCAACTGGCTTCAAGGTTCTCGTTGAAGTTGTTGAAGAGCTTGGTTCAGATGCATTTGTATATGGAAAGCCTGTCGATAAGGATGTTAAATTCGCTCAATCAGGTGATGAGGGCGCACAGGTTATTGTTCGTTGGGATCCAAAGAACCCACCAAAGCCAGGCGACACAATCACTGTTGAAGCTAACCCTGCAGCGATTCACCTCTTCGATATCACTTCAGGAGAGCGTCTCGCTAAGTAATCTCGATATCAAAAAACCCCGCACCATACGGTGCGGGGTTTTTTACTGCCTGAAATAGCTCTTAAGCCCTACTAAGCGAGAGCCTTCTGTAGGTTCTCATCGATAGCATCTAAGAATGCCTGGGTGTTGAGATATGGAGCATCAGGTGCAATCAAGAGAGCGAGATCCTTTGTCATCTTTCCTGACTCAACAGTCTTGATACAGACATCTTCAAGAGTCTTCGTGAATGCAGCAAGATCCGGATTGTTATCTAGCTTTGCACGGTGTGCTAAGCCTTGAGTCCAAGCAAAGATCGATGCGATTGGGTTTGTTGATGTCTCTTTACCCTGTTGATGGGCACGGTAGTGACGTGTCACAGTTCCGTGAGCAGCTTCAGATTCAACGACCTTCCCATCTGGAGTCATTAAGACAGATGTCATCAAGCCAAGTGAACCGTAGCCCTGTGCAACAGTGTCAGATTGAACGTCACCGTCGTAGTTCTTACATGCCCAGACGTATCCGCCAGGCATACGAAGTGACATCGCGACCATATCGTCGATCAAGCGATGCTCATACCAAATACCGAGCTTTTCAAAATCTGCCTTGAACTCAGCTTGGTAGATCTCTTCGAAGATATCTTTGAAGCGACCATCATAAGCTTTCAAGATGGTGTTCTTAGTTGAGAGATAGACAGGGTACTTGCGCTTGATTCCGTAATTCAAAGAAGCGCGAGCAAAGTCGCGAATTGACTCATCTAAGTTATACATCGAAAGCGCTACGCCAGAACCAGGGAAATCAAAGACAGTGTGCTCGATCGGAGCAGATCCATCTTCAGGGACAAATGTCATCGTGAGCTTTCCAGCACCAGGAACCTTGAAATCAGTTGCGCGGTATTGATCACCGAATGCGTGACGGCCAATAACGATCGGCTGCGTCCAATGTGGAACTAAACGTGGAACGTTAGAGATGATGATTGGTTCACGGAAGATGACGCCGCCGAGAATATTCCGGATAGTTCCGTTAGGAGATTTCCACATCTTCTTAAGGCCAAACTCTTCAACACGAGCTTCATCAGGAGTGATAGTTGCGCACTTAATGCCAACTCCATGCTTCTGGATCGCCTTGGCAGCATCGATGGTGATCTGATCATCAGTCTCATCGCGCTTTTCAATGCCTAAGTCGTAGTACTCAAGGTTCACGTCGAGATAAGGAAGGATCAACTTATCCTTGATGAACTGCCAGATAATGCGGGTCATCTCATCACCATCGAGCTCGACGACGGTTCCTGTAACTTTGATCTTATTCATATTAGAGGTCCTTTACATCAGCTTGCTTGGCACGGACCGCTTCGGCCGCAACTTTGAGTGCATCTACTTCACTTGGTGTCAGAGCGCTCTCGACAACCTTGCGAATTCCATTCTTGCCGATCTCAGCTTCTACTCCGAGATATACGCCTTCGATACCGTATTGGCCTTCGACCCATGCACAGACAGGCATGATCGCACCTGAATCTTCGATAACAGCCTTTGCCATACGCGCAGCTGCAGCTGATGGGGCGTAGTACGCAGATCCAGTCTTAAGAAGTGCAACAACTTCGGCTCCACCATTTCGTGTGCGATCGACGAGTTCAGCGATATCTGCTTCACTCAAAATTTCACTGAGTGGCTTGCCATCTACAGTGCAACGGCTTGGAACTGGAACCATGGTCTCTCCGTGAGAACCAAGGGTAAGTGTCTTTACCGAACCGACTGGGACTCCGACTTTCTGCGCAACAAAGTTTGTGAAGCGCGCTGTGTCGAGCATTCCTGCCTGGCCCATAACTTGGTGCTTAGGGAATCCAGTGGCAAGTTGTGCCAAAGCGGTCATCTCATCGAGTGGGTTTGATACCACGATGATGACTGCCTTTGGGGAGTGCTTTGCAATATTTTCGGCAACGCCGCGAACGATTCCAGCATTTACGCCGATGAGATCCGTGCGAGACATTCCTGGCTTACGTGGAAGACCTGCTGTAATCACAACAACATCAGAGTTAGCTGTCGCTTCATATCCGCCACCTTCAGCGGTAGTTGTCGCGCCAATAACCTTGGTCTCGAATCCTTCGATAGGACGAGATTGGTTGATATCGAGAGCAAGACCCTCTGGCTTTCCTTCAACAATATCTGTGAGTACGACGGTTTCGAAGATGTTGTATTCAGCTAATCGAAGAGCGGTTGTTGATCCATAGAAGCCTGATCCAACAACGGTTACTTTCCCTTTGAGCGCCATCTTGTCTAGCCCGCCTTCTCTCTCATCTATCTCTGTCTGTGAACATCCTGCTGAAATGCTACCTCGCGTGAGGAAGGGTTAACGCCACCACCAATAGCCCGCAAGCGATAGCGAGTGGTAGAAATAACTCAATCCGACGCTTCATTCCGACCCTTTTGTACTTCAGATAGCTAAATCCACCTGTTCCGAGAGCCAAGATGATGGAGCCGGCTCTCACTCGATCGATGATCGCAAGACCAGTTCCTATAAAGATAAAGAGGATCGAGAGTTGTTCTAGCTTGGAAAGCTCATTCCACTTCGCTCTCACCGTGATGTTCCAAGTAAGGCCGCTTCGACGACATTGGTCAGAAGCATCGCGCGAGTCATGGGGCCGACCCCGCCAGGATTTGGAGAGAAATATCCAGCGACTTCGCGAACATCTGGGCGTACATCGCCTTGTAATCCTGAATCGGTCCGAGTGATACCAACATCTAGTACGGCAGCGCCGGGTTTGATCATCTCGGCAGTAATCGAGTGTGGAACTCCCGCCGCAGCAACGACAATATCTGCACGACGTGTATGGAATGCGAGGTCTCGGGTAGATGTATGAACAGTTGTCACAGTTGCATCATCTCCGCGACGGGAAAGGATTAATCCAAGTGGTCGACCAACAGTGAGGCCACGACCGACAATCACAACTTCTGCACCCTTGGTTGGAACGTTGTAGCGATGTAAGAGTTCAATGATTCCGCGTGGAGTACATGGAAGTGGTGCGGGTTCACCGATGACAAGCTTGCCAAGGTTTAGCGGGTGAAGCCCATCAGCATCCTTTGAGGGATCAATCGCTTCAAGAATTGCATTGGCATTGATTCCGCGTGGTAGTGGAAGTTGCACGATATATCCTGTGCATTCTCTCGCAGCATTGAGATCTGCGATTGCAGCAAGGACATCTGCTTGTGTAGAAGTTGCAGGTAGATCAATACGTATTGAGTGGATTCCAACTTCAGCACAATCTTTATGTTTGCCGCCAACATAAGAATGAGATCCTGGATCGTCACCAACAAGGATGGTTCCAAGTCCGGGTTTGTTTGCCAACGCGCTAACTTTTACCTTGAGCTCTGCCTTAATTGCGGCAGCAGTTGCTCTGCCATCTAAGGTAATTGCGCTCATGGGTGAATCCTATCTTTCTCTGCGGTACTAAATAATCGCACTCTAAGCGTGCGAGAAGTGCCTTGTTCCAGTGAAGAACATCGCAATTCCAGCAGCCTTCGCTGCAGCAATGACTTCTTCATCGCGGATACTTCCACCTGGCGATACAACTGCCTTTACGCCGGCATCGATCAAAATCTGTAGTCCGTCAGCGAATGGGAAGAATGCATCGCTGGATGCGACAGAGCCCTTCGCTCGCTCCCCTGCTCGGCTTACTGCAAGGCGCGCAGAATCGACTCGGTTTACTTGGCCCATTCCAACTCCAACAGAAGCGCTGTCGTGGGCAAGAAGGATGGCATTGCTCTTCACTGCTCGCACAGAGCGCCATGCAAATGCGAGATCACTGAGTACTTCAGATGAGACTGCATCCCCACTGACTTGTTTCCAATTCTTTGGGTCATCTCCTTCGGCATCAATTAAATCTGAACCCTGGATCAAAAGGCCGCCAGAAATTGGGCGATTCTCTTCACGGGCGGTCGCATAGCCATCGATAGTAAGTAAGCGAATAGATGGCTTCTTGCTCAAGATTGCAATAGCTTCATCAGTGAAAGATGGCGCAATCACAACCTCAGTAAAGATCTCGCTTAAATTTTTCGCCATCTCTGCAGTAACTTCACGATTAGCCGCAACGACGCCACCGAATGCAGAGACGGGATCACAGGCGTGGGCTTTCTGGTGAGCAGTTGTGATATTTGAAGCTGTGGCGATGCCACATGGATTCGCATGCTTGATAATCGCAACGCATGGATCAATATGATCGTAAGCAGCACGTAGCGCAGCATCCGCATCGGTGTAGTTGTTGAAAGACATCTCTTTGCCGTGTAGCTGTTTTGCTTGAGCGATTCCAGTAAAACCATTTTCGCTATATACGGATGCGCTCTGATGGGGATTCTCTCCATAGCGAAGCCCAGAGATGCGATGCCAGACTTTTGCACGCCAATCATCAGCACGATCAATACGCGCACCAAGCCAGGTGGCAATTGTCATGTCATATTCAGCAGTCGCTCTAAAGGTCTCCATCGCAAGCTCTATGCGCTCTTGCAGAGTGAAACCGCCTAGTTCAAGAGCTGTGATGAGGCGAAGATATTGGGATGGATCAGATATGACAGCTACAGAACCATGATTCTTTGCAGCTCCACGCAACATGCTGGGGCCACCAATATCGATCTGTTCGATACATTCTGCGAAATCTTGGGTTGATGCGATCGTCTCGCTAAATGGGTAGAGATTTACGACGATGAGATCAAAGGGTGCAATGTCATGAGATGAGATTGCAGCAAGGTGCTCGGGATTATTTTGATCAGCCAATATTCCACCATGGATACGAGGATGAAGTGTCTTAACACGTCCGCCCATCATTTCAGGGAAGCCGGTGTAATCCTCTACGGCAATTACTGGGATACCTGCTGATGCAAGAGTTTTAGCTGTGGATCCGGTTGAGAGAATTTCAACACCGGCAGAGTTCAATGCAGTTCCAAGTTCAATGAGGCCAGTTTTGTCGTAGACGCTTAGTAGCGCTCTCTTGATCGGTTTGCGTTCGCTCATTGTTATAGGGCTCCATCAATCCAGGTTAAGAGAGTCTCGACAATGAGATTTCGTTCCGCAATCTTAATACGTTCATGGAGTGAATCTTCTGTGTCGAAGGGCTCAACCAGAACAATGCGTTGAGAAATGATCGGCCCTGTGTCGATGCCCTCATCGACCCAGTGAACCGTTGTCCCGGTCTCGGTGACGCCAGCTTTGAGCGCGTCACGCACCGCATGTGCTCCCGGAAAAGCTGGCAAGAGAGCTGGGTGAGTATTCATCACCTTGAAGTGGTGTACAAAGTCTGGGGAGAGGATGCGCATAAAGCCGACGCTCACAACGATATCGGGAGCGAGAGTGAGAGCGAGAGAGAAAAGTTGCTTATCCCATTCAGATCGATCCTCCAGCATCGGCAGGTGAAAGGCTGGCACATCGGCGAGGCGCGCGCGTTCTAGCGCAAGAGAATCCTTATCTGAAATCAACCCTACAAAATCGGCGCGATCAGGTAGCGGTGAATCAAAGAGCGCTTGTGCGAGCGACCCTGCGCCAGATGCAAGCAGGAGTATCTTTTTAGCCACGCCTTGCTACCTTCTTTATACCCGCAGGCAGATAGACAGCCATAAGAAGAGCGAGTGAGAAGGCGGCAGCTAAGTAGCCAGTGATATGCCACCACGTCACTCCGACAGGGTTCATCTCTGCGGTGAGCAACTCTCCCGATGAGAGGTAACCAAAGAGTGTCACCATCACAATTGTTACCCCGGCGGTACGAAGTGATCGGCGATGCAGAACTTTAAAAGAAGATCGCTCAGTAATGAGTGGAAGAAAAATAATGAGGGCGAAGATGAGGAGTACCGCTAAACCAAGAATAAGCGCTCGATGCTTGCCAGTTGGAAGCGAAGCGAAGAGTGGAATCGCAGGGATTCCGTGGAGTGTGAAATGAGTTGGGGAGATAGATGTTCCAACTCCGAGTTTGAAACCAATACCGGTGAGATATGCCAGCGCGGCAAATGCAGCATTAGGAATGTAGAGAACCTGAATCGCTAGGAAGAGGACTCCTCCAACTAAGCCAGGTGCGATAACGGTTCCAAGATCATGCAGCACGCTCCAATGAGCAGCGAGTGAGATTGCGAGGATAAGGGCTGCACTCCCCCAGAGTGTGATCACGGTATAGAAAGCGAAACGAATAAAACGATTCTGTGCCGATTTAAAATCATAGGTAGCGATGTATGAAATAGGAAAAGTGAAGAGAGGAACGAGATACCAGAGTGGCTTAATTCCACCGCTTTGTGAGATGAGAGCAAGAATTGTTGCAATCACTGTGTACGAAAGCGCAAAGAAGAAGCGTGCACCCTCGACCTTGGTGAGGGTCTCTTTCACCTTCGGAAAACTCTTACGGATCGCCCAGATGGGAAATACCAAAGCTCCTAGAGGTAAGAGAGTGAGAGCGCCCGCTGCTGGATTACTGGAAATAGTGAGATGAAAAGGCACTAAATGTGCGCCGAGCCAGATCCAGATAGAGGCACGTATCGGATCCGTCGTATTTCCAGATTGGCTACCTGCTGTAGCCCAAGCAAAGAGTGAGATGAAGCTTGCGGGAAAGAGAGTGAGTACGACGCTCCTTGCGGCCTGTTGTAGCGAGACCGCGAGGATACGTCCTAACATGGATGAGCCTTATTTACCGAGCAACTTGCGCATCAGTGCAGCGGTCTCACTTGGGGTCTTACCTACTGCAACTCCAGCAGCTTCAAGCGCCTCTTTCTTCGCTTGAGCAGTTCCAGATGATCCAGAGACAATTGCGCCTGCATGGCCCATCGTCTTTCCTTCAGGAGCGGTAAAGCCTGCAACATATCCAACAACAGGCTTGGTGACGTACTCCTTGATAAATGCTGCTGCGCGTTCTTCAGCATCTCCACCGATCTCACCGATCATAACGATCGCCTCGGTTGCTGGATCATCTTGGAATGCGCGAAGTGCATCGATATGCGTTGTGCCGATTATGGGATCTCCGCCAATTCCGATCGCGGTAGAGAAACCAAAGTCACGAAGTTCAAACATCATCTGATAAGTCAGGGTTCCAGACTTTGAAACAAGTCCAATCTTTCCTGGGCCCGTGATATCTGCTGGAATAATTCCAAGGTTTGCTTTTCCTGGGCTGATGAGCCCTGGGCAGTTTGGACCAATTAAACGAGTAGTTCCCTTCGAGAGTGCATATGCATAGAAGGCGGCGGTATCGTGAACCGGAATTCCTTCAGTGATGACAACACAGAGTGGGAGCGCAGCATCGATCGCATCGATGACTGCCGCCTTCGCAAATTTAGGCGGAACAAAGACTACTGATGCATTCGCACCTGTTGCGGCCACAGCTTCAGCTACTGAATTGAAGACAGGAAGTTGCTTTCCTTCGATCTCAACAGTTTGGCCACCCTTGCCAGGGGTAACTCCGCCAACAATATTTGTTCCGGATTTAATCATGCGACCGGTGTGCTTAGTTCCTTCAGAACCTGTCATACCTTGAACAATGACCTTTGTATTCTCATCGATGAAGATAGCCATTACTTTGCCGCCAATTCCGCAGCCTTTGCAGCTGCTCCATCCATCGTCTCGAGCTGCTGCACAAGTGGGTGCGCCGCCTCATTCAAAATACGACGACCTTCAAGGACGTTATTGCCATCGAGGCGTACAACGATCGGCTTTGTTGCCTTATCGCCAAGCATTTCAAGGGCCTGAACAATTCCATTAGCGACTGCGTCACAAGCAGTGATTCCACCGAAGACATTGACGAAGACGCTACGGACAGCAGGATCGCCCAAGATAATCGAGAGACCATCAGCCATAACTTGAGCGGATGCACCGCCACCGATATCTAAGAAGTTTGCGGGCTTAACGCCATATTTTTCGCCAGCATAAGCGACGACATCGAGTGTGCTCATCACAAGACCAGCACCATTTCCGATAATGCCGACCTCGCCATCAAGCTTGACATAGTTAAGGTTCTTCGCCTTTGCTGCAGCCTCTAAGGGATTTGCAGAGTCATGATCTTCGAGAGCCTCATGAGAAGAATGTCGGAATGAAGCGCTATCGTCGAGAGTGACTTTTCCGTCGAGTGCAACGATGCGACCATCTTCAGTTTTGACCAGTGGGTTGATCTCCATCAACGTTGCATCTTCCGCGACAAAGGCAGCCCATAACTTGAGGAGCACGTCAGCGACTTGATCGACTACTTCTGCAGGGAATTGTCCAGCCTTAACAATCTCGATCGCTTGTGCATGTGAAATTCCAACATTGGGATCGATACCGACGCGAGCAAGTTTCTCTGGTTGAGTATGTGCAACTTCTTCAATCTCCATACCGCCGGCAACAGATGCCATAACGAGGAAGTTTCGGTTCGCACGGTCGAGCAAGATCGCCATGTAATACTCTTCGGCGATTGGAGCAGCTTGAGCGATCATCACTTTATGAACAGTGTGGCCCTTGATATCCATTCCAAGGATTGCATCTGCTTTTACGCGAGCATCTGCTGCATTCTCTGCAAGCTTCACTCCGCCAGCTTTTCCACGTCCGCCAATTTTTACCTGCGCTTTAACGACAACTTTTCCACCCATAGATGCAGCCGCAGTTTCGGCTTCTGCTGCAGTGACTGCAACAGCTCCGCCAAGAACTGGAATGTTATGTGCTTCGAAGAGATCTCGAGCTTGATACTCAAAGAGATCCACTCAGTACCCCGATCTAAATAGAGATTCAAAAACTAACAGGCTGATTCTAATAGGGATTTAGAGCTTCTCTACCGGCGCATAGCGCAGCAGCAGGCGCTTCTCGCCAGCGCTGCCGAAGTTAATTGTTGCTTGGGCTCGATCGCCATCTCCGCTTACTTCAACGACCGTTCCTAATCCAAATGTGTCATGAGACACACGATCGCCAGCAGAGAGGGCAATAGTCTCGGATGTCCGCTTACCTGTCGCTTTCGGAGGTGGTCCAAATGAACGTGGTGTTGTGCTGCGAGTGGTAACCGATGAAGATCGTTGAATTTCATTCCAGGTGATCAGATCTTCTGGAATCTCTTGCAAGAATCGTGATGGTGGGTTGTACATCGGCGCACCCCATGATGAGCGATACTCAGAACGCGATAGATAGAGTCGCTTACGCGCGCGAGTGAGGCCAACATAGGCAAGGCGACGTTCTTCTTCAATTTCAGATGGATCACCGAGTGTGCGCGAGTGAGGGAAGATTCCTTCCTCCATTCCAGTGAGAAAGACTGTCGGAAATTCAAGACCCTTTGCGGTATGTAGAGTCATCATGGTGACAACTCCGCCATGATCTTCACCCTCTGGAATCTGATCTGAATCTGCAACGAGTGAGACCTGCTCTAAGAAACCAAGAAGTGAGATCTCTTCACCATCTTCTACTTCACCCTCTTCATACTCGGCTGCAACAGAGACGAGCTCTTCAAGGTTCTCGATACGACCCTCATCTTGGGGATCTTGTGAGTTCTGTAATTCAATGAGTAATCCGCTCTGTTCAAGAACTGCTTGAGCGATCACAGATGGGCGGACCTTCGCCTCTACCAATGTTCGTAGCTCTTCAATGAGGGTAACGAAATCACGGATCGATCCTGCGGCGCGGGCCGCAACCCCGGGAGCGACACTTGCTTGGCAGAGTGCACTCCAGAATGAGATTGCAGAGTTTTTAGCATGTTCGTCGATGACCTCAAGGGCGCGATCACCAATTCCACGCTTGGGTGTATTAATGATTCTGCGAAGTGAGATCTCATCTTCGCTATTAACAAGTACGCGTAGATAGCCTAAGAAATCCTTGACCTCTTTACGTTCGTAGAAGCGCACTCCCCCAACAACCTTATAAGGAATCGCCATACGCATAAAGGTCTCTTCAAAGATACGAGATTGTGCATTTGTTCGATAGAAAATTGCGGTATCGCCAGGAAGTGATTCACTCTCATCACGAAGTCGATTGATCTCGCGGCCAACATAGCCGGCTTCATCATGATCTGATTCGGCGAGGTAGCCTGTGATCGGTGCACCAGCGCCTTCTTGCGACCATAAGTTCTTCTCTTTACGCCCTGGGTTATTGGAGATAACAGCATTTGCTGCGCCAAGAATATTTTGAGTCGAGCGATAATTTTGTTCAAGAAGAATTGTGGTCGAGTTTGGATAATCCTCTTCAAATTGGAGAATATTACGAATATTTGCACCGCGGAATGCATAGATAGATTGGTCGGCATCACCGACCACGCAGAGCTCGGCTAACGGGATCCCTTCGTGGGCAGTCCCAACAAGTTCGCGAACCAGAATATATTGAGCATGATTTGTATCTTGGTACTCATCTACTAAGACATGCTTGAATCGGGATCGATAGCGGTTACGGGCTTCGGGAAATCTCTGTAAGACTTCAACTGTTTTAGCGATGAGATCATCGAAATCCATCGCATTCGCTGATTGAAGCCTGCGCTGATAGAGAGCAAAGATCTCTGCAACGATATGTTGAAAGGCATCAGCGGCTTGCAATTGAAAATCTGCTGGCCCCATTAACTCATTTTTCGCGGTGGAGATCATGCTATGAACCGCACGCGGGGTGTACTGCTTGGAATCTAAGTGCAGATCTTTCATAATCACAGAGAGCAGGCGCAAGCTATCACTGGAGTCATAGATCGTAAATGAGTTGGAATAACCAAGGCGGACAGCTTCTTGGCGAAGGATACGGACACATGCGCTGTGGAAAGTTGAGACCCACATACTTCGGGCACGATCACCGACAAGATCTGCAACGCGCTCTTTCATCTCGGCAGCCGCTTTATTTGTAAAGGTAATTGCCAAAATTTCGAAGGGGGCAACCCCGCGGTTCGCCATGAGGTATGCAATACGACGTGTGAGAACACGCGTCTTACCTGAGCCTGCACCAGCAACAACGAGTAAAGGGGTACCCTCGTGCTCTACCGCCGCTTGTTGTTGTGGATTGAGACCATCTACTAATGACACGGGGCGAGCATAGCCCCGAGATAGGACAAAATTGCATGCCACCCATGGACGATAAAGATGTTGAGCGAATTCTCTTCGTGACCGCCCACCCCGATGATCTCGACTTTGGCGCTGGCGCAAGTATCGCTCAATGGACCGCTGCCGGAATTGAAGTCTCTTACTGCATATGCACCAACGGGGATCAAGGTGGAAGTGACCTAACAATTACTCGCGATGAGATGCGCAAAACTCGCCAACGTGAACAGACCAATGCTGGGAAAGTCCTTGGCGTCAGTAATATCCATTTCTTGAATTATCACGATGGGCTCCTTGAGCCAACTATCGCGCTTCGCAAAGATATCGTTCGTGTGATTCGCAAAGTTCGCCCACAAAGACTCGTTGTACAGAGTCCTGAGAGAAATTATGATCGAATCTTCGCCTCTCATCCAGATCACCTTGCTGCTGCTGAAGCAGCTATGCAGGCGGTCTATCCCGATTGCGGAAATCCCTTTGCATTCCCTGACCTGCTGAGTGAGGAAGGTCTAGAGCCTTGGAACGTCTCTGAGGCCTGGGTCATGACAAATGAATTTCATGACCACCATATCGATACAACAAGCACAATTGAGATGAAGATTGCGGCGCTGCGCGAACATGTCAGTCAGATTGCAGATATGGATGCAATGGCCGAACGTATCCGCGAATGGGGCTCTATTAACGCAAAGCTAGTCGGACTACCTGAAGGTCGACATGCTGAGACCTACAAGGTAGTCGCAACTAAATAAAACTAGTTAGAGGCCTCACCATAATTGAAGGTTGTTACACAGCCTCCATCGACAGTTACGATTGAGCCTGTCATAAATGAAGCATCATCAGAGACTAAGAATGCAGCAACATTTGCAACCTCGATTGGCTGTGCCTGACGGCCAATAGGTTGCATTCCTGCAGCCTTCTCACGGCGTGCAATAGCTGCCTCAAGTTCCCCTGGTGCCAAAGTCGCACGTCGACGACCAAGACTTGTATCGATATATCCTGGGCAGATCGCATTGATGCGAATTCCATCTGGGGCATAATCAACAGTGAGTTGACGGGTGTAGTTGATGATCGCACCTTTAGATGCGCAATATGCAGCAGCCTTCGGTGCACCGATCAATCCATAGGTAGATGCGATATTAACAATTCTTCCATCGCGTTGCTTCAAGAAATGTGGAAGCGCATACTTTGTGCAGAGGAATGTTCCGCCGACATTGATCGCCATAATGCGCATGAAGTCTTCGAGTTCGATCTCGTGTGTGCGCAGCTGACCGCCACCCACTCCAGCATTATTAACCAGAATATCTAGACCACCATATGTACTGACGGTGGTATCGATAAGGTTCTTTACCTGTGACTCTTGCGAGATATCCGCCTGGACAAAGATCGCTTCTCCGCCTGCAGCTTTAATCTCTGCAACGGTTCGTTCTCCATCTTCGACAATAACATCTGAAACGGTGACCTTCGCCCCAGATTCAGCAATCTTTTTGACCGTCGCTCGCCCAATTCCATTTCCAGAACCAGTAACGATGGCAATTTTTCCTCTGAGATCAGTCATGAGTGCTCCTCTTACTATTCGACGATTGTGCGGCTAAGGAATACGGTGGTGATGAAACGCTTGAAGAGCGCAAGTGGGTCTGTATCAGTCAGTTCCACAGTCTTCGCACCTGTTCGGGTAGTGCCTGGAATCCATGTGGCTTGTTCTGCAAAGTCTCCATTATGGAAGCTGATCTCAATTGTTGCAGGCAGAGTGATCGCAGGCTTACGAATAGATGCAAGGTTAGTTACTGCATCTTTAGCCTTCGACTTAATAAGTTCACAGGCTTCAACTGGGTGCATCGAGTTAGCTGCAAGGCGTGAGACGCTCTCTTTCACAACTGCAGAGCGAACATCAGGTGACCAAAGCTCTGTCTCGATACGTGTTGTCTCAT
This sequence comes from uncultured Actinomycetes bacterium, assembly GCA_903895995.1. Taxonomy (GTDB): domain Bacteria; phylum Actinomycetota; class Actinomycetes; order Nanopelagicales; family Nanopelagicaceae; genus PALSA-747. Next base: position 32,703 of record CAITVX010000033.1, read on the forward strand.
CACCAGTCACAAGAACGATTGGGACACCGTAGTGCTGTGCAACAAGGCTATTTAAGCCAGCCTCTGAGACGATCTTTCCATTGAGCTTGATATCTGCAATCGCGCGTGGATTGTACGTATGTGAAAGAACAGAACCCTCGCTACTCATCGAACCGTGGTAGCTCACGAAGAAGATTGCATCAAATGAACTATCGAGGCCTTGCATCATGTACATAGGCTTATGTTTTCCTGACAAGTAACGAGCCTTGCCAGCAAGGGTTGCAGGTTTGAGATTTTGCATGCTTGAGTGCGAATCATTGACCAAGAACTCTGTGGCTCCTGCAGCAAGTGCGCCTTCAATACTTGCATTGATCTCGTTTTGAAGCAGATCGCGGTAGTAGCCATACTCTGGATTTCCGTGGAGACATTGGGTCCAATCGACTACTCCTGCTGTGCCTTCCATGTCGGAGCTGATGTAGATTTTCATAGTAGTGCCTTTCTTGGTCGGAACTCAGGTTGAGTAGAACTCTCGGTCATCAGTGTGTATGTAGAACCTTCCATACCAGCAGCGCCACCATGGTGGCCATCTGCGGTGATAGCAAGACATCGAAGTTCAGCTCTGAAATCATCAGGAAGATTTCTTGCATCTTTGAGAGCTTCAAAACAAGCATCTTCGGCGCTCATACCGTGGCGCATATTTTCTACAACTGTTCGTGCAGTTCCGCCACGTAGCGAGAGCTCACCACGACCGGTGCACGCTGCTGCGCCATAGCGACTATCCGCATAATTTCCAGCTCCTGGGATCGAAGAATCTCCGACTCTGCCTGGGTGCTTGTATGGATAGCCACTGGTGCTTACGCCGCAGACAATCTCTCCAGAGCGATCGCGAGCGATAATGTTGATTGTTCCCCATGGGCCCTCGTGAGGTGCAAACTTTTTCACAAGCTCGATTGCAGCCAAGCGGTAGCGAACGTCACCGGTCATCGCCTTGGTGTTTTCGCCTTCAATGGATTGAACAGGAACATCTCGAAGTTGCTGCAGCCAAAGCTCTTTAGCTTCTGGAGTTAAGAGTTCGGCACGTTTAAATCCAACTGAGTCTGCAAAATCTTCAGCGCCTTGACCCACAAGAAGGGCATGCTGTGGCAACTTCTCCATCACTGCGCGTGCGATCGAAATTGGATTAGGGAAATTCTTCACAGCTCCAACTGCGCCGAATGCGCGGGATGAGCCAACCATGATGGATGCATCAAGTTCTACTTCTCCGCGTGCATTGGGGAGGCCACCGGTGCCTACATAATGATCTGCAAGATTATCTTCACAGAGGATCAATCCGCGTTCAACCGCTTCTAGCGCAGAACCACCACGACGCAAGATCTCCATCGCTGCAGGGATGCCAGCTTCACTTCTTTCGCTTCCTATGATCAGTAACTCTGCCATCGCGAGCCTCTCTCTATGTAAATAATCACCGTTCGAAAGAGCGGTGAACTCTTCATGTTAAAGATTGATACAAGCAGCTTGGTGATCCTTCGATCCAATCTGGATGAGCGCAGGATCTGTTGTGGCGCAGGCAGATTTCGCAATAGGGCAACGGCTCTGGAAGCGGCAACCCTCGTAGCGCGCTTGAATTGTTGGGAGTTCACCTTGAGGCGCAGCTCCAAGTTTTGAACCTGGGGTCATCTTTGGAACTGATCCAAGAAGTAATTTTGTATAAGGATGTTGTGGGTTATTAAATACTTCAGAGGTCAAGCCTTCTTCAACGATACGGCCCAAGTACATCACCGCAATACGATCGCTAACCTGTCGCACAATCGCAATATTGTGAGAGATAAAGAGCATTGTGAGGCCCAAATCGCGCTTCAAATCTTGGAGAAGGTTAACGATGGAGGCCTGAACCGATACATCGAGAGCTGAAACCGCTTCATCTGCGATAAGAATCTTTGGCTCTAGTGCGAGCGCGCGGGCAATACCGATTCGTTGGCGCTGTCCACCCGAGAACTGACGTGGATAGGCCTGTAAAGCAGTAACTGGCAATCCAACAAGTTCCATCAACTCAACACAGCGTTTCTGAACGCTCTCTTTATCTGCAAGCTTATGGAATAAGAGAATCTCTTCGAGCATATCCCGGACTTTCATGCGGGGGTTTAACGAGGAGTACGGATCTTGGAAGATCATTTGCACTGCGCGACGTTCTTCAAGAGAACGATCATTACCAATCTGACGATCAAAGAGTGAGAGAGATCCTCCGCTCGATGGATAAAGACCAACGAGTGTTCTTCCAAGAGTGGACTTACCACAACCAGATTCTCCGACAAGCCCAATTGTTGATCCAGCTGGCATCGAGAGATCTACTCCATCGACAGCAGGGACTGACAAAGGCTCTTTACCGCGGATCTTGCCAATCACAGATTGCTTACCAATGAAATGCTTAGATAAATTAGTTGCACTTAAAACGATCTCACTCATGAGTGTGCCTTCCCCTGAGTACCTAGGGAGAAATGATCTGTAGGGATCTTCTCGGTGAAGTTTGATGCGTGATGGCATGCCGAAAATGAGCTTGCCTGGGCCAGAAGTGCTGGCTCGCTCTCGCTACACAATTGTGTTGCAGCAAAACAGCGCGGCGCAAATGGGCAACCTGTAACGGGTTTGGTGAGATCTGCTGTCTCCCCCGATATTGAGAAGAGTCGCTCACTTTGGTGATCAACATCCGGAGCTGATTTCAATAATGAGTAGGTGTACGGATGCGACGGGCGTTGGAAGGTATTTGCAACGCTTCCGCTTTCAACGAAGCGACCGGCATACATAACGTTGATCTCATCACAGATCTCGTTAACAACGGCGAGGTCATGGGTAACAAAGACAAGACCAGTGCGCTCTTTGACGCGAAGTTCCATCAACAAACGAAGAACTTGAGCCTGAATGGTGACATCAAGGGCAGTGGTTGGCTCATCGCAGAAGATTAATTGTGGGTTTCCAGAAAGTGCTATCGCAATTGCTACACGTTGGCGCAAGCCACCAGATAGTTGATGTGGATAGAGAGAGAAACGTTTCTCTGCCTCTGGAATTCCTACGAGCTCCATGAGCTCGATCGCGCGTGCATGGGATTTCTCTTTCGACCAACCAAGTCGGCGATGAGGGACCTCTGCAATTTGTACGCCGATGCGCATTACTGGATTCAGGGCTGCAATCGCATCTTGGAAGACAATTCCAATTTTCTCTGAAAGTAGTGCGCGCCTGGCTTTTTCACTCAGCGTCGCTAGATCTACTCCGTCGACATGGATCTCTCCACTGGTTACTCGCGCATTCTTCGGAAGTAGACCAAGAATTGCCTTGAGAGTAATGGATTTACCGCTGCCAGATTCGCCAACGATTCCAAGGCTATCTCCAGCGTTAATATCTAAGGAGACACCGCGAATCGCTTTTAAGAGACCGCGAGAAGTATCAATCTCAACATGGAGATCTCTGACTGATAGAAGTGGCGTACTCATTTATTTAACCTCTTCACCAATCCATCGCCGATAAGTGAGAGCCCAAAGCCAGTGATAACAACCATAACTCCTGGAATAGTAGGGATCCACCACTGTTGCAAGATATAAGCCTGGCCTTCTTGAATCATCGATCCCCATTCAGCTGTTGGAATCGGAACACCAAGACCGAGATAACCAAGAGAAACGATCGCCAAGATGCTCAAGACGATGTCACTCATCGAGAAGATAATCGCCTGAGTAATAACATTTGGCAGAACGTGCTTTCGTAAAATTCGAGATGTTGGAAGCCCGCTCAGCTTTGCAGCATGGACGTAATCCAACTCTTTAGCAACCAGCACAGCTGCTCGAACAATTCTGCAATAGGCAACCCATCCGACCAAGCTGATCGCCAAGATAATCGCCTTAGGGCCGGCACCCACTACAAATACGAGAGCGATAGCCATGACATAGAAAGGAAATGCGATTGTTGTATCGACGATACGCATTACCAGTGTGTCAAAGAGTCCACCACGCCAACCCGAGATCAATCCAAGGGTCGTACCAAGTATGAATGGAAAGACCACTGCAAGGATTCCGATCGTTAAATCGATTCGGGCGCCATACATTATGCGAGTAAGTACATCTCGACCAAGCTGATCAGTACCTAAAAGGTGATGTCTGGTTGGAGCGATCAGGGTATTTTCTAAATCCTGGCCGATTGGATCGTAGTGAGAGAGTAATGGAGCAGCAATCGCAATGATGGCTAGAAGTCCAATAATGATAATTCCAGAGTAGAGAGCGGTATTTGCAGAGAAGTTAAGTCTCTTAACAATTCCCTTACCGCCAAAGCGTTGAGTTCTCATAGCGCTACCCGCGGATCAAGTGCGGCATGAATCAAATCTGCGAGCAAGTTGACGGTGACAACGACGAGAGCAAAGAAGATGGTGACGCCTTGCACAATGGGATAATCTCGCTGTGAAATCGCATCGATCATGAGAGAGCCAGTTGCTGGGATCGCAAAGACTCGCTCAACAATCACGGTTGAGCCGACAAGGTAAGCGATATTTACTCCGAGCACGGTGACAGATGCGATAACCGCGTTACGTACAACGTGGGAGAGCATGACTCTAGTCCGCCCGATTCCCTTGGCCTTCGCTGTTAATACAAAATCTGCTTCGAGGATCTCGAGCATCGCTGCACGAAGACTACGGATCAGAATAGGTGATAGACCAATTGCGATTGAGAGCGATGGCAAGAATGTGGAGCGCAGATGTTGCAAGAAAGTATCCCCGAAACCACTTACCGGGAAGAGATGAATTTTGAGACCAAAGAGCAAGATCAGTTCTATACCGATCCAAACTTGAGGCATTCCTAAACCAATGATAGGCACCACGCGCACAACCTGATCTCTGATTGCACCTTCTTTTGATGCTGCGAGAATTGCGAGTGGGAGGCTGATAAGCAGAGCAAGAATAATTCCACCGAACATCAAGAAGAGAGTTGCGCTCAATCTTCCTGCAATGAGGGAGCTAACGGCGGTGTTGTTATAAAAACTTACCCCAAGAGAGCCCTGGAAGAGGTGGCCCAAGAAAGAGAAGTACTGGATGAGAAGCGGACGGTCGATCCCAAGCAAGTGGTGAATCGCCTTAACGCGCTCATCAGTTGCTCGTTGACCAAGGATTACATCTGCTGGATCACCAGGAATTGCATGAACTAAGAGAAAGACAACAACAGAGATGCCAAAGAGGGCGGGTAGGACTTGTAAGAACCTCTTGCCTGCATAGAACAAGAAATTCATTAAAGCCCCACCACGCCCTCTCTAGTTTCTAACGAGTTATTACTTTTTTATTAAAAACTGAATATGGGGAGCGTACTCCCCATATTCGTAGTACTGAATTAATTAACCCTTCTTCACATCTTCCATATGGTAAGAAAGCGTTGGGGTTACTTCGAATCCAGTGACCTTTGAGCTCCATGAATAGATGTATGGGGCATTGTAGGCAAAGATCATCATCGCTTCATCTGCAACTGTCTTCTGCGCAAATGAGTATGACTTCTGGCGAGCGACTGGATCGGCATTTGACTGTCCAGCGCGAACTGCAGCAACAACAGCTGGGTTGTTATAGTTCGTGTAGAAAGCGTGTGTTCCACCGTTCTCAGGATCAAGTGCGAATGTAAGCAATTCGTCTGGATCTGAAATATCCATTGTCCAGCCTGTGCTTGTTAGCTGATAATTCATCGCCTTCTGAGTTGCGCGCTTTACCTTTGGCTCTTGAGTCTTGATGGTGAGTGTTACACCAATCTTCTTCAGAGATGCCTGCAGGATTGAGCTCATCGCATTATCTTCGACGCTTCCTGATGTTGCTAGATATTCAAGCTTGAGTCCCTTAGCGAACTTTGACTTTGCAAGCTCTGCAGCAGCAGCCTTGAGGTCATATTGAACGCCTGGTGACTTAGCATCGTAGAAGCCAACATTTGGAGCGAGGATTGAGTTTGATGGGGTTCCAAGACCACCAAGGACTACCTTGATGACTGCGCGACGATCAAATGCATAAGAAAGAGCACGACGAACGTGTACATCAGCGAGCGCTGGAGTACTCAATTCATTCATAGCGATGAATTCTGATGCAGCGGCAGGGAATGCCTTGACCATAAGACCTGCGGTCTTCTTGATCTGTGGAACAGAAGTTGCTGGTGGGAACTCGTTGATGTCAGCCTGGCCTGATGCGAGCATCAATGCACGGGTGTTGTCATCGACAACGTACTTCCATGTTACTGAGTTCAAGTAAGGCTTTCCTGGCTGCCAGTAATTTGTGTTTGCAACCATCTTGAGTTCAGTTCCAGGTGTCCAGTGATCAAGCTTGAATGGGCCTGTTCCGATTGGAGCCTTGTAGAAAGCTTCAGCTGTCTTTCCGCCGAAGTTATTAGGAAGGATTGAGTTAGAGAAGCAAGCAAGGTCAGAGAGCAAAGGAGCCCAAGGGGTCTTTGTCTTGATGACAACTGTTGCTGCATCTGGTGTCGTGATTGTGTCGATAGCAGTGTTCAAGAAGCCCCAGCCATCGCCCTTTGTTGCGAGGTCAAGTGAGAACTTAACATCTGCAGATGTCATAGGTGTTCCATCGCTGAACTTAATATCGGTACGTAGCTTGATTGTCCAAGTTAATTTATCAGCTGCTTGTGAAGAGCTCTTTGCTAGCCATGGTGAAACTGTCTTACCATCTTGGCTAATCATGTAGAGAGGCTCGTAAATTTGTTGTTGTGGGAAGATCGAGTCATTCTGAGCAAGATCTGGATTAAATGTTGCGAAGTCTTGGTTGCGCACAAGGACGAGATCGCCCTTAGGTGCCGCATTCTCAGCACTTGCTGGAAGAATGCTCGCTACCAAAGACCCAACGACAGCCGTAGCGAGTACAAGTACTCGACGTGACTTCTTTGAGGTGAACATGTATTTCTCTCCTATCGAGGGTAAAAGTTTGATCAGATCAAACTTCGGATTGCTTATGAATCGTTGACCTCACCGAATACCGGCGAGCAATCCGTAGCAGTGGAGACAGCCTAAGTGATTTGTCGCAAATGTGCACTAGTCAAAAAGAAGGAATTTCCTCTTGACATGAGGGCCGGGTGAAATAGCTTTTGTAGCAATTTTGTAACGAGATCTACTGGCTAGTACTAAATCTGACCAGGATGAATTAACGAATGCTGACCGATTCGATCGCCACGGTCTGCTTTGGTGGGCCATCTTGGGTGCCATTTGCAACTCCCTGGGCGGCTATAGCTTTGACGATATCTAACCCTTTAATAATCGTTCCCCAACGTGTATAAGCCGGTGGGAGGGTGGTATCTGCATAGACGAAGAAGAATTGTGAGCCATTTGTGTTAGGGCCAGAGTTCGCCATAGCAACTATTCCTTCAGGATAATCATTTGCTGCACTTGTTGGAAGATTCTCATCGCGATATGGCTGCCAGTTCGGTCCACCAGATCCGGTTGCAGTGGGATCTCCACATTGCAGCACAAAGATTCCAGCAGTGGTGAGACGATGGCAAAGTGTGTGGTTGAAATAACCCTGTTTAGCGAGATAGGTCATCGCGGTTGTGGTCATGGGGGCAGCGACGCCGTCAGTCTGTACGACGATATCTCCGCAATTAGTTGTAAAGGTAAGTGTGCGTGAAGGAGCAGGTATGCGAACAACTGGGATGCCGACGCGAAGCGCCGTATGACCGATTGCACGAGTAGGGCGACACTTTAAGGCCGGAGCAACAGGTGCTGCAGTTGTTGTCTGTTTCGCTTTACTCTTTTTCTCGCTACCGCTATCGGATGCAAAAGAGTTGGCAGGAATGAAGGAGATGACAAGGAGGGCTGTAACAGTTGTGATAACTGAACGCTTCATCGTGACTCCCATTCTCTTTCTACCGTTATTCCCACTCGATGGTTCCAGGTGGTTTGCTCGTTAAGTCGAGTGTGACTCGATTAATTTCGCGAACCTCATTCGTGATGCGAGTTGAGATCTTCTCCAGTACATCGTACGGAAGTCGACTCCAATCTGCAGTCATTGCATCTTCACTTGAAACTGGGCGAAGAACAATTGGATGACCGTATGTTCTTCCATCACCCTGTACTCCAACGCTACGAACATCTGCGAGTAGTACTACTGGGCACTGCCAAATCTCTCGATCCAACTTCGCCAATTTTAATTCATCACGGACGATTAAGTCAGCGTTTCGAAGAATTGTAAGTCTATTCTCAGTAACTTCACCGATAATGCGAATTGCTAAGCCTGGACCTGGGAAGGGTTGGCGCCAGACAATCTCTTCTGGGAGCCCTAATTCAAGCCCAGCCTCACGCACCTCATCCTTGAAGAGAGTCCGCAGCGGCTCGATCAATGCGAATTGAAGATCATCTGGCAAGCCACCAACATTGTGGTGGGACTTAATATTTGCAGTTCCTTCTCCCCCACCAGATTCAACAACATCTGGATAGAGAGTGCCTTGCACTAAGAAATCTACAGAGTCATGTGCTGAAAGCTCACGAGCAGCTTCTTCAAATGTTCGAATGAATTCTCTCCCAATAATCTTTCGCTTCGCCTCAGGATCGGTCACTCCAGCGAGAGCATCAAGAAACTTCTTCTTTGCATCAACAACCATAAGTGAGACACCAGTTGCTGCTACGAAATCTTTCTCGACTTGCTCGGCCTCACCTTGTCGAAGTAATCCATGATCAACGAAGACACATGTGAGTTGTGATCCGATCGCCTTCTGAACAATTGCTGCAGCTACTGCAGAGTCGACTCCACCGGAGAGTCCACAAATAACTCTCTTATCGCCAACTTGGGCTTTAATCTTCGCAACTTCAGTTGCAACAATATTTGCAGATGTCCACGAAGGTGTGCAGCCGACAATATCTATGAGCCAGCGACGGAGAATTTCTTGACCATTCTCTGAATGCAGTACCTCGGGATGAAATTGGACTCCGACCAGAAGTGCATCAGAGCTTTCAAATGCAACGATCGGCGTATCTTCTGTAGATGCCGTCGATATGAATCCTGATGGTGCTTCTGTGACGCTATCCCCGTGTGACATCCAGACTCGGAACTCTTTATCAATATCTCCGAATAGACGCGAAGATCCTGAGTGCTTCAGTGAGGTGCGACCGAACTCTGACTTTCCTGTCTGGCTGACGACTCCGCCGAGAGCTGCTGCCATCGCTTGGAAGCCATAACAAATTCCAAAGATCGGAAGATTATGATCAAAGATCGCAGGATCTAGCGTTGGTGCACCATCCGCATAAACACTCGATGGGCCGCCCGAGAGAATGATCGCCTTGGGCTTCTTGGCAAGCATCTGCGCAACCGGCATCGATGAAGGAACTATCTCGCTATAGACATTAGCTTGACGAACTCTTCGCGCAATCAGCTGTGCATATTGAGCTCCAAAATCAACAACTAAAACGAGTTCTTGATCAGCCACGCGCAATAACTACTTCTACGCGTTGGAATTCTTTGAGATCTGAGTAACCAGATGTGGCCATACCGCGGCGCAGTGCGCCGAAGAGGTTCATCGAACCATCTGCAGTGTGTGACGGTCCAACAAGAATCTCTTCGAGTGAGCCAACTGTGCCGACCTTGACTCTATTTCCACGTGGGAGTTCAGCATGTGCTGCTTCAAGACCCCAGTGCCAGCCTTTACCAGGTGCCTCATTGGCCTTAGCAAGTGGTGATCCCATCATGACTGCATCTGCGCCACAAGCAATCGCCTTTGCGATATCTCCTGAGCCACCGACAGAACCATCGGCAATGACGTGAACGTAACGTCCACCAGATTCATCCATGTAATCACGGCGCGCACTAGCAACTTCAGCAACTGCTGAAGCCATCGGAACCGAGATACCAAGAACAGTACGAGTTGTGTGGGCTGATCCCCCACCAAAACCAACGAGCACTCCGGCAGCACCAGCGCGCATCAAATGGAGAGCGCCAGTTCCCGTTGCACATCCGCCAACAATCACAGGGGCATCGAGTTCGTAGATAAATTTCTTTAAGTTCAATGGCTCACTCTTTGTTGCAACGTGCTCTGCTGAAACAGTTGTTCCGCGAATCACGAAGATATCTACGCCAGCTTTGATGACGTCGTTGGCAAATTCAGCAGTTCGTTGTGGTGAAAGAGCTGCAGCAACAGTTACGCCAGATGCACGAATCTCTGCAATACGAGTTTTGACGAGTTCAGATTGAATCGGAGCTGAATACAACTCTTGCATGCGACGGATCGCTTGCTCTTCTGGAAGTGATGCAATCTCTGCAAGGGCGATTCGTGGATCCTCATGACGAGTCCAGAGTCCTTCAAGATTGAGAACACCTAGGCCGCCAAGTTTTCCAATGGCGATAGCTGTATCAGGTGAGACCACTGAATCCATCGGTGCAGCCATCATGGGAAGTGCGAACTTGTACGCATCAATCTGCCAATTGATCGAGACCTCTTCAGGGTCACGAGTACGTCGGCTTGGGACGATCGCAATATCGTCAAAGGAATATGCCTGGCGGGCGCGCTTTCCGGGACCGATCTCGATTTCGCTCATTTACTGTGCACCTCGGTTGTAGTTAGGGGCTTCTGCTATATCCAAAACATCATGTGGGTGGCTCTCTTGTAGCCCGGCTGCGGTGATCTGAATGAGTTGGCCATTGCGTTGGAGATCAGTGATAGTCGCAGCGCCTGCATAACCCATACCTGAACGAAGTCCGCCAACGAGTTGATGTAAGACTGTTGCGACAGGGCCGCGGTAAGCGACTTTGCCTTCAATACCTTCGGGAACAAGTTTATCTTCAGCGAGTACATCATCTTGCATGTAACGATCTTTGGAATACGACTTCTGCTCACCGCGAGATTGCATCGCACCGAGTGAACCCATTCCGCGGTAACCCTTGTATTGGCGACCATTAAGTTCAAGGAGTTCGCCGGGTGATTCGTCACAACCAGCGAGAAGTGAACCAAGCATCACGGTATCCGCACCAGCAACAATCGCCTTTGCAATATCTCCAGAGTATTGAAGTCCGCCATCTGCGATCAGTGGAATGCCCGCTACAAAACATGCTTTGTGCGCTTCCATAATTGCAGTCACTTGTGGAACGCCAACTCCTGCAACAACGCGAGTGGTGCAAATAGAACCAGGTCCAACGCCAACTTTGACAGCATCGACACCTGCATTAATAAGCGCTTGTGCTCCTGAACGAGTTGCAACGTTTCCACCGATGATTTGAATCTGAGGGAAGCTCTTCTTGATACGAGCGATCGAATCTAAGACCGCTCTGTGGTGGCCATGAGCGGTATCAACGACCACAACATCAACGCCTGCCTCAATGAGTGCAGATGCGCGAGCAAAACCATCATCGCCAACTCCGACAGCTGCGCCGACGATTCCATGCTTCTTCGCTTCAAGAACATTGGCAACTTGGGCTTCGATTGCGAGGTTGCGGTGAACGATTCCAATGCCGCCAGCCTTAGCCATCGCGATAGCCATTTTGCTCTCAGTGACAGTGTCCATTGCCGAACTAACAATCGGAATAGAGAGTTCGATTCCGCGAGTTAAGCGACTCTTTGTCTCTACTTCGGAGGGAACAACTTCAGAGGCATCAGGAAGGAGCAGGACATCGTCGTAGGTCAGCCCTAGAAGGACGACTTTCTCTCGAGCTGCCTCATGCATGGGAGCAGTCTAGTAGGGCTTTAAAGCCCAACGGCACGCTCAATGTGGCTGCAAGCTGCTGAAAGATCCTCTGCGCGATGGAACTGCGCATGGTGCTTTGCGCTCCATCCTGGTCCCCCAACAATCACTTTCGGTTTTGGCCGAACAGATGGCAGGTCGGTAATGAAAGAAGCATCCGCATGCTTACGCAATTGTGCCCATAAGAAAATTGCCGCCGGCGCACTGCGTCGGACAACTTCATTGATCGCAGATTTTGGAGTTCGCGCACCTAAGAATTGGACTGGAATGCCTCGCTCTGAGAGTGCTGCGGCGAGCGCAGTGATTGCAAGACTGTGGGTCTCATCACCGATACTCGCGATGAGTACTGGACGAGTGCCACTTGTCGCATCAACTGAGCTAATTTTTGAATTGAAAATTCTTAAAATAACTTCAGAGAGAAGGCGCTCTACCTCGATCTCGGCCCCGCTCCTTTTCCATTCATCGCCCACTAGGACGAGTAGCGGCACAAGCAGCCCATGCCACGTTGACTCAATGGAGTTCTTTTCAAGGTGTGTCCGGATTCCAGATTCAAGTAATTCGCAATCTAATCCACGAGCTGCTCTGTAGAGCTGCTCCACTAATTCGTCATCTCTCACCATCTGAAGTTCAACTTCGTTGAGGAAGGCCCGCCCGCTATGTTCCAATGCTTTCCGGGATGCATCAAGTGGTGAGACTCCCGAGATGATCAATTTGCGCATATAGATAAGGCGAGCGAGATCTTCTTCCGAGTATTTGCGGTGCTCGCCTTCACTGTGACCGGTGGGGCCAATTCCATAACGCCGCGACCATGTACGTAGGGTCCCTGGGGCCACCCCTATCCGGCGGGCGACAGCGGCGACCGTAAAGACGGCTGCGGGTCCTCCATCGTTACGTGGCACCCTCTAATCATGCTGCAGAGTGAGGCAACTCTCTAGCCGAAATCGCTCCATAGACCGTTCATAAGTCAGAAATACTTGAACAACCTATGAAACGGTTGTAACCTGCATCTATGAATGAAGCATCAAGGACTCCACGGCCGGTGGCCTCCGATTGGGAGTGGCAGTTTGATGGCGCATGCCGCGAGCTACCTTCCGAGATGTTCTTCCATCCCGATGGAGAACGTGGTCCCAGCCGCCGTAATCGCGAAAATACTGCGAAGGCGATCTGTGCTACTTGTCCCGTTATCGAAGCCTGCCGAAAGCATGCGCTCGCAATTGCCGAGCCATATGGAATCTGGGGCGGTCTCTCTGAGGATGATCGTCTTGCAATAATCGAGTCTCGTCGCCCAGCAGCTGTTGGGGAACTTTCATCAGCTTCATAAATCATCATACTCATTAAAAAACCCGCCACATCTGTGGCGGGTTTTTTTATTACTTATTAGTGGGAGTGCCCGCCAGGTCCATGTGAGTGACCATGTCCTGAAGATGCTTCTTCCTTCTGATCATCTGGAGTCTCGAATACGAGAGCTTCAGTTGTAATAAACATCGCAGCAATTGATGCAGCATTTGCAAGAGCTGAACGTGTGACCTTTACAGGATCGATAACGCCATCTGCAACGAGATCTCCGTAGACCTCAGTTCCTGCATTGAAGCCTTCATTAGGTTTCATGCTGCGAACCTTTGCAACAACGACATAACCTTCGTGTCCGGCATTCTCGGCGATCCAACGAAGTGGCTCGTCGCATGCCTTCTTTACAAGGCGAACTCCAACTGCCTTATCTCCTGTGAGTCCGAGATCATTATCGAGTGCTGATGCAGCATGCACGAGAGCAGCTCCACCACCGACAACGATTCCTTCTTCAACAGCAGCACGAGTTGCAGAGATCGCATCTTCAAGACGGTGCTTCTTCTCTTTGAGCTCTACTTCAGTATGTGCGCCGACCTTGATCACGCAGACTCCACCAGCGAGCTTTGCAACGCGCTCTTGGAGCTTTTCGCGATCCCAATCAGAATCTGTATTCGCAAGCTCATTACGGATCTCTCCAACACGAGCAGCAACATCGGCCTTATCTCCGGCGCCATCCACGATTGTGGTCGCATCCTTAGAGATAACGATGCGACGTGCACGACCAAGAAGATCGAGAGTCACTGCATCGAGCTTGAGACCAACTTCAGCAGAGATGACCTGACCACCTGTGAGGATCGCAATATCTTGGAGCATCGACTTGCGACGATCGCCAAAACCTGGAGCCTTTACAGCAGCAGAGGTGAATGTTCCGCGCATACGGTTCACAACGAGGGTTGAAAGCGCTTCGCCTTCAACATCTTCAGCGATGATTAAGAGAGGCTTATTTGCTGCAGCTACCTTCTCAAGTACAGGAAGGATCTCGCTCAGTGCTGAGATCTTCTGTCCAGAGATCAAGATGTAGGCATCATCAAGCACTGTCTCCATGCGATCAGAGTCAGTGACGAAATATGGGGAGATATAACCCTTATCGAACTGCATTCCTTCAGTGAAATCGAGTTCGAGGTTCGTTGTTGAAGATTCTTCAACGGTGATTACGCCATCTTTGCCGACCTTGTCCATCGCTTCCGCAATGAGATCACCAATCGCCTTATCTTGCGCTGAGATAGTTGCTACATCTGCGATCTGAGACTTGCCAGATACAGCCTTTGAATTCTTCTTGAGCTCCTCGGCGACTGCCTTAACAGCAGCTTCGATTCCGAGCTTGATCTCCATTGGCTGAGCGCCAGCAGCGAGGTTACGTAAACCTTCTTTCACCATTGCCTGTGCAAGCACAGTTGCAGTGGTTGTACCGTCACCAGCGACATCATTGGTCTTCTCGGCAACTTGCTTAACAAGCTGAGCACCCATGTTCTCTGCTGGATCTGAAAGTTCGATTTCCTTAGCGATGGTTACGCCATCGTTGGTGATGAGCGGGGCTCCGTACGCCTTGGCGATAACAACGTTACGACCCTTAGGCCCAAGTGTTACTTTGACAGTGTCAGCGAGAATATTGACACCGCGCTCCATCGCGCGACGAGCGGTCTCATCAAATTGAAGACTCTTGCCCATCCGGGTTACTTCTTCTCGATGATTGCAAGAACATCGCGAGCTGAAAGTACGAGGTACTCCTCGTTGTTGTACTTCACTTCAGTTCCGCCGTACTTGCTATAAAGAACTACATCGCCAACTTTGACATCCATGGGAGTACGGACGCCATCGTCGAAACGACCTGGTCCTACTGCAACAACAGTGCCTTCTTGTGGCTTCTCTTGGGCTGTATCTGGGATGACCAAGCCTGATGCAGTCTTCTGCTCAGCGGCGTTGGCTTGAACGACAATACGATCTTCAAGTGGCTTAATGGCAACTGCCATGATGCGCTCCTTCTCGTTAGAACTAGTTAAAAGAATTGGTTCTCTATCCACCCCAGTGTTAGCAGACTAACCCCGAGAGTGCTAAGGCCGACTCTACTAGCGCCAGAGGAGCCTTTCCAATCCAGAACTGGAATCTGCGGCAAATCCCACGCTTGTGGGGGTCGATCCAGCCGTAACCATCAGGCTCGTGAGGGCAGCGACCATCGCCCCGTTATCGGTACAGAGCCCCATAGGCGGGGTGCGAAGCCTTACCCCTGCCAGAGCGCATCTGCGAGTGGCTTCGGCTCGAAGGCGGCTATTCGCGGCAACTCCCCCTGCGATGATCAAGCTTTCAATACCGGCACTCTTTGCAGCCGAGAGTGCCTTTGTTAAGAGCACATCAACAACCGCCTCTTGGAAAGATGCAGCGACATCTGCGCGAACCGCACTCGGAGTGCTCTTGAGATACCTAGAGACTGCAGTCTTTAGCCCCGAGAATGAGAAGTCATAGAGATGCTCTTCACGATCATTTACATGCGTAAGCCCGCGTGGAAATTCAATTGCTGATGAATCTCCAGATTGTGCCAACAGGTCGATCGCTGGACCGCCTGGAAAATCTAGTTCGAGTAATCTGGCGATCTTGTCGAATGCTTCACCGGCTGCATCATCGATCGTCGCACCAAGGACTTCTACATCTGATGCGAGATCTGTGACTTTCAAAATTGAGCTGTGGCCACCACTAACAAGTAACCCGATCGCAGGTTCTAAAGCTTGAGTTTCATTGAGAGCATCAACTGCAAGATGTGATGAGAGGTGGTTGACTCCAAAGAGCGGTTTATTTAATGCAAGAGCAAGTCCTGATGCGGAAGATGTCCCAACCAAGAGCGCACCAATGAGCCCTGGGCCCGCAGTAACGCCAAGCGCATCAATATCCTGAAGTGAAACTTTCGCTTCATGAAGTGCTGCAGATATAACGTGCTGCATCGCTTCAAGGTGAGCCCTGCTGGCAATTTCTGGTACGACTCCACCAAAGCGAGCATGCTGCTCAACACTTGATGAGATGACATTCGCAAGTAGCTTTCGTCCACGAACGATTCCAACTGCTGTCTCATCGCAGGATGTTTCGATTCCAAGGACTAGTGGCTCACTCATGACCGTAACTCTTTTCGCATCACGAGTGCGGTCTTGCCTGGCCCGTAATAATCAATCCGTTCAGATATTTTGCGGAAGCCGTTAACTTCATAGAGTGGGATAGCCTCTGCATTATTCATGCGGACCTCAAGCATCACAGCGACTGCTTTCTTGTTGCGCGACCAATCTATGAGGCGCTTTAAGAACTCACGTGCGATCCCCCTGCGGCGAAACTCTGGCGCAACCGTCATTGTCAGAATATCGGTGAGGTCTCCGGCTGGCATGACTCCTGCGTAGCCAATCACAGTGCCTTGCGCCTCTGCCACGATGTAATAACGATCCTTGGCAGCGATCTCCTCTTTAAATTGGGCAAGAGACCATGGATCTTCACCTTTGTAGATCACTTTCTCAAGAGCATAAAGGGGCACTGCATCCATCACAGTCGCAGCTCTAAAAGTAATTCCTGCCGGCAGTGGGTATGCATCGGGTCTGCGGATATACATAGGCTCACGCAAATTCTGTGAAATCGAAAGCTCTGCGATCGCACCAGCACGTGGTGGCGTGCGCACAATTGGAATACCAAACTCTTCAACGATCTGATGAACATTGACTGCAGGGTCGGTAATTCGGCCGCCCTCAAAGTATCTCGCCCAGAAGAGTTCTTGACGGCGAGCATCAATCGCAACAATAAAATCAGATTGGCCTGCGTCAACTGCTATCGCATCTAAAGATGAGACACCGACCCATTCAATATTTCTGCCAAGTGCAAAGCTCTGACCAAATGCAATTCCAACTCGCAGTCCTGTAAAGGGTCCTGGCCCCATTCCGATCGCAACCAGATCGATTTCGTTTTCTAAATCGAGGGCTTGCCGAACTAGCTTTGGCAGAACTTCACCATGGGCTAGTGCATCATCGTGATGGAGTTCAATCAGTGAAACTCCATCTTTAACGATCGCAACCGACGTTCGATCGGTGGATGTATCAATTGCAAGAATTGTGCTCATAGATCAAATCCACGCCAGCGCGATCCATGTCCCTTTGATGTGACAACCCGATCATTCTCGCCAGAACCAAATTCAATAGTGATCTCTAAATAAGTATCTGCAAGGCGCTCTACAAAACTCTCGCCCCATTCGATCACAATGATCGAACTCTTCAAATGTGAATCCAGGTCGAGATCGTCAAAGATCGCCATCGGCTCACCGACTAATCGGTAGGCATCCACGTGGACAAGGCCCTCTTTGCCGTGATGGATACGAGAGATAACAAATGTTGGTGAAGTTATCCCGGCGATTCCTAGAGCTGCTCCAATGCCTTGAGTGAGAGCAGTCTTCCCGGCTCCAAGATCTCCTTTAAGGAGAACCAGATCGCCTGCGTGCAGATTCTCACCGATATGGCGGCCGAGATCTTTCATCGCTTCAGGGGATCTGACAAGGGCCATGCAGTAAGAGTAATAGACGTGGGCATAGAAGAAGGGCCCCGGTTGCCCGAGGCCCTTCTGAGGTGCTTGTTCTAACTAGCCCAGATGATTAATTCTGGGAGTAGTACTTAGGTAGTACAGCGAGGAACTTCGGATCTGCAGTAGATCCACCCATCTTGCGGACCGCTGTTAGTAGCGCTCCACCTGAAAGGTTCTTGCCCTTGATTGATGCATAGGCCAAGAGATCTGCAACTGTTGTGTACTGCTTTGTTGTGAAGTTACAGTGGTTAGTTCCATTTGCAGCAGCAGTCGATGTAACAGGTGAACCTGCTGCATCAAATGTTGTGTAATGAGTTGCAGGCAGGTTATAGATCGAGATCAAATTCGAAGGTCCACGAGCAACGTGAGCCTTGAGATTTGCCTTGATCTGAGCTGCGTATTGATCTGCATACTTATTTGCGAGGTATGTTGAACCACCTGCAGGAGTAATAGGATCTGCTACGCCAACCATAGTTACTGTTGGAACTGCAACCTTTCCAGTCCACTGAAGCAAGGTACGCATCTTCGCCATTGCAGTTGGGTTACCAGTCGCACGTGGTGATGCTCCGAGTACTGCAAGCATTCCAGCTGTGGCTTGTGATCCGCTAAGCGCTGCGTTAAATGTGCTCGCATCTGAACCAAGCTGAGCCGCGTAATCAGTCTTTGTATTATCAAAGATTGCGCCACCTGACTGTTGTTCCACATCGAGAGTTGCTAGGACTGCAAGTGCAGCAGCATTGGTTCCATTTTCAAGGATTGCAAGCGCTGGGCTCCCGAGAATTGAAAAGCCTGTATAACTTGATGTGTTCACAGAACCAGGTCCTGTTGTTCCATCAAAATGCGCACTTTGGGTTGGGATTCCTGCCATCAAACCGAGCATCAAGAGAGCTGACCGCGCTGGAATCTTTCCGAGTGCAGCAGCAACTGGTGCTGGTGTTGTATCAGGCCATGTTGGAACGCTCGTTGCGAGTTCCTTTCCGATACCTGCTTGCAACTTACCCATAACGGTAAATACCTTGCCAAGATCAGTCATCGCTTCGCCATATCCAGCAGCTCCTGCTGAGTAATTTCCACCCTTAATAGATGGGTCGAAGAGCGTCTTAAGACCCCAGAGGAAATCTCCAGCCATTTTAAGCTCAGCTTCTACCGTGGATGTAGCCATGCAGAGGGGAGCTGCAGCTGAAATCTGAGTTCCAAGCTTCTCTGCCAATCCCTGTGTAATAAATCCACCGAGAGATTCACCCCAGGCAATGACATTTGTAGTCTTAGTGAATTGAGTCTTAAAGGTATTGATCAATTCGACATCAGTTGCAACGCCTGAATCAGCGTTCCAACCTTGGCGAGCAAAACCAGAGCCCATGACTGCATATCCCTTGCCGAGCAAGTATCCGATAACAGTGGCATTTGGACCAGGTTGTGGAGTATTAGTTACCTTGTATCCACCGATCAGTGGGATAGCTGCAGGAATATCAACGTTATAGCGATATCCGTGTGAATAGAGATAGACAGTTCCATTGAAGTTCGCAGGAACCATCATTGAGAATGGAGCGCCATCTGATGTAGCTCCGACACATGAATTAACAGGAACCTTGCCATCGCACAAAGGTGCCGCATGCGCGACGGTAGGTGTTGTTGTGAATGCGAGTGCTGCAAGAGCTGTTGCTCCAAGCACTGCAATTTTCTTATGCATAGATGAGATTTTCATTAGTTTGTTGGCAATCCCTTCGCTGGCATTGCTGGACGTGCTGCTGCTGCTTTCACAACAGGGCCACTTCCAGAATCGGTTGAGTAAAGCGTGTACTTGCCAGGACCGTCAGCAGAAACAGCGTTTCCGTCAGCTCCGAGCTTTCCGAACCAGTAGCCGGTATAACCGACGTGGCTAGTTGCGCTAAAAAGAATTGGTGACAAGGAAGCCGATGCCCAAGTAGAACCCTTGGTCTCGATCGCCTTGATCAACTTTGCGCGAGTTGGGGTTGTACCCGCTGCGCGAAGAGCTTGCACAGTCATCATCGCTGTATTCATACCAGTGAGGATATTGTTATCGAATACTTGACCAGCGTTGTACTGAGCATTGATGCTCTTGAACAAGGTGATGTACTCATCTGTTGCATCAGATGCTGATGGCAAGAATGAGGCAGAGATTGTTCCGGCAAGTGCTGGAGCCAATGGTCCAAGGAGTCCCTTGAGGGTTGTTCCATCGCTACCGACAGAGCCCAAGATCATCTGGATTTTACCGAGCAAGCCAGCCTTATAGATAGCGCCAGCAAGCGCAGCAGTTGCGCTTGTAACGCCGAACATAATGACTGTATCTGCCTGCGCAGCAACAAGGGCAGTTACCCACTTAGGGGCAGTCGTTGGATCAACTTGTGAGAAGGCAGAGTAAGGAATCTTCGCTACGAAGTTGGTACCCGCTGTTGTAAAGCCCTTAATCGCATCGAGGCCGAAGTCATCATCTTGGTAGATGAGAGCAACTTTTTTGCCAGCAAAGTTATCGGCAAGGTACTTACCCATAACCTTCGCTTCAGTTGCGTATGAAGGGAATAGTGGGAATGTTGTTGGGTACTTCTTCATATCTGCAAAACCACTGAAGCCAGTGTTAACGAAGAGACGTGGAACAGAGTGGCTATTAACAAGGCGAGTTGTCGCTTCGTTATTAGCAGTTCCTAGAGTTCCAACAAGTGCGAAGACCTTATCTTTAAGGATGAGGTCATTCGTTACTGAAAGAGTTGTTGCTGGTGAGTAGCCATCATCTTTGACGACGAGCTGGATCTTGCGACCATAAACTCCACCATTTGCGTTGACGTAATCGAAGTACGCCTTCATTGCTCCTGGGATCTTGTTATAGCCAGGTGCAGCTGCGCCAGTAAGTGGCACAGTGATACCTAATTTAATAGTTGAGCTGGTTACACCAGTCTCGGCTTGGGCTGGGAGTGCACTTGCAACAAGTGCTGCTACTGCGATTGTCGCAGCTGCAAATATCCCGCCTTTGGTTCGGCGCGAAGCGAGCATGAATTTCCTTCCATCGAGGGTATGTAGGAACTGCCTATATGAAGTTGTACTAGCGCTTTCGATGCGGCAACTTTGGTCCGTTCGGTGCAAAGAGCACCGTAAGAATCAAGAGCACACCTGTAATAACGCCAGGAAGGTTTGAAGTTACTTTCTCTGAACCCCCGAGGTGCGCTGCAATCGAACCGGAGAGTTCTGGGATGGCTACCAAAACCACTGCACCAACAATGCTACCCCCGAGATTGCTTACTCCTGCGAGAACCGCCCCAGTAACGAGCGTGAAGGAGAGTGTCAGAGTGAATGCGAGTGGTGCAACCAACCCAAGGAGCATGGCAAATAATGAGCCAGCTAGCCCTGCAACGGCTGAACTGAGCGTAAATGCGAGAACTTTGGCCCGGCCTACATCGATCCCTGAAAGTGCCGCTGCGGTCGGATTACTGCGTACCGCTCTCCACCGCCTTCCATAACGAGTTGATAACAAATTACGAAGTAGCCAAAAAATGGCCAAAGCGGCGGTTACGCAGACCCAGAAGAACCACCGGTATTGCGAGAACTCTTTTCCAATCCATGGTGGAGCCGTACCAACATCGAAGGTGAGGCCCTGCTCTCCACCAAGAATATGAAATTGATTAGCAAGTGAAGGAAGTCCAACTGCAAGTGCAAGTGTTGTTCCTGCTAAATAAGGACCACGCAATCGTGCTGCAGCGATACCAAGTAAAAATCCTGCAAGAGCGCCGATTGCTGTGCCAACAATAAATGCGAGTGGGTATGGAAGGTGCCAATGTATTTGTGCAATGACCGAGGCATATCCACCGATAGCCATCAGCGCACCATGTCCAAGAGAAATCTGGCCAGAGTATCCCGTTAATAAAACTATCGATGCAATTGCGATAGCGAAGATTGCGATCTGTGCACCTTGATAAGCGCGCAACTCATCAATATGTCCACTTGCAAGGAGAAGTACTGCACCTACAACAATGGAGAGAGCAAACCTTTGTAATGGAGATTTATGCTTCACGGCTACTCCTCGCTCCAAAAATACCTTGGGGGCGAATAAGGAGAACTGCAATCAAGATGACAAAGGCTGCGCTAAAGATTATTGAACTCCCAATATATTGAAGAATAAATGCGAAGCCCAAGCCGAGAACTAATCCGCCAACAACGGCACCCACCAAACTCTCTAGGCCACCGATAACTGCTGCTACAAAACCAGTGACGAGTAAGAGATCAAGTGAATTGGGAGAGAGGAACATCGTTGGTGTTACCAGTGCGCCAGCTACAGCACCAGCAGCTCCGGCAAATGCCCAGCCGATAGTTCTCATGCGATCTACACGCACTCCAGATAATCGAGATATCTCAGGCTGGAAACTTGCAGCACGCAGTGAGAGTCCTAAGCGTGTGAACTTAAAGATTGCCGCAAATATCGCCATAACAACAACAGAGCCAATAACAATCGCAGCATTCTGAGGCGAGAACGGGATTGTCGTGTGACCAATCTTGAATCCCATGCTTGAGAGAGGGGATGTGTACTGCAAGAAGGTATTCCCCCAGATCATGCCAGCAAGGCTTCGTATCAGCCCAAGTACTCCAAGTGTTGCAATAACAGGAGCAATCGCTTCTACTGGGGTTCCTTTAGTGCGCTTCGCCAAAGGTCGCATGACCAACGCTTCAACGAGTGCGCTGATGAGCGCTCCTGCAATGACAGCAACCGGAAGTGAGAGCCAATAGTTATGGAAGCGGTTCATCGCTTCATAACCAAGGTATGTTGAAAGAATCGCTTGTCCGGCCGCTGCGAAATTAACAACACGAGTAGAACGCCAGACCAAGACGAGCGCTAATGACATGAGTGAGTAGATTGCGCCGCTATTTAAACCGATCAAAATTGTATTAAGGAAGATTGTCATTAGTACCCCAAGTAAGCAGATCGAAGGGCCGGGTCATTCATCAAATCGGCAGATGCGCCTGTTGCAACAAGCTTGCCGAGATTGATAATGATTCCTCGGTCAGCGATGCGCAGAGCAGAGAGTGCATTCTGCTCAACTAAGACAACAGTGATACCTAAGCTGCGTCTGAGTGAATCGATCGCCGCAAAAATTTGGTCAATAACAAGAGGTGCCAACCCGAGTGAAGGTTCATCCAGAAGGAGAAGTTGTGGCCGAGCAACTATCGCACGACCGATCGCAAGCATCTGACGTTCACCGCCCGATAAAGTATCTGCGCCTTGTGACATGCGTTCAGCAAGTCGCGGGAAGAGATCCAGTGCCATCTGTGTTGCTGAAGCAACATCTGCCCGATCTTTTCTCCAGATCCCACCAAGTTGGAGATTTTCACTCACCGTGAGCTCTGGAATAACAGCTTTACCCTCTGAGACATGAACGATTCCTTTACGCACAAGATCTTCGGGACGTTTTCCAACGATCGATTCCCCTCGCCAACTCATTGAGCCATGTTCAACTGGCAATAATCCAGAGATGGCTCGCAAGAGACTCGTCTTTCCTGCACCATTACTACCAATGATTGTGACAAGTTCGCCTTCATTGATTGTAAAAGTGAGATCATCGATTGCGGTGATAGCTCCGTGCGCAACCTTTACATTGCTGAGTTGAAGTGTCATTCGTGCCCCGTATGTGAACCGAGGTAAGCGGCGATAACAGCAGGGTTCTCACGCACCTCGGCGGGAGTGCCTTCAGCAATAAGTTCACCAAAGTTCAAGACATAGATCCGATCACAAACACTCATAACAACATCCATATGATGTTCGACAATCAAAACTGATGTCGTACCGCGAATATTGCGGATCATTCCCTTCATCCACTCGATATCTTGAGGGCCGAGTCCACCTGCTGGCTCATCGAGCATCAATAACTTTGGAGCGCTGACTAGAGCTCGGGCAATCGCGACCCGTTTAGTAATTGGGTATGGCAATGAATCTGCACGTCGATTCGCAATATCTGCACAATATGTATTTTCAAGTGCAATCTGAGCGCGCTCGCGAAGAGCCGCTTCACTCTTTCGATCTGCACCAAAGAATGATCGTAACAACCCAGCCTTCGCATGCATCTCTGCGCCGATCATCACATTCTCTAAGACAGTTAGATCCCCGAAGAGTCCAACGCCTTGAAGTGTGCGAGAGATCTGGTGATCTACAAGATCATGTGGTTGAAGCCAATCACTTGAAGAGCCATTGAGAGTGAGGTGACCCGAGGTTGGTTTTACTATTCCAGAGAGAACATTGAAGAGAGTTGTCTTGCCCGCTCCATTTGGCCCGATTAATCCAACAACTTCACCAGGATTGACGGTGAGGTGAACATCGCTCAGTGCTTTTAAGCCACCAAATTGAACGGTAACAGCATCAACGGAGAGGAGCGAACTATTCGACAAGACGTACTCCCCCTCAACGTTCATTGATGTGCAGCTTACCGAAGGTAGATTCTAGGCAATCTACTGGCAATACGTGTGGTTATTTCATAATTAATTGTGCCTGCAGCACTCGCCCAATCATCAGCGCTAAATCCATCTTCGCCAATCACCGTTACATATTCTCCTGCGAGGGCTTGTGAATCTGGGCCGAGATCCACAACACATTGATCCATAGAGACTCTGCCAACTAATCTCGCTAATTCGCCTTTATAGGAGACTCCCGCAGTGGAATCAGCGCGACGAGGCAACCCATCGCTATATCCCATACAGACAATTCCAAGTTTTGTATCCATATCGGTGACACCTACCCCGCCATAACCAACTCGCGAAAAGGCAGGGACGCTCTTAACATTGACGAGCTTCGCCTTAATCGACATTGCGGGAATGAGACCAAGTTTTTCAGAGCTGCCCATTGTGGTGATATCAGGAGTTAACCCATACATCGCGATCCCGATTCGTACCATCTGCTTGTGTGAACTCTTGTGAGCGAGTGCTCCGGCAGAGTTTGCGGTGTGAACTATCTCTGGATAAATTCCTTCACTTTGTAAGGCGTTGAGTAATACATTGAAGAGAATTAATTGTTGCTCGGTGAAATCTGAATCTGGTTCATCAGCCCTTGCAAAGTGAGTCCAGAAACCAACAATATGAAGTGAATCTTTAACTTCACGTAGCCGGATTAAGAATGGATCCCATTCTTCAAGGAATCCACCGCGGGTCATGCCAGTATCGACTTCGATATGAACTCGCGGTGTTATGCCAGTGCGCTCTCCAGCAGCAAGAATTCCCTCAAGAATCGCAAGAGAAGATATAGAGAGATCAATACGCTCACGTAGTGCAGTGTCGAAATCATCTCCAGGTGGAGTGAGCCAGGCTAATACCGGTGCGGTAATCCCTGCAGCGCGAAGTTGTAGCGCTTCCTCAAGAAGCGCTGTTCCAAGCCAGGATGCGCCTGATTCAACTGCAGCGCGTGCAACTTCAATTAATCCATGTCCATAGGCATCTGCTTTCACAACTGCCAATATCTGGGAATCCGTCTCGCTCGCAATAGTCTGGATATTTGCCGCGATCGCAGCGAGATTAACTTCTACAAATGCTCGTGGTTCACTCACTCTTCGATCACCACCATCGCAGAAGCGATACCAGCGTCATGAGAGAGCGTGAGATGCACCTTCTTACCTTGTAGAAAAGCTGCAGTTGCCCCGCTGAGTTCAAAGGTTGGTTTACCAGTGGCAAGATTAATGATCTCTATATCTTGCCAATGGAAATTCTCTTTTGAATCCATCGCCTTTGCGATCGCCTCTTTTGCCGCAAATCGTGCAGCAAGTGAATGGATAGGTCTCTCCAATTCAGAACCCTTAAAGAGTCGTCCTTTCAGGTTTGGGGTCCTTTGCAATGACTCCTCAAAACGCGCGATATCTACGACATCGATACCAATTCCAAAGATCATGATGGTTGCCTTGTCGATGGCCAGGCGCGATCAATGGCAATCAAGAAAACTAAGAGAGATCCACCGATTAAGACACCACCCAGAAGATCAGAGAACCAATGTGTATTTCGTATGAGCGAGACGATACAAACTGTTGTCGTAATTATGAGAACGAGCCAATTAAATTTAATCCCTTGAAATGGTTCGCGGTGGGTATAGCGATAGACCAAATAGGAGAACATCCCCCAGGTAAGTAAGGCATTTGCAGAGTGGCCGCTTGGGTATGAGAGTCCTCCAGCATGCAGTAGATCTAAGGCTAATCGAGGCTTACTTCTACCAAAGATTATTTTAGAGAGACCGACCACTCCATTGAGAAGTACGAGGGCCGATACTGAGAGATAGAGAGGGCGCATAGATTTAAATCGCCACCCGATGAAAGCTGCAGTTATTAAGAGCACTATTGCTGTGAAGCTACGAAGGCCAAGATCATCAAGAGCGAGTAGCACGTGGCTTGAGAGCCCTCTAAAGGTGTGGTGCTTTAACTCTTTGATCCAATGATCAAAGCGGTAGAGATAGCTCTTGGTTAAGACCTGCTGTGTAACAAGAAGAAAACCCAGAAAGAGAATCGCCGACCATCGAAAGGCGCGATACATCTCTGCCTTACGAACTTCTGGGAGATTCTTAAACATCTATTCCACCGTAACTGATTTCGCGAGATTACGTGGTTGATCAACATCATTTCCGCGAGCAACAGCCATCTCATAGGCGATCACTTGAAGCGGAACGACTGAGAGCACTGGCTCTAAGAATGGATGAGTCGCGGGTATGCGGATCATGTGGTCCGCACTTGCAAGGTCTGCATCGCCGATTGCAATAATGACTGCGCCTCGCGCCTTTACTTCCTGCACATTGCTCGCCATCTTTTCAGCGAGAAGTGATCCTGCTGCGGGCATTACAGCAACCACAGGAGTTCCTTGATCAATCAGCGCAATCGGACCGTGCTTAAGTTCACCGGCTGCAAATCCTTCGGCATGCATATATGCAAGCTCTTTCAACTTCAGTGCACCTTCAAGTGCTGCTGGGAAACCAACGTGGCGACCCAAGAAGAGCATCGATGAAGCGGACTTAAATTTGCGAGTGAGTTCGCGTAATGGTTCGACTGTCTCAAGTACTTGCTCAATCTTCCCAGGTAATTCTGCAAGATGAGTAACGATCTCATCATGCTCTTTCTGGGTGAGAGTTCCGCGAACTGTCGCTAGATGCAGAGCAATTAAATACATCGCAATAAGTTGAGTGAGGAATGCCTTTGTTGACGCGACTGCAATCTCAGGGCCTGCGTAGGTATAGAGAACTGCATCCGACTCACGGGGAATCGTGGATCCATTTGTATTGCAGACTGCAAATATTCGAGCACCTTTCGAGCGCGCATAACGCATCGCCATCAAGGTATCCATCGTCTCCCCCGACTGTGAGATCGGTATAACGAGAGTTGTTCCATCAACGCTTGGTTCGCGGTAACGATATTCAGAGGCGAGCTCAACATCTACTGAGATATTTGCCCAATTCTCGATCGCATATTTTCCGACAAGGCCAGCATGGAATGCTGTTCCGCAGGCGATGATGACGACTTTGGTAATTCCTTCAAGATTTATCCCTGCTGTAATTTCAGAATCCAGCCCAGCAGTGCGCCCAATCAAGGTATCTGCGACGGCTTTAGGTTGTTCGTAGATCTCTTTTAACATGAAATGTTCAAAGCCACCTCGCTCGGCAGCAGATGCATCCCATGAGATTTCATAGGCCTTCTGAGGTAGAACATCTCCAGCAAGGTTTGTAATAACGATCTTTTCGGCGGTGATATCAACGACTTCATCTTGCCCGAGCTCGAGCGCATTTTTCGTATAGGCGATAAAGGCAGAGACATCTGAGGCTAAGAAATTCTCTCCATCGCCAACGCCTACAACGAGAGGTGAATTTCTGCGAGCCCCGACGATTCGACCCGGCTCATCAGAATGGATTGCGAGCAAGGTAAATGATCCGCGTAGTTCAGCGCAGACTTCGCGCATCGCTGCGGCAAGATCACCATTGTGCTTTTTCCGAGAATCACTCAGAAGGTGTACGACAGATTCTGTATCCGTATCTGAAGAGAAGATATGGCCGCGTTTTTCTAGCTCTTCACGGAGTTCAACATAATTCTCAATGATCCCATTGTGAATAAGTGCGAGCTTGCCCTCATTATCAAGATGAGGATGTGCATTGCGATCAGTTGGGCCGCCATGCGTTGCCCATCGAGTATGGCCAATTCCACTATGTGCATCGGGGACTCTTGTGAGGGTCGCTTCTAGATTTCCAAGTTTGCCAGCGCGCTTCTCAATCCAAAGAGGTTCGCCCTTTGTTACAGCGAGTGCGATTCCTGCAGAGTCATAGCCACGGTACTCAAGGCGACGTAGACCTTCAAGAACTGGCGTGAGAGCTGTGGCCTTGCCTGTATATCCAACGATGCCACACATCTAGCCAGACTCCTTCGATTGTTACGAGAGTTCTGATCTTACTAGTGAGGCTAATTCATTGGCGATCTGCTCGGCTTCTGTGGTGGATTCGGCTTCAACCATGACTCGCACGAGAGCTTCAGTTCCAGATGCACGGACCAAGATGCGACCTCGGTCGCCAAGCGCTGCACTCTTTGCTGAAATTGCATCGGTAATCTTCTTCGATGTTGGAAGGGAGTCCTTCTTCACATCTTTCACATTAATTAATACTTGTGGGAAGCGAAGCATTACAGCGGCAAGTTCAGCCAGGCTCTTGCCGGAGTTCTTCATGGCCTGCATAAGATGCAAGGCAGTGAGAAGGCCATCACCTGTGTTTGCGTGGTTGCGCATGATGATGTGGCCAGATTGTTCGCCGCCCAGGATATGTCCATCGGCGAGCATCTTCTCCAATACATAACGATCACCAACAGCAGTAGTTTCAACTTTGATCCCGAGTGCAGTCATAGCCTTGATAAACCCAAGGTTGCTCATAACGGTTCCAACCACGGTCTTGTTGCTGAGTTCACCACGAGCATGCAGATCTGATGCAAGTATCGCCATGATGAAATCGCCATCAACTTCATTTCCTTGGGCATCTACTGCGAGGCAGCGGTCAGCATCGCCATCGTGTGCGATTCCAAGATCGGCCCCAACCTCAACAACCTTCGCCTTGAGATTTTCTAGGTGTGTAGATCCGCAACCATCATTGATATTAATTCCATTAGGGGATGCAGAGATTGCGATAACTTCCGCGCCAGCACGTTCGTACGTCTTAGGCGCGACCCGAGACGATGCACCATTTGCGCAATCGACCACAACTTTAATTCCAGTCAGATTTGCACTCAGCGATGAAAGTAAGTGGTAGATATAACGCTCTGCTGCGCTCTCATCGATAACGACGCGACCGACAGCATCCCCAGTTGGGCGCTCCCACTTCTCATGAAGTCTCGCTTCGATCTTTGCTTCAAGAGCATCGTCGAGTTTTCCTCCGCCTTTAGCGAAGAATTTAATTCCATTATCTGGCATCGGATTATGCGATGCGCTGATCATGACGCCAAGATCTGCGCCAGTCTCTGCAACGAGGTGAGCGATTGCAGGAGTAGGAAGAATTCCAACGCGATAGACATCAACACCGGCACTAGCAAGGCCAGCGATAGTTGCAGCTTCTAGGAATTCACCTGATGCTCTTGAATCTTGACCGATAATCGCTTTCGGGCGGTGGCCCTCAAATGCACCTACTTCACCCAGAATATGGGCAGCAGAGACAGCTAGCTCGAGAGCGAGTTCAGCTGTGAGTTCGCGATTGGCCAGACCTCGTACACCGTCGGTGCCAAAGAGAGCCATTTATCTTTCCAATCCAAGCAGAGTGTGCAAGAAGTGTAAGAAAGAAATTAACGCTTTGAGTATTGTGAACGCTTACGAGCCTTCTTCAGGCCGTACTTCTTGCGCTCGATAACACGTGGGTCACGTGTAAGGAATCCAGCCTTCTTCAGTGCTGGACGGTTTGCATCACGATCAATCTCATTCAATGCGCGCGCTACTCCGAGACGAAGTGCACCGGCTTGACCTGAAACGCCGCCGCCATTGATACGTGCAACTACATCGAAGGCATTCTCTGCACCGACAGTGCGGAATGGCTCTGAGACGAGTTGTTGGTGAACCTTATTTGGGAAGTAGACAGCAAGTTCTTTACCGTTAACAACCCACTTACCAGAACCTGGAACTAAGCGAACGCGTGCAACAGCTTCTTTACGACGACCTGTTCCGCCACCTGGTGCCTTGATCGATGGGCGGTTAGTCGCTGCAGCTGGTGTGCTGCTTGTGTAAGAAGTTAGGAGTTCATCCTGTGCATCAACGGTAGTTTCGAGATCTGACATGTTTATAGGCTCCTATTAATTCTTTACGATCTGGGAAATTTGGCTGAACTCGTATGCTGAAGGGTTCTGTGCAGCATGTGGGTGTGATGGACCTGCGTAGACCTTGAGCTTTGTACCAACCTGACGACCAAGCTTGTTCTTAGGAATCATTCCAAGAATTGCTTTTTCGACAACACGAGTTGGATCCTGATTGATTAAATCTGCATAAACGATCGATGTCATTCCACCTGGGAAACCTGAGTGGTGATGTGCAAATTTCTTTGCAGCTTTCTGTCCGGTAAGAACAATCTTCTCTGCATTGATAACGATGACGAAGTCACCCATATCGATATGTGGGGCAAAAGTTGTCTTATGCTTTCCGCGAAGTAGCACTGCTGCATGTGAAGCCAGGCGACCAAGTACTACGCCTTCTGCGTCGATGACATGCCACTTACGAGTAGTAGCCTGATCACCAGCCTTCGGTGTAAATGTGCGCACGAGGTTCTCCTTATTGCAGTCTGTGTTAGGTCGGTATTTCATTTAATGCAAGAGGTGCAGATTACCCGCCTAAGCACTCTCGGGTCAAAATGGGATGGATTGGCCGAAATAGTGCACTATCAAGGCTTTTTGAGCGTATATCCGGTTGGGCATTTCGGCTTAAGACCCTTCACAACCTTCTTAGTGCTCCCCTTCACACAGGTGATGCTCTTTTGAATCACACTCGTTCCTGGCTTTAAGACCAGTGGGGGCTCGCTCGGGGTGGGGGCAACTGTCGGTTTTAGTGTTGGAGCAGGAGTTGCTGAAGCAATCGGTGTTGGGCTCTTAATAATAGGAGATGGAATTATTGGGGTTACAGGTGTCCTGGGACGACGTCCCTCGCCTTCACCACGCTCTCCATTCTCCCCGCCTTCGCTCTCTCCACCGGATGCGATTGTCGGTGCAGGAGCTGGAGCTGGAGCGATTGTCCGAACTGGAGTTGAGGTTGGAGTTGGGGTCGCCGTAGGAGTTGCAGGAGCGGCAACAGAAGTTGGAGAGATTTGTGCAATCGCTGATGCAAGGGATGTAATCCATCCATTTGAAATATAGGAAGCTCCAGATACACCTTGGATATGTGCACTCTGTGCCTTGAGGGCTTCGCTCACAAGAATTGGAACTGCATAATTTGTGTAGGAAGCATTTGAACCACGAGTAGAAGATTGCGGAGTATCAATCTTTGTAATCTTGCCAGCATCATCCACGGTGATCTGAACTTGAACGATTCCAAAACTATAATTTACCGCGTTACCAAGGTAAGTCGTTGCTGCATGTGCAAGATCAGCAATCCCCGCAAGTGAACAAGCGCCAGCTACCGAGATACTAAAAGCACGAAAGCTCTTACTCGCTAGCTTCATGAAAGGTCTCATCTCTTCGCGCAAGTGTCATATCGATTCGTGCAAGTAGATCTTCATCCGTAGGATAATCGACCTGCATTAACGTTAGCCCAGAACCAGGGAAGACATAGGAGTCTGATACCCGAGACTTTGCTGTGAGTATCTCCTTCATCCAGCTCACCGGATAGCGCTTCTCCCCTACACAGACGGCAGCCCCGACTAAATTTCTCACCATATTCCAGCCAAAGGCATCAGCGCAGAGATCGGCGATAACAAAGCCATCGCTATCTCGACTCCACTCAAATCTCTGTAAGTGGCGGATCGTTGTGCTGTGTGGTCGGAATCTGCAGAAGGTAGCGAAATCTTTCTCACCAATCATCTGCGCGCTGGCTTCATTCATGAGATCTACATCTAGCTCACGAAACCAGGTCGTTGCATCGAGACGCTGTAACGGTGA
Source organism: uncultured Actinomycetes bacterium (assembly GCA_903895995.1). GTDB lineage: Bacteria > Actinomycetota > Actinomycetes > Nanopelagicales > Nanopelagicaceae > PALSA-747. The sequence continues at coordinate 64,301 of CAITVX010000033.1, forward strand.
GAGCACACGATTATTATCAAGAATCTTGTAACGGTAATGCCTTGCTTCTGCAGAGAAGCGGGCATGGAAATTAGCTGGAGCTTCAACGACCGAGTTGATCCGAATATCTTTACTTAAAATCTGATTAATTCTGAAGTAGAAATTCTCAATATCCCATTCCGTCTCATCGGGCCTATAGCGAGAGATATGGGGCTCGGCTGGAATATCAACATGGATGATCTGGTGAAGTGCGTGCACACCGGCATCAGTACGACCAGCAACAACGGTATTGACTTGGTGGCGCGTCATGCGCGAGAGAGCATCTTCAATCTCTTCTTGAATCGTGCGTTGATCTGGTTGTTTTGCCCAGCCGGCAAATTCAGTGCCGTCATAAGATAAATCAATCTTTAAACGACGAAACCCACTCTCGGGGTTGAGAGTGGGTTGCGCCATAAGAAGCGGATCGGTTAAACGAGTTCGATAACTGCCATTGGAGCGTTATCGCCGTTACGTGGACCAACCTTGGTAATGCGTGTGTATCCACCGTCGCGAGTTGCGAAACGTGGACCAATCTCAGTAAAGAGTGTATGTACGACGCTCTTATTCTGAATTGTCTGCATAACGCGACGACGAGCAGCAAGATCTCCTGCCTTAGCAGCAGTGATCAGCTTCTCTGCTACTGGGCGAAGGCGCTTAGCCTTTGTCTCAGTTGTCGTGATACGTCCGTGTTCAAAGAGCTGCTCAGCAAGGGTGCCTAGCAACAATCTTTCGTGTGCTGGTCCGCTACCGAGGCGTGGACCTCTACTTGGAGTTGGCATTTTATTCCCTTTACTTAGACGTTCTCTGATTCAACGAGTTCATCGTCAACATCAGTTCCGTAGTTATGGTGTTTTGTTGGATCGAATCCGATTGGGCTGTCCTTCAATTGAAGACCCATGGAGTGAAGCTTTGCCTTCACTTCATCGATTGACTTTGATCCAAAGTTACGAATGTCGAGAAGATCAGCCTCTGAACGACCAACAAGCTCGCCGACAGTATGGATACCTTCACGCTTTAAGCAGTTGTATGAACGAACGGTGAGATCAAGATCCTCGATAGGAAGAGCAAGATCAGCAGCGAGCGCAGCATCTTGGACGCTAGGTCCCATTTCGACGCCTTCTGCATTGACATTCAATTCACGAGCTAGGCCGAAGAGTTCAACAAGAGTCTTACCAGCTGATGCCATGGCATCTGCAGGTGTCATTGACTGCTTTGTCTCAACATCGACGATCAGACGATCAAAGTCTGTGCGCTGCTCAACACGAGTCGCCTCAACCTTGTAGGTGACGCGTAGAACTGGTGAATAGATAGAGTCAACAGGAATACGACCAATATCTCCGCCAGCCTGCTTATTTGATACAGCAGTGACATATCCACGACCGCGCTCAATTGTAAGTTCGACTTCGAACTTCGCTGAGGCGTTCAGTGTTGCGATATGTAGATCTGGGTTGTGAACCTGTACACCTGCAGGAGCAGCGATATCAGCGCCGGTTACGACACCTTCGCCATTCTTACGGATGTAGATCAGTGATGGCTCATCGTTATCTGATGAAATCACAAGGTTCTTGATATTGAGAACGATCTCTGTGAGATCCTCTTTCACGCCTTCGAGAGTGGTGAACTCATGGAGAGCACCATTCACGCGAATGCTTGTTACGGCTGCACCTGGGATCGAAGAGAGCAAGGTACGACGTAATGAGTTTCCGAGTGTGTAGCCAAAGCCAGGCTCAAGCGGTTCAATGATGAAACGTGAGCGGAACTCGGATACTACTTCCTCGCTGAGGATGGGACGTTGTGCAATCAGCACTTATTTCCTCCGTACGTTAGGGAGATCCACTATTTGATCTCCGGTCTTCTTGACTGGTTTAAATCTGGTTTAAAAGCAATTACTTGCTGTAGAGCTCAACGATGAGCTGTTCTTGGATCTGGGTATCGATAACAGCGCGGTTTGGAGTGCCGTGAATCAAGATTCGCATCTTTGATCCAACAACTTCCATCCATGCTGGTACTGACTTTTCACCGAGTTCAGCGCTTGCGACGATGAATGGTGTGAGATCAAGTGAGCCTGGAACGACATCAATAACATCCATTGGTGTGACGCGGAATGAAGGAATATTTACCTTCTTACCGTTGACCAAGAAATGTTGGTGACGAACTAGCTGACGTGCCATATCGCGGCTCTTTGCAAAGCCAGCGCGGTAGACAACATTGTCGAGACGAGTCTCAAGGATGACGAGCAAGTTCTCACCGGTCTTACCCTGAAGGCGGTTAGCCTCTTCGTAGTAACCACGGAACTGCTTCTCTAGAACGCCATACATACGTGCGCACTTCTGCTTTTCGCGCATCTGTAGAAGGTATTCAGATTCCTTTGTACGACCTCGGCCATGCTGCCCAGGTGGGTAGGGACGTGATTCGATAGGACACTTTGGACCATCGCACTTAGAGCCCTTAAGAAAGAGCTTTACTTTTTCGCGACGGCAGCGCTTGCAATCTGCTCCGGTATAACGAGCCATTTATTCTCTTCCTTCCTTAAACTCGACGTGGCTTGGGTGGACGGCAACCATTGTGTGGAGCTGGAGTGACATCTGAGATGGCTCCAACTTCAAGTCCTGCTGCCTGTAATGAACGGATAGCTGTTTCGCGACCTGAACCAGGTCCCTTAACAAAGACATCAACCTTCTTGAGACCGTGCTCTTGAGCACGACGTGCTGCTGCTTCAGCTGCAAGCTGAGCTGCGAAAGGTGTTGATTTACGTGAACCCTTAAAGCCAACCTGACCAGCAGATGACCAAGAGATAACCGCACCACTTGGGTCGGTGATAGAGATGATGGTGTTGTTGAAGGTGCTCTTAATGTGAGCTTGTCCTGCAACGACATTCTTCTTCTCTTTTTTACGAATCTTAACTTTGCCCTTACCTGCGGCAACCTTTGATTTAGGAGCGGCCATTGTTACTTAGTCTCCTTCTTCTTACCAGCAATTGCCTTACGTGGACCCTTACGTGTGCGAGCATTTGTATGCGTACGCTGACCACGAACAGGAAGTCCCTTGCGGTGGCGAATACCTTGGTAGCTCTGGATTTCGACTTTACGACGGATATCGCCTGCGATTTCACGGCGAAGGTCACCCTCGATTTTATAATTTGCTTCGATATATTCACGAAGCTTTGCCAATTCTGGCTCTTGAAGATCCTTAACACGGGTATCTGGGTTAACACCGGTCGCGGCGAGTGTTGCATGCGCGCGGGTTAATCCAATCCCGAAGATATATGTAAGTGCGATCTCAACGCGCTTTTCGCGAGGTAGATCGACACCAACTAGACGTGCCATATCGTTTACCCTTTTTCTTTTATCCGGAAGGTCCTTCGCAGTGCATCCTGTTGGGTAACAGGTTCTGGCCTACCGGTCCAGAAGTCTGATCCGAAGATCAGTCGCACCACGCGTACTATTTTGTAAGACTATTTAAGGATTGAACCCTGACTAGCCTTGTCTTTGTTTGTGACGAAGATTCTCGCAAATGACCATGACGCGACCATTACGACGAATGACTTTGCACTTGTCGCAAATCTTCTTCACGCTTGGCTTAACCTTCACGATTTTCCTCTTTCACTTTACTTGTAACGGTATGTAATACGACCTCGTGTGAGGTCATATGGACTCAGTTCTACGATCACGCGATCTTCAGGCAAGATACGAATGTAGTTCTGTCGCATCTTTCCGCTGATGTGTGCAAGTACAACGTGTCCATTTGTAAGCGTTACCTTGAACATTGCGTTCGGTAAAGCTTCAGCTACGACGCCCTCGATCTCGATTGCGCCATCTTTCTTAGCCAAGCAGTACCTACCATCTGTCTTAAGTTGCCTACGAATGTGCTTCGGTTGTGCCGCCCATTTCTGGGCAGAGGAGAAGATTACCGAGATCCTCTCCATAGGGGAAATCCGCACCCTTATACTCCACGGATGCAGGAATTCTTGGATGGGGCGATCATTTACTCCCCTGGCCTGCCCGCTCGCACGGGGATTCTCCTCGAAGATGGCCTGATTAAGGCGATCGGACCCAAGGCTTCGACCCTCTTTGACCCATCACAAGGTACCCGCCGCGATCTCACAGGTTCCTTCATTGCGCCAGCTTTTGGCGATGGCCACGCACATCCGCTCTTTGCCGGACGTGAAGCGGCTGGTCCAAAAATTACCGGCCTCTCCACTGTCGCGGCAATTATTGAAGAGGTGAGGCGCTTTGCAGATGAACATCCTGATGGGTGGATTGTTGGCGGCGCATATGAAGCTGCAATTATTGAAAGTGGAGATTTTGATGCACAGTGGCTGGATCAAGTCAGTAGCGATCGCCCCATACTTTTACATGCAGTTGATCACCACACAATCTGGGTGAATTCAAAGGCGCTCGAGCTTGCAGGTATTACATCTACAACAAAAGATCCCGCCGGCGGAACAATCGCTCGAAGAAGTGATGGCTCCCCTAAAGGCACTCTGCGCGAACCACAATCGATGGATCTTGTTCTCTCAAAAATTCCAGCAAGAACTATCGATGATGACGTCGAGGCTCTCGCCTTTGCATCACGTAGATTGCTTGAACAAGGCGTCACATTCGCAACTGACTCATGGGTTGAACCCGGGATGGCGCAGATTTATCTGCGTGCACATCAGCGTGGAAAACTTGCGATCGACTTCAATATTTCATTCCTGGTGAGTCCAGAGAATTGGCGAGTAGAGAGCGATCGAATTATTCGAGAGCGTGCGCTCTTTGATGGAATCGATTCGATCAATGCATCATCTGTAAAGTTCTTAGCTGATGGCGCTCTCTCCAGTGGAACTGCAGCGTTACTTGAACCTTATGATGATCAACCAGGCTTCTCTGGTCTCATGATTTGGAGCGATACAGAACTTGCCGCTGCAGTCGCGCACTTTGACTCACTCGGGTTTCAAATCCATATCCATGCAATTGGAGATGCGTCCGTCCGTCAATCTTTAGATGCCATTGAAGGAATTCAATCATCCGGCAATGAATCTGATAAACGACCTGTCATTGTGCATGCCCAGTTGATCCATGAAGAAGATCTTCCGCGGTTTGCCTCCCTTGGAGTCATTGCGAATATGCAACCACTCTGGATGTACCTCGACCCGATGAATAAAGAGTTAATCGACCCTCGCATCGGTAAGCGAAATAACCTGCAATACCGATTGCGCGATATGGTCGATGCTGGTGTTGTTATTGCTTACGGCTCTGATTGGCCTGTGACGAGTGAAAATCCGCTACTAGCTCTTGCAGTTCCGGTCCATCGTTCTGCGCCTGGATCAACGGATCCAGCTTGGAGTCCAGAACAGGTGATCACCCTTGAACAGTCTTGGGGTTTTTACACGACTGCAGTCGCGCACCAAAATTTTCGCGAAACTCAGCTTGGTTCACTTGAAGTTGGGATGCGTGCAGATCTTTTGATCTTCGATCAGAATCCGTTTCTCATAGATCCGCGAGAGATTCATCGCCTGCAGATTAGTGAGATATATAAAGCGGGAGTGAGAGTTATTTAAGGAGATCAGAGATCTCAACGCCGAGTGCGCCAAGTTGCTCGCGGCCGCCATCAAGTGATGTCATAACAAAAGGCTTGCCATCTGGCATGAGTGCAAATGTCTGCTCGAAGTGTGCACCGTTGGTCTTATCAATAGAGACGACAGTCCAATCATCAGAGAGAACCTTTGTCGTTGCAGAACCACGCGTAATCATCGGTTCGATCGCAAGAGCTAGGCCAACTTTTAGTTCTGGACCAAACCCAGCTTTACCAAAGTTAAGTACATGTGGATCTTGGTGCATCTCTGTTCCGATTCCATGACCACCATACTCACGCAAGATTCCATACTTACCTTGTGAATCAATGTACGTCTGGATCGCATCTGAAATATCGGTGAGGTGTCCCCCAACCTTTGCAGCTGCGATTCCGCGCCACATTGATTCCTCGCATGTATCCATGAGCTTCTGATCTTCTGGATCAATTTTTCCAATACCGAATGAGATTGCAGAATCACCATGCCAACCATCTACGATCGCACCGAAATCAAGTGAGAGTACGTCACCCTCTTGAAGTGGACGCTCATTTGGGATTCCATGAACAATCTCTTGATTTACCGATGCGCAGAGCACATTCGGATAACCGTGATAACCCAAGAATGATGGTGTTGCGCCTCGGTCACTTAAATGCTTTGCGGCAATTGCATCAAGCTCGAGTGTGGTGACGCCGACCCTTGCTGCATCTTTCATCAGCAGAAGGGCTTCGCCTACAACGATGCCTGCTGCGCGCATCTTTTCGAGTTGATCGAGGGATTTAATCTGAATAGCCATGGGCTACTTCATTAACGGACGACAGCTGCGCTTAGCGCAGCAATTGCACGGGATGAGATCTCGGTGACATCGCCAACTGCAGGAATTGTGATGAGTAGACCTTGCGCGCTATAGAAAGCGATGATCGGTTTAGTTTGCTCGGCATAGACCTCTAGGCGGCGAGTGATAACAGCCTCTGAATCATCTTCACGCTGATACAACTCTCCTTGGCACTTGTCGCAAATGCCATCAACAGCAGGCTTCTCATAGATTGTGTGGAAAGAGGCGCTGCAATTACGGCATGTGCGTCGACCAGAGAGGCGAGCAATGATTTCTGCATCATCGATAGATAGTTCTAGGACTGCATCGAGTGGAGTCTTTGCTTCAGCTAATACTGTGCGAAGTACGTCAGCTTGCAGAACGTTACGAGGAAAGCCATCAAGTAAGAATCCAGCTTGTGCATCAGCATGAGAAAGGCGATCTTTAACCATCTCATTGGTTACTGAATCTGGAACGAGTTCACCGCGATCAACATAAGACTTTGCAAGAAGACCAAGTTCAGTCTCGTTCTTCATATTGTGGCGGAAGATATCTCCAGTAGAGATATGTGGAATTCCATAATGAGCAGCGAGGTGCACTGCTTGAGTTCCCTTACCTGCCCCCGGAGGACCAACCAGGATCAGACGCATTAGCGCAAGAAGCCTTCATAGGAACGTTGCTGGAGCTGAGATTCAATCTGCTTCGCTGTATCAAGACCAACACCGACAACGATCAAGATTGCAGTTCCACCGAATGGGAAGTTCTGCGAAGCGTTGAAGAGAATCAGGGCAACGATTGGAATAATCGCAACAAATGCTAGGTATACAGAGCCTGGCGCTGTGATGCGTGAAAGAACATATTGAAGATACTCAGATGTTGGCTTTCCTGCACGAATTCCAGGGATAAAGCCACCGTACTGCTTCATATTATCTGCAACCTCATCTGGGTTGAAGGTAATCGCTACATAGAAGTAGGTGAAGAAGATGATCAAGCTCGCGTAAGCGATGATGTAGATAGGGTGATCACCCTTCACAAGGTTCTGTTGAACCCATACAGCCCACTTCGCCTTTGAACCAGAGAAGTTCACGATCAGCGATGGAATGTAGAGAAGTGATGATGCAAAAATTACTGGGATAACGCCAGCTTGGTTTACCTTGATAGGAATATATGTGCTTGTTCCACCGTATGACTGACGGCCAACTTGGCGCTTTGCATACTGAACTGGGATACGACGCTGAGCTTGTTCAACGAATACAACTGCGGCCACAACACAGATTCCAACTGCGAGAACGAAGAGGAATGCGAAGAGACCCTTCTGGAGTTTGATTGACCAGAGTTGAGTCGGGAATCCAGCTGCGATCGATGTAAAGATCAAGATAGACATTCCATTACCAACACCACGATCAGTGATTAATTCACCGAGCCACATGATGACGGATGTACCAGCAGTCATAACAAAGACCATAGTGACAATGCGCGACCAAGAAGCATCAGGGATGATTGCATATGAGCAACCGCTGAAGAGACGACCAGGTGTACGTGCAACGGCGATCAAGCCAGTTGACTGAAGCACAGCTAATCCAATTGTGAGGTAACGAGTGTATTGAGTGAGCTTTGCAGTTCCTGATTGACCCTCATTTTTAAGAGTTTCAAAGCGAGGAATAACAACGGTCAGAAGCTGAATAATGATCGAGCTCGTGATGTACGGCATGATGCCGAGCGCAAATACTGAGAGGTGAAGAAGTGCACCACCGCTGAAGAGGTTAACAAGGCCGAATAATCCGCCGTTGTTAGCTAGCTTCAAGCACTGCTGCACATTCTTATAAGAAACACCTGGTGTTGGAACGATCGATCCAAAACGGAAGAGGCCCATGATTGCCATGGTGAAGAAGATCTTTTTGCGCAGGTCAGGTGTCTTAAAGGCCTTTGCGAACGCTGAAAGCATTTTCTCTCCCTCTAAAATTCAGTAAAGATAGTTCTAATCTAGTTAAGTTCTATTCCTGTAAGAGAATTAGAGCTTGGTAGCCGATCCGCCTGCTGCAGAGATCTTTTCGATCGCTGAAGATGAGAACCCGTGAGCTGAAACGTTCACCTTGACGGTGATCTCTCCATTTCCGAGAACCTTGACTGGATAGCTATCGCGCACTGCACCCTTTGCAATGAGATCTTCAACTGTAACAGTGCCACCCTTTGGATAGAGGGCATTGATAGTTGAGACATTCACTGGCTGGTACTCCACGCGCTCTGGGTTTTTGAAACCACGGAGCTTAGGAAGACGCATAACAAGTGGAAGCTGACCGCCTTCGAAGCCGGCACGAACTACGTTACGAGCACGAGTTCCCTTGCCACCACGACCTGCAGTCTTTCCCTTTGATGCCTCACCACGACCCTTACGGGTACGTGCCTTCTTTGCACCAGGGGCTGGACGAAGATGATGAACCTTTAGAACCATTTTTATTCGACCTCCTCAACGGCAACCATGTGACGTACAGCGACGACCATTCCACGAATTTCTGGACGATCTTCTTTGACGACAACATCACCGATTCGCTTTAGACCAAGTGAACGCAAAGTTTCGCGGTGCTCTGGACGAGCTCCGACCTTTGAACGAAGTTGGGTAACTTTTAGACGTGGCATGTTATGCACCTACCGATGCTGCGATGGCACGAACAATTGCTGCTGGTGCTACATCTTCTAGTGGACGACCACGACGAGCTGCGATTGCTTGTGGGGCTTCGAGAGCCTTAAGAGCTGCTGCAGTTGCGTGAACCATATTGATTGGATTCGCTGAACCAAGTGACTTAGTAAGAACATCCTGGATGCCAGCACACTCAAGTACTGCACGAACAGGTCCACCAGCAATAACTCCGGTACCAGCAGATGCTGGGCGAAGAAGTACTACGCCAGCTGCTGCTTCACCTTGTACTGGGTGAGGAATAGTTCCATTAAGAATTGGGACCTTAAAGAATTGCTTCTTCGCATCTTCGACAGCCTTAGCGATAGCTTGTGGAACTTCTTTCGCCTTGCCGTATCCGATACCGATGGTTCCCTTTTGGTCACCGACGACAACAAGAGCTGTGAAGGAGAAACGACGTCCGCCCTTTACAACCTTTGCTACGCGGTTAATGAAGACAACACGCTCTGTGTATGGAGACTTCTCTTTTTCAGGAGCTCCATCGCGACGATCGCGACGTGGGCCGCGGTTATCGCTCTTGCCCTCTTCGCGAGGACCGCGTGCAGGTGCTGATGAGTTAGATGCAGGAGCAGCCATTAGAAGTCCAATCCATTCTCGCGAGCACTATCTGCAAGAGCAGCAATGCGACCGTGGTACTTGCTTCCACCGCGGTCAAAGACCACTGTAGAAATTCCCTTTTCCTTAGCGCGCTTTGCAACGAGCTCACCGACGACGCGAGCTTTTGCGCTCTTATCGCTCGATGAATCTTTGCGAAGATCAGCTTCCATTGTTGAAGCAGATACCAATGTCTGGCCGATTGCATCATCAATAACTTGAGCAACCAAGTGACGAGATGAACGTGACACTACAAGGCGAGGACGAGCGGCTGTGCCGACGACCTTCTTGCGGACACGGAAGTGGCGACGACGGCGTGCATTCTGTGATGAGCCTTTAACAACTTTTACACCGATAGCCATTACTTCTTACCTGTCTTTCCTTGCTTGCGGCGAATCTTTGCACCATCGAGGTGTAGACCCTTGCCCTTGTATGGATCAGCCTTACGAAGTTTTTGAATCTTCGCTGCAACTTCACCGACGAGCTGCTTGTCGATACCGCTGACATGAAGCTTTGTTGGTGAGTCAACCTTGAAGGTGATTCCTTCAGGTGCTGGGAATTGAATGGAGTGGCTGTAGCCGAGTGCGAATTCAAGATCCTTACCCTTTTCAGCAACACGGTAACCAACGCCGACGATGTTGATCGTCTTCGAATATCCGGTTGTTACGCCTTCGAGCATATTTGCAACCAAGGTACGTGAAAGACCATGGAGCGAACGAGCTGTGCGGCTATCGTCAGGGCGAGCTACAACGAGGTTGCTCTCTTCCTTGGCGACTGTGATTGGCTCAGTAACGCTGATGTTAAGTGAACCCTTAGGTCCCTTAACGGAAACGTTCTGTCCAGCAATAGTGACTTCGACTCCAGATGGAATCGCGATTGGCATACGACCGATACGGGACATCAGGTCACCACACGTAGGCGAGAACTTCTCCGCCTACCCCTTGCTTGTTGGCTTGCTTATCTGTGAGCAGGCCGGAAGATGTTGAGATGATTGCAACGCCAAGTCCACCAAGTACTTTAGGTAGAGCAGTTGACTTTGCATAAACGCGAAGTCCTGGCTTTGAAACGCGACGAAGTCCTGCAATAGAACGTTCGCGATTTGAGCCAAACTTCAAATCTAAGGTAAGTGTCTTACCGAAGCCAGCTGGATTAGCGTCGACTTTAAAGCCGGCGATAAATCCCTCCTGCTTCAAGATTTCGGCAATACGAACTTTTACCGACGACGAGGGCATTGATACCTCGTTGTGGTAAGCAGAGTTCGCGTTGCGCAGACGTGCAAGCATGTCTGCGATCGGATCTGTCATTGTCATTCGGTTGGCCTCTGGCCTTTCTCGAGCTGGTTTCCTCTAGTTACTTTTGGTAGCTATTGGACCTATCTTGTAGTTGTTGGGTTGAAAACTATTTGGTGGGTTACCAAGAAGCCTTAGTAATACCAGGTAGCTCACCGCGGTGAGCCATCTCGCGGAAACAGATACGGCAGATGCCGAACTTTTGGTAGACAGCATGCGGGCGACCGCAACGCTGGCAACGTGTGTAACCGCGTACCTTGAACTTAGGCTTGCGAGCTGCTTTGACCTTAAGTGATGTCTTTGCCATTTATTCGCTCTCCTTAGTTCTCACGGAATGGAAAACCGAGTTGCTTCAAGAGCTCGCGGCCTTCTTCATCTGTCTTGGCGGTGGTAACGAAAGTGATATCCATACCGCGCTGGCGATCGATCTTGTCTTGTTCGATCTCAGGGAATACTGATTGCTCAGTAAGTCCAAAGGTGTAGTTACCATTTCCATCAAATTGCTTTGGTGAAAGTCCGCGGAAGTCGCGGATACGAGGAAGTGAGATCGAGAGAAGACGATCTGTGAACTCCCACATACGATCATTGCGCAGTGTGACGTGAGCGCCAATTGGCATACCTTCACGCAACTTGAACTGAGCGATCGACTTACGAGACTTAGTAACTTGTGGCTTCTGTCCAGTGATGATGGTGAGATCGCGGATCGCACCTTCGATCAACTTAGAGTCACGAGCAGCTTCGCCGACACCCATATTGACGATGACCTTAGTCAAGGTAGGGATCTGCATAACGTTGCCGTATGAGAAAGTCGCCTTAAGCGCAGGCTTAATCTCAGCAATGTAACGCGCCTTGAGGCGTGGCTGGGTTGTTGTTGAGTTGGTAGACATTATTAGATGTCCTTCCCGGTACGACGTGAGATGCGGATGTTCTTACCATCTTCATCTTTACGTGAACCAATACGAGTTGCCTTGCCATCATCGCCGACAATCTGCACATTTGAGATGTGGATTGAAGATTCGATGGTGAGGATTCCGCCGACTTTTACGCCGCGCTCAGAAGTTGTCTCTTTAGTGTGGCGCTTTACGCGGCTAACACCTTCGACTGTGACGCGCTCTGCCTCTTTGTTGACATCGAGAACAGTGCCTTGGACACCCTTATCTTTGCCAGCAATGACCAAAACGGTATCGCCCTTTTTAATGCTTGCCATTTTTATAAAACCTCCGGCGCTAATGAAATGATCTTCATAAATTTCTTATCGCGGAGTTCACGAGCAACTGGTCCGAAGATACGGGTTCCACGTGGCTCGCCATCAGCCTTCAAGATCACTGCAGCGTTTTCGTCAAACTTGATATATGAACCATCAGGGCGACGGTTCTCTTTTACGGTACGAACGATGACAGCCTTAACGACTTCACCCTTCTTAACCTGACCACCAGGGATTGCATCCTTGACGGTACATACGATGATGTCACCGATTCCGGCATAGCGACGGGATGAGCCTCCGAGTACACGGATGCAGAGAAGTTCCTTTGCACCGGTGTTATCGGCGACACGAAGTCGCGATTCTTGTTGAATCATTCCTTTTTCACTCCCTTTGCTTACTTAGCCTTCTCGAGGATCTGCACAACGCGCCAACGCTTTGTAGCGGATAGCGGACGAGTCTCCATCAAGAGAACGCGATCGCCGATACCGGCTTCGTTCTTCTCATCGTGAGCCTTGAGCTTATGTGTGCGGACCATGACCTTTGAATAAAGTCCATGCTTGACCTGATCTTGGATCGAAACGACGACGGTCTTATCCATCTTGTCGCTTGTGACGATACCTTCACGAGTCTTACGGAAACCGCGTGCTTCTTGTGCGTTAGACATTATGCGGCACCTCCAATTCCTAATTCACGTTCACGCAAAATTGTGTAGATGCGTGCAATCTCTTTACGAACCTGGGTCAAGCGACCGTGGCTCTCGAGCTGTCCTGTAGCTGCCTGGAAACGAAGGTTGAAAAGCTCTTCCTTCGACTCACGTAGCTTGATAGCTAGTTCATCTGTTGAGAGCGCCCGAAGCGTCTCAGCTGAAACGATATTTGACATTAGAACTCCTCACGCTTCACTACGCGGCACTTCATTGGCAACTTGTGCATTGCACGGGTCATAGCCTCTGTAGCAATATCTTCTGCAACTCCAGAGATTTCAAACATCACGCGACCTGGCTTGACGTTTGCAATCCACCACTCAGGTGAACCCTTACCGGAACCCATACGAGTTTCAGCAGGCTTCTTAGTAAGTGGACGATCTGGATAAATATTGATCCAAACCTTTCCACCACGCTTGATGTGACGGGTCATTGCAATACGAGCTGCTTCGATCTGACGGTTGGTCACATAAGCAGGTTCTAGAGCTTGGATACCGAAGTCACCGAAGGAGACAACTGTTCCGCCCTTTGACATTCCAGCACGCTTTGGATGGTGCTGCTTGCGGTGCTTAACCTTGCGAGGAATCAACATTATTCGCTGACCGTCCCTTCAACTGGAGCTGCATCTTGAGCTACAACTGGAGCCGCAACCGGTGCTGAACGATCTGCAACATTAGATGTTGTGACCTCTGCACGAGCACGCTGTGGGCGAGCTGGTCCACGTGAAGGCTTTGGAGCACGTGCTGCTGCGAGCGCATTTGCTGCACGCTCTGCACGGGATTCAATAACTTCACCCTTGTAGATCCAGACCTTTACGCCAAGACGACCGAAAGTTGTTGCTGCCTCGTAGAAACCGTAATCGATATCTGCACGAAGTGTGTGAAGAGGAACGCGGCCTTCGCGGTAGAACTCTGAGCGAGCAATTTCTGCTCCGCCGAGACGTCCACCACATTGAACACGAATACCCTGCGCACCAGCCTTGAGAGCTGCCTGCATTGACTTACGCATTGCGCGACGGAAAGAGACACGAGCAGAGAGCTGCTCAGCAATTCCTTGTGCAACAAGTTGCGCATCAATCTCTGGGTTCTTCACTTCGAGAATGTTGAGTTGTACCTGCTTGCCTGTGAGCTTCTCAAGATCCATACGGATGCGATCAGCTTCAGTTCCGCGGCGACCAATAACGATGCCAGGGCGAGCAGTATGAAGATCGATACGAACACGCTCGCGTGTACGTTCGATTTCGATACGTGAAACTCCAGCGCGCTCCATGCCCTTAGACATCATGCGACGGATCTCAATATCTTCTTTCACATAATCTGCGTAGTTCTTCTCAGCAAACCAACGAGATTTGAACTCAGTGGTGATACCAAGGCGGAAGCCATGTGGATTTACTTTTTGACCCATTTACTTGGCCTTCCCTTCGCCAGCAGAGTTTCCACTCTTCTTGGATGCGTTCTTGTGAACGTGTGCAGCTTTACGCTGTCCATTCACGCGATATCCGCGATCATCTGAAACGGTTAGTGTGATTGTGCTTGAACGCTTCAAGATTGTGAATCCGCGGCCTTGAGCACGTGGACGGAAGCGCTTCAGTGTGACGCCCTCATCTACTGTTGCTTCAGCGATCCAAAGCTCTGAAGAATCGCGAAGTGCAGGATTCTTCTGCTTTGCATTAGCTACAGCAGAGTTAAGAAGTGTGTAGAGGTCAGCACCAATCTCTTGAGGTGCAAACTTCAAAGTTGTGAGTGCTGTATCGACGCGCTCACCACGGATGATGTTGACGACACGACGAGCCTTCTGTGGTGTGCTGCGGATGTTACGAAGAACAGCCTTTGCAACCAAGACATCGCTCTGGTCAGCCTTTGGCAAGTTACTAGCCACGAGTTGCTCTCCGATCATCCTTGACGTGACCCTTGAAGGTACGAGTTGGAGCAAACTCACCGAGTTTGTGCCCAATCATTGCTTCAGTCACGAATACTGGAACGTGCTTACGTCCGTCATGAACGGCGATTGTGTGGCCGATCATTGTAGGAATGATCATTGAACGACGTGACCAAGTCTTGATGACATTCTTGGTGTTCGCATCGTTTTGAACATCGACCTTCTTCTGAAGGTGGCCGTCCACGAATGGACCCTTCTTTAAACTACGTGGCATTTGCAGTCGGCTCCTTATCGCTTCTTGTTCGACTTACGACGGCGGACAATCATGGAATCAGACGCCTTCTTCTTACGAGTACGTCCTTCAGGTTGACCCCAAGGTGAAACTGGGTGACGTCCACCAGAAGTCTTACCTTCACCACCACCGTGTGGGTGGTCGACAGGGTTCATAACAACTCCGCGAACAGTTGGGCGAATACCCAACCAACGCTTACGTCCAGCTTTTCCGTAGTTGATGTTGCTTTGTTCGGCATTGCCGACTTCACCAACAGTTGCACGGCAACGGACATCGACGTTACGGATTTCGCCAGAAGGCATACGAAGTTGTGCGTATGGGCCTTCCTTTGCGACGAGCTGAACTGATGCACCAGCTGAACGAGCAATCTTTGCTCCTCCGCCTGGGCGTAGTTCAATCGCGTGAACGACAGTACCTACTGGAATATTGCGAAGTGGAAGTGAGTTACCTGGCTTGATATCAGCTGATGGGCCATTCTCAATCGGATCGCCCTGCTTCAACTTATTTGGAGCCAAGATGTAACGCTTCTCGCCATCTGCGTAATGCAAAAGAGCAATACGAGCTGTGCGGTTTGGGTCGTATTCGATATGAGCAACCTTTGCTGGGATGCCATCTTTATCGTTACGAGTGAAATCGATTAAACGGTATGCACGCTTGTGACCGCCACCTTGGTGACGAACTGTGATGCGACCGGTTGCATTACGACCACCCTTGGAGTGAATTGGGCGAACCAATGACTTCTCTGGGGTCGTGCGTGTGAGCTCTGCGAAATCAGGAACGCTTGCACCGCGTTGTCCTGGTGTCGTTGGCTTGAGTTTACGTAGCGCCATTTTTTATCTGTCCTTTTCTTCTTCTAGTCCTGTGTCGAAAGCTTGCGCTTAGGAGACAGGTCCTCCGAAGATGTCGATACGGTCACCGGCAGCAACGTGCACGATCGCACGCTTGGTGTTGTTGCGCTTTCCGAAACCAACCTTGGCGCGCATGCGCTTTCCTGGGCGGTTAAGGGTGTTCACGCTGAGCACCTTGACTCCGAATACCTTCTCAACCGCGATCTTGATCTCGGTCTTGTTAGCATCTGGAGCAACAATGAATGTGTACTTGTTCTCGTCGAGAAGTGAATATGACTTCTCCGAGACAACTGGGCGAAGAAGTACGTCGCGATGATCGTTCATTATGCTGAAACCTCTACTTCACTCTCGCGAGCAACAGCTTTCACTGCTTGCTTAGCATTGGATGGTCCTGCGATAAATTCACGGATCGCGCTCTCTGAGAAGACGACATCATCTGAGACGAGGACGTCATAAGCATTGAGCTGATCGTTAACGATGAGGTGTGTGTTCTCAGCGTTGCGAAGTGCGCGCCATGCAAGATCTTCAGAGCGTGAAAGAACAACGAGCACGTTCTTACGATCAGAGAACTGACGGATTGCAGCAATCGCGGCTTGAGTTGATGGAGTCGATGTAATCGAATCAACAACGTGAATACGATCTTCGCGCTGACGATCAGAGAGGCAACCCTTGAGAGCTGCAGCGATCATCTTTTTAGGTGTGCGTTGGTCATACTTACGTGGAACTGGTCCATGTGAGACACCACCGTGACGCTGAAGTGGAGCACGGACAGAGCCCTGACGAGCGCGACCGGTTCCCTTCTGCTTGAAAGGCTTCTTACCTGTACCACTTACTTCGCCACGATTCTTTGTCTTCGCGGTACCAGCACGTGCAGCAGCAAGCTGTGCAACAACTACTTGGTGGATAAGTGGGACATTAGCTTGAACGTCGAAGAGCTCAGATGGAAGATCTACTGATCCAACCTTCTTGCCTTCTGCGCTCTTAATGTCGAGTGTTAGCGCCATGATTTATGCACCTGCCTTTGTGGTACTAGAAGCGTGCTCAGAGATTGCCTTCTTGGCAGCAGAGCGGATAAAGACGATTGAGTTAGTTGCACCTGGAACAGCGCCCTTGATCAAGATCAATGACTTTGCTGCATCGACAGAGTGAACTGTGAGGTTCTGTGTTGTTACGCGCTCAACACCCATGCGGCCCATCATCTTCTTTCCCTTGAAGACGCGACCTGGTGTTGTTCGGTTACCAATAGAACCTGGCATACGGTGCTTACGGTCTACACCGTGAGAGGCACCAAGACCATGGAAGCCGTGACGCTTCATTACACCAGCAGAACCTTTACCGCGTGAGGTACCGGTTGCATCAACGATCTCACCTGGTGCGAAGACATCTGCACGAAGTTCTTGACCGACTGTGTAAGCAGAAGTATCAGCAATGCGAAGTTCAGCTACTTCAAGGCGAGGTGTAACTCCAGCCTTCTCGAAGTGGCCAGCAACTGGCTTTGTGACTTTACGAGGATCAACTGCACCGAAAGCAAGCTGAATAGCTGTGTAGCCATCGCGCTCTGCAGTGCGAATATCTGTGATAACACAAGGACCGGCTTCAATAACCGTTACTGGAACAATCTTGTTGTTCGCATCAAAGACCTGTGTCATGCCGAGCTTCTTGCCAAGGATTCCCTTGATCGCTGAGCTCTGTGATTGAGTATTAGACATAATTTTTCCTATCCGCCCTTAGAGCTTGATCTCAATGTCAACGCCGGCAGGGAGATCGAGGCGCATCAAGGAGTCAACTGTCTTAGGAGTTGGATCAATGATGTCGATGAGGCGCTTATGTGTGCGCATCTCGAAATGTTCGCGGCTGTCCTTGTACTTATGGGGAGAGCGGATAACACAGAAGGTGTTCTTCTCTGTAGGCAGCGGTACTGGACCTGCGACAGTTGCACCAGTGCGCTCGACAGTCTCGACGATCTTCTTCGCCGATGTATCAATAACCTCGTGGTCGTAAGCCTTGAGCCGAATGCGGATCTTCTGTCCCGCCATTTGCTTCTCCTTTTTTCTTTACTGCATTTAAAATTTGGGGTCTAGCTTTTCTTACTGTTCTCTTACTTCTCTTGTTGAGAGAGGCGACCAGGTGATCGCCTCCCCGCTAACAGGAGTTACTACTTGTGGTGCCGAATTACTTCTTAATCTTTGTTACGCGACCAGCTCCGACGGTACGACCGCCTTCACGGATAGCGAAGCGAAGTCCTTCTTCCATTGCGATTGGTTGGATCAAGACGACAGCCATTTCGGTGTTATCGCCAGGCATAACCATCTCGGTACCTGAAGGAAGTGTTACAACACCAGTTACGTCAGTTGTACGGAAGTAGAACTGAGGACGGTAGTTGTTGAAGAATGGAGTGTGACGGCCGCCTTCATCCTTTGAAAGGATGTATGCAGATGCATCGAACTCTGTGTGAGGTGTGATTGAACCAGGCTTAACGACAACCTGACCACGCTCTACATCTTCACGCTTAGTTCCACGGAGAAGAAGTCCAACGTTCTCGCCAGCCTGACCTTCGTCAAGAAGCTTACGGAACATTTCAACACCTGTAACAGTGGTCTTCTGTGAATCTGGACGGATACCAACGATTTCAACTTCTTCGTTGACCTTGACGATACCGCGCTCGATACGACCAGTAACAACGGTTCCACGACCTGTGATTGTGAAAACGTCTTCAACTGGCATAAGGAATGGCTTATCAACTTCGCGCTCTGGCTGTGGAATGTATGCATCAACCTGATCCATAAGACCAAGTAGAGCCTCAACCCACTTTGGATCTCCTTCGAGAGCCTTCAGTGCAGAGATGCGAACGATTGGTGTGTCATCGCCTGGGAACTCATACTTTGAAAGAAGTTCGCGAACTTCCATCTCAACGAGTTCAAGAATTTCTTCATCATCGACCATATCTGACTTGTTAAGAGCCACAATGATTGATGGAACGCCTACCTGGCGAGCAAGAAGAACGTGTTCCTTGGTCTGTGGCATTGGGCCATCAGTTGCAGCTACGACGAGGATTGCTCCATCCATCTGTGCTGCTCCAGTGATCATATTCTTGATGTAGTCAGCGTGGCCTGGGCAGTCCACGTGTGCATAGTGACGCTTCTCAGTCTGATACTCAATGTGAGCAATCGAGATTGTGATACCGCGTTGACGCTCTTCTGGCGCCTTATCGATCTGATCAAAGTTCATGAGTGGGTTCACATCAGGGTACTTATCGTGAAGTACCTTTGAGATCGCAGCAGTAAGAGTGGTCTTACCGTGATCGATGTGACCGATTGTGCCGATGTTTACGTGCGGTTTGTTCCGCTCAAACTTCGCCTTTGCCACTTGTTGCCTCCTGTTTGTTTTCTGTTAGTTTTTCTGAAGTTACTTATTCGCCGCGTACTTTTGCAATGATTTCTTTCGCAACCGCTTGTGGAACTTCGGTGTACGAATCGAATTGCATGCTGTAAGAAGCGCGACCCTGAGTTCTGCTTCGAAGATCTCCGACATAGCCGAACATCTCTGAAAGTGGAACTACAGCCTTGACGATGCGGGCACCTGACCGCTCGTCCATGGATTGGATCTGGCCACGGCGAGAGTTGAGATCGCCGATGACATCACCCATGAAGTCTTCAGGGGTAATGACTTCTACTGACATCACTGGCTCAAGGAGAACAGGGTTCGCTAAGCGAGCTGCCTCTCTAAACGCTGCGATACCAGCAATCTTGAATGCGAGCTCCGATGAGTCAACATCGTGATACGCGCCATCAAGAAGAGTGATTCGAACATCCACCATTGGGTAACCAGCTAGTGGACCGTTCTGCATTGATTCCTTACATCCAGCATCAACAGATGGGATGTATTCACGTGGTACGCGACCACCGGTAATTTTGTTAACGAATTCATAATGGAGTTCAGCGTTATCTGTAATTGGCTCCATTGCGATCTGAACCTTTGCGAACTGACCAGAACCACCAGATTGCTTCTTGTGGGTGTAGTCGTAGCGCTCAACGGTCTTACGAATAGTTTCGCGGTATGCAACCTGTGGCTTACCGACGTTAGCTTCAACCTTGAACTCGCGACGCATGCGGTCTACAAGAATTTCAAGGTGGAGTTCGCCCATTCCAGAGATGATGGTCTGGCCAGTCTCTTCATCAGATTGGACGTGGAAAGTTGGATCTTCTTCTGAAAGACGCTGGATAGCGATACCGAGCTTCTCTTGATCGCCCTTTGTCTTTGGCTCAATCGCAACCGAGATAACGGGATCTGGGAAGTCCATTGATTCAAGGATGATTGGCTTAGCTGGATCGCAGAGTGTGTTTCCTGTTGTTGTGTCCTTAAGACCCATAACAGCGATGATCATTCCTGCGCCGGCATTATCTTTTTCTTCACGCTTATTTGCGTGCATCTGATAGATCTTGCCGATACGTTCTTTCTTTCCGGTTGTTGCATTAAGAACGGTTGCACCGGTCTCAAGTGTTCCGGAGTAGATACGTACGAAAGTAAGTTTTCCAAGGTGTGGATCAGACATGATCTTGAATGCGAGAGCTGAGAAAGGCTCTGAATCAGATGGCTGACGTGTGTCTTCCTGCTCTGGATCGTCGTACTTGTGACCAACGATTGCAGAGATATCAAGTGGTGATGGGAGGTAGCGGTTCACTGCATCGAGCATTGGCTGAACGCCCTTGTTCTTAAATGCAGAACCTGTAAGAACGGGTGTCAGCTTATCGGCGAGAGTCGCGCGACGAATTCCTGCGATGATCTCTTCTTCTGACAGTTCAGCGCCATCAAGGAACTTCTCCATGATTGCATCATCTGCATCTGAGAGAGTTTCTAGCATCGCTTCACGAGCGGCCTTTGACTCTTCGAGCATATCTGCTGGGATCTCTTCAACAACATAATCTTCACCCTTTGCAGTTTCTCCGCGCCATGTGAGCGCCTTCATTGCAATGAGATCGATAACTCCGAGGAAGTCACCTTCAGATCCGATTGGAAGTTGGAGAACGAGTGCAACTGCATTCAAACGTGAACCGATCATGTCGACGCAACGTTGGAATGAAGCACCTGTACGGTCAAGCTTGTTAACGAAACAGATACGTGGAACGTTGTAGCGATCTGCTTGACGCCATACTGTTTCAGATTGTGGCTCTACGCCAGCAACACCGTCGAAGACGCAGACAGCGCCATCGAGAACACGAAGTGAACGTTCTACTTCAACTGTGAAGTCAACGTGACCTGGTGTATCGATGATGTTGATGAGGTTGCCCTTCCACATACATGTGGTCGCAGCAGAGGTAATAGTGATTCCGCGCTCTTGCTCTTGTTCCATCCAGTCCATGGTGGCTCCGCCATCGTGAACTTCACCGATCTTGTAGTTGATACCGGTGTAGAAAAGGATGCGCTCAGTAGTCGTGGTTTTACCCGCGTCGATGTGCGCCATGATTCCAATGTTGCGAACCTTGGCTAGGTCGATTGCTGTATCTACGGCCACTTAATTAATCCCCTTAATAGTCTCTTTTAATAGTTTCTAGTAATAATCTCTAGTTAACGAATTACCAGCGGTAGTGAGCGAAAGCCTTGTTAGCTTCAGCCATCTTGTGGGTATCTTCGCGCTTCTTTACAGCTGCGCCGAGACCATTTGATGCATCTACTAATTCATTAGTAAGACGCTCTGCCATTGACTTCTCGCGACGCTCGCGTGAGTAATCAACTAACCAACGAAGACCAAGTGTCATTGAACGAGCAGCTTTAACTTCGATTGGTACCTGATATGTAGCTCCACCAACACGACGTGAACGAACTTCAACGCCTGGCTTGATGTTATCGAGTGCGCGCTTCAAGATGATTACTGGATCAGTTCCACCAGTCTTTTCCCGGCAACCTTCAAGAGCTGTGTAAACAATTGACTCTGCTGTTGAGCGCTTACCTGACAAGAGAACTTTGTTGATCAACGCTGTAACAACTGGTGAGTTGTAGACAGGGTCTGCAACTACAGGAGTCTTTGTAATAGGACCTTTACGTGGCATTAGGAGGCCTTCTTCTCTCTCTTGGCGCCGTAGCGGCTACGTGACTGCTTGCGGTTCTTTACACCTTGTGTGTCGAGTGATCCGCGAATAATTTTGTAACGAACACCTGGAAGATCCTTTACGCGACCGCCACGAACAAGAACAATGGAGTGCTCTTGCAAGTTGTGACCTTCGCCAGGAATGTAAGCAGTGATTTCCATGCCACTTGTAAGACGTACACGTGCAACTTTACGAAGCGCAGAGTTCGGCTTCTTAGGTGTTGTTGTGTAAACACGAGTACAGACACCGCGACGTTGTGGACTTCCCTTAAGAGCAGGAGTCGATGTCTTCGTTGTCTTTTCGGCGCGGCCCTTACGAACCAGCTGCTGAATAGTTGGCACTACTTTTCTCCATTCGTTACTGCCTTTTAGTAATTTTTACGCTTACACTTCCCACCCACGAGGTCGGGTGTGTCGGACGTAAAAACGGCAGAGGAGAAAGGTATCTAAGACCCGCCTGAAAGTAAAAACGAGGGTTGTACTCCTGCCCGATACTCCCCCACTAGCGACACGCCGAGTCAGATTTCTAGGATTCGGGGTCGCTTTTTCGGCCCATCTGGGCGATGGTTGATACATGAATAAGCTTGCTGAGAAGGAAAACCACCCTGGCGAGCCTAAAACTGGCCCTTTTCCGCCTAAATTGCGGGGAATTATCCATCTGGTCATGAGCCCCATCAGCCTGGTCGCTGGATTGACCCTCATAACGGTCGCCGATCACCTGCGTGGGCGCGTAACTCTCGGGATCTTCACCCTTACCGCTGTCATCCTCTTCACCTGCAGTGCGCTCTACCATCGGGTGAAATGGAGCGATCGCACCAAGGGAATCTGGCGCCGGATCGACCATGCCAATATCCCAATTCTGATTGCAGGTACTTACACCCCTTTCGCTGTCTTTCTCTTAAACCGCAGCCAAGCAACAATCTTGCTCTCACTCGTATGGAGTGGAGCGATCCTCACCGCTGCAATGCGCGTGCTCTGGATTAATGCACCACGTTGGCTCTATGTGCCTTTGTATATTGCACTGGGCTGGGCTGCTGTTATTTATTTACCAGAGTTTTATCAGCATGGTGGCGTTGCAGTATTTATTTTGATTCTTCTTGGTGGAATCTGTTATTCAGCTGGTGGATTAATCTATGGAATTAAGAAACCCAACTTCTCGTTTACTTGGTTTGGTTTCCACGAACTCTTCCACGCACTCACTGCAGCTGCTTTCATCTGTCAATTCATTGCAGCAGCACTAGTGGTATTTGCTTCTCGTTAATTCACGATTTCTTTAAGCCATTTGCGATATTCAATTGATACGCGATCAACACCTTTAATATGCAGTTCCTCACTTAAATCTATTGGAAGCTCTTCTGGGCGTTGAGATTCAACAACAATTCGATCTTGTTCCAATATTAGATTTTGAAATTCTATGAAAGTTGAGTCTTTAGATGGATCCATGTCGTAATTTCGAGCACAGAAACAGAAGGTCCTCGTTTTTTTTGCCGAAATTGGCTGTGAAGCCATAAACAGTATGAAATGTGTACTTCCATCCCCCAATGGTTGATCGAGCAACACTGAATATGGCATGGTGATTGTGTAAGTGGAAGGAATTCTCTTGAGCACCTGGGTAAGGTCTTTGTCTCCTTTTAATTCATTGGCTGGCTCTTCCACCCCAAGGTCAAAGGTCAAGAAGTTTTTCGCTCGAACTACTTCGTAATCAGGGATTTCTGCTTTATCGGGAGTCCCCAAAATTCCTTCATGCACGAAGGCAAAGTGTGAGAAATCGATGAAGTTTTCAATTCTTCGTGCTGCACTGCTATTCCAGTCGTAGGTTGGGATGATGACCGTGCGATATTCAGGGTTATTAATCTGTGGGAAGGTGGGAATTTCAAAAAGTGGCTCACCTGACAGGCATACCCAGATCAAACCATCTTGTTCAACACATGCGATTTCTTTGAGTTGTGCTTTAATCGGGATACTGCCTGTAGGGCGCGCAGGAATCGATACACATTTTCCCGAAGAGTTGAACTTCCACCCGTGATAAGCACATTGCAAATTCCCATCAATTACTTTCCCAAGTGAAAGCGCAGTTCCCCGATGAATACAGATGTCAGGAAAAACGCAAACCTTCTCTCCCATGCGAACAACCACAAGAGCGGTATCAAGTAACTGCACGGGAATAGGAATAGTTCCGAGTTCTTCTGACGTCGCAACTGGGTGCCA
Organism: uncultured Actinomycetes bacterium; assembly: GCA_903895995.1. Classification (GTDB taxonomy): domain Bacteria; phylum Actinomycetota; class Actinomycetes; order Nanopelagicales; family Nanopelagicaceae; genus PALSA-747. Next base: position 88,480 of record CAITVX010000033.1, read on the forward strand.
CATGCTTTTAGATTTTTCGAAGAGCTGGAGTTCATCCGCTTTATCGAGCGCTGCAGAATCCCCCTTCATGCGAAAAGGCTATCCCGATCATCGTCAGGAGTAAATGGGTAAAGCAAAAAGGCCCCATCCGAAGATGAGGCCTTTTACATAAGTGCGATTAACGAACTTCGAGATCATCCAAACGAACTGCTTCGCCTGAACCTTGTGTCTCAAATGGTGTGAAGTCGTATTCATCGTAAGCAGCGTAGACCGCAGCCTTCGCTTCCTCTGTTGGTTCAACACGCACGTTGCGATAACGAGCAAGTCCTGTACCAGCAGGGATGAGCTTTCCGATGATGACGTTCTCTTTAAGACCAAGAAGCGGATCGCTCTTCTCAGAGAGTGCAGCATCTGTAAGAACCTTTGTGGTCTCTTGGAATGATGCAGCCGATAGCCATGATTCAGTTGCAAGTGATGCCTTGGTGATACCCATAAGTTCTGGGCGACCTGATGCAGCCTTGCCACCTGATGTGACGACGCGACGGTTCTCTGTTTCGAAGAATCCACGCTCAACAAGTGCGCCTGGAAGGATCTCTGTATCGCCTGGTTCAAGCACAGTGATGCGCTTTAACATCTGGCGAACAATGATTTCGATGTGCTTATCGTGGATCGATACGCCCTGTGAACGGTAAACCTCTTGGATTTCGTTGACCAAGTGAATCTGGGTCTGACGAGGTCCGAGAATACGGAGTACCTGCTTTGGATCGATCGCTCCAACAACGAGCTTCTGACCAACAGTGACACGTACGCCATCTTCTACGAGAAGCTTCTGACGACGAGTGATTGGGTATGCGACTGGCTCTCCACCATCTTCTGGTGTGACAACAATCTTCTTACCCTTTGCATCTTCCATGAAGCTAATAAGTCCGGCAGCTTCTGCGATTGGCGCAACACCCTTAGGTGTACGTGCCTCGAAGAGCTCGACGATACGTGGAAGACCGTGCGTGATGTCATCGCCAGCCACACCACCGGTGTGGAAGGTACGCATTGTGAGCTGAGTTCCAGGCTCACCGATTGATTGCGCTGCGATGATTCCAACTGCTTCGCCGACATCGACAAGCTTGCCTGATGCCATTGAGCGGCCGTAACACATTGCACATTGGCCGACCTTTGAATCACATGTAAGTACTGAACGGATCTTCACTTCAGCAACTCCAGCTGCAACCAAGATGTCGATGTTTGCATCGCCAAGATCGGTTCCTGCTGTAAGTACAACCTTGCCCTTTGACTCAACATCTTCTGCCAAGTTACGGCCGAAGAGTCCTGTCTCAACGAAGTCGTCACGAACGAGTTCGCCTTGTGCATTAGTTGCTGCGATTTTCAGTGTAAGACCGCGATCTGTACCGCAATCTTCTTCACGGATGATGACATCTTGTGCAACGTCGCAGAGACGACGGGTCAAGTAGCCCGAGTCAGCAGTACGTAGCGCTGTATCAGCAAGACCCTTACGGGCACCGTGTGTAGAGATGAAGTACTCAAGTACTGAGAGGCCTTCACGGAAGTTAGCCTTAATTGGGCGAGGAATAATTTCACCCTTTGGGTTAGCTACAAGTCCACGCATACCTGCGATCTGACGGATCTGCATCATGTTTCCACGTGCACCAGAGAAGACCATCATCCAAACAGGATTGGTCTTAGGGAAGTTCTCTTCCATCTCTTTACCGACTTCAGCAGTTGCTTGAGTCCAGATCTCGATCAATTCTTGACGACGCTCGTCATCGGTGATCAGACCCTTCTCATACTGTGATTGAACCTTTGCAGCCTTATCTTCGTAGCCAGCAAGGATCTCTGGCTTACGTGCAGGTGTAACAACATCTTCAAGTCCGATGGTGATACCTGCGCGAGTAGCCCAGTAGAAACCGAGTGACTTAAGAGCATCGAGTGTCTGAGCAACGACTACCTTCGGGCACTTTTCAGCGAGTGAGTTCACAAGCTTTCCGAGTTCCTTCTTGGTGACGTCGTAGTCAACGAAATCAATCTCTGCAGGAAGCACTTCATTGAAGAGTGCGCGACCAAGAGTTGATTCAAGGACAGATCCTGCGCCAGTGCGGATCTTGATCTGCGCCTGGAGTGAGAGTGATCCTTGTTCGAATGCCATAAGCGCTTCTGCAACAGAACCGAATGCGCGACCTTCGCCAACTTGATCAGGGCGTAGTGAGGTCAAGAAGTACAGACCAAGAACCATGTCCTGAGTTGGTGATGTGATCGGACGACCCGATGCTGGTGAAAGGATGTTGTTGCTCGAGAGCATAAGAACACGAGCTTCTGCTTGTGCTTCTGCTGAAAGAGGCAAGTGAACAGCCATCTGGTCACCATCGAAGTCAGCGTTAAACGCAGTACAAACGAGTGGGTGAATCTGAATAGCCTTACCTTCAACCAGTTGTGGTTCGAAGGCCTGGATACCCAAGCGGTGCAGAGTTGGTGCACGGTTAAGTAGTACTGGGTGTTCTGCAATAACTTCTTCTAGAACATCCCAAACAACTGGACGTGAACGTTCAACCATGCGCTTTGCAGATTTAATGTTCTGAGCGTGATTGAGATCGACCAAGCGCTTCATAACGAATGGCTTGAAGAGTTCAAGTGCCATCTGCTTTGGAAGTCCGCACTGGTGCAACTTCAACTGTGGTCCAACAACGATTACTGAACGACCAGAGTAGTCAACGCGCTTTCCGAGCAAGTTCTGACGGAAACGACCCTGCTTGCCCTTCAACATATCTGAGAGTGACTTCAGAGGACGGTTTCCTGGGCCAGTTACTGGGCGACCACGACGACCGTTATCGAAGAGTGAGTCAACAGCTTCTTGAAGCATGCGCTTCTCGTTGTTCACAATAATCTCTGGAGCACCAAGATCAGCCAGACGCTTCAGACGGTTGTTACGGTTGATAACGCGACGATAGAGATCGTTGAGATCTGATGTCGCGAAACGTCCGCCATCCAACTGAACCATTGGGCGAAGATCTGGTGGAATAACAGGAACAGCATCAAGAACCATTGAAGCCGGCTTGTTGCTGGTGTTAAGGAATGAAGAGACAACCTTCAGGCGCTTGATAGCGCGAGTCTTCTTCTGACCCTTACCTGTTTGTGAAAGTTCATTAAGAAGAACGAACTCAGCTTGGAGATCGAATGTCTCAAGGCGTGCCTTAATGGCAGATGCACCCATTGAACCTTCGAAGTAGACGCCATAACGATCGCGCATTTCGCGGTAGAGGCCTTCATCGCCTTCGAGGTCTTGGACCTTGAGGTTCTTAAAGCGTGACCACACTGCATCGAGACGATCGAGTTCACGTTGTGAACGGTCACGAGTTGCTTTGAGCTCACGCTCTGCAGATTCGCGAACCTTGCGCTTTACATCAGCCTTTTCGCCGGCAGCTTCTAGCTCTGCGAGATCGCTCTCGAGCTTCTTCTGACGTGCATCAAGATCTGTATCGCGACGAGTTTCGATCTTCTTCTTATCGTTTGAAAGACGCTTCTCAAGTTGTGGAAGATCTTCTGTCCGCGCTTCCGTATCAACAGAGGTGATCATGTAAGCAGCGAAGTAGATAACCTTCTCAAGATCCTTTGGTGCGAGATCAAGAAGGTAACCCAAACGGCTTGGAACGCCCTTGAAGTACCAGATGTGTGTAACAGGAGCAGCAAGCTCGATGTGACCCATGCGCTCACGGCGAACCTTGGCGCGAGTAACTTCTACTCCGCAACGCTCACAGATGATGCCCTTGAACCTGACGCGCTTGTACTTACCGCAATAACATTCCCAGTCACGAGTTGGTCCGAAGATCTTCTCGTCGAAGAGTCCGTCCTTCTCTGGCTTGAGTGTGCGGTAGTTGATCGTCTCTGGCTTCTTAACTTCACCAAAAGACCATCCGCGAATATTTTCGGTCGACGCTAGGCCGATACGTAGTTCATCAAAGAAATTAACATCCAACATGGTTGTTTATCCTCACACTTCTTCTACGCTGCTTGGCTCAACTCGTGACAAGTTGATACCTAGCTCTTCGGCGGCACGGAACACTTCTTCGTCAGTATCGCGCATTTCAATTGCGATACCTTCGGATGAGAGAACTTCAACGTTCAAGCAGAGAGATTGCATCTCTTTAACGAGGACCTTGAATGACTCTGGAATACCAGGCTCAGGGATGTTTTCACCCTTAACGATGGCTTCATAAACCTTTACGCGACCAAGCACGTCATCAGATTTAATGGTCAACAACTCTTGCAAGGTGTAAGCAGCTCCATACGCTTCAAGAGCCCAAACTTCCATCTCAC
>CAITVX010000034.1 GCA_903895995.1 uncultured Actinomycetes bacterium
GCAGCCCATCGGACATTGGAGCCAAGTGCCACCAGTCCAGCCGAGATCAAGACTTTGCTCAACGTTGCAAGGTCACTATTGAAGCGAGCTGAAGCATGGATTGCATTGTGTGCGATCGCAACCAGAATAAATCCGACGACAAAGAGAGGAACGATTGGAACCTTTGCCCCAGAAACTGATTTCCCGCCCGATAGTTTTCTATTGCGCAGAGAGAGGATCACAATGATTGGTGCAAGTAGACATACTCTGGCGAGTTTAAAGACGATCGCTGATGAGACTGATCCTGAGCCGAATACAGATGCAGTCGCTAAAACTTGGCCTACATCGTGTACTGCGGCGCCTGCCCATGATCCAAATGCGCGATCAGTCAGATGAATTGCATGGCCAATTACTGGGAGAACAAAGATTGAAAGAGTGCCGCAGAGAGAGACGAGTCCGATAGCGTACGAAGTCTCTTCCTCGGTCGCTTTGGTCTGAGGACGCACTGCTGCAATTGCACTCGCACCGCAGATTGCAAAACCACAGGCGATCAACATGCCAAGATCATCACTGAGTTTGAAGAATTTTGAGAGAGCCAAGATTCCAAAGATCGTGAGCGCAACCACAATGATGATCGCTAGGAATCCTTTGATACCGATCGCCCGAAGAGCTGTTACCGAAACTTGAGCACCTAGTAGTACCACGCCAGTGCGCAAGACTCGCTTACCGGCAAATGTGCTGCCCTCTTTTGCCCATCTGGGCCATTGCCAGAGATTTGCTACAAGAAAACCAAATGCAACAGAGAGCGCTAGAGGACTAATGGCAGATTGCCATTGAGATATTCCAAATGCGATTGCAACCAATCCTGCGATAAGAGCGAGGCCAGGAAGCTTCTTCATGAACTTAGTTTCGCATCCCAATCGGCTAATTGTTGGAGAACGGTATCTGCGACCATGATTTCATCGCCGAGGTTGAGGTTTTGGGGATCAGTCCGGTTAACCCCAGGCATACGCCCACCAGCACTTTTCACGGAATCTACAAAGGTGTCGAGGCGGTCATGAGTGCCATCAACAGTGAGTTTCTTCGCATCTATTGCGATGACAAAGTGTGAAATACCTTGTGGATTAGCTGCATCTTCAGGTGAGAACATATCTGGCATATTCGCAGCAAGAGTTGGACCGATAAGCGCTCCAGTTAAAGATTCAACAAGAACTGCGAGGGCGTAACCCTTTGCTCCACCAAGTGGGGCAAGCATTCCAGTCAGCGCGACCTTTGCATCTGTGGTCGGTTCACCACTAGCTGAGAAAGCCCAGCCAGGTTCGAGAGGTTCATTCGCTTGCGCTTTTGCAGCAATCTTTCCGCGAGCGACAGCAGATGTGGCCATATCAATAATTGTTGGTGGATTCGTTGGAATACCTGCTGCGATAGGCGATGTTGAGAGAACAGATTTCTTTCCACCCCATGGCGGCATGACTGCAGGACCGTTACTAAAAATAATTCCAACTAAACCTTTGCTAGTAATGGGAGCGGTATAGATACCTAGTGCTCCGCAGTGTGAAGAAGCGCCAACTCCGACTGCAGCAATTCCATTCACTAAAGCACGGTCTGCAGCTAACTCCGCCGCAGCTTGCAACTGCCAATGACCCATTCCATTCTCGCCATTCATGACAACAAGACTTGGCATATCAGTAACTATCTTTAATGCGGCCTTTGCATTTATTCCACCAGCTAAAAGTCGCTCTAGGTAGAACGGTAAGCGCATCAGGCCATGGCTTCCGATCCCCCAACGATCACTCGCAAGAATCGCCCGAGCACTTGTGACTGCGTGATCTTCTGAGAGGCCAGCTCTCATGAGGAGTGAGGTAGCGCGATCCAACTCTGAACCAAGATTTAGCTTTGCCATTAGCGCGTCGACTCTTTATGCGCGCCAACTGCATTGATCGCAGGTGTTGATGCAAGAACGAGTTCAATATTTGAGGTCAAAATAGAGTTGATCTTTGCTTGGCTCTCCTTGGTGATGCCTGCAATATGTGGAGTGAGAAGTACGTTGGAGAGAGTCTCTAGCTCCCCTGTAGTGGGCGGCTCGGCAGCACGCACATCAAGTCCAGCCCCAGCAACCTTTCCGCTCTTCAGGGCAACGATGAGGTCTGCCTCATTGATTACTTCACCGCGACCCACATTGATAATAAAAACCCCGTCTTTCATCTTTGCGATGAGTTGCGAATTCACTAACCCATTTGTATCTGGAGTGGATGGCATATGGATGCTGATAATCCCAGAACTCTTTACAAGGTCATCAATCGATCCAAGTGTGATGTCAAGCCCTGCGATCCGTGGATCATCTTCTTTTACAAAGGGATCGTAGGCGAGAAATGAGATATTAAATCCTTGGAGTAAGCGAACAGTTGCGATTGCTGTAGCTCCGCACCCAAGCAAGCCCCATGTACGGCCTGTAAGTTCAAGTCCAGGTGTGCGATTCCAAGAACCAGCACGAGTCTGTGCTGCAGAGTCTGGAATATTTCGCATCAAGGAGAGGGCTAAGCCAACAGTTAACTCACCAACACTTGTCGCATTGGCGCCAAGGCCAGCAACTACAACAATGCCACGGGAGTCCGCTGCTTTGATATCAATATTATCTAAGCCAACTCCTGCACGCGCAATGACTTTCAAAAGTGGCGCAGCATCGAGGAGCTCTGCAGTTACTTGAGTTCGATTACGTACAACGAGCGCGGTCGCGGTCGCGAGTTCCTTCTTAAGATCGTCGACCTTATTCCAAAGATCGGGATCCTGCTTTACAGGATGCTTAGTAGCAAGCTCTGCAAAGGCAGGACCCCAGACATCTTCAGAGATCAGAATCATGTAGTGCTTAAGCGCTTATGTATAACTTAGTGAATGTGAATTCACGGTGACCCATGACTTCAGCAGTACAGAGGCGACCATTAACAGTCTTGTAGATGACATCCATCATCATGTCCCCTGCCTTGGTCAAGTCATACTCATAACGAAGCAGACCTGAGACATCGAGATCCATATGCTCTGTCATTGATTTTGCAGTCTTGATATTTGCAGTCAACTTCAAAACAGGAATGATTGGATTTCCGATGACATTGCCCTGTCCTGTTGGGAACAAGTGAATGACCGCTCCGCCTGCTGCCATCAGAGTTACGCACTCTGCTGCTGCAGATGAAGAATCCATGAAGTAAAGACCCTTTTTCTTGGGATCTGGAGCTTCAGCTGGCTTTAAAACACCGATAACAGGGACTGATCCAGTCTTAGCGATATTTCCAAGCGCCTTCTCTTCAATGGTTGTAAGACCACCGGCGATATTGCCTTGAGTTGGCTGGGAGCCAAGGAGGTTTGCGCCAGTTGATTCAATGACTTTGATGTAGTTGTCATATGTCTCTTGGAATAAGTCACGAGTGGCTGCATCAATGCAACGCTCTGCAATGAGGTGCTCTCCACCAGTGAGCTCTGAAGTCTCACCGAAGAAGACAGTTCCACCGGCTTCAACCCAGCGATCGACTGCTTGGGATGTCGTTGGGCATGAACCGAGGCCAGAAGTTGTATCGGATTCGCCGCACTTGATCGACATAATCATGTCGCCAATTTCAGCTTCTTCACGGACTAGTCCTGATGCATCTTGTAAGAACATTGCTGCAACTCGGCTAGCTTCTTGGATAACCTGAAGATCGCCCTTGCCTTCGATAGAGAATGCTGCAACTGGCTTACCAGTCTTAGCGATTCCATCTGCAACGCGTTGTGTCCACTTTGGTTCGATACCAATAACAACAACTGCAGCGACGTTTGCATTCATGCCTGTGCCGATGAGTGTGTCAAAAGTGAGTTGAAGATCGGCGCCAAACTGCAAGCGGCCAAAAGCATGTGGCAGCGCAAGAGTTCCAGGAATAACCTTTGCTACAGCTTCTGCAGCTGCATTTGAAAGATCATCGAGTGGCAAGATGATGACGTGATTGCGGATACCCATAGTGCCGTTTTCACGGCGATATCCCATTAAGCGCGGCTTGCTTCCCATCGATAACTCCTCATGTTGTGTGTGTGAATGTAATCGCCCTTTTTGATGGCAGCTGATGCAAGTCCAACTTTGATGCCGTATTTAATAATTGGGTCGCCATCGGCAAGATCTGCCAACGCGAATTTATGTCCGAGAGGAATCGCATGGTTGAGCACTGCGGTGCTCTCGGTCCCCTCTTTTACTGAACGCCCATGAAGGGTGCCGGGCTCCAGATCTGTCATCGCTACTGCGACATTGTCGCCATCGTGATGAAGCAGGAACTGCGGTGGTGTTATTGCCATATCTACACTCGCCTCTCTTTTATAACGTGGCTTGCTCTGCGTGAAATCGGTAGTGGTCTGACCTCTTGGGAGCAATCTAAGCGCGAATAAGGTCAAATGTCTAGCCCTTTTGCCCTATGTGGTCTAACCTGTGGCCTATGAGCAAGCTTCTGAGGTACGGAATTATCGGTGCAGGCAGTATGGGGCGCGAGCATATTCAGAACCTCAAAGTCATGGATGGCGTCGCCGTTACGGCGATCTGTGACCCTCACGTGCCCTCTCAGCAGGCGGCCTTGGCCCTCGCACCAGAAGCGAAAGTTTTTACCGACCATAACTCGATGCTCAGCTCTGGCCTCATCGATGCCGTCATCATCGCAACTCCTAATGACACACATATTGAAGTGCTTCGTGATGCGCTCCGAACCGATCTCGCAGTCTTTGTCGAGAAACCACTTGCTACAACAGCCGCAGATTGCAAAGAGATTCTCGATCTCGGAAATGCTCGCAAGGCTCTTACCTGGATGGGGCTCGAATATCGATTTATGCCACCTATCAATGAAGTCGTTCAGCGTACTAAAGCCGGAGAAGTCGGGAATGTCCACCATGTTTCTATCCGCGAACATCGCGAACCTTTCTATCCCAAGGTAGATAACTGGAATCGCTTCACTGCTCGCACTGGTGGAACTCTCGTTGAAAAATGCTGCCACTATTTCAATTTGATGGATCTTGTCATAGGCGAGCATGCAACCAAGGTCTATGCAACCGGTGGCCAAAGCGTTAACTTCCTCGATGAAGTTTATGATGGCAAGCGAGCAGATATGTTGGATAGCGCCTTCGTCATTCTCGAATATGCATCTGGAAAACGTGCGATGCTCGATTTATGTATGTTTGGTGAAGGCTCGCACGATAAAGAGATCTTCACAGTAGTTGGCGATGAAGGAAAACTCGAATCATTCTTGCCATCTCACATCGTTCGCTACAGCAAACGCTCTGATTGGGGCAATGCATCGCAATGGGGTTCTGGTGGCAAAGGTGGAAGCCAAGAGCGAATCGTCCATGATCGCAATGTGAAATATCTTGGCGCTCATTACGGTGCTTCCTATATCGAGCATCTTAAATTCCACAAAGCCGTTCTAGATGCATCCCCTGCGGAAGTTACTTTGACTGATGGAGTCACAAGTGTCGCTACTGGAATCGCTGCTCAACTCAGCATCGCAGAGGGCCGGCCTGTATTGCTCTCAGAGATCCTTGGTTAATAGGCTCTTTTAATACGCTTGGCTAAAAGGCCGTGCATATTGATCAACGATTGCACCAAGCTTTTCAAGGCGAGGTACTGAAACCTCGCGCAATGCTTTATTAATATCTGAAGCACCCACGATATCTGCCCACACTGCGCGGCCAGCTAAGAATCCACTTGCTCCACCTTGTGCGCATGCCATCACGGCATCTGCAAAGAACTCTGCTTTAACACCATTGGAGAGAACAACCCATGGCCCTTGGATAGCTTCCGTGATCGCAGCAGATGCACGAGTGATCGCCCCAAGATCGCCTTCGCCGTGGAAGGGAACCTCTGCCTTATAGAGATCAGCGCCCCAAGAACGAGCCTCACGTGCTGCCGTGATTAATTCAGCTTCGCGATCCCAGCTCTTAGAAGAATCATTTGGGGCTTTCACGATTACTTCGATAATCGATGGCAGATCAACCGCGTCACAGAGAGCATTGAATTCGTTGACAAGCTTCATGCGGGACTCTGGAGATTCATCATTGCGCCAGAGAACCAAAAACTTTAGACCTGCAGAGCCGATAGCTTTCATCCGAACTGGATCAACGTCAGGATCAACTGCAGTATCTGTCGCTGCACCACCAGCTGGCCCGATCAGAAGATCTGCTGCAGCGATCAATCCACAATTGGAACTCATCACCTTTGCATCAACAATCGCATCTAATCCAAATTCTTGATCAACTAACAGTCCAGAGCCATAAGGAGAAAGCTCACGTGCGACATCTACTTTGAACTGAGTAAGTTGAGAGTCTGGCACTGGAGTTGATTGGTGCTTAGCAAACATTCCACGAAGTGCTTCGCGTTGATCAACTGCGACCATTGCAAGTGCACCAGATGGCCTTGCTAAGCGGGATAGATCTCTCTTCATTTCACTCCAGATAAGTAGGTATTGAGCTCGGATGTAGTTGGTATTGCAGATTGGCCATCAAGGCCTCGGCAAGAAAGGGCTGCCACTGCATTTGCTCTGCGAATGGCTTCTTGTAAGGCAAACCCTTGAATAAGTTGTGCAAGAAGTGCACCGTGAAAGACATCACCAGCACCTAAGGTGCTCACGATCTCGGTCTTAAAACTTGGGGCTTTAACTAAACCAGTTTGTGCTGAGTAGCCAGCGCTTCCAACGCTTCCTTGAGTAGCGACCACTAATGATGCGCCCTTTTCTGCATCAATCGTGAGGGCTTCTTCAAAGCTCTTTCCAGGATGGCGGCTTAACAGAGATTTATCATTGGGGGCGAAGAGGTCCACTATTGTGACATCAAAGTTCTCAACGTCGTATCCCGCATCGAATGAGATCTTGGGTCTCGATCCGCGGACAATTCCAGCGCCTTTGAGTTGGTGTACTCCCACGTGATCTACATGAACCCAATCAGCTTTTGAAGCTATCGCTTTAGCGCGATCGTTCAGCGGAGCCTGGTGAATTGGTTGGCGAGTACTAATAGCCCTCGCACTGTATTCGCGCGAAGCAACAATCACTGCACCACCCGTTGGGGTTGATGTGCGAGTTATTCCCTCAGTATTTACGCCTTCTCGTTTGAAAATATCTAAAACATAATCGCCATCTGCATCATTGCCGATAGTCCCAGCAATTGCACTTGAGACTCCAAGGCGAGCAAGGGCAACTGATGCCACTGCTGCAGGACCGCCGCCTGCTCGGACAATCTCTTCAGCTATTACTCGATCATCTGCAGATGGATATTTATCAACGAGCGCGATTGTGTCAACCGTTATGACACCGATGCAAAGTACTTGAGGATTCACTTGCGAGATTTCTGCTTTGCATCTGCAATTGCCGTCTGACGTGCACCGGTGATGTGCGCTCTTGTGAGCGATGCTGCAAGTTCGCCCTCTCGATTCTCAATTGCCTTAAGGATCGCTTCGTGCTCGCTTCGAGAGATTTCAACGCGGCCAGGAAGCCTCAGAGTTGTCTCCATAGACATTCTCATCACATCTTGCAAGACACCTAAAGTCTGGTTAATGAATCGGTTTCCTGCGATCCCGACAATTGTGAGATGGAACTTTGCATCGAGTGTTTGCAACAGTTGAAAATCTACATTCTCTTGAGCGGTAACTTGAGCCATCTGATTGATTGTGGCTCGCAAAGTCCGGATATCCTCTTTATTTGCGCGTTCAGATGCCCATCGCGATGAAGGAACTTCGAGTGCTTCGCGTGCGTCGAAGAGTTCATTGAGATCGTGAGTCTTCGCGATCGTCGCAGCACGTAACTCTTGAGCCAAGACAGGCTCAGCAACGAAGGTTCCTTGTCCGTGCTTAATCGCAACGAGACCTTGTGCCTGGAGAATATGGAGAGCCTCGCGAAGACTTGGGCGACTTACATCGAGTAACTCTGCAAGTTGGCGCTCTGGGGGTAGCGCACTCCCTGGAGCTAGCTTCTGAGAGTTGATCATCTCAATAACTTGGCCAGCGATACGAGACGCCCTGCTTTCAGATGGAACTGCTTGGAGCGCCATTAATTAACCTTTCACTGCGCCGGCGGTGAGGCCGGCGACAAATGATTTCTGCATGAAGATGTACATCAACACCATTGGGATGGACGCAACCATGATAGCGGTGAATAGCATGCTATAGCTGGTTGCATATTCTCCTCGGAAATCAATGAGCGTGAGAGGGAGCGTTTTCTTATCTACCTGGGTAATAAGCATCAAAGGATAGAGAAGGTCATTCCAGCAGATGACGAAGAGGAAGATTCCCGTTGCGCCCATAGCTGGCTTTGAGAGCGGGAGCGCGATTGATCGATATGTTCGCCACATTCCTGCCCCATCAATACCTGATGCTTCGATCATCTCTCGAGGGAGATCTTTAAAGAAGGTTGTAAGGATGAATATAGAGATTGGAAGAGTCACAGCGATATTGACCAGAATCAATCCAAAGAGCGAATTCGTCAGATGTAACTTCACAAATAGTAGATAGACAGGGATGATATTTACCTGGCCGGGTATCGCGAGCCCAAGTGCAAAGAGAAGAAAGAGCACGCGGCCGGTTACCGTAATCATTCGAGAGATGGCGAAAGCACACATACTCGCAAGCGTCAGCGTGAGTACTACCGAGAATGAAGTGACAATAAAACTGTTCTTAAAGGGTGTGAGGACATTGCCTTCATGAATAAGCCGAGTGAAGTTAGCGAAAGACCAATGCTTTGGGAGAGCGAGTGGGTTTGTATAGATTTCAAAATCCTGCTTAAAGGAGCCCAGCACGACAATTGAACTTGGAACCAGAACCAATATCGCAAAGATCGCAAGAAGGACTCTTCGAGAGATGTTGTAGAACATTACTTCTCTCCACCCTTCACTCGTAGGGTTCGACGTTGAATCCAGGTAATAACCAGCACGAAGATAATTAAGATTATTGATTCAGCTGAGGCGTAACCAAACTTGTATGCGCCAAAGGCCATGTTGAAGATATTTGTGACGATCAAATCCGATGAGTTCATCGGTCCGCCTTGGGTCATGGAGTAGACAAGGTCAAATGCTCTAAATGTCTGGATAGTTGTGTACGCCACCACAACGGCAGTTGTTGGAAGCGCCATCGGCCACGTCACATATCTAAATTGATGCCAGCGGCTTGCTCCATCAACTTCAGCTGACTCATAGAGCTCTTGTGGGATTTGCTGAAGTCCGGCCAAGTAAATAACAACCATCTGCCCTGTATGGAACCAAATCTGCGCAATCGCGACTGAGTAGAGCGAGAAGCGCGCATCGTTGAGCCAATTAAGTGCAAGTGAGTTTAACCCAAGAGATTTAAGGGTTGCATTGATGAATCCGAAATTGGGGTTGTATAAGAAAGTCCAGATCAACCCTACTGAAACAGAGGAGAGAATTGTTGGAAAGAAGAAGACTGTACGAAGGAAGATATTCGACTTCGTATTCTTCACTAAAAAGATCGCGAAGAGCAGGGAGAAGAGTGTTTGAAGAATGACAACGATAAATGAGAATCGAATGTTATTTCCAACGATCTTATGGAATGTGAGGTCATTAGCGATGAGATATTTAAAGTTATGGAGCCCAACAAACTCTGGCTTTGTGACACCATCCCAACGTTGGGTCGAATAGAGCAAATTTGAAACAGCAGGATAGAGATAGAGAAAACCGTAGAGCAGAGCCGCAGGGGCTGCCATCGCAATAAGGACGCGTGACTCAGTTCTTCTACGCTTTTTTGGTGCGCCAGTAACGGCCCCGCCTTGTGAGGCAGGGCCGTTCTGGGTTAGGACTGTATTGCTAATTAGGCACCAAGATTTGACTTGATGGTTTTAGCTGTATCAGCAAGCGTCTTCGTAATATCTGCTCCGCCACCGATTGCAATCAATGCATCTTCGACTGGGTTACGAACAGTTGTTACGTTGTTGAACAAGAATCGTGGAGCAAGGAGAAGCTTCTTACCCATGATATCTGAGGTGTTCAAGAGATCAGCGTTAGCTGAGTAGTCAACGTCGAGGATTGATACATGCTGTGAAGTACCAACGGCATATTCCTGAGCAGCAGCAGCTGTGCAGAGATATGAGATGAAGGCGTTAGCGATAGCTTGATCGTGTGATGTTGACTTTGCATTAACGCTCAAGATGAAGGTGTTATTTGTAATACCTTCGTAGAGAGGCTTTGTGTCAACAGTGATCATGCCGAAGACTTTCATGTTGCCCTTCATCGCTGGGTTTAATCCAGTAACGGTGCTCATACCGAATGTACCTGTTGGGTAGATAGCGGCTTTGCCTGCTGCGAAGTCAGCTGGAGCAACGGTGTCGTTGTAACCAGTGACATTTGCAGGGAAGCAACCAGCATCATTCATCTGCTTGTACTTAGTCGCAATATCCACGAACCATTGCTGAGTTACATCAGCCTTGCCGGTGTCGATTGCCTGTACTCGTGATGTAAGTGTTGCAAGATCAGGAGCTGAGTTCATGAGGAATGAGTTCATGATCTGACCCGCATTTCCGCGAGTAGCTGCTGGCCATGCAAAAGGAATGATTCCAGCTGCTTTTACTGTCTTACAGAATGCAAGGAGTCCGGTCCAGTTAGTTGGAACTGTCCAGCCCTTAGCCTTGAACATGCTGACGTTGTAGACAGGATCGTTGAAGAGAGATTGGTATGGAACTCCATAAACAGCTGAACCAACAATTCCAGGCGTCAGCGCGCTAGCAATAACGTTCTGCTTCACATAACGCTGATTTGAAATATCCTTGAGGAGTCCGCCCTTGTAGAACTGATCAAACTGACCGCCACGGCTGGTGACAAAGATTGCAGCCTTTGGGTTTGCAGAGATCTGTGAGTATGCAAGGTTGGTGTAGTCGTTTGAGCTCTCAATAACCTGAGTAATCTTCACACCAGGGTTAGCAGCTTGGAACTTATCAATGATGCTCTGGAGGACAACTTTATCCTCAGCGCGCCAGTGATGGAATTCGATAGAGCCGCCACCAGAAACGTGAAGAGCTGGAACTGGAAGTGCGCCACCGGAGGACAACTTAACCTTTGCCCACTTAAGTACGCCCTTGCTATCTGCAGCGCAGACAAGTGATGTAGATGAAGTACCGGTGTTTGCTCCTTCAGTGGCGCACTTAGCACCAAAGCTTGGAGTTGTATCTGCACTTACGGCTGTGAGTGATGCTGTTACAAGGCCCAATGCCACAACAGCGATAGCTCCCAAACGGAAAGTGCTTCTTTGCATTCCTTTTTTCATTTGGAGGTTTCCTTCTTTCGAGGGTTTAGAGGGTTACTTACCATTCTGTGAGGGGGATCCCAAGCAATTGCGCCATCTGACGTAAACCAGGTCTTACATCAACCCATGAGATCACGAGGTGATGCGGGTACCCGCCAGTGACTATTCCATTCACCAATGCAGCGGCGTCGACATCTGTCTTCACCGTTGCTGTGTTGCCTTGGAAGTGGTTGGGAGCTGGGATTGATTCCCCTCTACTCACAACCATGCGCAGACCCGTGCGGTTGCTCGGATCTACATCCCGATCAATACGGAACAGGGTTACTGGTCCAGTCTTGAGCGGAAAGTTACCTGCTACACCCAGCTTGCGATTGCAGTGGATGGATTGCGTTGCATCATCAGGATCAGCCGCAAGCTTTGTGGCAGCAGAACCACAATGCCAAAGCCGGATAATCCCCTCGCTCTCTTGGAGATCGACGATATCAACTAAATAATTTTCATCAGAGCCAAAAGCTTCACAGATCAACATCGTCACGGCGCCCATAACATCGCGCTCGCATGTTGTGACGGTGCCACGATCAGATAAGCGACCAAGAGCTGAGCAGACACATGCTCCTAAATCAGTGGGAAATTCTGGCCAGCAACGAACAGCGATTGCATCCAGGTGATCTTTCTCTTGCCAATCATCAAGTGCTACTTCAACACCAGCAACCTTGATCGCTTCGAGCGTATTCACAGATGAGAGTGATGGTTGCGCACTTACCGCTGAGTTGTATGCTGCTTCTGCACGAGCTGCGGGAACTTCTGCAATTTTGGCAAAGGCATCGACCATTGTGAGAGGCAAAATATTTAATTCAAAGAGTTCTTTTAACTTAGGTCCATCAAAGGTGCATGGAGTAAATCCAATGGGTGCTTCACCGATTGTTCCAATGCGCTTTCCTGAAAGCCTTGCAAGCGCAGCTTTTGTCTCTGCAACATCTGCAAGCGGACCAGTAATAGATGCTGGCGCAGATGCAGCAGGAAGGTTTCCTGCGAGCGCAGCAGCAAGCTTTGTACGCACTTGTGCTTCATCTGCATTTCCATGAAGATGTCTAAAAGTTTGTCCGGCACTCATCAACGCATGAGCCGCAAGATTTGCTCCGCACATTGAGTTAAGTTTCAAGCGATCGCCAACTTCACCAGGTTCGCGCATTGACCAGAGAAGAACTGGGCCAGGGACTTTGCCGAGCAGCTCAACAGCTGGAGATGCATCCGAGAATGAAGCCATGAAGAGTATGTAGAGATCACCTGCGGGAATGACTGCAGCAGCGACATCTTCGGGAGTCATCACAAGCTCCGCTGGTCCGACCACTTCTGCACCAAGATCTGTCAGGAGAGCCCTCGCTGCATCGAAATTAGCCTGAGCGCAACCTAAATCAAAGGTCGGGCGCGCAAGCGCAACCATTACAACCTTCGACATATAACCCCCAGTGGTCTGACCTCTTGGGGATGAGAGTGGCATCTCGCTGCGCCGTGGTCAAGAGGCGCGCCAGATCTTTATCAGGTCGTTATAAAGGGCCCAAAAGGTTTAGAGGGCCAGGATCCCCGGACGCGAGCGCCCGCTGACCGAGATTGATGGCCAAGATGAGTCGTTGGTGAGGAGTTCGATGCCAGAGGCAGTTGTTATCAACGTATCTTCGACCTTCCAGCCCTTGCCTGTTGGGTTCCATGCGATGGGTTGGTTCAGGGCAATCGGTCTTGTTACCCCGAGATTTGATGGCCAATCGCGGGGCAGGTAGCCAGTCGGTCCGCCTTGGTGGTGTTTATGCCACTCATCTTTGTCAAAGCCATTCTCACCGTAGGCAAGCGATGCTGCCTTCACTGGATCGGCAAATGATGCGCCAACAAGAGTTGCGTCAAGCATGGCAGCTTCAACCTTCAAGAGAGATTGATATTCGACAAGGCCAGCACCAATCGGTCCGAAGTGAACTATCCGAGTTACTGATGCAATCAACCCTTTTCGCTTTGCACAGATAGATGCAACAACGCGGTTTCCGACGAGATCGGTGGTCGGCAATGGGTGACGCATCAATGGGGCGCGTCTTTCGCCGGCAACGCCTAGGAATGCAATCTCTAGATCTGCTTGCCAGAGTGCATCAGTAATTTTCCCTGCAACATCAATTTCACGATCGCCGCTGACAATCGCACGCATCGCTTTGCCAAGTGCTACAGCTGAATCACTGCAGACTAAACGCAATCTTTCACTATCTTCTTTGACTAATGATTGACGAAGAATTTCAATCTCAGTTCCAAGATCAACTCTGCCAGCGCCTACTTGATCGCTTCCAATTTTTTCTCCAGTTGGAAGCTCTGGATCTCGTCCTTCCCACCAGGCAACAGTTTTAACATCAATTCCACCAGGTAGCTCTTCTGCAATCAAACGTGGGGCTTCAATGACGTTTGTGACTGCATAGACGGTGGTTGGAGTAATTACTACATCTAAACAAGCGGCATCAATAGTTGTAGGTACATGAACTCTGCCACCTACAAACCAAGCCAGGTTGGGGTTTCGACGCAAGACGATCGCATCAAGTGATCTCTCACCTAGAAGGTTGCGAATCTTTTCTAAACGCTCTTCATAACCTGACATCGGGATACCTCTCAACGACTTTGGTCCAGTGTGGTGGAAGTGAATCGTATTGCTCAACTGCAAGTGATGCCCAGGCCGACCCGACCCGAAGGGCTGCTTCTGGGGACATCTCCTTGGCAACTGCTGCTAAAAATCCAGCGATAAAGCTATCTCCAGCGCCCGTTGCATCAAGAACCGATGCAGGAAAAATATCGTGATGCAGGGTCAGGTCTTTGGAGAAGTAGTCAGCTCCTCTTTCCCCATCAGTCACAACGATCTCTGAAAAACGTGAAGTATCAAAGGGGCCACTGCAATCATTACTAGAACCAATGGCAAGATCTGCGCCATGAACAGCTTCATCTGCACAAGCCTGTAAACCAACAACAGTCATACAACCCTTTGCTTGGGCTCTCTTTAATTCAGGCAGGAAGAAATCTCTCCACAGTGCAAAGACGACGATATCCCCCGGTGCGATATCTGCGCCGTCGAGGGAGAGCTCAGGAAGGTGGCTCTTATTTTGTGCGATGACAGTTCTTTCACCATGTGGAGAGATGAGTAAAAGTGGAGAATTAGTCTCTCCATCGATAGTTGTAATAAGAGGAAATTTAATCTCGCTCTTTGCTACTTCGGCGAGTACCTGCTTGCCAACGGCATCATTACCGACATAACCAATAAAACCAACCTCGATACCGGCGGTAGCAAGGCCGTGGGCGATATTAAATGCGCTGCCGCCGATTCGTTCGCTTCTACTCTTCGCTCGTGAAAATGATCCAGGGGTAGGAAACTCTTCGAGATAGAGCGCGATATCCCAAGCAACTGGGCCGATGACCCACGCTCTCTTACTCATGTGTATTCCTCTTACTTAATAAAATTTCAACAAGGCTCTCGGCATCTGCAAGCTCTGACCAATCTACCTCTGTCATCCAGTCGATAGCTAGTAACTCTTGCAGATCTGGGTTGCGAATTGCATAGAGCCCGGCGCACAGAGCAGCGATGGTGTCTGTATCTCCGCCTATCTTCACAGAGCGATGGTAGGTATCGATCAAGGATTTTGAACTCTCGACCACTTGAATAACGGCAGCCAAGGTATCGAGAGCTCCATTTGAAACACCATCGCGTGGTGAGACCCAGGTATCTATATTCTCAATACGTTCCCGAACTGCAGGATCGAGCTTCTCGGAGAGCATCGCAGAACGGATCGGAATCTCGAACTCTCCATAAGCGGTAGCAAGCGCGATCGCGCAATCTCGGGCGATGTTCTGACTATGGGTTGGAGTTGTAAGCGCGCTAATCCATTCGCGCCGCTCTTTCGCATCATCAAAGACGATTCCGCAGAGAGCAGTTCGCATCATCCCGCCGTTGCTGATCCCCACTTCGTGAAGTTCGCGCTCTTTAACTGGCAGTCCCAGTGCAGATCGAGTTGTTGGGCCGAGTCCACGCAACTGATCAACATGCGCATGTAAGAGAGTCAAAAAGTTAGAACCTGCTTGCACCGAAGTATCTGCAGCGAGAGCCAAAATTGTTAAGCGCGTAAGCAAGGTGTCATCACTCACCCCGCCGACCGGCCATCCCGGTTTAGTACCTATCGATGTAGGAGCGGCACCTTCATTCCGAGGTGCAAATTCAGATTGGAATCCATAGGCATCTCCTGCTGCATAGGCAAGGAGTGCAAGCATCGAACGTCGATGCAAAGAAGAAGCGCCCTCCCAGTAGCTAGCTGCTACGGGGAGGGCGCTCATAAAGTAAGACTAGATCGTTGGATCCGTTACTTCAACATATTCATCTTCGGTGAGGTACGAGAGGCCATCAAAATCATCATCACCAGATGTGAGGATCGCGACGACTCCAATTCCAATGACTGCACCGAGAACTTCTGCTCCGATAAAGGCAAGACCAGATTTCATATCAATACCCGCTCCTGCATTGGTCCACATGCGACCAAAGACTGCTGCTGGGTTAGCAAAGCATGTAGAAGCCGTAAACAAGTAACCAGCACCTATCCATGCAGGAATTGCGATTGGAGCAAGGTGATCGTTGTACTGGTGGATCAAGAGCTGCAAGATAATGATCAAGCCAGCAGTTGCAAGTATTTCAGAGACGTAGAGATTTACTCCCTTATGTGCAATTGTGGATTGAGTAATAGCATGCTGCTTGAACATGTAGTTAGCAAGAGCGACACCTGCGACTGCTCCAGCAAGCTGAGCAACGATGAAAGCAATAAGTTCTGAAAGCTCTAGGCGCTTTACAACAAATTCAGCAAAGGTCACAGCAGGGTTGAAGTAACCGCCGCTAATTGAACCAAAGACGAAGATGATGCAACCAAGTGCAAGGATCGTTGAGAAGGTATTGACGAAGAGCCCGAGTAGCGCATCTTGGGTGAGGAATGAGCCCATAAAGGATGAGCCGACAACTGCAGCCAAGAGGATTGCTGTTCCGAGGAACTCTACGAATGATTTACGTAGTAGATGTGTCATGGCCCAATTATGAAGCAAGGTGAAGCAAATCCAGCAGTTGTAGACTCTGGGGATGGATGGCGTGTTGGAAAAAGCAGCGGTAAAGCGCTTTATTGAAGCGAAGAATTCACTTGGACTTCAAGGCGCAGTCACAGTGTTAAGCGATAGCGCTCGCACCGCCCAAGATGCCGCGAGTGCGCTCGGTATTGAAGTAGGTCAGATCGCATCTTCGCTCGTCTTTAGACTTCCAGATGGATCTCCTCTACTCATCATCACAAGTGGCAGACATAGAGTTGATACCGACCTTGTGGCAAAGAATTTAGGGATCGAAGAACTTGGTCGTGCAGATGCAGATTATGTGAAGAGTGTGAGTGGTTACTCCGTGGGCGGAGTTGCGCCCATTGGTTGGACCTCCCCCGCAACAGTTCTGATCGATGAGGCGCTCAATGATTACGAAGTTATATGGGCGGCAAGTGGCCACCCTCATGCAGTCTTTCCAACATCTCATGCTGAGTTATCACATGCTACAGGTGCCACATCTATCGTTGTCGGAGAATAACTGCCAGATTTAGGAGTACCTTCGATACATGGCTCTGCTATCGCGAAGTGACTTTCCTGCAACACGCAAGGAATGGATCGCTGACTTCATAGCCGGTCTTACTGTTTCGATTGTCGCCCTGCCTCTTGCTATTGGATTTGGTATTACATCTGGCATGTCTGCAGCCTCTGGCATTGCAACAGCGATTATTGCTGGTTTCATCGCAGCTCTCTTTGGTGGATCTCGTTTTCAAGTAAGTGGGCCAACTGGTGCAATGACAGTCGTGCTACTTCCTGTTATTGCTAAATATGGTGTGGGTGCAATTCCCTTACTCGGATTTATGGCAGCTGTTATTTTGCTCGTCATGGCAGCGCTTCGAATCGGTGCAATTATTAAGCGAGTGCCGGACCCTGTTGTCGAGGGATTTACTGTTGGGATTGCAATCGTTATCGCGCTACAGCAACTACCTTCTGCGCTAGGCGTTGCGAAGGGGTCAGGTACTCGGACTCTGCCAGTTGCCTTACATACCTTAAACAATGCATCGCATGTGGGTTGGAGATGGTGGACTCTCGCCGTTGTTGCCCTCACTTTGATCATCAAATTTAATATTGTAAAAGTGTTAGAGAAGTTTCATATCAAGCCTTACATTCCTGCAAGCTTTTCCGCTCTCATTATTGCAACGCTGATCGTCAAAGCCTTTGGGATTAAAACTGACTCAATCGGTTCAATCCCCCGAAATGTAGCCACATGGACTCCATTTCATCTGACAGGAGCACCTATCGGGTCTCTTCTTTATCCTGCAATCTCTATCGCACTACTCTCTTCTATCGAAGCATTACTTGCAGCACGCGTGGCAGATGAGCTTATGAATGTTCCTAAAGAGAAAGAGTTCAAACCTAACCACGAACTTATGGGACAGGGCCTTGCCACCTTCTTCGCAACACTTGCCGGAGGAATGCCATCAACTGGTGCTATCGCTCGTACCAATGTCAACGTCAGGTCCCATGCCAACTCCAGGGTTTCAGCAATGCTCCATGCGCTCTTCTTACTCATCATCACAGTCTTCTTGGCACCGATCTTTGCGCAGATTCCTAAGGCAGCTATCGCAGGGGTCCTGATCGGAACAAGTTTTAGAATTTTTAATAAGGCGACGATGCTTGAAATCTTTAAGAGTGAGACCACCAATATTGTGATTTTCTTCGCCACGGCCATCGTGACGGTCTCAGTGGATTTGATCTGGGGTATCGGCGTAGGCGTGACTTTGTACCTACTTTCGCGGGTTATATCTCGATTTAAAACTCGGTAGAATTGAGATATGGATCTTCAGAAGGTGCTTCTCTACTACCGGTTCACTCCGATAGCAGACCCACAGGCAATGATGCTGTGGCAGAAGACCCTCTGCGAAAGCCTTGGAATCAAGGGGCGCATCCTTGTATCTCCACATGGAATTAATGGAACTGTCGGCGGGGATATGTCTGCCCTCAAGAAATATGTGAAGCAGACTAAGAAATACCCAGGCTTTCGAGGAATTGATTTCAAATGGTCAGAAGGAACCGGCAATGAATTCCCACGTTTAAGTGTGAAGGCTAAGAAGGAGCTCGTCGCATTCGGAAATCCTGGCGAGATCAAGGTCGATGAGAATGGTGTCGTCGGCGGCGGAGTTCATCTCAAGCCATTCCAAGTTGATCAGCTTGTTGCTGAGCGTGGCGATGATGTCATCTTCTTCGATGGTCGTAATTCCTTTGAAGCGAAGATCGGAAAGTTCAAGAATGCGATCGTTCCTGACGTCACTTCATCTCAACAATTTGTAGAAGAGATCGAGAGCGGCAAATACGATCATCTGAAAGATAAGCCGATCGTCACATATTGCACCGGCGGAATTCGTTGTGAAATTCTCTCTGTCGTGATGAAGAACCGTGGCTTTAATGAGGTTTATCAGATTGATGGCGGCATCGTCCGCTACGGAAATAAATTTGGAAATGATGGGCTCTGGGAAGGTTCGCTCTACACCTTTGATAATCGACTCTCTATCGATTTTGCTGCAAACCCAGCGCTGATCGGTGAGTGTGACAATTGCAAGGCTCCTACTCGCCAGTTCTACAACTGCACCACTGCATCGTGTCACCAACTCGCCCTTCTCTGTGAACCTTGTGGTGCTGACTCTTCATCTCGCGCTTGTCCTCATGATCCTTCCAAGCAACATGATCACGAGATGAGCGGCTGATCGCGATACCGCGGCTGTACCCTTGAGGTATGAAAACTACTTATTCTGTATTGATCGTCCTTCACGTACTTACTGTTCTTGGAATGATTGGCCTCTTACTTACTGAGGGCCGCAAGGCAGTTAAGAAGGTCCCGAATGGGGTTACTCACCTAGGGCTTACTGCCCTTGTTCTCGGTATTTCAATGATCGTCATTAACACGATGCGTCACAACAGCGACAGTACGATCGCTCTTCTCAATCACACGAAGTATGGAATTAAGTTTGTTGTCTTAGCTGCAATTCTTGGGCTTGCCTTCAAATATGCAAAGAAGCCTTCTATTACTAATAAAACCTGGTACGCCCTTGTTGGACTTTCACTGCTCAACTTTATTATTGCGGGATCTTGGCAGTAACGAGCAATAAGAAGCAGTAATTACTTCTTAGGTCTGTAAGAGCTAGCGCCCTTGGCGAGAACGAGCATGAGGCCAAGGGATGCAAGGGTTAGTATCAGAATGAATAAGGAGCGCACTCAAATAGAGTAGTAGTTTGCCTTCGACTTAGCAGCATGATCTTTAACAATTGTGGCATTTGTTGGAACCACAGCGTCATCGTGAACTTTAATATCACCGATGATGCGTGCTCCGGCGCCGAGAATCACTCGATTCCCGATCGTTGGATGGCGCTTCTCATGAGAGAACTCGCGTGCCCCCAGGGTCACATCGTGATACATCAAGACATCATCGCCAATCTCTGAGGTCTCACCAATAACGACTCCCATGCCGTGATCGATAAAGAAGCGGCGACCAATCGTTGCACCGGGGTGGATCTCAATCCCAGTAACTGATCTCACCCAAGCCATGTGAATACGTGCTGCAAGTTTGAAATGGTGGCGCCATAGGAAATTAGCCCAGCGATAACCCCAAACCGCATGAACACCTGGATAGACCAGAAGAACCTCTAGGCGTGAACGCGCTGCTGGATCCCGCTTGATTGCATTTTCAAGATCTTCTCTGAAATGAATCGCCACTATTAATTCATTAAATCGGCGTAGAGAACTGTTGATAAGTAGCGCTCACCAAATGATGCAAGAAGTACGACAATATTCTTACCCTCATTCTCTGGGCGGTTAGCTACTTGATGTGCTGCCCACAGTGCGGCGCCCGATGAGATTCCAGCGAGGATTCCCTCTTCACGAGCTGCCCGGCGGGCAAATGCAAGTGTCTGATCATTTGGGGCATCGAGGACTTCATCGTAGACATTGCGGTCGAGAATTTCTGGAATAAAGTTTGCTCCAATTCCTTGGATCGGGTGTGGACCTGGCTTTCCGCCATTAAGAATCGGTGATGCTTCTGGCTCAACAGCAATGATGTGAATACCAGGCTTCAACTCTTTGAGACGGCTACCAACTCCAGTAATTGTTCCACCAGTTCCGACTCCAGCTATAAAGATATCCACTTCACCATTGGTATCGCGCCAGATCTCTTCCGCTGTTGTTGCACGGTGGATCGCTGGGTTTGCTTCATTCGCAAATTGACGAACTAATACAGAGCCAGGCTCTTTACCAAGCTCCTCTGCCTTTGCGACAGAACCATTCATTCCTTCGGCTGCTGGAGTAAGCACGAGCTCTGCGCCAAAGGCACGAAGTAGCGCACGGCGCTCTTTCGACATTGATTCAGGCATTGTCAGGATAACTTTGTAACCCCGTGCCGCGCCAACCATTGCAAGTGCGATTCCGGTGTTTCCAGATGTCGCCTCAATAATTGTTCCACCTGGCTGAAGTTGGCCACTCTTCTCAGCAGCATCAACCATCGCAATACCAATGCGGTCTTTTACAGTGCTTGTTGGGTTATAGAACTCAAGCTTTGCGTAAACATCTGCCTTTGCACCATCCATCATTTTATTTATTTTAACGAGAGGCGTATTTCCGACGATTTCAGTGATGTTGTTATAAAGAGTCATGTGCTAAGGATATGGAGGTAAAAATTAATTAGCGAGTTGCGAGGAAGTCGCAGAAGAGACCTCTATGCGAGAACTTTGCACTGATCAAACGCTGAGTTGCGCTGCAAAGAAATTAATAGTGCGAGCCCATGCAAGTTTTGCTGCAACTTCATCAAATACTTGAGGACGATCATCATTAAAGAATGCATGTGAAGTTCCTGAGTAGTCATAAGCAACCGCTTTGCCACCAGCAGCATTGATATGTGTGAGCGCTTCCTGAATTCCAGGAGCTGAAGAAGTGCCATCACCTTCGGCGCAATGGATCATGCTCTGCTTGCCGCTGTACTTACTCCAGACCGGAGCTGTGCGCTCCCATGACGCTCCTGGGTAGAAGCCCACGGTTGCGGTGATCTGATCTGAGAGCGTTGCAGACCAAATAGCGAGAGTTCCGCCCATACAAAATCCAACTACTCCAACGTGATCAGATGTCGTGTTCTTCATCGTTGTTAGATATTTCGCGGCGGCAACAATCTCTTCACCAGCCCGATCTAATTGAAGCTCCATCATCAGCTTCTTCGCTTCATCAGGTTCAGAGGCTGCTTGACCGTGATAAAGATCGGGAGCGAGTGCAACAAAACCTGCGGCAGCAAATCGATCGACGATATCGGTGATGTGGCCAACAAGTCCCCACCACTCTTGAATAACGATGATGGCAGGGCCCGTACCTGATTCTGGAATCGCGATATATCCAGCGCCACTCTTTCCATCAGCTGAAAACTTGATGTGATTGCCGGCCATTGTCATGCCTTTCCTAATGTTCCTGTTGAGTTGATCGGGAATCGAAGGGTCGCTTGGGTTCTATCTCCTGCACGCGCGAGTTTGATACTTCCTTTTAACTCATTCTCTGTGAGGGTACGTACTATTTGTAGCCCAAGGTTTGAAGAGTTTTCGATATCAAAATCATCTGGAAGTCCAACTCCATTATCGCTGAGAACCACTACGCAATCATGATCTGAATGCACGATCTCAACTGCGAGAGAGTCTCCGGATACTTCTAGACCGTGTTCGAGTGAGTTGTGGATCAACTCTGTAATAACCAGGGCCAACGGGGTTGCGATCTTGGAATCAAAGTTTCCGAACTCACCGTTCTTCGTCAGAGTGATGGGGCGTGAGCTCAACTCAATCGCATTGTGAACGATACGTTCGTAGACCTCGTCGAAGAGGACAACTTCAGCAGATGTACCAGAGAGGGTCTCATGCACAATCGCGATTGATGCAACGCGCCGGACCGCTTCTGCAAGTGCGGCAGATGCAACAGGATCTTCAACGCGGCGAGATTGCAGTCGTAAGAGCGCCGATACTGTCTGGAGGTTATTCTTCACGCGGTGATGGATCTCGCGGATGGTCGCATCTTTAGTAATGAGGGCACGGTCTTGGCGACGAAGCTCAGTAACGTCGTGGACAAGCACAATCGCACCGATGCGATCTTCGGCTTCTACCAGTGGAATCACCATCAAATCTAAGATGGCACGGCCATTATCAAAATCATCGCGTCGAAGTTCTTTTCCGCTTACCACCAGCGACCATGGCTCATCCGTTGGAGCAGCACCGTTATCGATCTTTGCAAAGAGATCTCCGAGGTTCTGGTTCTCAAGTTCACCAGACCAACCTGCACGACTAATCGCAGATCTCGCATTGGGGCTCGCATACATCACAACACCATTGCCATCGAGTCGTAGCAAACCATCGCCCACTCGGGGCGCAGATTCACTTCGATAAACATTGCCCGCTACAGGGAAGGCGCTCTCAGAGACCATGCGATAGAGCTTGTGGGCGATCTCGCGATAGTTAATTTCGAGTCGAGATTTAGAGCGCATCTGCACCGCATCGCGGTGGCGCGAAATCACAGCAATGACATGGCCATTGAAGAGAACTGGAATTGTCTCCTCTTTAATGAGGAGCTCGCCAATCTGTTCAGGTTCGGTATCGCGCACAATCTCACCGTGAGAGAGAGCTTGATCGATACGAGGATTATCTCCCCAGGATAGCGTTTCACCGACGAGATCGTTAGTAAAGACTGTTGCTGCAGTTGTTGGGCGAATATGTGCAATTGCAATGTGGCCAGTCGGCCAGCTCTGATAATCCTTACGCTTTGGAACCCACAAGATGAGATCTGCAAAAGATAAGTCAGAGAGAAGTTGCCACTCTGCAATCAATTCACTGATACGTCCTTGATCTTGCGCACTCAGTGCGGTTGATTCAACGGCGTAACGCGAAGACACGGAGACCTCATCTGCTTGAAGTGGCGAGCGATTGCGCGATCTTACCAATCTCTGACTTACCTGGCTTTGGAGATCCAAGCATAGAGATGAGCCCCGTAGCGCCTTGCAGCTGACTCTCTCGCAGCATAAATCGGTTCTCAGCGGTTGTGAGCGATAGGAATCTTGCCTCCGCAGCGCGCAGTTCTCGAGAGTTTCCAACGAGCACGCAGATATAGGTGATCGGAATCTTGCGTAACAAGATTGGAAACTCTTTGAGGAAGAGTGAGAGTTCATCCAGGCTCTCATCGGTTGATCGCACGACATAGAGGAGGTGCGTCGTTGCATCCAAGATTGCAGAGATGAGGCTCCCCTGCCAACGCCTGTCATGGACCGCTTCACCCAGCGCTGGGAGAGTTCCGAGGTCGACGATGGCAGTCTCATCGGGAGTGAGCTCTGGGAGCGCAGTCGGCCTCTGCTTTGAATCAAGAGGCAAGAGTGAGAGACCGTTCTCCTTGGTGCTCTTACTTAAACGACGTGTAAGTGCAGGAGATCTGAAATCTGCATCGATCATTCCGATTCCTTTACCGCGCAGTGCGGTTAGCTCTTCTGCAAGCGCAAGTGCGAGTGCAGTTCTACCCGGAGCTCCTGAACTCCCGGTGACTGTAAAGAGTTGAGGAAGTGCACTGGGTTGCAACCTCGCAGGTTCACGGCTCTTTAATGGATCCACACTCTGCACCAGAGGCAGGCGAAGTTGTGAGCGAATCTTCTGCATCACCGCATGAGCAGCAGGCTCTGATCCATCGAGTGAGATAAAGGTAAATGGATCATCTTCATACTCCATCAAACTCTGTGACATGAGCCCAGGAAGATCTGCTTTATAGATAATGACTGTACGCAGTCCACTACGACTACTCAAAAATTCATTCATCGCATCAGAATCAAATGCCCGATAGATGATTGACCACCCTTGGGAGAAGAGAAGTTGGGCGACAAAGTCTTCAAAGTCAGCATCAGCGATTGCGGTAACTACTTCAAGCTGTGGAATCTCAGAGCGCATGACGCACCACCACAATTCGTCCAGAGCTAAGCGAGTCCATCACGGCCATAATCTCCTTTTCATGAAGTAGAAAGAGGACGCTGACTGCTCCCCCAAGATCTCGCGAGCTTTTATCTACACTCTTAATATGGATATCTACTCCAACGAGTTCTGTCTGCGCTCCTGCATCCTTTGGAACGGAGTAGAGATCTACTCGCTCACCAGCGGCAATATCAGCAGGGAGATCACTCTTAGCGATACCAAGTGGCATCTCTCGAAAATCAGTTGCACTTCCTGGTTGTGCCAGAGCATTGAGTGGAATGAATTCAAGGATGCCTACAGGCCGGGTTACGACATTGCCGATAAGTCGTGCGCTACTGGCGTAGTAGCCTCGTGAGGATCTACCAAGAGTCGCATCGACTCGAGTGATATCAGCTGCGGTGATGACAGAGCCAGGTGCGAGCTGGTGAGAAGCGGCCCAGATCGAGGTTGAGCTCTGTGAGAGCCCCGCAAGAGTGGCTGCTGCGATAAGGGATATCGCGATGGCGCCAATCGCAATGATTCGCTTGGAATTGTGGGCGATGAAATGTGAAGGTTGAAACATGGGTGCATAGAAGCGTTCAATCAACAGTGAGAAATCATCCGAAGGTATGAGGTGTGGATTTCGGCTTTCCTAGAACCTTGCACGATGAAAACAAGATCCCAACTCCAAGAAGAGAACTACACCCCCACGCTGCCAAAGAAATTAATCTTTCCCTTCGCAGGGCCGGCAAATAACCTTGATCAATCAGCGCTTCCGCTCTTTGGCTATGACTCAGCTCTTCACGAGAGCGCTCCAGTTACACCACTCTCTTCCAAGCTCTATCTAGTACCTACACCGATAACTTTTGAGGGTGAAGATCTTGATCCTGATATACAACCAAAGCCAAGCCCACTTAAAGATCTCCCTGATATCGATCAATGGGTTTCACGGTACGTACTCAGCGTGATTGAAGTCTGGAGTGGCAAGCGTGCACCGATGCAGCTCGCACGGTGGAGTCATAAGAAAGTGTACGAAGTAGTTTTAAGCTCAATCCGTTCGCGATCAGCTCTACCGAAGATTCGCAATATCTATATCTCGCAACCGATGGATGGAGTTGCTGAAGTAACGGTTACCTTGCGTTATGACGAACGCGTACGATCACTCGTTCTCCGCTTTGAGGGCGTGGATAAGAGATGGCTCTGCACCGAGATGGTTGTGCTGTAAAGGAATTAAGCGGCGCCGTGACAGCGCTTGTACTTCTTTCCTGAACCACAAGGGCATGGGCTGTTCCGTGAAGTACCGCCGCTGCTTTGAGCTTCACCGCTCTCATCAGCTGCGCTATAAACCAGATTGGAGACTGCAGGCTTTTCAGGTGCTGCGATTCCCTTTGGTGTTACTTCAACGCTGTTCTCACTTTGCTGAACATCAACTTCAACATTGAAGAGCAGAGCGACGAGTTCTTCTTTAATTCCATCCATCATGGCAGAGAAGAGTTCATAACCCTCTTTCTGGTATTCAACGAGTGGATCGCGCTGTGCCATAGCGCGAAGACCGATTCCCTCTTGGAGGTAATCCATCTCGTACAAGTGCTCGCGCCATTTGCGATCCAAAACCGAAAGCAAGACTTTGCGCTCAAGCTCGCGGACAACTTCGACTCCGAGGCTCTCTTCACGTTTTTTGTACGCTACCTTCGCATCGTCAAGGATTTTTGCAAGTAAGAATTCGCCATCGAGGCCAGCAATTCCACCAGTCTCTGAGCTAATGCTCTCAACAGTGGCTGCGATTGGGTAGAGCAATTTCAGCGCTTGCCAGAGTGTCTCAAGGTCCCAGTTCTCTGGGAATCCACCAGCAGTAGCTGATGTGACGTAGGCAGTGATTGTCTCTTCCATAAATGCTTGAACAAGTTCAGAGATATCTGCACCTTCGAGAACTTCACGGCGTTCTGAGTAAACAACTTCACGCTGACGATTCATGACATCGTCATACTTCAAAACGTTCTTACGCATCTCAAAGTTGAGGGATTCAACTTGAGTTTGAGCTGAACGAATAGCATTAGAGACCATCTTGGATTCAAGTGGTTGATCATCTGGCAGGCCAGATGCACTCATCACGCGCTCAACAAGGCCGGCATTGAAGCGGCGCATCAAATCATCTTGGAGTGAGAGATAGAAGCGAGATTCTCCTGGATCGCCTTGGCGACCTGAACGTCCACGCAACTGGTTATCGATACGACGAGATTCATGGCGCTCGGTTCCAAGAACATAGAGTCCACCAAGAGCAGTAACTTCTTCGTGCTCTTTCTTTACAGCTTCCTTCTGCTTAGCAAGTTCTGGTCCCCATGCTGCTTCATACTCTGCAGCTTGATCAACAGGGCTAATTCCACGACGTTGGATCTCGAAATCTGCCATGAACTCTGGGTTTCCTCCGAGCATGATGTCGGTTCCACGGCCAGCCATATTTGTTGCGACTGTTACAGCACCCTTGGCGCCAGCGCGAGCGATGATCGCTGCTTCACGTTCGTGTTGCTTTGCATTAAGAACTTCGTGCTTCACACCATTCTTTGTTAAGAAGGCAGAGAGCTCTTCAGATTTTTCAACAGAGACGGTACCGATAAGAACTGGTTGACCTTTGCGATGCTTCTCAACGATATCTTGAGTAACTGCAGCAAATTTTCCGATCTCAGATTTGTAGATCAGATCTGGTTGATCTGCGCGTTGGCTCTCTTTATTTGTTGGGATAGGAATGACGCCGAGCTTGTAGATCTGCATAAATTCAGCCGCTTCAGTCATTGCTGTACCAGTCATACCGGAGAGCTTCTTGTACAAGCGGAAGTAGTTCTGAAGTGTGATGGTCGCAAGAGTCTGGTTCTCGTCTTTGATCTCAATGCGCTCTTTTGCTTCAAGGGCTTGGTGGAGTCCCTCAGAGTAACGGCGGCCTGAGAGCACACGGCCTGTGTGTTCATCGACGATTAAGAGCTCACCGCTCATGACAACATAATCTTTATCGCGCTTGAAGAGCTCTTTAGCGCGGACTGCATTGTTGAGGTAGCCGATCATAGGAGTGTTCTCGGCGATATAGAGATTGCCAATTC
Source organism: uncultured Actinomycetes bacterium (assembly GCA_903895995.1). GTDB lineage: Bacteria > Actinomycetota > Actinomycetes > Nanopelagicales > Nanopelagicaceae > PALSA-747. The sequence continues at coordinate 27,366 of CAITVX010000034.1, forward strand.
CAAGAATCTCTTCGACCCGTGTCACGCCATCTTCGGTGATAGAGAGATTGCGCTTCTTCTCATCGATCTCATAGTGGACATCACGAGTGAGTTTCTCAGCAATGTTTGCAAACTCTACATACCATTTTGTAGCCTTATCAGCTGGGCCAGAAATAATTAAAGGAGTACGAGCTTCATCGATCAGGATCGAGTCAACTTCATCGACGATCGCAAAATTATGTTCGCGTTGTACACAATCTTCAATCGACCATGCCATATTGTCACGAAGGTAATCAAAACCAAATTCATTATTTGTTCCGTAAGTAATATCTGCTGCATAGGCTTCGCGACGTTCTGCAGGAGTCATGCTTGAGAGAATTACTCCTACTTTGAGACCAAGGAATCGGTGAATACGACCCATCCACTCGCTATCGCGCTCAGCGAGGTAATCATTGGTTGTAACAATGTGTACACCTTTGCCTGTAAGAGCGTTGAGATAAGCAGGAAGAGTTGAGACGAGTGTCTTACCTTCACCAGTACGCATTTCAGCGATATTGCCGAGATGGAGCGCAGCTCCACCCATAATCTGAACGTCATAGTGGCGCTGACCAAGTGTGCGCTTTGCAGCTTCGCGGACGACAGCAAAAGCTTCTGGAAGAATTGCATCAAGCTCTTCGCCAGCAGCGAGACGAACTTTAAAGTTTTCGGTGAGATAGGCAAGATCTTCATCACTCAGAGCAGAGATAGATGCTTCCCAACCATTGACTTCGGAAGCGACCTTTTCGAGGTTGCGAACTGCGCGGCCTTCGCCGGCACGCAAGATCTTGTCTAGAAAAGCCACAGTTCCTCTTTCATCTGGTTCTATCTCGTATCGACTCTTATCGACCGGCTTATCTTATTCGTTAAAAAGCGGCCTGCCACACATGCGCTGAGCAGGGCATCGGGCTCAAAGTTGGCCACTTTGAGGGCTCGGATCGCCTCAGTGATCGTGCTTCCTGTAGTAACCAAATCATCGACCACAATTATTCCCGCACCAGATCTGGCTGTCCGCCCCTTGGGATTCACGGTAAATGCGAGATTCATATTGAGGGCGCGATCCCGAGCGCTGAGTTCGCTCTGGTCGGCGACCTTTCGGGTGGGGAGCAACAGTGGCGATACCGAACATGAAACGTGGTGCTCAGATTCAACTGCTCGCGCAATCAACTTTGCAAGCACTGTCATGTGTGCAAATCCTCTTCGAAAATCGGCAGCGCGCGAAGAGGGAATAGGAACGAGCAGATAACTGGTACGAGGAATCTCTCGATGTAACCGGGCAAATCGCATTGATGTCAAAGCTGCTAAGTAACGAGCAGCTGCGCGGTCATTGCTCTCTTTTGCAGCAAGGATTAAATGTGAAGATGCTTCGTTGTAATGAAGTGCCGAATAAAGTGGTTTTCCAGCGACGCGGGGAACTTTTATGAAACTCTCTAATTCTGATTCACAACGAGGACATATTTGGCAGCCTGGTAATTGACAACCGAGGCAGCGTGGAGGGTAGAGAAGTTCAAGAAGTTCTTGCATGGCCATCGGCCATATCTACATGAAATTAGTTCTCGTCACTATCAAAATCTGGAAGAAGTGTGGATGGCTGATCACTGGGAATAACTTCGATGGGATCACCTGTGATCGGGATACCAGGGTTCTTTGGAAGCGTCACGACAAAGTGGGCACCATTGCCCGGCCGCCCCCATGCTTTTAAAGTACCTTGATGCAACTTTGCATCATCGAGAGCGATTGAAAGTCCAAGCCCTGTTCCACCGCGAACACGTGACCGTGATGGATCTGCTCGCCAAAATCGATCAAAGAGTCGATCTGCATCTCGGTCAGTGAAGCCAATTCCATGATCGCGTACGCCAATGGCAACTTCGTGCTCACTCTGGCGCATGGTGACAGTAACGCCCTTATTCTCGCTGTGATCAATCGCATTGGAGATGAGATTGCGAATGATTCTTTCAATCCGGCGATCATCAACATGTGCACGATATTCGTTGTCAGGACCTTGGAAGCTAAAATCTGCGATTTCATGTGCTTGGAGCTGATCTATAACTTTTAATACCAATGGTTTGAGATCAACATCCTTGGTCTCAAGGATTGCAGCTCGTGCATCGAAGCGACTCACTTCAAGCAGATCAGTAAGAAGAGTCTCGAAACGTTCAATCTGAGAGATGAGAAGCTCGGCACTTCGTGATGCGGCGGGGTCCAAGGCACTTCTTGAATCATAGAGAATTTGTGACGCCATGCGGATAGTCGTGAGCGGTGTTCGAAGTTCGTGCGAGACATCAGAGACGAAACGTTGTTGAAGTCGTGAAAGGTTCTCGAGTCTTGAAATCTGCTGTTGCATAGAGAGGGCCATCTCGTTAAAAGAGATCGCAAGCCTTCCCATCTCATCTTCTCCCCGAACGGCAAGACGTCTTCCTAAATCACCTTCAGAGAGCTTTTCTGCAACGTCAGCGACTTCACGCACCGGGAGAACAACTTTTCGAACGACGTACCACGTGATGATCGCAATCATCAGGATGAGAACGCCTGCTGTTCCCAGCATCCAACCACGAATCAGTGAAATTAGTTGACTTTGCTGCGTCAGCGGGAAGAGATAATAAATTTCATAGACATAGCTAGGCGGGATTCCAATTACTCGGCCCACAGCGATTGCATCGATAGTTGCACTAGCTCTATCTTGATAGCTAATTTTTACCCGCATAGATTTGGAGTAAAAAGTTTTACGGACTTCTTTGCGTAGCTCCTGCGGGATAGTGCTGATCAGAACACCATTCGAGCTTCCTTCAAAATTATGTGACTTCTTTGCAGTCTGCGGGGATGCAAGCATGATTGTTTCGCGGATAGATGTTGTTGGGCTTACATCCGAAACACGAAAGATGTCACTAATGACCTTGGTGAGTGAAATATCAGTTCTGTATCTCGTTGCATCAAGCTGGGCCTGCGTATAGTCAGTGAGCGACTGAGCTTCAGCCACCGCCGCATTCACCTTCTCGCGATAGATACCGTCACTGATTCTGCTGTAGAGAAGTGTGCCAACAATGGCTGTGACAACCATCGAGATAATGACGGATGAACCTACAACTTGAAGCAGAATTGACCGGCGCCAACGCCTGAGAAAACTCTTCACAGCTCACACATTATTTACCAGAGCCGGCCTTGTACCCAACACCACGAACGGTCTGAATCAATTCGGGGTTATCTGGGTCGCGCTCGACTTTGGAGCGCAGTCGTTGAATGTGAACATTGACTAAGCGAGTATCAGTTGCATGCTGGTAACCCCACACCTCAGAGAGAAGGGCTTCGCGAGTGAAGACTCGGCCAGGTTCTTTTGCAAGAGCAACTAAGAGGTCAAACTCTAAACGAGTCAGTGGGATCGTACGTCCATCACGATTGAGCGAGTGTGCCACTTGATCGATCAAAATATCACCGATACGAAGCGCATTGCTTCCATCAGTAGAGCTACGACGAAGACGAACTTTAAGACGTGCAACAAGTTCTGAACTCTTAAAAGGTTTAATCATGTAGTCATCAGCGCCTGCTTCAAGGCCAAGGACTACATCATGTGAATCACTCTTCGCTGTCAGCATCACAATAGGGACCATGGACTCTGCCCGGATCTGGCGACATATTTCTATGCCATCAATTCCAGGCAGCATCACATCGAGTAATACGAGATCTGGTGTATTTGTTCGAAACTCTTCTAAAGCTTGATCTCCATGGTTGACGAGGTCGACTTCATACCCAGCTCCGTTAAGAACAATGCCTAACATCTCTGCTAGATCTTGATCGTCATCGACAACCATAATGAGAGTCATTAGGAGCCGTGCTCCCACGAGTTGAGATAGAGGTCTTGTGATGGAGTCAATACATCGATCTTCGCACCCATGCTTGCAAGTTTAAGGCTTGCTACTTGCTTATCAATAGCTGTTGGAACTTGATGCAAGCCTGCTCCAAGACCCTTCGCAGCTTTAAGCAGCCATTCTGCAGTCAACGCTTGGTCAGAGAAGGACATATCCATGACTGATGCGGGGTGACCCTCAGCTGCACCGAGGTTAACGAGACGGCCTTCAGCGATAAGCAAAATGCGACGTCCATCAGCTAATACATACTCATCTGTCTGATGGCGGATCTTTGAGTTCTTCTGCTTCGCATTCTTCTCAAGCCATGCAACATCGATCTCGATATCGAAGTGGCCGGCATTAGCGAGAATCGCGCCATCTTTCATCTGCGCAAAATGTTCTTCGCGAAGAACGCCGCTATTTCCAGTGACGGTAATGAAGAAGTCACCAATCTTTGCTGCTTCAACGCTCGGCATAACGCGGTAGCCCTGCATAAGAGCATCGAGTGCCTTGGTTGGGTCAACTTCTGTGATGATCACATCAGCGCCCATACCCTTTGCACGCTCTGCAACTCCCTTACCGCAATAACCAAAACCACTAACAACAACAGTTGAACCTGCAATGAGCGAGTTCGTTGCACGCAAGACAGCATCCCATGTTGATTGACCAGTTCCGAAACGGTTATCAAACATATGCTTAGTATCAGTGTCATTGACAGCGATCATTGGAAACTTCAGTGCACCATCTTTAGCCATCTGTGAAAGGCGGATTACGCCAGTAGTGGTCTCTTCACAACCACCTTGAATTCCTGGGAGCAACTCTTTGCGAGTTGTATGTAATACGTTGACTAGATCGCAACCATCATCGAAGACGAAATCAGGCTTGATATCGAGTGCTGCATTCAGGTGTGAGTAATAACCATCGCGATCGACAGCGTTACGAGCGAATACGCTAATGCCATACTCATGAACGAGTGCGGCGGCTGTATCGTCTTGGGTTGAGAGCGGATTTGACGCACAAAGTGCAATCTCTGCTCCACCTGCTTTGAGAGCAATCATAAGATTAGCTGTCTCAGTTGTTACGTGCATGCATGCTGAGAAACGAACTCCAGTAAATGGCTGCTCTTTCTCAAAACGTTCGCGAATCGCAGCGAGAACAGGCATATTTCTTCCTGCCCATTCAATGCGTTTCTTTCCTTCAGCGGCTAGGGCTGGATTAGCGATCTCACTTCGAATTGATGAATCTACGGTCACGGCTGTGCTCCTATGAAATGTATGTGTAAGCGTCGAAATAGACTTCTTCGTGAGGCCTCACTAGATAGGGCAAAGATTACCTGATGAGGGCGAGTACTTGATCCCGAACGCGCTTCATCTGATCCACGCTATGAGCTTCAACATTGAGCCTCAATAGCGGCTCAGTATTGGAACCCCGCACGTTAAACCACCAGTCAGGGCCAGTAATCGTGTAACCATCAAGATCATCGATTGGATAATCCTGCTCGAAAGAGGCCTTGATGAACTCTAAGGAGTCAGCAGTATTTTCTACTCGAGTATTAATCTCTCCACTTGAGAAGTAGCGTGAGTACGGTGCCAAAAGTTTCGAGAGAGGAAGATCGCTCGCAGCAAGCTCTGAGAGAGCGAAGAGCGCCGCAAGCATTCCAGAGTCCGCACGCCAGAAGTTTCCAAAGTAGAAGTGGCCTGAATGTTCGCCACCAAAGATTGCACCGGTATCTGCCATGAGTTTTTTAATATATGAGTGCCCAACACGTGAGCGAACTGCCTTTCCACCATTTTCTTCAACAATCTCCGGGACTGCCTTTGAGCTAATCAAGTTATAAATAATTGTTGAACCAGGTTTGCGTTTCAATTCACGGAGAGCGATCAGAGCAGTAAGAGTCGAGGGATCAACCGGGTCACCGTTCTCATCGACAAGAAAGCATCGATCTGCGTCCCCATCGAATGCAAGTCCGATATCAGCTTTTACCTTTCGAACTTTCTTCTGCAGGTCGATGATATTTGCCTGGTCGAGAGGGTTCGCTTCGTGATGAGGGAAGGTGCCATCTAATTCGAAGTACATAGGAGTAACGTCAACATTGAGTTTCTCCATGACAGCAGGGGCTGTGTGGCCAGCCATTCCATTGCCTGCATCAATGACAACTTTGAGTCGACGTGCTGAAGAGGTTTTCTCTGCATCAAAGAGTGAGAGTAAAAACTCGACATAGTCCTCGAGCATTGGTTGCTCTTTTGATCTACCTGGATTGCGCATGGCAATCGGGACTCCATGAAGAATGAGGTCTCTAATACGGACAAGCCCAGACTCTTTTCCGATCGGGCGAGCACCGCTCTTGCACAACTTAATGCCATTGTATTCAGCTGGGTTGTGGCTCGCGGTAAACATTGCACCAGGAACATTGAGCTTTCCCGCAGCAAAATAGAGCATATCTGTCGACGCTAACCCAATACGAATTACATCGAATCCCATTGAGGTAACACCGTCAGCAAAAGCTGTTGCCAGAAGTGGGGAACTTGGGCGCATATCTTCACCGATAACAACGGTAGATGGTTCGCGCTCTTCTTCAAGGAACTTTGCAAATGCACAACCAAGGGCGAAGGCGAAATCTGGAGTGACTTGTCCATCGACAAGACCGCGGATGTCATATGCCTTGATAATCGCGTCGAGTTGCTCTGCTGAAAACATGTCCTAAATGTAGCGGGGCGATAGAGCGTGAGGGAAACTAATGCGGAATTAGTGGGAGGGTAACGCTCGTAAGTGGCCGCGACGGCCTATCTCTTGCGCTGTAGGGGCAGCGTGGACCTCGGGTGCTGCTGCGCGATGAGCGCCAACTTCTCGAACAGCATCAGCGATCGCCATAATGTCATCGAGGTTTGGTCCAGCCTCGCCTGACTGACCAGGCTCTGTCTCAGCCTTCATCACTGTCCAACCATTAGGGAGAGTTAATTTTTCTGAGTGTTCAACGCAGAGATCATACGAATGTGGTTCTGCAAATGTAGCAAGTGGTCCAAGAATTGCAGTTGAATCTGAGTAGATATATGTCAAAGTTTTAGCAGCGGGCATACGACAACTTGCACGTGAACAACCACGACCGCCATATCGAACCGGGCGGACCGGATTGCTGCTTCTCATGGTTTGAAATCTAGTGGGTCAAGGTACGAACATCGTTGAATGGAAGGGCCGTGTTCTCAATCGTGGCGCCATTTGCGATGGGAATGTAGGTAAGTCCTCCACCTTTAACAAGTGCACCTGCATAAATGCCCGACCCAGAAGCTCGGATGTTTATATTTTGAACTCCTACTTTTGGAGCCCAGAAAGCTATATCCGCACCACTGACTGTCTCGTTAAATCGCTTACCTGTTACAAAACGACCGGAAATCCTGACAGAGATTGCATTTCCAATAAATGTGAGGAGTGGTGTATTTCCACCAAAATTCATTGTTACGTTATCAAGTGCTGGGGTCGGTGCTGCCCAGCCAAAATCACCAGAGCCAGTTGTAGTGAGAACTCCCGCCAGAATCGGGTGGTCGGATTCGATAGAGATTCCAAATGCTGAATTTGTTGTCAGGTTTTCCAATGGAAGTGTTGTTGCAATCCCAGGTTTTACAACTAATTCATCGAAACCGACTGGAATAAAGGATCCATCACTGGAGAGAACCTCAACTTTGATAGTGGCATCTAGAGTTCCAGGGTTAAGCACTCTCAATGAGTTTGTGACGCTGCTCTTACTTCCACTATGTGGGTAGAGGCCAGAAATAAAAAGACGAGTATTTGAAGTATCGCTTGGCTTGACGTAATCCATTCCTAGTTTGCGCAAGCCCTTTGATCGCATATCCAGGAGAAAAGCTGAGACTCTTCCGGTGCGCGTAACAACATGAAGCGCAATTGAGTCATCACCTGGCGCGAGAGAATCAAGAGAGATGGTGGCCGAAGAATTTGCCTTCACTGTTACTGAACGTACAGGAAGGGCACTCTTTGATGTGTAAGCAAATATATCGACGATAGATCCACTCAATCCAGAGTTCACTAAGTCGAGTACACCTTTACTTGTAACTCCCCCAGAGCCACCAATAAACCATTCATCTGGCTTACCTGCAGAGCATGGGACAAGAGCGATTCCAGAAGAAGGTAATTGTGAGTAACTCAGGGATGTTCCTGGATTGCTATCAACAAGGATCGCAGATGAGCCAAGTGTAATTGTCGAGAGTGTTGTTCTATGAAAATTGACGTTCTTGCCGTCGATCGAGCGGATGCGCAGCTTTGAGCCTGGTAGATATGCAGTAGTGGATCCAGCAGCGCTCACATAAGGACAGGCTTGAGCTGGATAGCTGCTCTGTACTACAGAAGATTTCTCGGTAGCTGGAATCACATAGGAGAGGCCAAAGCCTGCAAGCAAGAGCCCTGCAACAGCGGCAATACGTATATCTAGAGTGGTTGTGATCTTCATGAGAGTTCATCCAATGGGAGGTCTCTACGTTTACGTCCGGCAGGTAGCGCCATCACAATCACAAAGATCAAAGTTATAAGTTGAATAGAAATAAGTGCTCTATGCAGAGTTCCATCGTAGGAGAGCGTGATCTCTCCTGCTTGTGAAATCGTAAAATTAGGAAGTCCATTTGCTGCTTGATGAACAGGAACTGGGCGACCGTCGAGCAGAAGCTTCCAACCAGCATCAAACTTCTCAGCAACTTGAATGGTTCCTGGACTGCTCACTCGATCAAAGGCGCCCACATCACTTGAGTTAAGGGTCGAAGATTTTCCAGATGCATCAACGAAGAGAACTCGAGGGCTGCTTCCAACAACTCGCCAAACAATTCCACTTGAAGTCGCTGACATTCGTGTAAATCCACCAATTCCATCAATCGTTCGAACCAGACTTATCGGCGCAGGATTCTCTAAGTACAGATATTGAATTCCGTAGAGCCCAAGGGTTCGTGAAGCAGTAACTCCGCCACCGCCAACAAGTTCTGTCATTGCCTGACTTATCTCGACTGGAACTCCGATGGAGACATCCGCATCACCTAAGTAAATATCTGAACCACGAGTGACGAAATACGTTGTCTGGACTCCAGTTGAGCTGATCACCATTGCCTTGGGGCGAGAGGGAGTTTGTTCTAGCGCAGTAAGGAAGGCCGGAATTCGTGTTGATGCATTTGCATGCACCAATGAGTTGGCGCCTCCTGTGGCCGCCCAAAATGGCATCACAAGAAGGTTAAAGATCGAGATCAGAGAAACTAAGGCGAGACCTACATGCCTTGCTCCAAAGCGCCGCTCTGAGAGTCTTGGTAAGAACTCTTGAAGATAAAGCAGGGATGGTGCAAGCAAGACCACCATCGCAACGGCAATCAGTGGTCCAGTCCAGACTTGAGAAAAACCTCCGTGCCCTGGGATTGTGTACTGGCTAATTAATAGCGCTGTGGCAAGGGCTGCGGATGCGACAAGGGCGATATTTCGAAGGCGCGTAACGAGAACCGTAAGCAACAAGAAGGTGATGAAGGGGCTCAGGATCCATAGAGGTGGGGCTGAAACTCCACCAGGATTAAAGAGGGCAACATCTAATCGGCTACCGGCCGCGAGAGGAATTCCTGGCTCCAAGAAAATCTGAGTTGGATGAATGAGTAAAGACGCGGACCACGGAAATGTGAGCAACCAAGGTGTGAGAGAAAGGGCAAGTCGTCTCTTTGCTTTATCGAGTCGATCCGAGAAGAGAAATGCGCTCCAGCCCATCTCTTGAAAATGATGGCGCTCTTCAACCAGACGTTGCACAAAGAACCCAGTCTGGATAAGAGTCCAGACCATCAGCAGAAGTGGGGAGAATGCACCAATGATGCCCGCGAGAAGTGCAATAGCAAATGTACGTCTCCACGTCGAGGTATCACGATCAGGTGAGAATGGTGAAAGAGTAAGAAGTATTGGTAAGAGTTGTAGTAGCAGAAGTGTTCCGATGCGACCTTGGTTGATAGAGGCCCACAAGAGAGGTGAGGCAGCGTAAATTCCAGCACCGATTAATCCATAGTTACGTCTTACACCTTGATGAAGAAGTACTCGGTAAATGGTGAGAAATGAGACGGCAGGGGCGAATAAGAAGATCAAGGTAATCAGCAGTTGCAAATTCCCAAAGGTGATTAATGACGATATGCCAAGCAGAGGAAGCCAAGGAGGCATCGAGACAGCCGAACCTAATCCCACTAAGTGCCAAGACTCTGCATATCTATGAAGTAAGTCGAAACCACTTGATGGCGAATTCGCGAGTGCGCCTCCAGATAACGATCCGAATCTTCCACGAGTTGCAAAGAGGGAAATAAGGGCGATTGCGAAGGCAATGAGGAACTGTGGCTTTCGCAATAAGCCTCTCCAAATAGAGGGCACTGCTTGAGGAGTTAAATCAGCATCATCAAAGTTCTCATCCACGGTTCCTATATCTGAATAAGAAGGGGTACTAGATACGGATTCAAGGGATCTGCGTTCAGGAATAATGAGATCAGATATCACTGACCCTGCGCGCTCAAAGCCAAATCGAATCTGGCTCCACGTCGATGGAATGAAGTGGGAGATGATTCGTGGCGATAGCAACCTTTTCTTCTTGCGATCACGTCTAGCCTGAAAGAGTTCGGCGGGGTGAGCGAGCAATAAGCCAACCGCAGCTACTTCATCGCCGGCATATCCAGGCAACTTTGCTAATAAATTTATAAGGGCGCGAATAAGACTTGTAACGAAGAGTTGAAGTGCGATCCATGGAAGCAGCCACCATGAAGAGTTAACCAGAAGAACATAGGCAGCGTTACGACGGTCAAGTAGCAGTGGTCGATGCAAGAAAGCTTCAGATACATCGACAGCTCGACGTTCATTTGCTGATGCCTCCACGTGAAATGCAAGAGCTTGGCCAACGCAGATGGCTTTGTGCCCTGCTACATGTACGCGCCAACCAAAATCAACATCATCTCTAAAGAGAGCGAGGTTGATATCAAGTCCACCAAGTTCTTCAAAGACATTCCTGCGCACAAGCATTGCTGCTGTACTTACAGACATTACTTCAGTAACTACGTCGTATTGGCCTTGATCTTGTTCGCCATCTTCAAGTCCAGTCCAACGGGAACCATCCCCCGCGATGGATATTCCCATTTCAAGAAGTTGATCACGGTCATACCAACCGCGAAGCTTGGGACCAGCAATAGCAACTTGTGGGCGATCTTCTAACGCTGCAAGCATGAGTTGAAGTGCTTCTCTGTCAGGTGCGCAATCATCATGGAGCAGCCAGATCCATTCATTCTCACCGGCAGCAGGAGTAAGAGCGAGCGCATGTTCAATCGCGTCGCCATATCCCATATCGCGCTCTTCTGGAATTGTGCTGATGCCTGATGATTTTAAAAGTTTCAGTGAACTATCTACGGATCCTGTATCAACGGCGATGATGCGATCAACCGGCCTTGATTGTGAACCAATCGCTGCAATTACTTCTGGCAACCATGTTGCGCCGTCATGTGTAACAAGTACGGCGGTAACGAAAAATGAATCCGCCATTACGCGGCTCCTAAATTCGAATTATGCGGAGCGACGCTTGAGGCGACGACGTTCGCGCTCTGAGAGACCGCCCCAGATGCCGAAGCGCTCGTCATGAGCCAGTGCATATTCGAGGCACTCTGAACGGACATCGCATGAGAGACATACTCGCTTAGCTTCGCGTGTAGATCCACCCTTTTCAGGAAAGAATGCTTCTGGATCTGTCTGAGCGCATAGTGCACGCTCCTGCCATGAGAGCTCAACTGAATTATCGGTCGTCGGGAGGCTAGTCACTATTGCGTTCTGGCGATCTGACATGTGTAAAGCTCCTAGATCTTTGGGTGCCCCGCTCGGTTTGGGAAAGTGGGGCATCTAGGGAGAATTACACGCGTGTAACCCCCCTTGAGTCAAGCGGAATAGGGGCCTAATCCAGATTATTCGGGGGAAAAACCGAAAAATTGATCGATTGCGACCGTATTTGGCTCAATTCTGCTCCCAGCAGCAACAAAGGTCCGAGTGAGTGCAACGTTCTCGCCGATGCTTGCACCCTCACCAATGACGCACTGATGTAACTGCGAACCCGCTCTGATGGTGGCCTTTGCCCCGATGTAACTTCCTTGATCAACGACAGCTGTTGGATCAACCGATGATCCCTTGCCTTGTGCCATCGTGTGGCCACTCGCCTCGATGAGATCTCGCGTTGCTTTCAATAGCGCACCTGGATTACCCACATCCAGCCAATAAGAGTTGTCAATGAATCCAGCGACGCGAGCATTACGTGCAAGAAGTGCTGGAAATGTCTCTCTCTCAACGCTCACTACGTGGCCTTCTGGAATTTCATCAATGACAGTGCGATTAAAAATGTAGCAGCCAGCATTAATAATATTGGTAGGAGGAGTCTCCATCTTTTCGTTGAACGTTTTAATGAGATCTCCTTCCATCTCTACAACGCCGAATGCTCTTGCATCGGGAACTTGCGTCAGATAGAGAGTGACATCTGCGCTCTGCGATTGGTGAAATGCGATCTGATCTGTTAACGAATGATTGCTTAGAACATCGCCATTAAAGATCATCACCGGTCCACCACCTTGGAGATGAGCTGCGGCATTGCGAATCGCACCGCCAGTGCCAAGAGCGCTCTCTTCTACTGCGTAAGAGATCTTGATTCCAAACTTCTCACCATTACCAAAGTATGGAATGAAGATCTCCGAGAGGTAGGAGGTTGCGAGAACTATCTCGGTAATTCCAGCTTCCTTCGCCTTCATAATCTGATGTTCGGTTATCGGCTTGCCAAGAAGTGGAAGCATCGGCTTAGGAGTAGTGAGAGTAAGTGGTTGCATACGTGTTCCCATACCACCGACGAGAAGTATCGCTGACGTCACAGTCATAGATTACTTACCCGTGTGTGAGGCGATACGGTGCGCCGCGGTTGCAATCTGCTCATCTGTCGCAGTTAAAGCAATGCGGACGTGGTTTTCACCAGCTTTTCCGTAGAAGTGGCCAGGTGTTGCAAGAATTCCGAATTGAGCAAACCATTTCACGCTATCCCAATCAGATTCTCCGCGCGTTACCCACAAATAAAGTCCAGCCTCGGTGTGATCGACTCTAAATCCTTGTGACTCAAGCGCTGATTGAAGAACTGCGCGCCTGGCTCTGTAGCGAGCTGCTTGCTCATGAACATGGTTCTCATCCGAGAGCGCTGCAACCATCGCACGTTGCACCGGTAGTGGAACCATCATTCCAGCATGTTTGCGAACTTCTAGAATTTTTGCGATCAAAGCACTGTCTCCGACGACAAAGGCGGCGCGATATCCAGCTAGGTTCGAACGCTTTGAAAGTGAGTGCACGGCTAAGAGGTTGGTGTTATCTCCGCCGGCAACTTCGAAGATTGACGTTGGCTTGGTATCGGCTGCAGGAAAGCTGATGTAGCACTCATCGCTTGCTACAACGGTATCTGTTCTGCGGGCATATTCGACGACAGTCTTTAACTCTTCTGGGGTATGGACGCGCCCTGTTGGATTCGATGGCGAGTTCACCCACGCAAGATCTGCACTTGGCCACTGTGATGCATCTATACCGACAGTTTCATGAGATGCATTTCCAAGAATTGCACCGACAAGATAGGTTGGATAAGCGACCTCTGGATAGAGAACGTGCTTTGCTTCAAGCAACGTTGGGAGCCATGCGACGAGTTCTTTTGAACCGATTGTTGGGATAACATCAAAGTCGCCAGTAATTCCTAGGTTTTCAGAAGCCCATTTCTTGATCGCTTCGCGCAGAGCAGGGGTTCCGGTAGTGACTGGATAGCTTGGTGAATTGGATGCTGCAATAAATTCATCTTGGATAAATTGGGGAGTTGGATCTACAGGTGTTCCTTGTGAGAGGTCGATAAAACTTTCAGGATGAGATCGCGCTATCGCACCAATTGGAGCGAGCGCATCCCAAGGAAAATCTGGAAGCTTCAGGACTACTCAGCTTTTGGAGGGCGTGCAGTAATTGTTGGGTGGTCTGTATTCGAAGCACCAACCTTGGCTGCGCCACCAGGTGAACCGATCTCAACGAAGAATTCGCCGTTTATGCCGCCGTATTCCTTCCATTGGGATGGAATGTCATCTTCATAATAAATCGCCTCAACTGGGCAGACCGGCTCGCAGGCTCCGCAATCCACACACTCGTCGGGTTGGATGTAGAGCATCCGGCCACCTTCGTAGATGCAATCCACTGGGCACTCTTCGATGCAAGACTTATCTTTCACATCGATACATGGCTCGGCAATTACGTAGGTCACTTCGGGCTCCTTTAACTCTTCAACTTTTTAGACTCTAACGCGAATCTTATTGCAAGAGGGTACAGAATTGCCCCATGAGCGGACGCACCCCACCTGATCTGCCGACGCCCTCAGAAGTCGGGTTACGGGTGAGTATCCGCCTCTTTGAGCCCGCTGGCGGCTTTCGAGACATCTTGGGGCACCTCGAATCCCCCACATCAGTGCGCAAGAAAGATGGCTCCCTCGCTGATTTTGACCCGCGCCAGATCTTCGTCTGGAAGGTCGTCGTGGCGAAATGATCACAACTGCCCTCACGCTTTTCGATACGCGTCTACGCAAACTTTCTCCAATAACTATCAGCAACGATCAAGCCCTACGTATTTATAGCTGCGGCCCAACTGTCTACCGAGATGCCCATGTAGGAAACCTTCGGACATTTCTTCTGGGCGATCTGATTCAACGGACACTGGCTCTTGATGGCGTGCGGTGTGAATTGATTCAAAATATTACCGATGTTGGACATATGTCTGAAGATTTGCATGAAGATAAGTTGCTTGCAGAGTCAGCAGTAAAGAAGATTGATCCCTTTGAGATCGCACGCGAATATGAAGCCCACTTTCACAAGGACTTAGCGCTACTTGCAATTACGTCGGCGACTCACTATCCGCGGGCAAGTGAATCGATTGAGATCATGCAGGATTTGATCAGCAGATTAATTGAACAAGCTCATGCCTACGTAGGTGATGATGGTTCGGTCTACTTTGATGCCCAATCATTCCCAAGTTATGGTGAAATCAGCGGAAATAGATTAAGTGAACTTCAACCCGGCCACCGCTATGAGTATGTTGATGAAGGTTCAAAACACTTCCATGCTGATTGGGCGCTCTGGAAAGTTGCTGGAGATCGCACAGAGATGATCTGGGATTCGCCATGGGGTCCAGGCTTTCCTGGTTGGCATATTGAATGCTCTGCGATGTTACTGACCCATCTCGATGGATATGTGGATCTACATCTAGGTGGAATCGATCTTCGCTTTCCCCATCACGAGAATGAACGAGCCCAATCAAATGCTGCAACGGGACGTGAGATTGTCGCTCATTGGGTGCATGGAGAACACCTACTCTTTGAGGGAAGAAAGATGTCAAAGAGCGCGGGCAATGTCGTGCTTGTAAGTGACATCATCGCCCGCGGACTCGACCCGTTGGCGCTGCGCCTCTGTTTTATCGAGAATCGTTATCGCAGCCAGATCGATCTCACCTGGGATGCCCTTATTGCTGCGGATAACACAATCAAACGCTGGCGGATGAAGCTACGCGAGTGGGGTCCGAGCAAGAGCACCGAAGCAGGGTCTTCGATCATCGACTCTCTCAAAGCCCATCTCTTCAATGACCTTGGGACTGTCGATGTTGCTGTTGAACTTCGTCGGATTGAGAGAGATGGATCAATAGCCAATGAGATTAAGGCTGAAGTATTTCGCACAATGGATCGAGTCTTTGCTCTTGATCTAGATCGAGCTGAAAAACTGAGATCCATCAGCGCTGAACAAGAGTCGCTCTTACAACGACGTGCTGCTGCAAGAGCTTCGAAAGATTTTGCCTTGAGTGATGAGTTGCGTGATCAGCTATTAGCCCAGAAGATCGTCGTAAAGGATTCAGCAGCAGGTCAAAGTTACGAAATTATTCCGTAAGCCCTGCAAATAAATCGGTCTCCCAGCCTTCGGGAGTGAGGGGGCCAGACTTCTCACCTTTGACGAGCGTGTAGTACTCATTGCCCCAGACATTCAAGCCAACATTATTTGAGAGTGCAAAGAATGGGCCATCCAGTGCGATCTGTGTCGGGTGTGATGCCATCGCCTTCATCTTCTGATCAACAAAATTTGTTCCATCGATGTGAGTAGTAACAACTTCATCTGGCTTTGCGAATGGGAGATCATCAGCACTCTCCACTCCCATAAAGTCCGATCCTGCTGCCTTCATTGCATCAATACCCTTTTGAATAACCGAGCGCGGCATTGTGTTCCAATAAATCTTCTTAATATCCCACTGCGGCGATGCTAGTTCTGCTGCGCGCATTGCAACTCGGTGCGCCTGGATGTGATCTGGGTGGCCATAGCCACCAAATTCGTCGTAGGTCACTAGTACATCTGGTTTCACTTCAAGAATGATCTTTAGAACTTCTTCTGCAGCACTATCGACATCAGCCTGCCAAAAAACGTTGGAGTTTTCATTTGATGGAGTGCCCATCATTCCGCTATCACGATAGTGATGATCTGGCGCACCTAAGAAGCGATGATCTGTAACGCCAAGTGCCTTCATGGCATCTGCTAACTCAACTTCTCGAATCTGTGCGAGGCCATCTTCTTTATCTGCTGCAAGATGTTGCAGTTCAGGAACCAAGATCTCTCCCTCTTCACCGCGTGTGCATGTGATGAGAGTGACTTTGTAGCCTGCATCGACATACATCGCCATAGTCGCCCCATTATTGATCGTTTCATCATCAGGGTGGGCGTGAACAAGAAGAAGGCTCTTTTGGGTCATGCGAGCAGGATAACAACTACTCAGATCTTAGTTATCCTTATGGCATGACTACAGATCTCAAAGGGCGCCTACCCCGTGATGAACGTCGCGCACAGTTACTGACTGCCGCCCTCGATGTATTCACTCAGGCTGGCTACCACTCTGCAGCGATGGATGAGATCGCAGATCGAGCAAATGTCAGTAAGCCCGTTCTCTACCAGCACTTCCCATCAAAGCTTGATCTCTATCTCGCCGTACTTGATCTCCATATCGATTCACTTGTATTCGATATCCAGAAGGCAGTTGCTTCTCGCAAAGATAACTGGGAACGTGTGCAAGCTACGACTGAAGCCTATTTTGATTTTATTAATCGCGAAGGTGAAGCATTCCGTCTGCTCTTTGAGAGCGACATGAGCGTTGAGCCTCAAGTACGCGAGCGTCTCACTCGCATGACATATGACTGTGCTGCAGCATTCTCGGCAGTTATCTCTATTGATACTGGGCTTCCTAAGGAAGCATCGATGATGCTCGCAGTTGGAATCATCGGAAATGTGCAGTCAGCTGCTCGTCACTGGTTAGAGCGTGATGGAAAGCTAGATCGAGATACCGCCGTGAAATTAGTCGCAACCCAGATCTGGCGCGGAATCGGCGGATTCCCAAAGCAGAATCTATAATTTCAGGTTAAGGTAAGGCCATGGCTAAAGAGAGCAAAACAACAACAGATCTCCGAATCGGTATTGCAGATACAGGAGTAGACCTCGTCTACGAAATTGATAGCTCGATCGATAAAGTTGTTGCTACCGTGCAAGCCGCTCTCGATGCAGGAAAGACGCTCTCACTCACAGATACCAAGGGACGTCAGATCCTTGTTCCTCATTCAAAGATTGCCTATATCGAAGCAGGAAATGCTGCTGACCGTAAGGTTGGCTTTACAACCTTATAACTCGTCTCGCATCTGCCCGCGATTCAAGCTTCTCCCATTGATCGGGATCTGTCGTAAATTCAGCGAGTTCATTCATCTTGCCTGTGCCGTGATAATCACTCGAACCTGTCATGGCTAAATCTGATTTTGCAGCGATATCAAAGAGAAGTTGTTGTTGTTCAAGGCTCTGATCGCGATGCTTTACTTCTATTCCATCTAGACCTGCAGCGATATAAGAATCAAAGCTCTCAATACCGACAACTCGTCCACGTAGCGATGCGAGTGGGTGCGCAATCACAGCAACGCCACCAGCTTCTTTGATCAGCCGTATCGCAGCTTCTGGTGTCGGTGAGTAATGCGAGACATAGAAGGGTGAGCTATTTACCAGCCAATCAGCAAAGACTTCATCACGGCTCTTTGCAAGCCCCTTCGCCACGAGAGCATCAGCGAGATGGGGACGCCCGAGAGTTGCACCCTCACTGAGCTGAGCATGAACTTCCTCGATCGTGATTTCAATTCCTGCATTATTCATACGAGCGATGATCCGCTCCATACGACCAAGGCGATTATCACGAGTCTGCGCAAGAACATCTTGGAGAGCGGTATTTTCACGATCGAAGAGAAGTCCAAGCATGTGAACACTAATTCCATCTTCACTCTGGCACGAGATTTCAGAACCCAATACAAGGTCAAGCCCTGGGCGAAGCCATTGAGTCGCTTCATCCCAACCACCAATGGTGTCGTGATCTGTCAGGGCGAGCGTTGTTACTCCTTGTGAAAGCGCCTTGTTAACGAGTTCACTGGGA
>CAITVX010000035.1 GCA_903895995.1 uncultured Actinomycetes bacterium
GGCACACCAAAACCACCACTGAAAGAACTCGGCCCAGACCCAGCCACCGGTCGCGAACTCATCATTAAAGATGGTCGCTTCGGTATGTACATCACCGATGGCGAAACAAATGCAACCCTTCGCCGCGGTGACACAGTCGAATTCATGACGATCGAACGCGGACTCGAACTCTTAGCTGGCCGCCGTGCATGGGAAGCAGAGAACGGCCCATCACCTAAGAAGACAAAGAAAGCTACCTCTAAGAAAACAGCAGCAGCGAAGAAGGCCGAATTAATTAAATCCGTAACACCTAAGAACGTCATCAAAAAAGGCACCCGCAAAAAAGCTGCCAAGAAAAAATCAAAAGTTTAATTTCCATAAAACTACTTTCCGTAACCAAAAAAACTTTACAAAACAATAAAAAAATATTTGCAAATAACTTCAACTGTGCTTTAATTAGAACAGTTAAGGGACTTGCGTCCCCCAACTGTCTGTCTGGAACCAGACCGTTTAAGAAGTGGATCCGCCGTTGTTGCGGCGGATCTTTCTTTTCTCAAGGTATTTCAGAAACGAACGAAATATCTCAAGGATGAATCTGAGCCATGTTGCAAGCTCACTCACCTGGTCTCCTTTCTTTAGCAAGTAGCCCTGTGATGGGCCATCCCGAGCGGCCGCTCGAGAAAGTTAGATCGCACACCGCGAAGTGCGATTGAATAACTTGCTTTGTAAAGGATTGATTCCAAACGGCGGCAGAGTAGCCCGCCAACCTCTGAGATGCCTTGCACTATCCACAGTGCGACCCCACCCAATAAACTCTCCACATGACTCTCGCTAAAGAAGCAATGGCCAACAACCCCTTCGCAACCCGCTCGACCCTCGAATACGAGATCCCACCATTCGCTCTCATCAAAGAAGAGCACTACCTGCCCGCTTTCTACGCCGGCTGCGAAGAACAACTCGCCGAAATCAAAGCAATTACAGACCAACCCACCGTCACATTCGAAAACACCATCGTCGCAATGGAAAAATCCGGACAGCTACTATCCCGCGCACTCTTGGTCTTCTATAACAAATCATCGAGTGACACATCCCCATCACACGACGCCATCGAAGAAGAGATCGCACCCAAACTCTCTGCCCACCGCGACGCAATCTCACTCAACCCCGCACTCTTCGCACGAATCAAATCACTCTATGAAACCACAGCCACACTCAATCTCAACGAAGAAGATGCATGGCTACTCCACAAGTATTACAACGACTTCATTCACGCCGGCGCCCACCTCTCCGACGATAAGAGAAAAACACTCACCGCGCTCAACGAAGAAATCTCCAAGCTCGATGCCGAATTCGGCAAGCGCCTACTCACCGATATGAAAGACCTCGCCGTCGTAGTCGACACCGTAGAAGAACTCGATGGCCTCACCGAGAACCAGATCGCATCCTGCAAAGCCGGCGCCGAAGCCCGCGGGCTCACAGGCAAATACCTCATCAACACCATGAACTTCTCTGGCAACCCACTCCTGAGCTCACTCACCAACCGAGCACTCCGCCAACGCATCATGGAAGCATCACTTCAAAAAGGTGATCGCAACAACCCCAACAACACCCAAGAGATCATCCTCAAAGTAACAAAACTACGTGCCCAGAGAGCAGCGCTCTTCGGCTTTAAAAACCACGCCGAATACCAGACCAGCAACCAGACCGCGAAAAACCCAACAAATATCCACGCGATGCTCACCAAGATCGCAAAGAGCGCCCGCGCAAACGCAGAAAAAGAAGCCGCAGCACTCCAAACCAAAACCACAGAACCAATCCAATCCTGGGACTGGGCTTTCTACACCGAGCAAATCCGCAAAGATAAATACAACCTCGACGTGGCTGCAATGCGCGAATACTTCGAACTCGAGACAGTGCTCCATCAAGGCGTCTTCTTCGCCGCCACCAAACTATTTGGCATCACATTCAAAGAGCGCCCAGATATCACCACCTACCACCCAGAAGCCCGTGCATTCGAAGTCTTCAATGAAGATGGATCCAAACTCGGTCTCTTCATCGGCGATTTTTACACCCGCGACTCAAAGCGCGGTGGCGCCTGGATGAACAACCTTGTCGATCAAAACCACCTCTTCGGCCAACTACCGGTGGTCTGCAACAACCTCAATATTCCTAAGCCACCAGCTGGTGAACCAACACTGATCACACTCGATGAAACCACCACACTCTTCCACGAATTCGGCCACGCACTCCATGGCCTCCTCTCCAACGTGAAGTACCCGCGCACATCAGGCACATCAGTTGAGAGAGATTTCGTTGAGTTCCCATCGCAAGTAAACGAGATGTGGATCCTCTGGCCAGAAGTTCTCGATAACTACGCCAAGCATTACATCACCGAAGAGAAATTCCCAGAAGAATGGACCAAAAGCCTGCAAGCATCAGAAACATTTAACCAAGGCCACGCCACCGCCAGCTATCTCGCTGCAGCAATCCTTGACCTCGCTTGGCACGAACTCACAGCAGACCAAGATATAAAAGATGTCACAACCTTCGAAACCCAAGCCCTAAACAACTACGGCCTCAATTACGCCCCAGTCCCCACCCGCTACCGCTCCACTTACTTCTCCCACATATTCGCCGGCGGCTACAGCGCGGGCTATTACGGCTATATCTGGTCAGAGGTTTTAGATGCTGACACAGTCGAATGGTTTAAAGAATCAGGCGGACTGACCCGCAAAAACGGCGATCACTTCCGCACGCAACTCCTTTCACGAGGCGGATCCATCGACTCAATGCAGATGTTTAGAAACTTCAGAGGAAGGGATGCGGTGACGGAACCTCTACTTAAGAGGCGAGGGATGTAAGTAGTTTGGTTAGCTTTAAAGTTAAATTGCTCAAAGCCCTGTCAGACCCCTCCCGATAGACTCCCCCTATGTCGCAATCGATGCCCTATCCCGGGGCCCCTGCCCAGGCGGACTCGCGCTCTGTCTTGTCGATTCCGGCTTTCAGGAAACTTTGGAATTCGATGGCCTTCTCATCGTTTGGGGATTGGCTTGGACTTCTAGCGACTACTGCGCTCGCTCAGCAATTGGCGGGTGGCAATTATTCAAAGGCGAACTTTGCGATCGCTGGTGTGTTCATTGTGCGATTGTTGCCTGCTGTGATCTTGGGTCCGATTGCTGGTGTGATCGCTGATCGATTTGATCGCAGACGGTTGATGATTGTCTGTGACATCTTGCGTTTTGGTTTATACCTATCTATTCCATTGGTTGGAAACTATTTCTGGCTCTATACGGCGACTGTCTTGGTTGAGTCGGTTACTTTGTTCTGGTCACCTGCGAAGGAAGCATCGGTTCCCAATCTTGTTCCAAAGAATAAGTTGGAATCTGCAAATCAGGTGACTCTACTTGCATCGTATGGGACTGCGCCGATTGCGGCGATTATGTTCTCGTTGTTGGCTTTGTTTGCTGGTGGGCTAGAGAAGATTGTTCCTCATCGCTATGCATCGACAGCTGATCTTGCTTTATATATTGATGCAGTCTCGTTCTTGTATACAGCGTGGGTTGTTTCGCGGATCAAGGGGCTGCCAAAGGGCGGAGTCGATAAGACTTCTGGTTCTGAGAATATCTTTGGCTCGTTGGTCTCTGGATTTAAATTTGTCTCTAAGTCAAAGATTATCTCTGGGTTGATCGTTGGAATGCTCGGTGCATTCTTTGCTGCCGGTGCTGTTATTGGTTTGGCTCGAACATTTGTTGGTGATCTGCATGCTGGTGATGCTGCCTATGGTGTCTTATTTGGTTCTGTATTCGCCGGGCTTGCTCTGGGTATATCTGCGGGGCCGAAGTTATTTGGGCAGTTCTCACGTCGGCGTATCTTTGGTGCATCGCTGACTATTTCATCGCTATTTTTGATGGTCTTGGCTGCTGTTTCGAACTTGGTGCTCGCGATCTTTATCGTGGTGCTTCTGGGGGCCTTTGCGGGCTTGTCATGGGTCACTGGCTTCACAATGTTAGGCCTTGAGGTTGAAGATGAAGTACGCGGGCGTACCTTTGCCTTCGTACAGTCATTGATACGTATCTCATTGGTTTTGGTGCTGGCTGTCTCGCCTGTGGTCGCAGCTGCGATTGGGCGGCATACATATCAAGTCGGTCGCTACACCGCTACATATAACGGTGCAGCGTTCACGATGT
This sequence comes from uncultured Actinomycetes bacterium, assembly GCA_903895995.1. GTDB lineage: Bacteria > Actinomycetota > Actinomycetes > Nanopelagicales > Nanopelagicaceae > PALSA-747. Next base: position 4,167 of record CAITVX010000035.1, read on the forward strand.
TTGCGGCTGGTCTGATCGGTGTTGTTGTGGGAATCGTTTCTTATAAGCGGATGAAAGATCGTCCATCGGTTTCGTTGTGGTCAGATATCAAGAGCGCTGTGCGCGGAGAACTTGGTGGGATTACTGGCGCTACTCAGGTGGGAATCTTTATCTCATTTGAGGGTGGCGAAGGTTCTGGTAAGTCGACGCAGACTTCTTTGTTGAAGAAATATTTAGAGTCGATCGGTGAGACTGTTGTGTTAACGCGCGAACCCGGTGGGACTGAGTTGGGTGTAAAGATTCGACAGATCTTGCTTGCAAATGAGACAGGGCACATCTCTCCGCGCGGTGAGGCGTTGTTGTATGCGGCTGATCGTGCGCACCATGTCTACTCGTTGATTAAGCCGGCTCTGGATTCTGGATCTGTTGTGATTACTGATCGTTACATTGATTCATCGATTGCGTATCAGGGCGCTGGTCGTGTGCTTGCACCGGCAGAGGTTGCGCGTATTTCGCGATGGGCGACTGAGTCGTTGACGCCGACGTTGACCTTTATCTTGGATGTGCCAGCGAGTGTGGGGATTAAGCGGGCTGGGGCAGATCTCGATCGCTTAGAGTCAGAGCCATTGGCATTTCATGAGCGAGTGCGTAGTGAGTTCTTGAACTTATCGAATATCGATCCTGAGAGATATGCGGTGATCGATGGAACGCAGTCGATAGAGGCTATTGCCGACCAGATTAGAGAGCGTGTTCAGTCATTGCCGCTGTTGAAGATAAATCAAAAAGAATCTAAGAAGTAGTATCTAGAGCATGTCAGTCTTCGATAGGTTGATCGATCAGGGCGATACCGTTGCGGTATTAGAGCGGGCGGTTGTTGCATCGCGCGATAGCACTGACGAATCACAAGATATGACGCATGCGTGGTTATTTACTGGGCCACCGGGGTCGGGGCGATCTAATGCGGCTTTGGCATTTGCTGCCTCACTTGTTTGTAGTGCGGGTGGTTGTGGTGATTGTGTTGATTGCCGGACTGCGTTGTCGGGATCTCATGCTGATGTAGAGCTGATCCAGACTGAGGGTCTATCGATCAAGATTGATGAGATCCGTGAATTAATCACGCGCGCTGCGTGGACTCCATCGGTTGCGACCTATCGGGTGGTGGTGATGGAAGATGCAGATCGCCTTACTGAATCTGCTGCGAATGCTCTGCTGAAAGCTGTTGAAGAGCCGTCATCTCGGACGATCTGGTTGTTATGTGCTCCGACTGTGACAGATGTATTGCCGACCATTAGATCACGTACACGTAATCTGACTTTACGGACTCCATCGGCTGCTGCGGTATCGGTTTTGCTTCAAGGTGAGGGAATCTCAGTCAACCTTGCAAACTTTGCAGCCGCTGCCTCGCAAGGACATATTGGCCGTGCGCGGTATTTGGCACGGGATCAAAGTGCGCGCGATATTCGAAACGATATCTTGAAGTTACCGACAACAATTGTGGATGTTGCTACTGCTTTTGCTGCAGCTGCGCGATTGGTTGAGGCGGCAAAGGGCCAAGCCGAAGAAGATGCCGAGAAGAAGAACGATGGAGAACTTGCCGCTTTGAAAGAGGCGTGGGGACAGCAGGGCACTCGTGTTGTGACTGGTGGCGCAAAGGCTGTAAAAGAACTTGAGAAAGAACAGAAATCGCGTCAGACCCGTATGGTCCGTGATTATTTGGATCGTGCTTTATTAGATATCGCTACCTTCTATCGAGATGTATTGCTTGTGCAGACTGGTAGCGGGGATGAGTTAATTAATCCTGATCTCTCAGATGTTATTAACGCAATGGCTGGGTCAACTACCCCCGAGAAGACTCTGGCGAAGATCGAAGTGATCATGAAAACCCGCGCTAACTTGTTGCTCAATGCTGCGCCGCTCTTGGTGATTGAAGCGATGATGGTCCAACTTCGGTGAGGCGCCGGACTTTCTTTCCACTCTATATTGCGATCTTTGCGCTGCTTGCGATCTTTGCCTTTAGCTTTATTAAGGGCAAACCTGTCGTTCCTAATACATCGAGCTTTACAACCCTTGCTGATTATCAGAACCAGAAGCTCGGTTGGAAATCATGTAGTTCGGGTGTTGAGTGCGCGACGATGCAGGTGCCTGTTGATTACGCAGATATAACCCCAGGGCAATCCTTTCCCTTATTTGTCCTTCGGCACCGGGCGACTGTGGCGGGATCTCGGATTGGGTCGCTGGTTGTGAACCCTGGTGGGCCTGGTGGATCGGCTGTGGACTATGCCTTTAACTGGGATTCGATCGTCTCTAAAGCGCTCTCTGATAGGTATGACATCGTTGGTTTCGATCAGCGCGGGGTGAACAACTCCCAGCCGATTCGCTGCCTAAACGATGCGCAAGAAGATGCTTATATGACGAACGATGGAACTATCGGCGGGGTGGCCGAACTTCAGGTCGCGATCAAAATTGCGAAAGATTTTGCGAATAAATGCGCACTTGCTGCGGGGTCAAAGCTAGGCCATTACGGCACTCTTGATAGCGCTCGCGATATGGAGTTATTGCGCGGGTTACTGGGTGATTCGAAGTTGAATTTTATTGGTAAGTCATACGGAACATATCTTGGGACTTTATATGCAGATCTCTATCCAACTCGCGTAGGCAAGATGGTTCTTGATGGCGCAGTAGATCCTCAAGAATCTGTTCTCAATCAGAACCTCTATCAAGCTGTTGGATTTGATTTAGCGCTGAAGAGTTTCCTTGCTGCCAACCCACCTATTACTACAAAGCAGATCACAACTTTTGTCACATCACTGCATAAGAATCCCCTTGCAGTGGGTAAGCGGAAGTTGACGCAATCACTTGCAATCACCGGAATCGCCGCAGGTCTCTATGACAACAAAGTCGGATGGAAAGATCTTTCTGTTGCGCTCAATGATGCGCTTTATAAATCATCTTCTGTGAAATTACTTGCGATGGCCGATGACTACAACTATCGAGATAAGAATGGCCACTTCACCAGCAATCAAGCTGATCTGCAACAGATCATCTCGTGTTTAGATTTTGTTGATAACCGCACCATCGCTGAGATCACTGCTGGGCAAACTACATTTGCAAAGGCTGCGCCAGTATTTGGTCCATATTTAAGTTATGCAGGGTTATCGTGTAAATTCTGGAAGGCGAAGGCGAGTGTCACAACCGATTTCTCTGCTCTCAAGAGCGTTGCGCCAGTGATTGTTATCGGTGTTACCCGAGATCCTGCGACTCCTTATCAATGGGCGGTCGCTCTCCATAAAGATTTCGCGAAGTCGACTCTTCTTACCTACGACGGTGATGGCCATACCGGTCACGGTCGCGGGTCTACATGTATTGATTCGAAGGTGGATGCATATCTACTGACGGGGGCTACGCCTGCGGGCCCAGTGAGCTGCAAAGTGGCCTAATTTCGGCCTTTTTACGCTCGGATTTTGCCTCTCGATGTGGCCTGGGTGGCAGTGGATTGGTAAAGAGCACCCCTTGAGATGGTGCATTATTTCCCTATGCGCTTAGACCATATCTCATATGTTGCCAGCCACGACCAGATCTCAGATGTCGTCCAGAGAATCGGGGCTCAGCTTGAAACAGCATTTGTAGACGGTGGTATTCACCCTCGCTTTGGAACACGTAACTTCACTGCATCACTTCTCAACGGCCAATATGTTGAAGTTGTCTGCCCGCTTGATCACCCAGCAGCAGAAGCAACTCCATGGGGCAAGGCAGTAACAAAGAAGGCGAATGAAGGCGGCGGATGGCTCACATGGGTCTTCTCAACAAGAGATATTGCACCAATCGAAGCAAAGTTTGGTCGCGCTGCAGTTGATGGTTCACGTAAGCGCCCTGATGGAACAGAACTTTCATGGAAGCAACTCGGTGTTATCGAGATTGCAGATCAGCCAGAACTTCCATTCTTCATCCAATGGCTCTCATCAGATCACCCATCAGTAGATGGAAAAGCTCATGCAGAGATCACAAAGATTGAGATTGCAGCTAAGGGCGAACTGGATGAGTCTTGGTTTAAAGATGATATCCACGCAGCACTTCGCGATCTTGAAGTGAACTGGGTTGATCCATCAACAGTTGATGGCGAATCAGGAATTGTCTCCGTTGGTTTTAGTAACGGCGCAGTAATTTCCTAAGCTTTACTTCGATCTGGAAGATGTAATCGAAGTGCTGCAATTGCAACAATGATGAGTCCGGTGACTAATCCGCCGATCCACCACCATTGAAGATGCGCGCCTAATAAAACACCAGCGATAACTGGGCCCATGATGGTGCCAATAGTCCATGTGCTTGTAGATGCTGCGTTATAGCGGCCGCGTAAGTGTTCTGGTGCTAATTGATTAACGATTGAAGGCATGATCGGTGACCAGACCATCTCACCAAAGCCAAAGACAACTTGGCAGATAATAATGAGCGCGAGTGCTTGAGTTCTGATGATCCCGGCCATTGCGAGTGCGACCCATGCAGCTGCCCATAAGAGCGCTGCGATAGCGATCGATTTAGTGCGATCGAAGTTCGCAAGCTTCTTCACAAACCAGAGCTGGGCGACTGCGATCAAGAGAGTATTGGCAACAAATGCCCACGCGATATCAGAGGGTTGAACCTTTGCAATCATCGACGAGAATGCGGTGAAACCAACTTCAAGTTGGGCATAACCACATAAGACTGCACCGATTGAGATTAGCCAGACTTTGACGAAGACCTTGTCAGCTAAGACGCTCTTCCAACCATCGATACGGTCAGAGTTTATTTTGCGTTCTGCATGGGTGCGATGGCCAACTCCGCGAATGCTCATCACAATAAATAAGTAACCGAGGAATGAGATCCCATCGCCGCGATAGAGGTTGACGAAAGTTTGTGGGTGGGATGTGTCGACGATCAGTGATGCAACAAGTCCGCCAAGTCCCATCCCAAGGTTCATCATTGCAAATTGGGATCCGAAGTAACGCGGACGTTGTTCTGGTGTGGTGAGCTCTGCCGCGATTGCACTCTGGCTTGGCCACATCGCAGCGCCACCTAATGCAGTGATTGTTGTGACAACGAGTGCGCTCGGAATGTTATGGATGTAACCCATGCTGCCGATTCCGAGTGCGCTAATAATGAGTGAGCCCATCAAGACGGGCTTAGGACCCCAGTGATCAATCAGTGAACCAAATATCGGTGATAGGCATAGCCCGACAACTGCGCCATAGGCAGAGATCAGACCGACGATTCCCGAAGGGATTCCGCGTACTTGGTGGAGGTAGATAAAGAGGAATGAGAAGACGAGCCCGTTGCCGGTGCCAGAGATTAAAACCCCAAGCAGAAGTAATCGAATGGTTTTGGGGAGCTTCACTACTTAACTATAAGGGTTTTCAAGTAGACGATCGTTGAACCCTGCAAGACCAGGAATATATGTTTTCCTGCAGTCAGAGTGTGTTTGCCGAGCGCGCTCTTCTTTCCATCGATCGTAAGAACAACGGTCTTCAACGTACTTGTCACAGTCACAACGCGCTTGAGGATACTTACTTTGATGATGGCAAGCTTTGCTGGCGCGACGGTTGGTTTAGCTGATGGAGTAGGGGTTGAGGAGGAGACAGGCATTGGAGTAGGAGTTGCGCTCGCTGTCGGCTTTGGAGTCGGGGTAGGCGTTGGTGTTGGAATCGGAGCTGGATTTACCGTAACAATTGCTGTGACGATATTGGATTGACCGAAGAGGCCACCTGGGTTTTGTACAGCAGTGATTGTTGCGGTGCCGACCTTTACTCCAATAATCGAATTAGTAGAGATCTTTGCAACGCTTGGATCACTTGATGTGAAAGTCCAGCTTCCTTTGGAGTTCGATGTTGGTGGAGCGATCACAATCGGAGTGTTATCAGCCATGATTGTGATCGGATTAAATGCACCGAGTGTTGGAACAATTCCATTGACTTGAACTGTAAATGTGGTTGAAGCCGAGAGCCAATAAGTACTCGCTGCTTGAGTAGCAGTGATGGTTGCTGTTCCTGCCCCAACAATCTTCGCACTGCTTCCGTTAATGGCAACGATATTTGAATCGCTAGATGTATATGTAATTGCCCCAGGTGAGGCAGAAGTTGGGGCGGTGATTGCGATATCTGGGTCACCCGCAACACGTAATAAGTTAGTCAGAGATGTAAGCACTGGAGTTCCCTGAATAGTGACTGTTGTTGTGATCGGGCCGACGGGGCTGAAGCTTCCAGATGATGCTTGATTTGCAGTCAAAGTAATGATTCCAGGCTTAGTGAGTGTGAGAACGCTGCCGGCGATAGATGCAATAGATGGATCACTGGATGAATACGACCATGTGCCTGGTGAACTTGATGCAGGTGGGTTAAGAATAAAAGTCTTTGTTGATGTGGGTGAAAATGGCTGTGCGATTGCAGGCCATGCACTCACTGTCGGAGCAGTACCTGTAATTGTGACCTTCATTGTCACCGTAATACTTGCATAGGGAGTTGCCCCTGCTTGGGTTGCAGAGATTGTTGTTGTTCCTATTGCGATCGGCGAGAGAGTCCGTGCACTCACTGTTGCAATAGATGGGTCACTTGATTCGAATGTCCACGCACCGGTTGATGTTGAAGATGGTGGGTTAAGAGTGATCGACGTGACGCTATCTCTATTGAGTGAGATATCACCGAAGGTCCCAAGCACTGGAGGGATTAGTGCGACGGTGAGCAAGAAGTTGAGCGATGTCGCTGCCCATGCTGCAGTCGCTGCTTGATTGACAGTCACATAAATAGTTCCACCGTCGGTAAATTTAATGACATTGCCCGTGAGAGTTGCAAAAGATGCACCGTTGATCGAATAACTCCACGCGCCATTACTTGTGCTTGATGGTGTTGGGATGGTAAATGTGTTCGCTGCGAACTGGACTGTCTGGTTTGGAATTTTCGCAATGACTGGAACGCCTTTTGTAACAGTTAATTCAGTAACGCGAGAGACTGTGTTGAATGCACCAGAAGCTGCCTGGACAGCGGTGATACGTGAGTAGCCGGCGCCAACAAGGGTTGCGATATCTCCGATAACTGTTGCCACTAAAGGATTGGCTGCAGTGAAGGTCCACTTGCCAGGTGATGTCGAACTAGGGGGAATGAGGGTCACGGTCTTCTGATCAAAGGAGACGACGATCGGCATCATGCTCCCGGCTTGGGTCAGCGTCGCCTGGGCCGAGGGTAATCCAGTCGAAATCAATGCAAAGGAGATGGTGGCAGCAGCAATGATTCGTTTCATTTTTACATTATCGTCTCCTTCCCAGTGGAACCCAGCAGGCTCCCCAGCGGATGTGCTGTTACTTTGCCTAGCTTTTAGAAGCAAAGTGTTTAGAATCCCTTTATGGCACTCCACCCTCAGGTAGTTAAATTCCTTGAAGCTCGCAAAGCCGCTGCGCTCACGATCGAAAATCCGACGCTTGAACAGATGCGTGCCGATCCATGGAATTGGCTCGATGTCGCGGGCCCTTTGGCCACTGATGTCGATACTCGACATACCTATGTGACCTCACCTACCGCCGATCTTCATACCGTTATCTATACGCCTAAGAATGTGAAGCCTGGAGCGCCAGCACTCGTCTATTTCCATGGTGGTGGATGGGTCTTTAGTTGGGTGCTGCGTTATGCGCCGCAGCTATCAAATATCGCAAGTGAATCAGGCGCCGTAGTTATTGGAATTAATTATCAGAAAGCCCCTGAACATCAATTCCCGATTCCATTTGATGATTGTTATGCAGGGCTGCTCTGGGTTCGAGATCATGCGGCGGAACTTGGAATTGATCCAAAGAAGATTGGTGTGGGTGGAGATAGCGCTGGCGGAAATCTCGCTGCAGCGGTTGCACTTAAAGCTGGGCATACTGGCGATGTTGCGCTCGCTTATCAAGCGTTGATCTATCCATGTGTTGATACCAATTACACACGTCAGTCATATCGCGATCATGAGACTGGATATGGACTCGAAGCAGTGGGAATGAAATGGTGTTGGGATGCATATATTCCTGAAGCAGAACGTGCGAACCAATACGCCGTACCAATGAAGGCTGATCGTTTTAATGGAGTTGCTCCAGCATTTGTGGCACTCGCCGAACATGACATCTTGCGAGATGAAGGCGTTGCATATGGCGAGAAGCTAGCTAGCGCAGGTATTTCTGTGACGATAAAAGAGTGGCCAGGAATGGTCCATGGCTTCTTTGGTCACGGTAGATATGTTGATGCTGCCTATGAGATCCGTTCGTGGATCAGCGCTCAGATCGTGAGCCACACACAAGGTTAGTCAGGCCTACGGTCGCGTACTCTAAGGGCATGGAGAATCTGCGGCTTGCGATTGCGATTGCGATCGCAAAGAGCGCTGGATTCCTATCTAAATCTCTTGGCCGGGGCTCTGGCGAGACGCTACCGGGCCGAGTACTTCTCACTCTTTGTCCTAATGCGATTGAGCTCTTATCTGCTTCTCGCGTAATTATTTTGGTATCAGGCACTAATGGCAAGACATCAACAACGAAAGAGTTAGTTACCCAGGTACGGACCGTCGGGACTGTTGTTACATCAGGATCAGGTTCTAACTTAACCCGGGGTGTTGCAGGTGCTTTGATGCAGGATTCAGTCTTTGCAGTGCTTGAAGTCGATGAATTACATCTTCCATCTGTTGTGGCTGCGACTAATCCGGCATTGGTTTTACTTCTCAATCTTTCACGTGATCAATTGCATCGTATGCACGAAGTCAAGCGCGTTGCATCGCGCTGGCATGAGATGTGTAAGAGTGCAGATCCTTCTACTCTCTTTGTCGCAGATGTTGATGATCCCTTTGTGAACTATGCAATTACTGGTGCTGCATCTGCTGTACGAGTCTCATTTGGCGCAGCATCTGGTGGTCGCCATCCTGATGGTGCTGTCTGCCCTTCATGTGGACGTTACTTGGATTGGATCGAAGGTAAGTACCACTGCGAATGCGGATTAAGTAATGAGTACGCGGATCACACATACGAGAGTGGTTCTGCGGGGTATCGAAACTTTGTCTTAGCATCGATCGCAGCAGATATGGTCGGAGTCCATAACTCGATCAGCAATATTGCACTGCGCACTGATTATCGTGGGATGGAACGTGCAACCGAGAAAGTCTTTGCTGGAGTGAAGGCGCGTCTTCGCCTCACAAAGAATCCTGCATCATGGACTGAAGCTCTCGCTGGTGTAGTTGGCGATAATGTGATCTTGGTTCTCAACGCTCGTGAAGTCGATGGAATCGATACTTCATGGATCTGGGATGTCTCCTACGCAAACCTTGCTGGAAAGAAAGTTGTCGTTACGGGTGAACGAGGCGCAGATCTTGCCTATCGAATTCATGTCGAGGGCGTTGAAAGCACGCTCGTAGATACCTTTGATGAGGCGATCGCTCTCTTTGGGCTTGGATCGGTCGAAGTATTAGCTGCTTACACAGCTTTCTTTGGGCTGGTGAACCGATGAAGATCATCCGTATTCATAATGAATTACTTGGCACATATGGTGACCGAGGCAATGCTGATGTTCTTGCCTATCGCGCTGGGCTCGCTGGAATCTCTACACGGGTAATCGATGTTTCCTATCGGGATGCAATCCCCCATGATGGCGATATTTACTTGCTAGGCGGGGCTGAAGATGCAGCACAGATACTTTCTTGTAACGCGCTCAGCGGTGGATCACTGCATGGCGCGGTAGAGAAGGGCGCTGTAGTACTTGCGATCTGTGCCGGTTTCCAGATACTTGGTAAATCTTTCTATGCAAACAATAATGAAGTCCGGGGACTTGGCTTACTCAATGTCACAACAGTGCCCGGGACTCAAAGATATGTCGGTGATATCAAGATTCACTCAGATCTATTAGGTATCGATCTCACAGGATTTGAAAACCATGGAGGCAAGACTTTACTTGGTGCTGGTGCGCAGAGTTTTGGTTCTGTGGTGGTAGGTCACGGCAATGGTGAGAGCGGTGTCGACGGCGCAGTCTCTGGAAATATCTTTGGTACATATCTTCACGGCCCAGTGCTGGCACGTAATCCCGAGTTTGCAGATCTACTTCTCTCGCGTGCACATGGTTCACCAGTAAAGGTAGATGATCCACTCGCTGATCACTATGCCGCACTTCGTCTGCGCCTTGTGAAGTAATGCTCTCTGTCATTCCTGCATTCGCTCTTACTGCCCTCATTCTTGCAATGGTGCCAGGCCAAGGTGTTGCTATGGTTCTGCGCCAATCACTTATTGGTGGCCGCAGTGCCGCTTTCTATAGCGTTGCTGGAAATAGCACCGGGCTCATTATCTGGGGCACGATGTCTTCGGTTGGACTCTCTGCAGTCTTTGCTCAATCACACTTCGCATTCAATATATTGAAATGGTGCGGTGTTACATTCTTAATCGGGCTCTCAATTCAGACTCTCTGGCAGCTTCGTAAAGAGTTCGGAAAATTCGATATTGATAGTGGCGCTAAGACATCATTCTTTCCCGCATATCGACTGGGTCTATTAACTAATCTGACCAATGTGAAAGCCGCTGTATTCGCTGTTGCATTTATCCCCCAGTTTGTACCGAAGGGATTTAACCTCGGGCTCGGTATTGTCTTGCTCGCATGCGTGCAATCGATGACATCAGCGCTCTGGTACACATCATTAATATTCGCCGTACATAAATCATCTGCATTTCTCGCAAAGCCCGCGGTCAGGCGTACATTGACTGCAATTTCGGCGATCGGCATCGTTGTATTAGCGATTGGGCTCGCGGTAACTAGCCCTCGATAACGCTGGTAAACTTGCCTCATTGTTGCCACTGCAACAACCCCGAATGCGAGTCTTAATTCTTAAGCACCAACGAGACGCGCTTGATGTCCCGATTGGTATATAGGTATAACTATGTCTTTTGAAAAACTTGGCGTTCACCCTGCCCTAGCGCAGGCGATGACCGATGAAGGTAAAACCACCGCATTCCCGATTCAGGTAGCAACTCTTCCTGAAGCGATCGCAGGACGCGACATTCTTGGCCGCGGTCAGACTGGATCAGGTAAGACTCTTGCCTTCGGTCTAGCAATGATGACTCGTTTGGCTGGACGAACAGCTCGCCCACATCACCCACTTGGTTTAGTTCTTGCACCAACTCGCGAACTTGCGGTGCAGATCAGCGAAGTTATTGCACCACTTTCTCGCACAGTAAATCTCAACTCACAAGTTGTTGCTGGCGGAATGCCATATATGCGCCAGATCCAAGCTTTAAAGCGCGGAGTGCCAATCATTGTTGCAACACCAGGACGTTTGATGGATCTTCTTGATAAGGGCCACATCAACTTAAGCGATGTTGAGATTACAGTTCTTGATGAAGCAGACCAGATGGCAGATATGGGCTTCTTGCCTTCTGTGAAAGAGATCCTGGCTCTCACAAAGAAAGATGGCCAACGCCTACTCTTCTCTGCAACTCTTGATCGCGATGTAGACACACTCGTCAAGATGTTCTTAAAGAACCCAGTTACTCACTCACTTGAGAATGAGAAGACAACTGCCGGTCGCATGCTTCACCATATTTTGATTATGGATCAAGCTCATAAAGATGTTATTTCAACACAGATCGCAGCCCGAGAGGGACGCACAATCTTCTTCGTACGTACAAAGCATGGCGCAGATAAACTCGCTGAAAAGATGCTCCGCGCAGGTGTTCCTGTCGGCGTATTGCACGGCGGAAAATCTCAAGGCCAGCGCACACGCGTACTTGCAGCATTTAAAGATGGAAAAACTAATGCACTCGTCGCAACAGATGTAGCGGCACGCGGTATCCACGTAGATGGCGTATCACTTGTTGTTCACGTCGATGCACCTGCAGATCACAAGGATTACTTGCACCGCGCTGGCCGTACAGCACGTGCTGGTGAGTCAGGCACCGTCGTCACTCTTGCAACATCGAAGCAGAAGAAGGGCATCCACGGTCTCGCATCGCGCGCTGCTGTGAAACTTGCTGAAGTATTTGTGAAGCCACATGATCCAGAGCTCATTCGCGTTACTGGTGCTCAAGCTCCATCGGGTATTCCGATTGAGGCAGAGCCAGAGAAGCATGAGAGTTCACGTAAGCCAGGAAGCCGTAACCGCGGTGACCGTGGGGATCGTGGGGATCGTCCTGCACGTAACCAGGATCGCCCTGATTATCCAAAGCGCGAACGCGGCCCTTACAAAGGCAATAGCGGCAGCAATGGTGGACGCAGTGGATTCATCAAGAAAGAAAAGCCAGAGCCAGTAGCAGAGTTCCGTAATAACGAACGTCCTGTCCGTAATTTTGAACGCCCAGCGCGTGATGATCGTTCTGAGCGTCCATCAACACGTCCTTCAACGCGTCCGTCTTCACGATCTGAAGCACGCACTACACGCGATGATCGTGCATCACGTCCAGCGCGCGCAGAACGTCCTGATTTTGATCCACGCGATCGTGCTCCAAAGAAGAAGTGGACTCCACAAGAAGTCCGTAACTCTGAACGCCCATCACGCGATGATCGTTCTGAGAGAGGCGACCGTCCAGCTAAGAAATCAGCTGCAGCTAAACCTTTCCGCTCAAATAAGTTCGATCCAATGGCCTCAAAGCCAACAGATGGATTCCGTGCAAAGTCTGCTGCTAAAAAAGCTGGCAAGAAGGCTGCACCTAAAACATCAAAGCCTGGCCGCCCAGGAAAACCTGCGGTGAAGAAGGTTGCCGGAAAGAAGAAGCCCCGCACTAAATAGCACTAAGTAATTACGAGAGGTAGATACTCTCGTCAAAGTTTTGTGCAAGATGACCGGTGTTATGGCTAATAACCAGAATGCCGGTCTCTTTGCTTAATCTGGAGATAAGTTCTAATAGCTTGCGTGAATACTCACTATCTTGTGCGCTCAGCGGTTCATCTAACAAGTAGTACTCGGCCTGTTGAATCAATGCGAGTGCCACACTGACACGTTGTTGTTGGCCAAGAGATAGCTCTGTCACTTTAAGTGGGAACAAGTCAAAGAGATCAAGTGATTCAAAGACATCACTTGCGTGCTTTGCACGGCGCTTTGCTTTGATAATTGCGAAGATCTCTTCGACTGTGAAAGCTAATTCAAAGATACGCCTTTGCGGTGCGATGGAACGCAGCTCTGCTTGCTCTCTTGTCTTGAGCTTTGAAATATCGTGGCCATTGATAATGATCTGACCTGAATCTGGCTTATGCACGCCACCGATGAGTTGCAGCAGGGTTGTTTTCCCAGAGCCATTTGGGCCCCCAAGAAGTGTGGCAAAGTTATTGGAGATCAGCGTAGAGAAGTCATCAAAGACGCTCTTCTTGCCGTAAGAGAAGCTGAGGTTCTTAATCTCAATCATTAGCGACCCACTGACTCGTCTTTGTGCGCAGCAAGATAATCAGTGCTGGTGCGCCAATCAAACTTGTAATTAACCCAAGTGGGATCTCGTGGGGTTGAAAGAGTGTGCGGGCTAATAAATCAGCGAGTAAGAGCAGGGTTGCACCGATAATCGCTGAGAATGAGAGCATGGTGCGATGCGCTGGGCCTATCAGTAAGCGAACAATATGTGGGACAAGAAGACCCAAGAAAGCGATTGAACCAACTGCGCTCACAGATGCACCAATCAAGAAGGCCATCGAGATAACTGCCATTAAGCGCAGGCGCTTTGGATTGATCCCGATGTAGTGGCTACTCGTTTCACCTAACGAATATGCATCGAGCTTGCGAGAGACGAAGAAGGCAGAAATAAATCCAACTTCGATAAATGGAGCGATGATCTGAAGCGTGTGGTTATTGAGCAGTGCAAGTGAGCCGAAGTTCCAGAATGCGAGGCTCTGGATCCCTGGCTTTGGTGACATTGAGATCAGAATTCCTGCCAGTGCAGTCAAGATTGCAGAGACTGCAATACCGGTGAGCAGGAATCCATAACCCTTGTTAGGGGCAAGTACTTGAACAAGAAGTGCAGCAATAACGGCGAAGAGGATTGCTGCCTCTGCGTTGGTACGTGATCCGTAAGCAGCAGCACCTGATGAGATCACTGCGATTGTTCCAAGAGTCGCACCACTAGAGAGACCGATGAGTGTTGGTTCAGCGAGTGGATTGCGGAAAATTCCTTGGGCGATCGCACCTGCAATACCGAGCCCTGCACCGATTATTGCCGCACCGAAGGCTCTAGGGAATCTAATCTGCCAGACAGTTGTGGCATCAGTGCCAGAGTGATGAGTCAGTAAGTGCCAGAGTGATGTGTGGATCTGCACGATTCCAGTGCGAAGTGATACTGCGAAGAGAACCAGCGCGAGAGTGCTGAAGAATATATAGAGCGCTACTTTCTTCATAGGGTAGATGCTTTCAGAATATCGGCCCGAAGTCTTGGAATCAGCGGAATCGTGCGTGGGCCAAATGAGAGCAGGAGTGAATCATCAACCGTTACAACGCGCTTACGCTTACCAGCCGTTGTCTGGGCGATACCGGGCAACTGTGTGAGGCCATCTAATCCACCGACAGAGACGAGGCCTTTCGTCATGAGCAAGATGACATCAGGATTGAGTTTCACTAACTCTTCAGCGCTCATAGAGCTAAATGGTTGGTTTAACTGCGCTGCACCAATATCTGTAAAGCCCATTGCCTGTATCAATGAATCAGCACCACTTCCCTTGCCACCGATCAGATAGATGCTGGAAGTTCCACGCAGATAAAGAAAGACTACTTTGATTGGTTTTGTTGGATTGTTGATAGAAGTAATTTGATCTGAAAGAAGTTTGCCAGCTAGCGGAGTACCAATTGCGGTTGCAACAGCCAACTCTTTAGCAGTGATGCTCTTTACATCAAAGGTCGTTGGAATCATCACTGTCTTGATTCCAGAGTTCTTGAGAGTATCGAGTGCTGTCGCTGGAGATGTGTTGCTATCAATAAGAATGAGATCTGGTTTTTGAGCTAAAACTGTTTCAGTAGAGACAGTGTGTCCAGGGTTGTCGATGGGTACCTTGGAAAGAGCGGGCATCGTGGACGCGACATCGCGGCCCACAAGAATAGATTCATAACCGAGTGCAGCAACGATCTCGGCAGAGCCATTTGCGAGTGCAACAACTCGCGAAACCGAAGGCAACTCACCTGAATGCACGATTGGCAATGTGATATCGGCGGCAGATATATCAGACACTATGGGAGCTGCTGTAGTGCAACCTGTGAGAAAGAGAGTCGCGCATACAAGAACTGCGCTCAGCTTTTTCATAGTGTGATTCTTTCAGAGGTTATCCCGACTATGTGACGAAAAGTGTCGGAGACCAAGCGTGGAAATCGCTCTAGATTACGACCATGAGCAAGCGAGCAATGCTAGGTGTTAAGGGTGCAATAGCTGCAGGGATCTTCTTCTCCTTACAGATATCACCAGCGCTCGCTGTTCTTGGCTCTCATGGCGAGTCTCTTAAAGTTTCCAAGACCACTGGAATCAAAAGTGGAGATTCACTTGTCGTTACAGGTCAACACTACGACGAAACGATCGGCATCTATGTTGCATTCTGCAAGGTCGTACCAAAGGGCCAACTACCAACGCCTTGCGGTGGCGGTGCAGATAAAAATGGTGGTACCGGCGCATCTGAATGGATTAGTTCTAATCCCCCTTCATACGGAGTTGGTTTAGCGAAGCCATATCTACCTGGCGGTCGCTTTAGTGTGACCATAAAAGTTTCACCGGTTATTGCTGTGCCAAATGGGAAAGCAATCGATTGCCGTAAGAGTGCATGCGCGATCTATACGCGCGCAGACCACACACGTGGTGATGATCGTTCTTATGATCTAGCAGTTCCACTTGCCTTTAAAAAATAGAAATCACAGAGAGAAGAGTAGATATGAAGCGCATCATGACAGCAGTAGCAGCAGCTGCATTGGCAATCGGGTTTGCACCGCAAGCATTTGCGGCTAACACGCAAGTTATGTGGACCGGAGCGAATGGTGCGCCAGTATCAGGAACTCCAGGAGTCGCTGCCGGAGATACTCTGCATTTTGTTCTTGGAAAGTTCCCAAGTGGACATGGGCTCTATGCTTACGAAGCTGTACAGCCTGCAGCAGGTACGCGTCCAACTCAGACTAGTGCCGCAATCCCAGCGCTAACGATGTGGATTAGCGCCGACCCAACTGCGCCTTCACACCCAACTCAAGTGCTCGCATTTACAATCGATAATGGAAATGCCTGGGGTGCCGACTGTGCACACCAGCAATGTGGATTATGGTTCCAATACGATCACACAAATGTGGCAGATAAGAGCGAAGATCAATTCGTGCCGTTTACTTTCATCGCGGCCCCACTTGCATCCGGTACGGCTCCAACTGGTGCGAATCCCGCCCCAGTGACGCTCGCAATCCCTGCGGATACGCTCGCGGTAACGGCCAATGGAGTGGCTCTTGTAGAGAATGTTCCGGGTTCAATTACATATCGCACACCACTTACCTTCGCAGCGAAAACTGGCTCAGGTGTTGTGGTCACATTGAAGTCCTACACACCAGATCTCTGCCCAGTAAATGGTTTAGTAGTCGATGCGCTCAAAGGCACTGGTGTCTGCGATATCGCAGTCATATCTACTGGTGATGCGATGCATGCACCAAAGACTGCACACTTCCCATTGATGCTCTCACCTGCAACACAATCCCTCACAACTACTACGGCCGCAGTGAAGGTTGGAAAGAGCGTTGCGCTTACTTCAACAACGGCATTCGGCGAGAAGATCACGTATAAGTCTTCTTCTAAGAATTGTTCCGTGAGTGGCGCTGCAGTAAAGGGTCTTAAAGCTGGTTCATGCACAATTAATGCAACTGCACCTGGGACTGCAAATTATGGTGCGTTAAAGGCGAGCGTTCTTGTAACCGTTAAGAAGTAATTTTTAAACGAGGGCTCGGAGTCCAGCTAAGGCAAAAGTAGTTGCGCTCTGGATTTCGAGCTCTGCATCATTTCCGGCATCGATCCGGACAGATGCAGCATCAGTAACGCTCTGCAGGAATGCAGCAGCAGCCATCGGTTCCTTAATTCCAGTTTCAGTGAGCGCTTTACGAAGCGGAGCCATCATCTTGCGGTGGCCGAGTGCAATCTCTTCTTTGCGATAGTCAGGTGCCTGAATCGTATTGAGTGATTTCACGAGCATATGGCGACCATCTGCAACATAGCGAAGGCCTTCTGCAATCCACTGTTCGATCTGTTCAAAGGGATCTGTGACATCTTTAATGGCTACAGCGAGGCGATCGGTGTAGTAATCGAGCTCTTCAATAACTAAATCAGCAACGAGATCGGCAGAGCTCTCAAAGTATTCATAGACAGATGAGCGCGCGAGGCCCGCTTTTGCAGCGACTGCTGCGACTGTAATTGCGCTAGCGCCTTCATTCATAGCGAGTTCAAGCGCAGCAGCCATCAATTGCTGACGGCGAAGTTCGCGGTGAGCTACAACTGAAGGGGCTTGAATCTTTGGCACCTTGGAATTATGCCTTGCGCTTCTCAAAATAGCGACTTACAAGAGTGGTCGCTCACACCAACGCCTCCACTTGGTCTAGTTCACACCTCGTTGAGAGCTACAAAGCTAAGTGGTGCGGTGGTCAATGGACCGGCACAAGATCCTTTGCTGGAATACAAAGTGGCGCACGTTGGCGGCGAGCTTTTCGTTTTCAACGAAGTTTTACTCAGAAGTAAGGCCTTTTACGCTCAAATTCTTCTCAGTGGGGTGCCGATAGGCCCCCATATCGCAATCGATGCTCAATAAAATAGGGTGAGAAAAAAGGGTTATCCCCGCTTGAAGGCGCGTACCCTTAGAGGGGCCGCTGACCGTTGGATGGCCGGCGCTTTTTTTTGGGGGGGGCTGTCGTGGCACCTTCCGGCGTACGCAAAAGAATTGCGACGTTTTTATCTTCTTCACTTATTTTTGGGATGAGCTTATTTGTAGCTACCACCCAAGCAGGAGCAGTCTCTACCGTCACATCTGGGTCGACTGTCACCAATACTTATTCCAATACCGCGGCAGTTGAATATTTTACGGTCCCGGCAAATGTCACCTCGATCACGATTACTTTGAAAGGTGCTGAAGGCGGTCTCGGTGGCACAGATTCTGCTGGACGACCACCTGCAGGTGGTTACCAAGGTTTGGTATCAGGAACAATCTCTGTAACACCGGGGCAAGTCCTATCTGTTGGTGTTGGTAGCGGAGGAAAAGACTCAACTGCTGCAACAGTGTGCACGGCTGGAACTCAAGACTGGAGAGTAGCTGATACAAAGAATGCTGTTGGCGGAACAAATCCATTTGGTGGGTATGGTGGCGGTTTAGGAGGGTCAACTGGCCCTGATGGTTGTTCAGGTTATGGCGGCGCTGGCGGCGCTGCATCTGTCATTCGAATTGGTGCAAGTAACAATGATGCATCTGTAGCAACAATTGTTGCCGGTGGTTCTGGTGGTTCTGGTGGTTCGGGCCAATTCCCAGAAACAGTTGGCCAACTCTCTCTTTCAGCATTTGCGGCAAGAACAGATTCCACATCAACAAGTGGACAGCCTGGCCTTTATACGTCTTACGCCTGTTATAACGGAATTCTTCCTAATTCCTTCCCTACTAGATCAGAGTCAAAACCGACATCCACTATGGGATATCGCATTACATCAGATCAACGATGTGATGGCGGTGGCGGTGCTGGTGGCGGTGGCGGTGCACAAGGTGGCGCGCAAGGTGTATTGCAATATGGAGCAGGCGTCTCTCGCCCTGCACCAGAATTTTTTGGTCACGGCGCGAATCCGGGACAAAATTCTACGAATAGTTTGAGTGGCCTAACTGCCAGCTATCAGTATTACGCAGATAACAATGCCAACGGCTCGGCTGTCATTAGCTACTCAAGCGGAGTTCCAAACCCACCCACGACAGTAGCCGGGAATCCCGGGGATAAGCTCGTCAATCTATATTGGACTGCGCCTGTAAACACTGGAAATAGTGCAATAACTGGGTACCAAGTCCAATATTCGGTGAGCCCATACACCTCGTGGACCACGGCCTCTGGGTGCACTGGAATAGGCACCACCTGCACAATCTCATCCTTGACCAATAGCACGGGCTATAAATTCCAAGTCGCGGCTATTAACGCGATTGGCACTGGCTCTTATTCATCTCCATCTGTGGTGATCACACCCGTTGCAGTGCCAACTGCTCCAACTGCACTTGTGGCGACCCCTAGTGATGGAACGATTTCGATCGCATTCACTGCGGCGACATCATCAATTTCGATTACAGGTTATGACTATTCAATCAATAGTGGGTCTACGTGGAGTGCAAGTGGTTCAACATCAACACCAGTGTTGATCACAGGTTTGAGTAATGGCCTCGCATACACGGTAATACTTCGTGCTAATAACGCATCTGGAGCTGGTGCAGCATCAACCTCGGTGACCTCGACGCCACTGACAATCCCGGGTGCGCCGACAATTACAAGTGTTACCTCTGGTTCGAGCGGGACCTCCTTGATCGTTGCTTTCGTTGCAGGAAGCAATGGCGGATCGACGATTACCTCGTATCAATATGCAATCAGTACTGGTGCCAATAGTTCTAACTTTGGAACGCCAGTAGCAATTACAGGTACATCATCTCCATTTACAATTTCAGGTTTAAGCAATGGAACCTATTACACAGTCGAGTTGAGAGCTGTGAATACAGCAGGCAATGGACCATTTGCAGTGTTCAACAACAGCGTCACCCTTGCAGCACCAAATGCTCCGGTTCTTTCATCTCTTGTTGCCGGGAACCAGAGTATTCAGGTGAATTACACACCATACACATCATCAACGAACGGCGGATCCGCGATAACTAGCATCTCCTATTCATTAGATGCTGGAACTACATGGGTTAGCGCAGGAACTCTTACAAACCCATTTACTATCTCTGGGCTTACTAACGGAACTTCGTATGCAGTTTTGTTGAAGGCAACAAATGGAATAGGAAGTAGTTCGAACTCTAATTCACTTTCTGCGATACCAATTACTGTTCCAGGTGTGCCAACACAACTCAGTGTTACAGCCGCCCCTACATCGGCAGTCGTCTCATGGACCGCCCCCGTATCTACCGGTGGTTCAGCTATAACAGCCTATACAGCCACTGCCTATAGCGCTTTAACTGGCGGGATTGCAGTAAAGAGTTGCACCACATCTGGGGCTCTTACGTGCACAATCACCGCCCTCACAAATGATACAAATTATTATGTTTCTGTCTTAGCAACTAATGCGCCTGCGGGAAATGGAGCTGAAGCATCACCACGTATTTCTGTGATACCAGCTGCGCTACCAGGGGCACCAACTATTGGAACAATCACAGCAGGTAGCGCCTATCTCACCGTTCCCTTCACCGCAGGATCAGCAGATACTCAAAATCCAATAACAAATTATCAATATTCAACCAATGCTGGTGTCTCATGGACAAATACCAATTCACTTCTCTCACCATTCACAATCTCTGGACTTACCAATGGAACTTCTTATAGTGTGATTTTGCGAGCAGTAAGTAATTTAGGTAACGGAACCACATCAAGCGCTGTGAGCGCAACCCCATATACATTCCCAGATTCTGTGAATCCTGCAACTATCTCGTATGCCGCGGCCGTGAAGCAGGTGAATGCTTCATGGACTGCACCATTTAATGGTGGCTCACAGATTCAAAATTATTACGTCTCTGTATTTAACGCATCTGTTGGTGGCACGCAGCTCACCGCTAATTCATGTACATCCACGGGCACTCCTGCAGCACCATCGTGTTTGATTACAGGCTTGACTGATGGAACGACATATTGGATTTCAATTCAGCCATATAACGCGGCAGGTTACGGAAACCGATCAGATCCTCGTGTTTCAGTTTTATCTGGAGTGAGTACAACAGTTGGTCTCACTTCGACTGCATCAACTATTAATTACAATGGGTCGGTCACATTAACGGCGACCGTTTCGACGGCATCTGGCACTCCAACAGGCACGATGAACTTCATGTCAGATGGCACAACAATCACTGGCTGTGGAACCCAGGCGATTACTTCACGGGTTGCGACATGCGTTGCAACTGGATTTACAGTTGGATCACATTCGCTCACCGCTGCCTACTCTGGTAGTTCCTCATATTCTTCTTCACTGAGTGGGACGACCGGGCTGAGCGTTAATGCCCTCGCCCAAACGATTACTTTTGGGGCCTTATCTGCAAATTCGCTGACTGCAAGCCCTATTTCTATATCGGCGACAGCTTCTTCTCTGCTGAGCGTCACCTTTACTTCATCGACTCCGAGCGTCTGTACCGTTTCTGGTACTTCGGTCACTCTCGCGGCAACCGGTACATGTTCAATCAATGCAGACCAAGCAGGCAGCGCCACATATGCGAGCGCTCCCACGGTCCCTCAATCATTTACGGTGAATCCTGCTGCCCCAGGAATCTCCACACCTAGTATTTCAGGGACCGCGCAAGTTGGAACTTCATTAAGTGTAAATGCCTTATCCACAACAGGAGTGGTTACGACAACGGGCTATGTGTGGAAAAAATCTGCGACATCTGGTGGCACTTACTCTCCAATATCAGGTGCGATTTCAAGTAGTTATACACCAAACGCAGCTGATGCTTCTTATTATCTAGAAGTGGTTGTAACCGTATCTAATGCCGGTGGAAGTGCAACGGCTACTTCACTGCCAACTAGTGCAGTGGCATTGATTCCGCAAACTGGATTAGCCATCACATCTTTGAGTGGAACTTTTGGAACTTCCCTTCCACTCGTCACAAGTGGTGGTAATGGTTCTGGAACCGTTACTTTCTCGACCCCAACAACTGGGTGCTCAATAATCGGTGGCGCGCTCACTGTTACGGCACCAAAGAGTTGTTCTGTTACTGCGGTTAAAGATGCCCAAGGAAATTATGCAAGTGCTTCAACGACAAGTTCTGTTGTGATTGGGAAAGCAGCGTCCACGGTTGTCCTTACTCTTCCAAATAATTCTATCTACGCAAACCTCAACAAAACTGTTGTGATTAGCGCAACCACAAATACACCTGGTGTCGTCTCATTCTTGCTCGATGGAGCGGCGATGTCGGGTTGCTCTTCCATCTCTACCAGCGCCAATGTAGCTACATGTAGTTGGACTCCTGCTGTTGCACCAAGCAATGCAGCACTTACAGCAACTTTCACACCAACAGATTCAGTGGATTATCTGACTGCAACTGGTTCCTTGGCAGTCGCAGTAGTTGGTAGTTCTTTGGCGGGTGTGAACCCTAGTGATTTAACAAACCTAGCCAGCATCACAACGATTGATAATGTTACTAATCGAACCCTAACTGCTGATTCAGCTGATACACATTTAATACTGACCGTTCCAGGGGGCTCACTTCCAATCGGATCACAAGTAACAATCTATTTAAATGCAAACTTTACGACTGCTAGAGCTGCAATTGCTTCAAGTAATTACCTACTCAATTTCATTATTGCGTGGAATGCTTCTGATAACACTGTTCCTTCAGCGTCGAAACCATTGACCTTGGCGATTACAAATGCAAGCATCTCTAAAGGAATGGCTGCATATGCAATTATCGGAGGAGTTGCCACCTCAATAGGTAAAGCGACTGTTGCTGGTTCGATGACTGTGGACTTAGCACAGGATCCACTTGTAGTTGTTGCACCTACGGTGCCAGATGCTCCAACAGTTGTGACTGCCACATCAGGAGGAAACGGAAGTTCTACAGTAAGTTGGGTAGCACCTGATAACGACGGAGGAAAATCCATCTCTGGTTATACGGTAACTGCAAGTGGCAGTGGTGGCCAATCATGCACCACTTTTGGTAGCTCGCGATCATGTGCTGTGAGTGGCTTAACAAACGGAACCGCTTATACATTTACTGTTACGGCTCAAAATGTAGTTGGAACCAGCACTCCAAGTAGCCAATCTGCCGCAATCACTCCTAGCGACCCACCAGTTATCACTACACCTAGTTCTGGACTTACCGGAACCTACAATTCACCATTCTCTCTCTCGTTCTTTGCCACAAGTACAGCGGCTATTTCAAGTTATGCAGTGACTTCAGGCGGATCAGCATTGAGTGCACTCGGACTTTCACTCAACACAAATAGCGGAGTAATCACAGGCACACCTTCATCAATAGGAAATGCCACAATTGTCGTGCAAGTAACAGATGGAAATAATCAAAGTGCTGTTACATCCTCGTTTACCATCTCGATTGCCCCAGCCGCCTCAAGTATTACTTCATTCACTGTCCCATCGATGACTTATGGAAGTGCCGTCACATTAAGTGCTACTTCGAGTGTGGCAGGGCAAATAACCTTTAATGTAGGTGGATCCGCAATCTCTGGCTGTAGCAATGTAGTTGAAAATGGCTCTAGAACTGCTACTTGTTCGTTCACGCCTACTAGTACCAACCTACTTAGCTTTACTGTGAATTTCACTCCTACATCTAGCAACTATTCAGCACTCACAGGAGTCGGCACAACGACTTCGACTCCATCGCATGCTTCAAGCAGTACGAGTTTTACGATATCCAATGCTTCTCCAACCTTCGGTACCCAAATCACTCTCACGGCAGTAGTAACGACCGGGGCTACAGGAACTGTGCAATTTGTTGATGGCTCCAACAATGTTCTCTGCACTACTGGCAATCTTTCATCTGGCTCTGCAAGTTGTTTATGGACCCCTGACAATGTGACGACATATTCCGTGAAGGCCGTTTATGCGGGTGATAGCAACTATCTTAGCTCGGAATCAAGTGCCTCTAATGTTGTAGTCGTTGGGGCGACCCTCCTTGCCCCAACCTCAATATCTGGTGCGGGTTCGAGCACAACCGAACTGACAGTTACCTTCACACAAGTCACACATGCGTCCTCGACAACTTTGAATCTCTATTCATCATCAACAGGCGGAAGTGCAGCTCAAACAATTGCAAACTTCACATCGGGGTCAACGGTAAGTGAGCTCACAGCCAGCACTACGTATTACATCACTTTACAGAGTATCGGTTCTGGAAATTATGCGTCGAGCGATGAATCGTCACCACGAACATCGATCACAACCCTTGCCGCAGCAGTTACGCCAGTAATCGTCACTGCGCCATCTTCTACAACGGTAGTACTTGGTAATTCTGTTACTTTCACAGTATCGGCCACACGCGCAGACTCGGGCGTGCTCTCCTATCAATGGAAATTCAATGGCTTGGCTATTTCTGGGGCAACTAGCGCTACCTACACCTTCACGCCGCCATCAACGGCGAGCAGTGGTTCGTACACTGTTGACGTCACTAATACTTTAAACGCAACTGTCGCTGCCATCACATCAAGTGCAGCAATACTGAATGTGACAGGACCGGTTTCAATCGCTGCCCCAGCGACGGGCCTTACAGGAACATTTGGAGTGCCATATTCACTCGCCGTTGCGGGCGGCGGAGGAACTGCTCCACTTGTTTACTCATTGAATTCAGGGACCCTTCCTGCCGGGCTAGCTTTAGATCCAAATACAGGATCTATTACAGGAACTCCAACAGCGGCCGCACCTTCAGGGCAGAGTATCACTGTAAAAGTTACCGATCACAGTAACTCCACTGCAACTACTGCGCTCTTCACGATCGTCATTAACCTGGCAAACCAAGCGTTACTGGCATTCACTATTTCACCAGATAATGCTCCGTCAAATGGGAGTGCATTTACTCGTGCAGTGTCCCCAACTCTAACAAGTACGGGATCAGGTTCAGGATCTGTCACATATTCTGTGACATCCGGGACAGCGACAAATTGCGCGATCAGCAGCAGTACCTTGATTGGCACATTAAGTGCAGATACTTCTGGTACTTGTTTAATTACTGCTACTAAAGCAGGAGATACTAACTATCTTGCTGCTACAAGCAGCGCAGTAACATTTATATTCACAAAGGCAGCGCAGAGTGCGTTAATAATTACCTCAACAAGTGGCAGCTTTGGTTCGCCCCTGGCATTAACAACATCGGGGGGAAGTGGAACTGGATCAGTATCTTTCGCAGTTGATACATCAGGTTGTCGTATTTCTGGTTCGACATTAAACGCTGATATTTCTACAACCTGTTATGTAACGGCGACCAAGAGTGGTGACACCTACTATTTAAGTCAGGTCTCTTCACCCACTGGCGTGAATATTGGAATTGCTTCCCTTAATACTCCTGTTATAACGTCAGTGACTTCTGATGGGACAACTTCTGGATTAATTGTGGACTTTACTTCGGATCCGGCTTCATCTGGGTTTACTGCTTATGTATATAGCCAGGCGGTCGGCGGTAGCGCACTTATTATTGTGCCTGCGTTTGCGACTGGGGAGACAATCACGGGTCTTAGTGCAAATACTACTTATTACATTGGTGTGGTTGCAGGCGGTGGAGGCAGCTACGGTGACAGCGCAGAGTCGAATCGAGGAGTAGCTTCTACACTTGCTCGGGCAAGCGCTCCGGTGATCGATCTACAGCCGGTTGCTATTAATGTAACAGTTGGTCAGCAAGAGTCGATGACTGTCACAGCTCATAGCACTGATTCCGGAACTCTCTCATACCAATGGAGTTTTGCGGGTAGCACTTTGCCCGGAGCAACAGGGGCGACGTACTCGTTTATCACCACATCATCACTTAACTCCGGTAACTATTATGTCGTTGTCACAAACACGAAGAATGGTAGTTCAGCTTCAACCACATCCAATATTGCAGTTCTTGTCGTATCGGGACCGGTTCAAATCGCGACCCCATCTGCAGGACTTACAGCAACGCTTGGATTCCCATACTCTCTAGCCCTTAACGCTTCAGGCGGAAGTGCGCCATTGAGGTACAGCATTGCTTCTGGTCAAAGTGCATTGACCTCTGCTGGCTTATCGCTCAATACGGCGACTGGCTTAATAAGTGGAACCCTCCTTGAGAGCGGAACAGTAACTTCTTCCATCCGAGTTACTGACGCAAATGGAGTGACAGCGACCACTAATCCATTCTCCATCACTGTCGATTTAGATCCAGATGCGACTATCCCAACATTCTCTACCCCTGTCGCAACTGCAGATGGCTTCACCGTGAACGTAACTAATTACAGCGTGGCCTTCACGGCAACGGCAAGCGTAAGTATGGGCACAATTACCTCTGCAGTACCAGTTGGCTCTATCTGGCTTCTAACAGTTTCTGGTTTACTGGAAACGCAAACAGCAACGGTTACGGTAACAAATAGTGCGGTTGGTTACGTGAGTGAGTCTGCTTCAGTCACAGCTGGCCCACGCAGTGTGCCTACTCCACCCACACCAATACCAGATCCGGTGCAGCGATCATTCATTACATCGCTCTCTCCAACATTTGCAGTCGAAGGTGATTCACCGATTGTTGTGATTACTGGTGGATTTGTAGAGAAGATAGTTAATATTGATGTCGGTAGTAAGCGTCTTGAGCAGTTCTCGTGGATACAGACTCCGACTACATTAACCTTCACAATCCCGTTCCGCGTACCTGGAAGTTATGCGATTCAGTTGTACAACGGAGCGGTACCTGTGCTTGCAGCTCAAATATTTGTTATTAACAAATTTGTTCCTATTCAACCAGTTATCACACCAGTTATCACACCAGTTATCGCACCGGTTGTGCCTACACCGGTTGTGCCTACGCCGATCGTCACTGTTCCAATCGCCCCCGTTCCAGTGGTGCCAGCTCCACAACCAACTGTTGCTCCTGTGCCGGTGCCAACTCATAACACGCAACCAACTTCAATTATGAAGAAGATCTCAACAGTGCAATTTGCATTGAACACTTATTACCTCAACGCAGCAGCCAAGGCGACGCTTCAAAAAGTTGCAGCAATCATTATGCAATCCCCGAATAAGGCTGTATTGATCTATGGCAATACCGATATCCAAAAGGGAGTGGACAACGTCTGGCTCTCACATCAAAGAGCGATTTCAGCATTCACGTACATTCGAACATTCTTGAGTGGCACGACGATCAAACTTGGTTGGTTTGCGGCGACAAAACCAGCAGTCCTAGGGAACAGCCAAGCTGCCTATGCAAAAAATCGACGAGTCGAAATCTGGGTCAATTAACGCTCACAAAGTGGGGATTTAGGCCCAAGTCTTTGGCACCTTGGAATTATGCCTTGCGCTTCTCAAAATAGCGACTGACGAGGATCGATCCTAGAGTCATGAATACGCCTGTAACGAGATATCCGCTCAAGGTGGTGTTCGCAGCAGGCGCTAACCAGTCGAGAAGAAGAGCCCCTATGAGTTGGCCAGTAACGCTTCCGAGGACAAAGTTCAAGATTCCCATGTGCTTCACAGCAAAGGCAGATGTAGCGATGAAGATAACGCCGATCGGTCCACCGAGATAGATCCACGGATTACTTGGCAGGTGCCCGATGCTTCCACCGTTACTCAAGTTAAATGCAAGTGCAATTGCGAGAACGAAAGTTCCCATTAAGAAGTTTAAGAATGCTGTCGCAAGAGGGCGTGTAGCTACAACATTGACGCGGCCATTAAATGCTTGCTGGAATGAGATAACAACTCCAACTATCAGCGTTATAACGACTGCAAGAGCAGAGAAGGTTGCATGGGCTAAATCTGGCAAGACTGCAATAGTGACTGCAAAGAGAGTCATCACCGCAGCAAATATTCTTGGGATAGTGATGTGCTTTTTGCCAGCAGGACCAATTCCTAATTTATCTACGAGAAGTGAAGCAACTGTCTGCCCACCAACTGTTGCAATTGTAAATATTGCGACACCAAGTTTTGGAACAGTGATCGATTGAGTTGCAACAAAGAAGCCGCCACCCATTCCACCAATAATCTCCCAGCGCTTCAAGCGACCAGATTGCACTGCCTTCCAAATGTTGCGAAGTCCCTGACGCTCTACCTTTAAGCCAAAGCAGAGAATGAAGAGGACGATCCAACCACTACCAAAGGAGATGATTGCAGCAGCTAAACCATTATGAATATCTTTAGAGAGCTGACCATTAAGGCGTGACTGAATGGCTGTGAGCGCTCCGACAAAGACTGCCAGTAGTGGATATATCACTAGTTAACGCACGGAATCTTTGATCCATCAACGCTCTTACCGTTTGCAAGGTGTCCGTAATTGATCTTTGTTGGTTTTGGCGAAGCTGAAGGTGATGCTGTTGCAGATACCTTTGGAGGATAGAAGAGATCCTTCACGAACTTTCTGACAGTTGGCAGATCAACCTTGTTCACAGATTGGCTGTTGATCATTGCATAACCCTCGATAGGCAATGTGTGGAAGGTGATATTTCCACCTGTCAGAGCCTTTGCTTGTGGCAAGAATCCAAGGACATTCCAACCGCTATCAATAACGACATCCTTCTTTGCGACGTTGAGAAGCGCGGAAACTTTGCCAATATCCCCAAAGATTCCCTGGCTGCGGAACTTGGTGATCACACCGGTAATAAATGCTTGCTGGCGGTGCGTGCGATCTAAGTCGCCATTAGGTAATCCGTGGCGCTGGCGAACAAACTTGAGCGCATCGACGCCTGTAATGGTTTGAAGTCCTGCAGGAAATACAGCGCCAGAATATTGAGAATCATTCACTGCGTTGTTGAGACAGACTTGGATACCACCGACAGCATTAGCAAGATCGTAGAAGCCAACGAGATTCACTTCAGCAAAGTGATCAATGGGGACTTGTAAGAATGCAGAGATAGTTTTGATTGTGGCGGTACGGCCTGCCTCACGCGAGAGTGATTCAAGCTGAGGATTCTTTACGCCTTGCTTATAGAGAGCAGATTCAGAGGCATATTTTGCATAGCCATACGCTTCTTTGATCTTCTTAGGTCGCTGTCCAGGGACATCAACATAGTCATCGCGAGGAATAGAGATTGCTACAGCTTTCTTTCCACCTGAAGGAATGTGAATCAAAATCATTGTGTTCGTGTTGTAACCACCAACTGAGCTTGTCGATCCGACGTGCATGAGGTTGAGGAGCTTGCGTGGAAGATTTGATCCATCATTTGCGCGACGTGAGTCAAGGCCGAGTAACAAGATATTTGTATCGCCACCTGATGATTGAGGCGCACCATTTAAGGCATGAGAGCGTGGAATCGCAGAACCTGCGGTTTTCGCAAATAAACTAAAAGCGAGTGATAAGACCACGATCCCAATAGAGATACCGGTGAAGATTCGTGTGGGTAATCCGCGCATTTGCGTAATTGTAGTGGGTGATATGTAACTGCCCGCTTCGCTCACGTCGTGGAAGCCTGAGAATTACTAGAAAGCGACGTAAAATAGCCGCTATGAGCAAGATCAATAACTTCAATATGAAGCTGGCCGCAAAGATCACAAGCGGGGTCTCCACGATGTGGTGCGCCTATCTCTTTGCCGCGATTGCTTTGATCTCTCTGCCAGCCGCGATCAAGAGCCACGACCTCATCACCATCGTCGCTTGGGTAGCCCAGACATTCCTTCAGTTGGTACTTCTTTCGATCATTATGGTTGGGCAGAGCGTCTCCTCAGCTTCTGTTGAGCAGAAGATCAACGAGACCCACGATGCATCTCTTGGTGAATTTGAATTAGCAAAGGAAGCTCGCGCGCTGGCAAATCTTGAACTCGCAGAACTGAAGAAGCTCGCTGCCGATATCCATCGGGTACTTAAAGATATTGAGGGTAAAGATAAGTGAATTCAACGCGAGCCATCCTCTCGCGCCCCAACTTTCAAAGATTCTTAGCGGCGCGGTTAATCTCTAATTTCGGAAACGGCATGGGCACGATCGCCCTTGCATTCGGTATTTTGCATATGCGTGGGGGTTCAGCAACTGAACTCGGAGTTGTTGTTGCTTCAACCACTGTTGCCTTTCTTGTTTTGAGCCCATTCGGAGGAGTCATTGCCGATCGATATGGCCGCATCAAAATGGCTGCCATTACAGATACCTGGGGTGGCTTGATCTTGTTAGTCCAAGCAATTTGGTTCACCACCGGCCATGTCCCGCTCTGGGTCTTACTTGTTGCACAAATTAATTTTGGTGCGGCATGGGCGATCTTCTGGCCAGCACTCACTGGTGTGGTGCCGGTACTTGTCGAAGAAGAACAGTTGATGTCAGCGAATGCACTTACACAGATGACTTCTAATTTGATGTTGATCCTTGGAACTTCTGTTGGCGGATGGATTATCGCGACAAAGGGAAGTTCGATTGCGCTGATCATTGACTCGTGCACATTTATTATTGCGGGAATGATAGTTCTGACGATGCGACATCTCACGATTGCTCCAGCAGCGACTGAAAATACGATGATTGATGATCTGCTTCATGGCTGGAAAGTGTTCTTATCTTTCCGCTGGATTGTAATTATCGTTATTGGATTCTCATCAGTGATCATGTGTTGGGCAGCAGTGGATTCCGTACTTGGGCCGCTGCTATCTATCCAGAAATTCCACGGAGCATCATCCTGGGCAACGATTGTTGCAGCTGAATTCGTTGGCTATCTGGCAGGCTCAACTATCGCGCTCAAACTACGGCCTAAGTACCCAATGCGCTTCTTACTGCTTGGCACCTACGCAATCTGCGGATATCTCATTGCTCTTGCAACAAGTAATTCAGTATGGGTTATCGCAATCTTCGCCTTCGCCTTCGGAGTGAACTTTGATTTGTGGGGCGCTATTTGGAATACCGCTTTACAACGCGAAGTCCCGAAAGAATCTCTCTCGCGAGTCTCATCCTTTGATGGAATGGGTAGCTTGTTGATGCGCCCAATCGGCGTAGCTCTCGCGGCACCTCTTGCCAACAGCATTGGCCTCAGTCATACATTTCTTCTTTTAGCTGGCGTAAGCGCCTTTGTCGTAACGGCAATGCTCGCCTTCCCTGCTGTCTGGAAGATGGAGTTCTCAGAAGACTCTTAGGTTTTGCAGCCCTTTCTTGAAGGTCCGGTGGCTTTAATAGGCCTATAGCGACTGAGAGTAATTCAACGAATACAGGAGATAGATATGCGTTTCACAAGTACCGCGTCAAAGGTAACGATCGGATTCATTCTTGGAGCATCCACGATCGGCGGAATTGCCACGGCAGCTGGGACTTTCTCAACGTCAGCAGCAGTTGCATGCGCAGATAATCGTACTGGCGCTCTCTATATCTCTAACAATGGTTCGTGCCCGACTTCTCGTTCAGCGGTGGCACTTGGCTCACCTGCAGGATCGATTAAAGGTATCGTTGCAAAAGTTTCCCCAAGTGTTGTAACAGTGAATGTCACAACAAGCACCGGTGGAGATACTGGTTCTGGCTCAATTATTCAAAGTACGTCAACTTATGCATATATCTTGACTAACAACCACGTTATCGATGCAGCAATGAATGGCGCTGGTACTGTAAGCATTGAATTAAATAACGGAGATACAGTCCCTGCAACAATTGTTGGCCGAGATGTGAACTACGACTTGGCCGTACTTAAAGTAAACCAAGGCAATCTCACTCCGATTGTTATTGGAGATTCCTCAACTATTTCAATCGGTGATACTGCAATCGCCTTTGGTTCACCTCTTGGACTATCAAACACTGTTACTTCTGGAATTATCTCCGCGCTCAATCGCCCGGTTACAACGCAACAATCTGGCGGAGTGAACTCATATGTTGATGCAATCCAGACTGATGCTGCTATCAATCCAGGCAACTCTGGCGGACCTTTAACAGATGCATCTGGATCATTGATCGGAGTGAACTCAGCAATTGCTTCCACAGGGAGTGCTTCGGGTGGACAATCCGGAAATATCGGCCTTGGCTTTGCAATCCCGATCAATGAAGCTAAACGCGTCTACACAGAAATTATTAACTCCCCTACACACCAATCAAGTCGCCCATTCCTTGGAGTGAGCTTCGATCCAAATTACACAGGTGTAGGAGCAAAGGTTCTCTCACTTGTGAGCGGAGAGGCAGCACAGAAAGCTGGTATCCCAGTCGGAGCGATTATTACTTCTATCGAGGGCGTGAAGATTCATGATCAGGTGACCGCGATTGTGCGCATTCGCGCGAGCGTTCCGGGTGCCACAATTAAGATCGTAGCGACTCTTCCAGATGGATCGTCTAAGTCATACTCAGTCGTCTTGGGAAGTACTACAAACTAGAGCTGATCTCGTATCGCCCAAAGATCTGGGAATACTGGGTGGAAGAGAGTGCTGCTTAAGTAGCCAACTCCTGAAGATCCACCGGTACCAGTTTTGTGGCCGATTGTTCTCTCAACCATCTTGACGTGGCGATAGCGCCACTCTTGAAGGCCTTCATCAATGTCGAGTAGGCGTTCACAGATCATCGCACCTTCAGGATCACTCTTATGCATTGCAACTAATGAAACCTGGACATCTGCATTGGGTGTGTAGTGCTGTGAGAAGTCGCGATCTAAATATTGTGCAGGAATCGTGAAGCCACGACCGTTGATATAGACGAGAGTGCAATCCCAGACAGATCTGCGTGCGGTGATCTCTTTAATCTCTGCTTGGTTCTGTGGAGGCAAATGTCCTGACATCTTTGAATCGCGGCGACCAAAGAGCGCTTCAACCATACGGAATTGTGCTGATTGGAATCCTGAAGATGATGCGAGGCGATCTCTAAATGAATTAAATTGCAGTGGCGTCATCGTCTCTAAGATATCTACTTGAGAGACCAAGACCTTCAAAATTGTGCGGATACGTCCAAGTGTTGAGAGCGCGACGTAGGTGTTACCGGCTTCGATATCTGCCATCGCCCGCTTGATCTCATGGATTAATTGCTTGAACCAGAGTTCATAGGTTTGGTGGATAATAATGAAGAGCATCTCATCGTGTTCGGGGCCGTCAGAGAGTGGGCGTTGCAAGCTAAGTAGCTCATCGATAGCAAGGTATGAGTTGTAACTGAGCGCTGAATCATATTCACTCATGAGACACGCTGAGATTCGACGTTGATCTTCTCGTATTGGCGAGTGCTCACCAGATCGCGTAAGCGTTGGAATCCATCCCAGACTTCTACATAGCTTGTTGGCAGTGGACTAATGGCGACACGAACTGAGTTTGGCTCACGATAATCAGGGATCACATTCGCGAACTGACGCAGTGCAACCGCAATTCTCTTCGCATCAGGATGCACCAGAGATATATGTCCTCCGCGCTCTTTCGGGTTACGTGATGTATTGAGCGTGAATCCAAGAGGCGCGAGCCAGGCATCAAAGAGTGCGATCATCATCTCTGTGCCCTTGGCAGATTTCTCTGCAATCGCATCAATCCCAGCAGCTTCGATAATTTCAAAGGATGTTTTGATCGCACGAAGTCCCATAATCGATGGGCTTGCGATCTGGAAGCCTCGAATATCATCGGTCTTCTCAAAGTTTGCGCCCATCGCAAATTGATCTTTCTGGGCAAACCATCCCTGAATCGGGACTTGTAGTTCTGCTTGCATTCTCTTTGCAACATAGAGCCAAGCAGGAGCACCTGGACCTGAATTGCCGTACTTATAAGTACATCCAACTGCGAGATCAACACCATTTGCATCGAAGTTCATCTCGATGGCGCCAACAGCGTGTGATGCATCCCAGACAACAAGTGCACCGTACTTACGGCAGAGATCAGTGAGTGCCTTAATATCGTTACGCGCACCAGAGCGGTATTGAATAACTTCGAGAGTCACGACAGCGACATCATCAGATAAATATTTTTCAAGGATATCAGGAGTGATGCGCTCGTGTTCGCAATCGCTACCATCTTCATTATCAATGGTGATGAGTTTTAGACCATGGCGCTCTGCAAAACCTTGCAAGATATAGCGATCTGTTGGGAAGTTTGCTGCATCGATAATCATCGTTTTGCGATCAGGACGCGCTTTGAGCGCTGCACCAATAAGTTGGAAGAAGTTCACAGATGTTGTGTCACAGGCGAGTACTTGGCCCTCGGCTGCGCCGAGAGCTGCACGGCCAATTAAGTTCCCAGTTGGCTGAGCTTCATCGATCCAATGTGACCAACCTTCAACAACTTCATTTGCCCACTCATTGACGAGGAAATCATTGACCGCAGTGACTGTTCGCTTTGGAAGCCTGCCGAGGGAGTTGCCATCTAAATAACACATATCAGGAGTGTTATTGATGAACTCATCGCGGAACTTTGCGAGTGGATCGCTCGCATCTAAATCAAGCGCATATTGACGGTCTGTTATTGCCATTTCCCCACCCTATCTCTGCCCATTAGAATCCCCTAGTGGCTGCGAAGAATTTAATTAATTTAGAGGCAGTCTCGAAATCTTTTGGGGTTAAACCATTACTCGATAATGTCTCACTTGGTATCAATGCAGCTGAGCGCATCGGAGTCGTTGGGCGCAATGGCGGTGGAAAATCAACGCTGATGAAGGTTATCGCTGGGCTTGAATCCCCAGATAGCGGCCGCGTTGCTAAAGGATCAACTCTTGCGATGGGTATTTTGAGCCAGACCGATTCAGCAGCGAGTGGTGCAACTGTCCGAGATGTTGTTCTTGGGCAGAAAGAGAAGCACGAGTGGGCGAGCAGCTCTGATATCCGCGAGATCTTCACAGGGCTCTTTGGGGGCTTTGATGATCATCCCTTAGACCGTGAATTTCATTCTCTGAGCGGTGGCGAGCGTCGCCGCGTAAACCTTGCAAAGTTATTGGTCGCAGATCTTGATCTTTTGCTTCTTGATGAGCCAACAAACCATCTTGATGTTGAAGGTGTCGCTTGGCTCGCAGCACATATTAAATCCCGCCCAGAGCTCGCAGTTATGGTTATTACGCACGATCGCTGGTTCCTAGATGAGATCTCAGAGCAGATCTGGGAAGTTATTGATGGAGAGATCAAGACATATGAAGGTGGTTACTCCGCATATGTTCTCTCAAAAGCTGAGCGGTCACGTCAGATGAGCGTTGAAGATAGCAAGCGCAATATGTTGATTCGCAAAGAGTTGGCTTGGCTTCGCCGCGGCGCACCCGCTCGAACAGCAAAACCAAAGTTTCGTATTGAAGCGGCAAATACTTTAATTGCCAATGAACCACCTCCGCGTAATGAAGCAGAGCTCCTTAACTTTGCTCAGAACCGCTTAGGTAACACAGTTTATGAATTACACCAAGCAGATATTTCCGCGGGTGATAAAGAGTTACTGAAAGATATTTATTGGAATCTGGGTCCTGGTGATCGAATCGGGATTGTCGGAGTCAATGGCGCAGGAAAGACAACACTTATCCGTACCTTGATCGGTGAGAATAAGTTACATGCTGGAAAGTTAGTGACTGGTATAACAGTGAAGCCGGCCTATCTCTCTCAGCACCTTGAAGAGTTAGATCCAACATGGCGAGTCCTTGAAGCGGTTGAGAAGATCGCTAATCGAGTACAACTTGGAAACGGTAAAGAGCTCAGCGCATCACAACTCTGCGAACGACTTGGCTTTACTAAAGATGCGCAGTGGACTCCCGTTGGTGATCTCTCTGGTGGAGAGCGCAGGCGATTACAACTCACTCGCCTATTGATGGATAGCCCAAACGTTCTCATTCTCGATGAGCCAACCAATGATTTCGATGTTGAGACGCTGACCGCTCTCGAAGATCTCCTTGATTCATTTGGTGGCACGATGCTTGTGATCTCACACGATCGTTACTTCCTAGAACGAGTCTGTGATCGCTTCGTTGGGCTACTTGGGGATCACTCGCTGCGCGATCTTCCTAAGGGAGTTGAGCAGTACTTAGAACTTCGAAGAAGCCGTAATTCGGCTAGCGCGCCAGTAAAGAGCGCATCTGGGGTTGGGAATGCAGCCCAGCAACGTGATTTGAAGAAAGAGATTACAAAGCTAGATCGTCAGATTGAGAAGGCGAATATTGAGAACGCTGCTTTGTTAGCAGAACAGGCTGCATCTGCGATGGATTACGAGAAGTTAGCGCAGGTAAGCGCTGCTCTTGAGGCAAACAGTGCGCGCAAGAGCGAGCTAGAAGAGCAGTGGCTCATTGCAACAAGTGCCTTAGAAGAGCTGAATTAACCGAACTTACGCACCGCTGCAGCAACGTTAGTCACTACACGTGGGTCGAAGACACTTGGAATAATGAAGTTCGCATTGAGTTGATCAGCAGAGACACACTCACTAATCGCATCAGATGCAGCAACTAACATCTCATCAGTGATCTTTGTGATTCGCCCGTCGAGTAAGCCACGGAAGATTCCAGGAAATGCCAAGACATTGTTGATCTGATTAGGTTGATCGCTACGACCGGTTGCAACAACAGCTGCATATTTGCGAGCAATAACAGGATCAATCTCTGGATCTGGATTTGCTAAGGCGAATACGATCGCCCCAGCTGCCATAGAAGCGACATCTTTCTCAGTGATGACATTGGGAGCGCTAACACCGATAAAGATATCTGCACCAACCATCGCATCATGGATAGTCCCCTTGTAATCACCAACGGCGCCAGAGATATCAAAGGATTGAATGGTCTTCGCTCCAGCTTTACGCAGAAGGTTTGATACTGCAGTACCAGCTGCACCAGCACCGCTCATCACAATCTTTGCTTGCGAGAGATCTTTCTTCACAAACTTCAGTGCATTCTTCAGTGCTGCAAGCACAACGATCGCAGTCCCGTGTTGATCATCATGGAAGACAGGGATATCTAAGAGATCACGCAAGCGTGCTTCGATCTCAAAGCAACGAGGCGCTGAGATATCTTCAAGGTTAATGCCACCATAGACAGGGGCGATGATCTGCACCGTTCGAACGATCTCATCAACATCTTGAGTATCAAGACATACAGGCCAAGCATCTACATCGGCGAAGCGCTTAAAGAGCGCTGCCTTTCCTTCCATCACAGGCAGGGCTGCTGCTGGGCCAATATTTCCAAGGCCTAGTACTGCAGAGCCATCAGTAACAACTGCCACTGTATTGCGCTTAATTGTGAGGCGGCGGGCATCGGATGGATCTTTAGCGATCGCCTGGCTGATACGTGCGACGCCAGGTGTATATGCGCGAGAGAGATCATCGCGAGTTTTTAGAGGAACTTTAGATTGAATCTCAATCTTTCCACCAAGGTGTAATAAGAATGTGCGATCTGAAACCTTGCGAACAACAAGACCAGGGCGCTCTGAGATCGCGGCGCTGATCTGTTCTGCGTGATCTGCATCAATAGCGTCGCAGGTTACATCGATAACTACGCGATCTAAGTGAGATTCAACAACG
The DNA here is from genome assembly GCA_903895995.1 of uncultured Actinomycetes bacterium. Taxonomy (GTDB): domain Bacteria; phylum Actinomycetota; class Actinomycetes; order Nanopelagicales; family Nanopelagicaceae; genus PALSA-747. Next base: position 41,282 of record CAITVX010000035.1, read on the forward strand.
TCCAGTGCCGTGATGCTTGCACCAGCAGCGATAATTGCATTCGTTACTTCTGCTACTGGTTGCGATGAAGGTGGACCTTCAACGCGAATCGTAATTCCATAGCCGGGGCTAGTTGATGACATTTATACAACTCCGTATAAGCGATCTCCTGCGTCACCAAGTCCTGGGACGATATAACCGTGCTCGTTGAGTTTAGTATCAACTGCTCCAGTAACCAATGTGATGTCGTAATCTTTATTAGCAAAAGCCTCTTTCACAGCCGCAATTCCTTCAGGTGCGCTCAAGATTGTGATTGCCGTTACTTCTGTTGCGCCACGATCGAAGAGATATTCCATGGCAGCGATGAGGGTTCCCCCTGTAGCAAGCATCGGATCCAAGATATAACACTGGCGTCCTTCAAGATTTTCAGGCAGGCGGTTTGCATATGTTGATGCTTGAAGCGTCACATGATCGCGAACCATTCCAAGAAATCCAACTTCAGCAGTTGGCATTAAACGTGTCATGCCTTCGAGCATTCCAAGTCCTGCGCGCAAGATAGGAACGACGACTGGGCGAGGATGTGCGAGTTCAATTCCTTCAAAGAGTGCGACAGGAGTCATCACTGTGGCTGGCACTGTTTTAATATCGCGCGTCGCCTCGTAAGCCAGCAAGGTCACAATCTCCTCAGTGAGCTGGCGGAAAGTAGGCGATTTCGTATTCTTATCGCGCAGAACGGTCAGCTTGTGAGCGATAAGTGGGTGTTCGGCTATGTGAATCTTCATAAACCGAGCCTACTATGAGCACATGGCCGAAGATATTGGTGTGATCGCTTGGCACGAAGATGGCCGCTGGTCAGTCGCCGAGCTTGAGACTGATGACCTCACCGAGATCATCGATCGCCTGAAGGGCCAACACACAAATGGTGGAGCGGTAGCGCTCCTCTCCGTTAATGAGGATTTCTTTATCGTCGCTCGAGCACTCGGAACAAATCTGCAGATGATGATCAGCGATGTGACCTATGCCCTCGAAGATGACTTAGCAGCAGATCTCGTCGATGTTCTTGATCTCCCATTCCCTGAAGAAGATGATGAATCACAACCAGGTGGAGATATCGACTTGCTCGTTGATCTTGGAGTGAACGTTATGGAGATTGAAGCGCTCGCTTCAGATCCAGAGTTGTTCCCTGACGAAGCTGTCTCTGCAATTGCACATCGACTTGGTTTCGGAGAACAGTTCGACGAACTTTATGATTGATTACAAGAAGGCGATGCTTGAAGCCCTTGAAGTTGCTGAGACTGCAACTGTAAGTGGCGATGTACCTGTAGGTGCTGTAATTTTTAATGAAGAAGGTTCATTAGTTGGTGTGGGACATAATCTTCGCGAAAGAGATCACGACCCAACAGCGCATGCTGAAATTATTGCGATGCGAGAAGCAGCGAAGAAGAATGAAACTTGGCGTTTAGATGGCCACACACTTGTTGTCACACTTGAACCTTGTGCGATGTGCGCCGGCGCGATTGCTCAATCGCGAATGAAGACCGTCGTATTTGGAGCATGGGATGAAAAGGCAGGAGCAGTTGGTTCGGTCTGGGATATCTTGCGTGATCCACGCGCTCCGCATCAGGTTGAAGTGATCTCTGGGATCATGGAAGCTGAGTGTGCAGAGCTTTTGAAGGCCTTTTTTAAGCAACAACGTTAGATGTAGGCTCGCCCACGGTGGCGTGTCTGAGCGGCCGAAAGAGCACGCCTCGAAAGCGTGAGTGGGGGAAACTTCACCGTGGGTTCAAATCCCACCGCCACCGCGATTACTTATTAGAAAATATTAAATAATAAGTTCGTACGATGGATTCAAAATAGTTAGCGCGCCATCTTCTTCACCGACCATGCCTTCGGCACAGATAGTTGATCCAACATCGAGCCCGACAATGTTGCGGCGGCCAATGAATTGCAATGTAATTCCGCCGGTTTCATCCCAGACTTCTACCTCTACACGCGGTGATCCACCTGATGGTGCAGTGCGGATTGAGGAGACTTTGCCGCGTACGTGAGCGCGTTTGCGCCATGTTGCTTGGTTGATTGGGATTCGATTTTCAGAGTAGTGAGAGACCTCAACGCCACTTTCAACAACTGGTTCATCAACTCTTCGAGTCTGTGGACGTGCAGGCTTCTCAGTCTCATGTCTGGTGAAATCTTCTGGATGAACTAATTGAGTCTCACCAGAGATGATCTTTTCAACATCGAAAGGAACGATCGTTGCAACAACTCGTGAAAGTTGTGAGATCGGGCGTGCAATCTCTTCAGCAGTTTGATCGTGAAGGAGACGGCCTACGAATGGCGAGTATGAGCGACGAGGCAAGAGCAAGGTGAGCTCTACATCTGGTGATGCAGTTGCGCGGATTGCATAATCAACAGCGGCATTAGCTATACGCCTGTCAGGGCAGTCAATGAATTCAATCGGAACATCAGCAAGAGCTGGATTTGATGCCCATGCTTCTTTAATCGCATCGGCGCGCACATCATCAATCACAAAGTGAACTGCAGTGAGGTGCCTTGGTTTTAAACTACGTGCATAACGGATAGAACCAACTGTTGCGACATCGACTGCGTCAACAAGGACGGCAACATCGTGGCGTGAGATTGACGTAGCCCGAGCAGTTGAATCACTAATACGAAGCGCTGCTTGCTCTAATCGATATTGGCGGTTCAAACGGATCAGCGCGAAGACAATCACTGGGGTTATTGCAAGAATGACCCAAGCGCCTTCTGTAAATTTCACAACAGCAAAAATCACAATGATCACTGCAGAGACGATTCCAGAGAGCCAGTTGACAGCAACTTTATAGATCCAGCCAGGGCCCTTATTTTTTAGAGCGCGTTTACCCATTCCAAATCCGACGAGTGCGAATCCAGTGAATACTCCAAGGGCGTAGAAAGCGACGAGGTGGTTCACAGAACCGCCGGTAAATAAGACTAAGAGAACTGCACCTGTAGCAAGAACGATAATTCCATTTGAGAACGCTAAACGGTGGCCGCGCTTGGTGAGTTGGCGAGGCAAGAAGCCATCGTTGGCAACAAAGTTCACAAGATATGGGAAGCCAGAGAAGGCTGTATTTGCTCCAGTAATAAGGATCAACATCGTTGTTCCCTGCACGACATAGAACATCACAGTTCCAAAGGCGCCATTGCCGAGCGTCGCCTTCGCGATCTGAGAGATCACAGTCGGGGTTCCAGTTTCATACGGTGTAGCCCACGTGCGGTGAGCAAAGTATGAGACTCCAAAGACAAGAGATCCCAAGATCGCAGACATGATCACCAGTGTTTTACGCGCATTAACGCCCTCAGGTGCGCGGAAGAGTGAGACTCCATCAGAGATAGCTTCAAGGCCAGTCAGGGATGAACCACCATTTGCGAAGGCACGTAACAAGATAAAGATTGCAGCAAAATTGAGAAGTCCCTTTGCTTGTCCGATCGCCACAGCTCCGTGAAGTGCTGTTGGATCAAACTTTGGAAGAGTTCCTTGAACCATTCGGTAGATACCCATACCGAAGACTGTTACTAAGGAGAGGACAAAGAGATAGGTAGGGAATGCGAATGCCGCTCCGGCTTCTTTAACACCGCGCAAGTTTCCAAATGTGAGTAAGAGAATGACTGCAAGAGTCATCCATACTTTGTAAGACTGTAATCCAGTAAAGGTAGAGATGATCGCATCGATGCCCGCCGATGATTGAATCGCCACCGTCACGATGTAATCGAGCATAAGTGCGACTGCTGCGATCTGAGAGAAGATTGGCCCTAAGTTATCGCGGGATACTACGTATGCACCGCCAGATTTTGTGTAGATCTGAACAACTTCGCGATATGAGAATGTGACGATAACGAGAACAGCTAAGACGATTGCTGTCATCGGCATCAAGATATTAAATGCTGCAAGCCCAAATGCTGGGAGCAGTGCTAAGAGAATCTGTTCTGAACCATATGCCGAAGATGAGATGCAATCTGAGGAGAGAATTCCAAGAGCAAAGGTCTTGCTCAATCGTTGATGAGAAAGTGAGTGGCGGTTAAGTGGTTCGCCGAGAAGAGTCTTCTTGATGCGATAGGAGAAGGAATCCTTCAGGTGCGCATGTTCGTGTAGAGCTTGTGGTGCGGGGGCGTTATCGCTCCATGATTGTGGCACGGGTAATCCTCTAGTTAAGAAGTTCTCTGAGGTTGCTATTTTAACGACTAAGCGGGGCGTATGCTGGTCTCATGGAGTTGAAAACAGGCTTATATATTGATGGAAAATGGGTTACAGGCGATGGGACCCTCAATGTCATAGACCCCAGCACAGGTGAGGTCATCGCTGCGGTTTCAACCGCTGGCGACGCTGAATGTGACGCCGCTATAACAGCCGCCCACAACGCATTCCCTGAATGGGCAAAGACCGCCCCTCGTTATCGCGCTGAGATCCTCCGTAAAGCATTTGAATTGATGGTCGCAGAGGCTGATCACTTAGCTACTTTGATCTCACGAGAGAATGGCAAAGTCTTCTCTGATGCACGCGGTGAGGTGATGTATGCGGCAGAGTTCTTCAGATGGTTCTCTGAAGAGGCAGTTCGCACACCGGGAGATTTCCGCAAGAGCCCAAGTGGTGACAAGCGCATTCTCGTAACGCACCAACCAATCGGCGTCTCATTACTTATCACCCCTTGGAATTTCCCTGCAGGTATGGCTACTCGAAAGATTGGCCCAGCAATTGCCGCAGGTTGCACAATGGTTTTGAAGCCAGCTGGTGAGACACCTCTTACTGCGCTCGCTATCGTCGATATCTTAGAACGCGCTGGAGTTCCTAAGGGCGTCGTTAACGTGATCTTGCCTTCAAAGACTGGCCCAATGATCTCCAAGATGTTGCACGATCCTCGTGTACGCAATCTCTCCTTTACGGGATCAACCGAAGTTGGCCGCGTGCTGCTTAAAGAGTGTGCTGATCTTGTTATTCGCACTTCAATGGAACTCGGTGGCAATGCGCCATTTGTCGTTCTCGATGATGCAAATATAGATGAAGCTATCAAGGGTGTCATGCTCGCGAAGATGCGTAACGGTGGCGCTGCATGTACCGCTGCAAACAGAATCTTTGTTGCTCGCGCTATTGCAGATGAGTTCACCGAAAAGTTCACGGCAGCGATGGCTGGAATGAAGATGGCTAATGGCCTCACCGAAGGCGCTCAACTTGGCGCATCGGTCTCTATGAAGGAGCGCAATAAGATTGCAGAGCTCGTTGATGCATCAGTTGCTGCAGGAGCAAAGGTTCATACTGGCGGCAAGACCCCAGATGGCGCAGGCGCTTTCTATCCCCCAACTGTTATGACAGTTGATAAGAGCAATCCAATCTTGCAGAGTGAAGTCTTCGGACCAGTCGCGCCAATCATCCGTTTCGATACTGATGAAGAAGCGATCAAGCTAGCCAATGACACTCCTTTTGGTTTGATTAGCTATGTCTATTCACAAGATCTCACACGTGCGATTCGCACAGCAGAAGCTCTTGAAGCAGGAATGGTTGCTATCAATCGCGGAATGATCTCTGATCCAGCTGCGCCATTTGGTGGAGTGAAGCAATCAGGTCTTGGCCGCGAAGGTGGCTTCGATGGAATTCACGAATACTTAGAGACTAAGTTCATCGGCGTAGAGATTTAGTGACGACTCTTGAACTGCGCGCCACTCGCGCGCGCAATTCGATCTGGGCACTCTTCTTCACCATGGGAATTCTCTCCATGGCGTGGGTCCCCCGTATCCCCGAAATTAAAAAATCACTCGGGATCAACAACGGTCAATTCGGTCTAATTCTTCTCAGCTCTTCCATGGGTTCGATTATCGGAACACAAATCATTGGTCGATTAGTCCATCAATTCGGTTCCAAAACAATCTTGCGATATCTCACGTGCGGCCTTCCGCTTGGAATCATTTTAATTTCATTCTCCACCCACAACGTTTTGGCGATGGTCGTCTCACTCTTCATCATGTCAATGTGTCTGATGGGTCATGATCTAACAGTCAACGTGCAAGCCGTTGCGATCGAAGCCCATTTAAAGAAGCGTTACATGTCCAGCTTCCATGGAATGTGGTCTGTCGGTGCGCTCGTTACAACAATCATTGGCGGGGTAGTTGCCCATCTGATCTCTCCTGAAGTTAATCTCTTTGCTATCGGAATCGTGGGACTAGTCGCAAATATCTTCCTGCTCCGTGGAGTACTGAGCGATGAGGAAGATGGTCATGAGGGAAATGATGAAGCCACAGGGAAGATCCCATTCATCGGTAAGAAGTACCTCATTCTTTGGTTATTTGGATTAGCTTTTATTGGCGCTCTTCTTCCTGAAGGAGCTGTTGCGGATTGGAGTGCAATTCTTCTCAAAGAGAATATGGGAATTGGTAAAGGTCTGAACTCCACTGCATTTGGTTGCTTTGCAGCCGCGATGATCGTCTCGCGCCTCACCGGTGACAAGATCTTGACTCGCTTTGGCCCAGTGCAGACTGTAAAACTCGGTGGTTATGTAGGCGGTTTTGGTTTAGCTCTTGGAATCATTATCGGAGTTCCACTTTCACATCACCACAAAATACTTGCACTCATCATTATTAATATTGGCTTTGCGATTGCCGGATTTGGAATCGGTCCGATCATTCCAGCGCTCATGGTTGCGGCAGCGGCTCTTCCAGATATCGCCCCATCAGTTGCTCTTGCCCGAATGGGTCTCATCGGAATGGCTGGTTTCTTTATTGGACCAACCGTTACAGGTGGATTAGCTCAGGTCTTTAGCTTGCCCGTTGCAATGTTCTTCCCGATCTCAGTCTTACTGATGGCTGGTTGGCTCAGCCACTTACTGAAGGATTGAGTATTTAAACCGATGGCCAGATTTCTAATTCAACTTCTGCGATAAATCGAATGATTGCTGATGCACGTTTCCAGGGTAATAAAGGTAAAACCACTCCAGATTCAAAAGTTTCAATCTCGACCCCTTGAATTGTGTGTTGAAGGTGGAGTTCTCTTCCACCAAGGGAATATGTAAAAGAAACCTCTGGTCTGATGATTTCAAGTCTAGAATCCCGAATTATTTCTTTACTCTGTGCAAGATAGCGGGGAAAGTTGTCATCTATGCGACGCATCAGACTTTCCTCACGTTGAGATTCAAGATATGGATCTTGGTAGAGAGAATAACCGAGTCTCATTGGCTCTCTAAAGCGATTGTATTTGAACAGGTTCACAATTTTAATTCTTCAAGAATGGCTGCTTCTTCGCATGCAAAGTGGAATGCTAACTGCTCCTTCTTAAGCCGCTTTTTTCTGCTGAGCGAAGTCCAACTCTTTTTATGAAAGTTAAATCCCTCATCATGAGAAATACGGATCGCAAACCCCTTACGCTCCTTTGTGATTAAGAACGTAACATCCATAAATTGATATGAAACCTCATGGTTCTCTAAATATTTTTCAATCAAACCGTCGTACCTATTTGCCTCGCTTTCTAAACGAAGAAATGCACGAGTCATCTGTGGATCTTCATCCCCGAAGCCAAGAGGTTTGACCGGCTGGCGCGCATCATTTTTCACACTCATAGATTAGCTCAGGTTCCACAGGGGATGGTTGTAATTCTTATCGATCTAGTTGGGGGTGCTTGAACTTTCTGACCAGCGATCACCGCGGTTGCAAAGGCGATTCCGTAATACTTTGTAACCTTCGAATCTTTGCAACGAGCGGATGTTTGATTGTTTTCAACTCTTAGGCCCGTTGATGATGGCCTATTTGCATCAGTCGTAGTTGACCTCACTAGGTGGTCAAAGAGGAAGCCAACTTTAAAAATTTGTACGGTGAGTATAACTTCTTGCTGAATAACATCACAGACGGATCGTGCATTCACCTTTATTGCTGCTATTCCCTTATTTCTAAAGTACGTACTTGGATGAACGTAATCAATTTCAATCCGACATAGAGGTTTTTCTGGAGTTTTAGTGGAAGGCAGTGGAAGCGCACCTGCAATTGGAGCCGATATGAAATTAAGCGAATACAACCCGAGGCATAGTGCTATGTGAGTGAATATTTTTCTCATGGCGGGAGGTTCCCGTGAGATTGAAATTACTACAGAAAGTTATCCACACAACCGATGAAAAGGAATACAGAGAGTGATTTAGCCGAAGCGAGTGAGAGGAGCGGAGGGTGGCCCCATCATCTCTCTCCTCCGAGAAGCAGAGCCAAATGAATCCTCTCCAGCTGCATAAATGTAGTGGTGATTCACGGTGAAGGTAGTAATACCGAGGCTTAGGGGATTCTTGTGAAAATTCAAGGCTTAAAGCGGATTACGACCGTTGCAGTATTTGCTCTCACGCTGGGTGTTGGGATTCCAACAATAAGCCACGCGGACAATCAGCCGGCAGATACTAGTTACAGCGGGGCCATCGAAACCTTATATAGCGGAACATTCACTTCGGCCGTAGCAGCTTACGAGAAACTTACTACCTCGCCGGCTCAACAATTGGTTCGTACGAGTGCGAAGTACAAAGCCTGGCTGAATTTAATTAATGCCTCAATTACTAAAGTAACTAGTTCGATTGCAAGGGTAAATGGGTTAATTCCAAGCCCGAGCTACCAAAGTTCCGACGCGTTGTTGAAAAAGTATCTTTCGGATTACGCGGCCTTTATGTCAGTGATGAAGCAAAGTTTTAACAAACCAGCTGGAACAACAAAGACAGCAACCGCACAATTACTTGCGAGTCAAAAGAAATTAGCGAGCGCTTTAACGATCTCGGGTGGCTTATGGGCCACGCAGTACGCAACAGACTCTAGTATCTCAAACCTTGCGGCTCCGGCCACTGCACCATCAGTTACCTTTACATCTGGGAATGATACAAATACCAATTTATTTACCCTTTTCGCAACAGTTTCAGATGACTCTACCTTTAGCCAAAAGGCGCTTCAGGTCACTGGCTATGTTTGGGAATGGTACGAGGGTTCATTAACGAGTACGCCAATTCCTGGAACAATTTTAGTAAAGGATATAAGTACTTCTCCCTTGGTTGTCGGCCTCAACGGAATTGTTAGTGGTGGTACCTATTTCTTTAGAATTGCTGCTGTGAACCCAACTGGGCAAGGAGTTTGGTCCTCCTACTTGTCCACAAAGATTCCTTAAAACCTAATAAAACCAAAGGCCCACAATCAATTCGGTTGCGGGCCTTTGGTTTCAATTACTGGCGGAGGATGTCCTAGCCATTGATAAGCGATCATGGTGATTGGTTCCAGCTGAGCCACAAATGATCGAGCGGAGGATGAGGGATTTGAACCCTCGAAAGGTTGCCCTTTACACGCTTTCCAAGCGTGCGCACTCGGCCGCTATGCGAATCCTCCTGTGCTGGCCTCTGTGCGACTGAGCGTCTCAAAGCGGCTTTTACGAGTCTTGCTGTGTCCTAGCCTATCGGCTCTAGAAACTATGATTACCCTCAGATCCTCCGTGCGGCGTTACCGTACTGAACTCCCCCAGGGCAGGAATGCAGCAAGGGTAGGTCCGCTCTAGCGGGTGTGCGGGGGATCCCACTAATTTTAGTTAATCAGGGCTCGATAAGTAGAGGAGATGGCGATGTCACTAGCGTTGTATCGCAAGTATCGACCATCAACATTTGGCGAAGTTATCGGCCAAGATCACGTCACAGAGCCTCTCTCCAATGCACTGACATCAGGATCTATTCATCACGCATATCTCTTTAGCGGTCCACGTGGTTGCGGCAAGACTTCATCTGCACGCATCATGGCGCGTTCACTCAACTGTGAAAAGGGCCCAACATCTAATCCATGCGGTGAATGCCAATCATGTCGTGACCTTGTTGCAAACGGTCCAGGTTCAATCGATGTTATGGAACTCGATGCAGCAACACATGGATTAGTAGATGATGCTCGCGATCTTCGTGATAAAGCCTTCTTTGCACCAGTGCAATCTCGTTACAAGATTTATATTATCGATGAGGCTCACCAACTCGGACCCGGCGCTGCGAATGCGCTGCTCAAAGTTGTTGAAGAGCCACCTCCCCATGTTCTCTTTATCTTTGCTACAACCGAACCAGATAAGTTAATTGCAACTATCCGTTCGCGTACACATCACTATCCATTCCGTTTAGTGCCACCTGCAGTTCTTGCAGAACATCTCGAAGGTGTTTGCAAACAAGAAGGCATCGCAGTTGCTAAAGGGGTTATTCCATTAGTAGTTCGTGCATCTGGTGGATCAGTTCGTGATGCTCTCTCCGTATTAGGCCAGCTCTTAGCTGGAGCCGGTAAAGAGGGCGTTACCTACGAAGTTGCTACAGCGCTTCTTGGTTATACCGACGGGGCTTTGCTTGATGAGGCTATCGATGCGCTCGCTGCACGAGATGGTGCGACTCTCTTTAATACCGTGAACCGAGTTGTTGAATCTGGCCATGATCCGCGCCGCTTCACCCAAGATTTCCTTGAGCGTCTGCGTGATCTGATCATTGTTGGCGCCTCAAAAGAGAACGCCGCACATATCTTGCGCGAATACCCAGAAGATCAACTCGAACGTTTAGAGAAGCAGGCTCGTTTGCTCGGGGCTGCAACACTTATTCGTTCTGCAGATATTGCAGCTGATGGCCTTACTCAGATGCGCGGTGCCACTGCCCCACGTCTGATTCTTGAACTTATCTGTGCACGAATCTTGCTTCCAGGTAACGATGATCAAGGGCTCTTGGCTCGTATTGAAAGACTTGAGAATGGTATTTCCTTGCGTGGTACGAATGCAGAGGTGGCGCAGGTTGCTGATAAGCCAGCTGAATCAAAACCATCGACTGAAAAAATTGCCGTACCTGCTGCAGTTAAAGAAGAGCCAGCTAAAGCCGTAGCACCAACCCCAAAACCAAATGGCCCTGTCGATATAGCAGCCCTTCGTAAGTTCTGGCCTGAAGTGATTGAGAATGTGAAGAAACAACGTCGCCTCACGTGGTCTCTACTCTCCGCAAGCGCTCAAGTATTAGCTGTTGACGATAAGGCCATCACTATTGGAATCGTAAACTCAGGGGCGCGTGATTCATTTGTTCGCTCTGAATCTGATGTGATCTTGCGTAAGGCATTTGCTGAAGTAGTTGGACTCGATCTTAAAGTTGAGTGCATCGTCGACCCAACCGTGAATGCATCAACCACCACACCCGAGCGCATGAGTGAAGATCCAACTGATGCACTAGAACTAGGCGGCGCGGCGCTACTTGCAAAAGAACTTGGCGCACATGTGATTAAGAAGTTCACCAACGATGTATGAAGGCGCGATACAAGATCTGATCGATGAACTTGGCCGCTTGCCCGGTATCGGTCCTAAGTCTGCACAACGCATCGCATTCCACATTATTCAATCCGAACGTGTTGATGTGACTCGCCTCGTTGATGTTCTGCGTACGGTCAAAGAGCGCGTGAAGTTCTGTACTGAATGCGGCAATATCACTGAAGAAGAGCTCTGCAGAATCTGTAAGGATCCACGCCGCGATGGCACGCTGATCTGCGTCGTTGAAGAATCTAAAGATGTTATGTCGATCGAAAAGACTCGAGAATTTCGCGGGAAGTATCACGTCCTTGGTGGCGCTATTAGTCCCATTGATGGCATTGGCCCAGAACAACTGCGTATTCGTGAGCTGATGGTTCGCCTCGCTAATCCCGATATCGCCGAGATCATCATTGCAACCGATCCCAATCTTGAGGGTGAAGCGACAGCTTCTTATTTGATCCGCCAGATCCGCCCGATGGGTATCAAGGTCAGCCGCCTTGCATCAGGGCTGCCTGTAGGCGGAGATCTTGAATATGCCGATGAAGTAACCCTTGGCAGAGCATTTGAAGGCCGCCGCACCGTCGAATAGAAGTTATCTCATTATTTGGTATGGCTACCCCTCTCACTATGTGAGATAAATCTGATAATTCTCCCGCCTCGGGTTAACGCTCTGATTTCATTAAGCCATGGGATTGATCGTTCAAAAGTATGGCGGCTCATCTGTCGCTGATGCCGAGGGGCTCAAGCGCGTAGCGAGCCGAATCGTCGCGACCAAAAAAGCTGGCCATCAGGTCGCTGTCGTGGTCTCTGCGATGGGCGATACAACTGATGGATTGATTGAATTAGCTGAACAAGTAAGCCCAATGCCTAATGGGCGCGAACTCGACATGTTGCTCACAGCTGGCGAGCGAATCTCGATGGCACTTCTTGCCATGGCGATTGGAAACCTAGGCCACGAGGCTCGTTCATTCACCGGATCACAAGCAGGAGTACTTACAACATCAGCACATGGCAAAGCCCGCATTATCGATGTGAAGCCAGGCCGCATTGTTGAAGCGCTCAATGATGGCGCAATCGCAATCGTCGCTGGATTCCAAGGGGTCAATCAAGATACAAACGATGTCACAACACTTGGTCGCGGTGGGTCAGATACGACCGCTGTTGCGCTCGCTGCAGCACTAGAAGCAGATGTCTGTGAAATCTATACCGATGTTGATGGTGTCTACACCGCAGATCCACGAATCGTGCCAACTGCACGCAAATTGAATTCCGTCACCTACGAAGAGATGCTCGAACTCGCGGCGAGTGGTGCAAAAGTTCTGCACCTTCGCTGCGTCGAGTATGCACGTCGCTATGACTTACCAATTCACGTTAGATCATCATTTTCAAATCTCGAAGGTACCTGGGTGGTTAAGGATCATCCTGAAGGGGCAAACATGGAGCAAGCAATCATCTCTGGAGTCGCACACGACAAGAGCGAAGCGAAGATCACGATCGTCGGCGTTCCAGATCGAACTGGTGTAGCGGCACGAATCTTCCAGACAATCGCTGATACAGATATCAACATCGACATGATCGTGCAGAACGTCTCCGCAGCATCGACAGGTCTTACTGATATCTCCTTCACACTTCCTAAGAGCGATGGCTTAGAAGCGACAACAATCTTAAAAGCGATTCAAGGTGAGATTGGTTTCCACTCTCTTCAATACGACGATCAGATCGGAAAGCTCTCACTCGTCGGCGCTGGAATGCGTTCACACCCAGGTGTAACAGCGACATTCTTCGCATGCCTAGCTGAAGCTGGGCTCAATATCGAGATGATCTCTACCTCTGAAATTCGCATCTCTGTCATTGTTCGCGAGATCGATCTTGAGAAGGGCGTAAAAGCAGCCCACACCGCATTTAATCTCGATGGCGAAGATGAGGCAATTGTTTACTCAGGAACTGGTCGTTAATCATGGCTAAGAAGAATCTTCCAACTCTTGCAGTTGTTGGTGCAACAGGTGCTGTCGGAACCGTGATGCTCGACATTCTCACTCAACGTAAAAATGTTTATGGCGAGATTCGCTTAATCGCATCTGCTCGTTCTGCTGGTAAGAAGTTGATGTGTCGCGGCGAAGAGCTCACCGTTGTAGCACTAACACCAGAAGCATTTGACGGAATTGATATTGCGCTCTTTGACGTCCCAGATGAGGTCTCTGCCGAGTGGGCACCGATCGCTGCAGCACGCGGTGCAGTAGTTGTTGATAACTCAGGTGCATTCCGTATGGATCCAAAGGTCCCACTAGTTGTTCCTGAAGTAAATCCGAAAGATGCGCAGAAGCGCCCCAAGGGAATTATCTCAAATCCAAATTGCACAACACTCTCAATGATCGTTGCAATGGGCGCACTCAATAAAGTATTTAGTTTGAAGGAACTCGTCGTTGCTTCTTACCAAGCTGCATCAGGTGCGGGCCAACCTGGTATCGATGCTCTTCGTGAGCAGCTTGCTGCTGTCGCAGGAACAACAGCTGGCGAATCAACTGGTGATCTTCGCAAACACATTACAGATTCGGGTCCATTCCCAGCACCACTTGCAATGAACGTTGTTCCGTGGGCTGGTTCACTTAAAGAAGATGGCTACTCATCTGAAGAGCTCAAGGTTCGCAATGA
>CAITVX010000036.1 GCA_903895995.1 uncultured Actinomycetes bacterium
GACTCTGGAATACCAGGCTCAGGGATGTTTTCACCCTTAACGATGGCTTCATAAACCTTTACGCGACCAAGCACGTCATCAGATTTGATGGTGAGCAACTCTTGGAGTGTGTATGCAGCTCCGTAAGCTTCAAGTGCCCAAACTTCCATCTCACCGAAGCGCTGGCCACCGAACTGGGCTTTTCCGCCAAGTGGTTGCTGCGTGATCATTGAGTAAGGACCAGTTGAACGTGCGTGAATCTTGTCATCCACCAAGTGATGGAGCTTCAAGATATACATATATCCAACTGAGATAGGAGCCTTATATGGCTCACCAGTACGGCCGTCATAAAGTTGGGCCTTACCGTTTGCACCGATCAACGTCATGCCATCCTTGTTAGGAAGTGTTGATCCAAGAAGACCAATTAGTTCTTCTTCACGCGCACCATCGAATACAGGTGTGGCAACCTTGCCGTTAGGTGCTTGTTCAGCTGCACCAATTGCGCGCAAGTTCTCTTGCCATGGTTCGTTGCCTTCAAGTTTCCAACCGGCCTTTGCAACCCAACCGAGGTGGAGTTCAAGTACCTGACCGACGTTCATACGTCCTGGTACGCCGAGTGGATTCAAGATCACATCAACAGGGGTTCCATCTTCAAGGAATGGCATATCTTCCTGAGGAAGAATCTTGGAGATAACACCCTTGTTACCGTGACGACCAGCAAGCTTGTCGCCATCTTGAATCTTGCGCTTCTGCGCAACATAGACACGAACAACTTGATTGACGCCAGCAGGTAGTTCGTAATCTTCAGAGTCAGCGATTGTTACGCCGATAACTTTGCCTGATTCACCGTGTGGAACCTTGAGTGATGTATCGCGAACTTCGCGAGCCTTCTCACCAAAGATTGCACGGAGCAAGCGCTCTTCAGGCGTAAGTTCGGTCTCTCCCTTAGGAGTTACCTTTCCTACGAGAATATCGCCAGGGACTACATCTGCGCCGACGCGGATAATTCCACGATCGTCGAGATCTGAGAGAACTTCTTCGCTCACATTAGGAATGTCGCGAGTGATCTCCTCGGGTCCAAGCTTTGTATCGCGCGCATCGACTTCGTACTCTTCAATGTGAATCGAAGTAAGTACATCATCTTGTACGAGGCGCTGCGAAAGAATGATCGCATCTTCGTAGTTGTGACCTTCCCATGACATAAATGCCACAAGGAGGTTCTTTCCGAGAGCCATCTCGCCCTTATCGGTTGAAGGACCGTCAGCAATAACCTGACCAGGCTCAACGCGATCTCCAATAGAGACAACCACCTTCATATTGCGGCTTGTTCCTTGGTTTGAGCGGACAAACTTCTCAACGAAGTAATGCTCGGTTGTTCCGTCATCGTTCATCACAGTGACTTCATCTGCCTGAACGACAGTGACGACACCAGGCTTACGACAGAGAAGAACGTCACCAGCATCAACAGCAGCACGGAATTCCATACCAGTTCCAACATATGGAGCTTCGGCACGAAGTAGTGGGACTGCCTGACGCATCATGTTCGAGCCCATCAATGCGCGGTTCGCATCATCGTGCTCGAGGAATGGGATCATCGCTGTTGCAACAGAAACCATCTGACGTGGTGAGACGTCCATGTAATCAACTTCATCAGCCAAGATGTATTCAACTTCTCCACCGCGACGACGAACCAATACGCGCTCTTCAGCGAAATGGTTATCTAATGAGAGAGGGGCATTCGCCTGAGCAATGATGTGCTCATCTTCTTCATCAGCAGTGAGGTAATCGATCTGATCTGTGACCTTGCCCTTAACAACCTTGCGATAAGGAGTCTCGATAAATCCAAATGGTGTGACACGTGCATATGTTGCAAGCGAACCGATAAGTCCAATGTTTGGACCTTCAGGAGTTTCGATTGGACACATACGACCGTAGTGCGATGGGTGAACGTCACGAACTTCGAAGCCAGCACGTTCACGTGAGAGACCGCCGGGTCCAAGTGCAGATAGACGACGCTTATGTGTCATACCTGAAAGTGGGTTGGTCTGATCCATGAACTGTGAGAGCTGAGATGTTCCGAAGAACTCCTTGATCGATGCAACAACTGGACGGATGTTAATCAAGGTCTGAGGAGTAATCGCCTCAACATCTTGAGTTGTCATACGTTCGCGAACAACGCGCTCCATACGTGAAAGACCTGTGCGAACCTGGTTCTGGATGAGCTCGCCAACAGTACGTAGGCGACGGTTACCGAAGTGATCGATATCGTCCTTCTCTACGCGAACTTCCTTGCCGTATTCAAGAAGAGCATCGCCCTTGTGCAATGAAGCCAAGTACTTGATGGTTCCGACGATATCTTCGATAGTAAGTAAGCCACGGTTGAGATCTAACTCAAGACCGAGCTTCTTATTAACCTTGAAGCGGCCAACCTTTGCGAGATCATAACGCTTTGGATTGAAGTAGAGATTTTCAATGAGATTCTGTGCAGCTTCCTTGGTAGGTGGCTCACCTGGACGGAGCTTGCGATAGATATCAAGAAGCGCTTCATCTTGAGTGTTGACGTTATCTTTTTCAAGAGTCTGACGAATTGATTCGTACTCACCGAATTGCTCAAGAATCTGTTCTGATGTCCAACCGAGTGCCTTAAGGAAAACGGTGACAGATTGCTTACGCTTGCGATCGATACGAACTCCGACAAGATCCTTCTTATCGATTTCAAATTCAAGCCAAGCACCGCGGCTTGGGATGATCTTTGATGTGAAGATATCTTTATCAGATGCCTTCTCGATTGCCTGCTCGAAATAAACGCCAGGTGAACGAACGATCTGTGAAACAACTACGCGCTCTGTTCCGTTAATCACGAAAGTTCCGCGAGGTGTCATCAATGGGAAGTCACCCATAAAGACTGTCTGAGACTTGATTTCGCCAGTCTCATTATTTGTAAATTCAGCTGTGACGAAGAGTGGGGCGCTGTAAGTCATATCGCGCTCTTTGCACTCTGCAATCGTGTTCTTAGCTGGTTCGAAGCGATGGTCGCGGAATGAGAGCGACATCTTTCCTTGGAAATCCTCAATGGGAGAGATCTCTTCAAAGATTTCTTCTAGACCAGATTGTTGTGGGACTTCGCCTCGTCCGCTCTTCTCAGCTTCGGCAAGACGAGCACGCCACAAATCGTTTCCAAGCAGCCAGTCAACGCTGTCGAGCTGTAGCGAGAGCAGGTTTGGAACTTCAAGTGGTTCGCGGATCTTTGCGAATGAGGTACGAGCAGGGGCAAACGATTTCGATTTCGCGGCCAATGTTCCTCCAGATAAATTAACGAGCACTGTTTTTTAAGACACAGCTACCGCCAGGTCTCGACCGCAATATGTCTGAACCCCAGAGGTGGAAAATTGTGAAGGGCAAGAGTACCCAGCCATCCCCCACAATGGCAATTCGGTGGTATATGGGGTCCATTCGGCGGGATACCCCCGAACACAGCAGAAAGACCCCATCCGCCCTTACGGATGAGGCCTCTCTTTTCGAACGTCAGGCAGTTATTTAGGCTGCGAGCGTCAAAGCTGGCTTAACCGGCTTAACCGGACGAGGTGCAGCAACTGGCCAGACTGGTTTAGCTCCGATTACTGGGAGGGCAGCGATTGAGGCAGTTGCCTGTGCTGTGGCTGCTGCATAAGCAGTTGTCCGGACCTTTAAGTAAGCCGCTCTCGTAGCAACTTTAATTTTTGTTAATTCATTTCCTAGTGGAAATGTATTTACATTCTCTACCTAAAAAGTAGCAATTGACTGAGAAACTCTTCGCTTTCGGCTCAAAAGACGAGTGCTAGCAGAACTTCCCATGAAAAAAGCCTCGTCCATCTCTGGACGAGGCTTCCTGTAAAGCGTAATTACTTGACTGTGACCTTTGCGCCAGCAGCTTCGAGAGCAGCCTTTGCCTTGTCGACAGCTTCCTTTGAACCCTTTTCGATGAGAGTTGCAGGAGTTGAATCGACGAGATCCTTTGCTTCCTTGAGACCAAGAGCAGAGTTGATTCCGCGAACTTCCTTGATCACAGCGATCTTCTGTGAACCAGCATCGTCAAGAATAAGTGTGAACTCATCTTGTGCTTCTGCTGCGCCACCAGCGGCTGCGCCACCGGCTGCTGCTGCAGCTACTGGAGCTGCTGCTGTTACATCGAACTCTGTCTCAAAAGCCTTAACGAAATCTGAAAGCTCAACAAGGGTCATCTCCTTGAATGCTGCCATCAAATCATCTGATGAAATCTTTGCCATTTTCTATTCCTTTTCTTCGGTTGCATCAGCAACTGGGGTCTCTGTTGCTTCAGCTACTGGAGCTTCTGCAGGGGTTTCTACTTCTACAGCAGCCTCGGCCGCAGGGGACTCCACAACGGCTTCGACCGCAGCTGGAGTTTCAACGACTGGAGAACCTTCTTGTTGCTTAAGACGGAGTGCATCGAAGGTACGAGCGGCCTTAGCCATTGTGCCCTTCATTGCGCCTGCCAACTTAGCCAAGAGAACTTCGCGTGATTCAAGATCAGCGAGCTTCATGATGTCTGCAGTTGTTACGTTCTTACCTTCGAAGATTCCACCCTTAATTACGAGAAGTGGATTCTCTTTCTGGAAATTCTTCAGGCTCTTCGCTGCTTCAACCGCATCACCCTTGATGAATGCAACTGCAGAAGGTCCAACGAGAAGATCATCAGAGATCTCAACGCCAGCATTCTTTGCTGCAATCTTCGTAAGAGTGTTCTTTACGACTGAGTACTTGGTGTTTGCACCAAGTGAACGACGAAGCTCCTTCATTGAGGTCACGGTTAGACCGCGATACTCGGTGAGGACAGTTGCGCTAGCTGAACGAAAATCTTCGGTCAGTTCGGCAACTGCGGCTTCCTTATTAGGACGCGCCATTTGCTTCCTTTCTAGTACTTACTTAAACATCTGAAGCGCTTTTGCACTTCAATCACTTCCATATACGACCGGAAATAAAAAATCCCCGGCGCATAAGTGCGCACGAGGAATAACTCTCATGTGAACCTATGCGGGCTTCTCTTGCGAGAAATTAACGAAAGCTATTTCTAGCTCTCAAGACCTGCAGTCTTTGGTGATGAGAAAAGGGTAGGCCATAAGGCCTACCCTTTACAAATTGAGCCTGTATGGCCCGTAATTACTGGAGGTTGCTGCCACCATCACGAGAGATATTTGGATCGACCTGGATTCCAGGTCCCATCGTTGTCGAGATAGTTGAGCTCTTGAGGAAGCGGCCCTTCGATGATGAAGGACGTGAACGAATAACTTCTTCAATTGCTGCAGCGTAGTTCTCAGCGAGCTGTTGCTCAGTGAAAGAGACCTTACCGATAACAAAGTGGAGGTTTGAGTTCTTATCAATACGGAACTCAATCTTTCCTGCCTTGATATCTGTAACAGCCTTCGCAACATCGGTAGTTACGGTTCCTGTCTTAGGGTTTGGCATCAATCCACGAGGTCCGAGAACCTTTCCGAGACGACCGACCTTACCCATTAATTCTGGTGTTGAAACGACTGCGTCGTAATCAAGGCGACCCTTTGAAACCTCGTCGATGAGCTCATCGGCTCCGACGATATCTGCGCCTGCTGCGCGAGCTTCATCTGCACGAGCTCCACCAGCGAATACCAAGACGCGAGCAGTCTTACCTGTTCCGTGTGGCAAGTTCACTGTTGAGCGAATTGCTTGATCTGCCTTCTTTGGATCGACACCCAAAGTAAGTGCAACTTCAACAGTTGCGTCGTACTTCGTAATCGAAGTCTCTTTTGCAAGCTTCACTGCAGCTGATGGTGAATAAAGAATATTCTGATCAACCTTTGCTGCCGCTTCGTTATATTTCTTACCGCGCTTCATATCTTCTCCTTTTTATTAAGTAATACACGATGTATTACCCAGGGGTTGTGGTTAGCGGAGCAGCGCGCTCCTCCCACGGGGTGTTACTTTCTTAATTAACCGACAGTGATACCCATTGAGCGAGCAGTACCGGCGATAATCAAGCTTGCTGCCTCGAGATCATTGGCATTGAGATCAGGCATCTTGATCTTTGCGATCTCTTCAACCTGAGCTTTGCTGATATTGGCAACTTTATTCTTATGAGGGATCGCAGATCCCTTTTCGATTCCAGCAGCCTTCAAGATAAGACGTGACGCTGGTGGAGTCTTGGTGACAAATGTAAATGAACGATCTTCGTAGACAGTGATCTCTACAGGAATGATCTGTCCCTTTTGACCTTCGGTCTCAGCGTTGTACGCCTTAACGAAGTCCATGATGTTGACACCATGCTGACCAAGGGCAGGACCTACTGGTGGTGCAGGTGTTGCTGCGCCAGCCTGGATCTGCAACTTGATGAGAGCTGTGATCTTCTTCTTTGGTGCCATTTTGGTTCTCCTATTTATATCTTTTGTACTTGGTTAAATGAAAGTTCGACTGGAGTCTCGCGGCCAAAGATAGATACGAGAACCTTAAGTTTTCCTTGCTCTGGCATGATCTCTGAGATCGTGGCTGGGAGCGTTGCAAATGGGCCATCCATAACAGTGACGGATTCGCCAATTTCAAAGTCAATGAGTTTGATATTTGGCTTATCTGAAGCCTTCACTGGGCGTGGAGCCAAGATATTTTCAACTTCAGAAAGTGAGAGTGGTGATGGATGGTGCGCGTTACCAACAAATCCTGTTACGCCAGGAGTGTTACGTACGCATGACCATGACTCATCAGTGAGATCCATGCGGACCAATACATACCCAGGGAACACATTGCGCTTAACCTGCTTGCGTAGGCCATTCTTAATCTCTGTTACTTCTACTTCAGGAACTTCTACCTGGAAGATGTAATCCTCCATGTTGAGAGCCTGAACGCGGTTAGCAAGGTTGCCCTTAACTTTCTTCTCATAACCGGCGTATGAGTGAACGACGAACCAGTCACCTGCAGCAGTAGCGAGCGCACGGCGGAACTCAGCGTTCTCGTCGTCTTCCTCGAGCTCTGCTTCTTCTGCAGCAACTTCAGTATCAATCGCAAGAATTGCATCTAATGAACCAGATGCTTCATCGGCGACTACTTCTTCAACTAACGCTTGTGGAGCTGGTGCTGCATCGGCTGCGAGCGCAGCTTCAAATGCATCGACAGCCTGTTCAACAACAGGTACTGCAGCTTCGATAACTTCGCTGCTAAATGTTGGATTCTCAATAGTCATAGGTATCTTCCTTTATCCAAAGACCAAGAAGATGATCTTCGTCAGCACTAAATCAAGGAGTGAGACGACGGCGATGATGAATGCAACGAAGACAAGTACAACAGCTGTGTATGTGCTCAACTGTGTGCGAGTTGGCCAGACAACTTTGGTGAGCTCAGAGACCACTTGGCGATAGAAAAGCCCAATGCGACCGAAGATCCCTAGGGACTGTCGGTCTGGAAGAACTTCGTCAACCATCTCTTACCTCTCTTATTACTCTTGTCTTGCTACTCGTGTTAGTGCTTCTAGCTTCGTACTACTTGCAGGGCAGGAGGGACTCGAACCCCCAACCGGCCGCTTTGGAGACGGCAACTCTAGCCAATTGAGCTACTGCCCTTCGGGCGTCACTAAGGCATGAGTCATCATGACCTTTTGCAAGCGCCAGACCGAGCAGTCTAGAGGCGCACCCCGATTACTCCAAACTCGGATTCTGCTCCCCACAATAAGGAGAAGCCGCGGATGGCAGAGGTCGGGCATACTTCGGGTTATGAGCGAAAAACCACGCATATCTGCCCGAATCGCTGCGATCGCAGAGTCGGCAACCCTCGCTGTCGATGGGAAGGCAAAGGCGCTCAAAGCAGCCGGTCGCCCAGTGATTGGTTTTGGAGCTGGCGAACCAGATTTCCCTACGCCTGCATATATCGTGGAAGCGGCAGTGAAAGCGGCATCTGCAACAGCAAATCATCGTTACACACCGACGCCAGGACTTCCTGAATTGCGCGAAGCTATCGTTGCTAAAACTCTGCGTGATTCAAAGTACGTTGTCACCGCAGATCAAGTCCTTGTTACTAATGGTGGAAAGCAAGCGGTCTACCAATCTTTTGCATCGATTATTGATCCAGGTGATGAAGTAATTCTTCCCGCACCTTATTGGACGACATATCCTGAATGCATAAAACTTGCTGGTGGAACTGCCGTTGAAGTATTTGCAGATGAAACTCAGAACTATCTTGTTAGCGTTGAACAACTTGAAGCTGCACGCACCCCCAAGTCGAAAGCTATTCTCTTCTGCTCTCCATCTAATCCAACTGGCTCGGTCTATTCATACGAACAAGTCAAAGCAATTGGTGAATGGGCACTCAAACATGGCATCTGGGTAATCACCGATGAAATTTATGAACACCTCTTATATGACGGTGCAACTGCCCCTTCACTTCCAGTAGTTGTTCCTGCAATGGCTGATCGAACAATTATTTTGAATGGTGTTGCAAAGACATATGCAATGACTGGTTGGCGCGTTGGCTGGATGATCGGGCCAAAGGATGTCATCAAAGCTGCAACGAATCTTCAATCGCACCTATCTTCGAATGTGAATAACGTTGCACAACGTGCAGCAATCGCGGCGCTAACAGGAAATCTTGATGCGGTTCACGAGATGGGCGTTGCATTTGATCGCCGTCGTAAACTCATTGTGCAGCTTCTTAATGAGATTCCTGGAGTTGTGTGCCCCACCCCAACTGGTGCTTTCTATGTCTATCCATCTGTAAAGGGTGTGCTTGGAAAAGAGATCCGTGGAAAGCGGCCGCAGACATCTGCAGAGCTGGCCACATTGATCCTTGAAGAAGTTGAGGTTGCTGCAGTACCTGGTGAGGCATTTGGTCCATCTGGCTACCTACGCTTCTCATACGCTCTTGGAGATGAAGATATTGTTGAAGGTATCGCGCGCGTAAAGAAGTTACTTTCTGAAGCTAAGTAGTTTTACAGCTTCACACCAATAAATTGCACTTCAGGTTCTAGCGTGATTCCAAATGCACTTTTAACCTTTGCCTGTGCAAATCGAGCCAACTCCACGATGTCAGCAGCTGTTGCATGATCAGCGTTAGTAAGAGCAAGTACGTGGTGAGCAGAGATCGCTGCACCGCCGAGAGTCTCACCCTTTGCAACGCCTGCATGTTCCATCAGCCACGCAGCTGAAAGTTTCACTCTTCCATCTTCTTGAGGCCACTGTGGTGCTGCAACGGGAAGTTTCTCTGCGATCGCCCGCGAGACAATTGGATTGGTAAAGAATGATCCAGCAGAGTGAATGCCTAAACCTTCGAGCATGCCTTTTTTACCGCGTAATTTCAGGACCGCTTCACGAACTTTTTTGATTGGCGCACGTTCTCCAACGCGAACACCTAATTCTGAAGCGAGTTCTGGGTAAGCGATAGGAAGAGATTCTTCGCCATTACGAAGCTGGAATGTCACATCGAGAATGACAAATCGGTTACCTGACTCTTTGAAGATTGAACTTCGATACGAGAATCCGCACTCTGATGCTGTAAAAGTTTTTACTTCCTTCGCTTGGCGATCGTATGTACGCACTCGAGCAATTACTTCGGCAACTTCATGGCCATATGCACCAATATTTTGAATGGGAGATCCGCCGACAGTTCCTGGAATTCCACTTAAGCACTCAAGATTTGCTAGGCCCTTCTCTAAAGTGAAGGCAACGAACTCATCCCACGAGACACCAGCAGCTACTTGGAGCGTTCCCCCGCTACATGCATCGATCTCATATGAATTGCCAGCTGTCTCAACTCGAATAACGGTGCCTTCAAAACCACTATCGCCAATCAAAATATTTGAGCCACCGCCCATAATGAGAAGTGGTTCACCCGCAGCATCAGCAGATTGAATGGCAGATATCAACTCTTCTTCGCTCTTTGCATGAATAAAAGTGCGCGCAGGTCCACCTACCCCGAGGGTTGTGTAATCAGCGAGCGAGCTCATGGAGTAAGGCTACCTGCGTTCGACAAGAATTTCGTTCTTGCCTCTAAATCGTTCAAGAATGCGATCGTAAGTCTTCTTCGACTGCTCATCACGATAGCTCTCATCTGTGTCGTAATAGCCATGATGTCTTGCCTGCTCTAGTGGCAAAGTCATCTGCAAGAGACGACCTCGGGTTTGGCGTAAGCGAAGTGAGAATTCAATATCTGCATTGCGGTAGTAGAGAGCCCGCGCATTAAATCCACTTGCACCTTGTGCATGCTCGACATTAAGCGCCATGAAGTAACTAAAGAGGACATCCACTTCTCCATCACCCTTGTCTTCAACACTTCGCCACTCATCGTCGATATTTACTAATCCCCCACGCCAACCGACTGCGCTGAATTCGCCTTCATTCAGTATCTGCAGAGCCGGGGTAATTGCATCACCAGTGAATATTGTTGAAGGATCCATAACAACTAAGTACGGCGCTGGGCAGAGTTTCAGAGCGGCATTTTGGGCTTCAGCCCAACCACAGCCAGTGTTGATCTGAGCGATAAAAGTGCTCTCATCGAGTTCTGTGGCAAGTGAGCCAAGTTCAGGTTTTCCATTCACGAGAATCAGAATCGCCGTATCCGGGGGCGAATACTTCTTTGTAGCTTGGATAGATGTCATTGCATCGTCAACAAATCCGTCGACAACAAGGCTTACTGCAATAGGAAAACGCTTCTCAGTGAAAAAACGTAAATCTCCAATACGTTCATAAACTGGAAATGGATTCTTCGCTTTGAAAGAGAAGCCGCCTTGAGTATCTAATACTTCAAAGCCATGGTGGAGAATCTGATCACGAAGTGAGTCAGAGAGAGCAAAATTCTTCTCGGCTCTTGCGGCAAGGCGCTGCCTCGCTAGTTCAATGACGTTATCTGGAACGGTAGTCATGAAAGTGAGATAACTGCCTTTGCCATTCCCAAAACCTTCACATCATTACAGAGCGAAGTAATTTCAATCTTCGCAGAGTTTTCACTTACCTCTAGAACTTTTCCGCGCACAATGAGTTCGACATCAGTATTGGCAGGGACAACAACAGGCTTAATAAAGCGGGAGGAGAACTCTCTTACAGCTGCGCTTCCTGCAATATCGCTGACATAGCGGCCAGCTAGGGCCATCGTGAACATTCCGTGAGCGATCACGTTCTCGAGGCCGACAGATTTTGCAAAGGCCTCATCTTGATGGATTGGATTCTGATCTCCGCTCGCGTTCGCATAATCAAGAAGCTTTGCACGATTAA
>CAITVX010000037.1 GCA_903895995.1 uncultured Actinomycetes bacterium
ATGCCGATGATCGCAATCTTCCCGCCCTTTGCAATCTCTACTAAGTGAGGGATCTCTTGCTTGCACGGTTCACACCATGATCCCCAGACATTTACTAAGACTGGTCCACGGATAGCTTCATACGTAATCGATCCAGTTCCACTCAAACAGGGAAGAGAGATTCCCTTGCTTGCAGTGACAACTTTAATTGTTGAGCATGATGGGGTCGCTGCACGTGCGGGCGTAAGAGGAGCGACGAGCAGAACAAGGATCAGTACGAGGGCGCGCTTCAACGAAAATCCGAATCTGATTTCACAAGCGCCATAGCCTTAACTTTATCTGTTTCACCGATTCCATATGAGGGGCACAACTTTGCCAATGGGCAGGCACCGCATGCAGGTTTACGGCTATGACAGATGCGACGGCCGTGCCAGATGATACGTTGAGAGAGGTTGGTCCACTCTCTCTCAGGAATCAGTGCGCCTACTTCATGTTCAACCTTCACTGGATCCTCTGAAGTTGTCCATCCAAACCTACGAGCAAGGCGTCCAAAGTGGGTATCAACTGTGATCCCTGGGATATCAAATGCATGTCCTAATACAACATTTGCAGTCTTACGTCCCACCCCTGGCAATTTCACTAGCTCATCTTGAATCGGTGGGACAACACCCGCATAGTCGTGCATCAACTTCTCGCTCAGCCCTTTGAGATGGCGGGCTTTCACATGAAAGAAACCGAGTGAGGCGATGATCTCTTCAATCTCGATGATGGATGCAGAAGCCATCTTCTTTGGAGTTCCAAATTTTTTAAATAAGCGTGGAGTGACAGTGTTAACTCTCTTATCTGTGCATTGAGCGCTGAGCACTGTGGCGACTAGTAGTTCAAAGGGCGTTTCAAAGTTAAGTTCACAGTAAATATTCGGATAACGCTTGGTCAGGGCTTTATAGATAGCACCTGCTTCTCGCTTCGTACTCACAGGATTAAGGTTAGCTGGGAGAATTGAGTTTGGTGATCTAGCCATCACTTGAGTAAAGTTCGACTCGTGTCCAAAGCTGCCGATGAATCCCTGATTCGTTCCGCGCCGCTCTTTAGCGCGTTAAACGATGATGATGCCACTGCGCTGCGCGCGTCAATGACGCAGGTCAAAGTAACCAAGGGCCACACACTCTTTAAAGAGGGCGATGAAGGCGATCGTCTCTACGTAGTTCTCGAAGGTAAGTTAAAACTCGGCACCACATCAATCGACGGCCGCGAAAACCTTCTCTCCATTCTTGGACCTGGTGAAATGTTTGGTGAGCTCTCACTCTTTGATCCAGAACCCCGTACCGCAACAGCGACTGCTGTTACCGATGCAAAACTTCTCGCGCTTGCGCATGATCAAGTTATTGGCCTTGTCACTGCACATCCACAAGCATCACTTGAACTACTACGCAGACTTGCTCAGCGCTTGCGTAAATCGAATGAAATTCTCGCAGACCTCGTCTTTGCAGATGTTCCTGGTCGCGTTGCTAAAGCAATCATCGATCTCGGTACACGTTTTGGGGTTCAAAAAGATGAGGGCCTGCACGTCAACCACGACCTGACACAAGAAGAGCTCGCTCAACTAGTCGGTGCATCACGCGAGACAGTGAATAAAGCCCTCGCGGATTTTGCAGCACGTGGATGGGTTCGCCTCGAACCCCGCGCCGTAGTTATTTTGGACTACGAACGCATCTCTAAGCGCGGAAGATAATTACTTAACTTCTACAACAAGCTCGATCTCTACTGGAGCATCCAGCGGAAGCTCTGCAACACCAATCGCTGTGCGTGCATGCTTACCAAGGGCATCGCCCCAAATATGAATCAGAGTCTCTGAGGCTCCATTAACGACTCCTGGATGTCCAGTGAATCCTGCAACTCCGTTAACAAATCCACGAACCTGGACAACGCGAACGATTGAATCAACTGGTGCAACAAGTTCAACTGCAGCAAGTGCATTTAAAATGCAGATCGTTGCCAACTCTTTAGCGCGCTCTGGCGTTACAGTGCCGCCAACTTTGCCAGTCTCTGCCATCTTGCCATCAACGAGTGGAAGTTGCCCTGCAGTGAAGACAAGGTTTCCTGTGCGAACTGATGGGATATATGCAGCAACGGGAAGCGCAGCTACTGGAAGTGTTAAACCGATTTCAGCAAGCTTTGCACGAACATCCATCTACTTAACCTCACGCTTCATATAGGCGACTAGTTGTTCTCCGGTACCTGGTGCTGGAATTACTTGAACGAGTTCCCAACCCTCGGATCCCCACGTATCAAGGATCTGCTTTGTTGCATGTGAGAGAAGTGGAACTGTTACATATTCAAACTTTGTGTGATCAGACATTAGTTTCCTCCGGTAAGTGCTGCTTTGACGAGCGCTGATACAGAACCACCATCGGCTTTGCCTGCGATCTTTGGTGAGATGATCTTCATAACTTGACCCATGCCTGCTGGTCCTGATGCACCGGTCTCCGCGATTGCATCAGCAATCATCTTCTTGATCTCATCCTCTGAAAGTTGTGCAGGGAGATAACGAGCAATTACTTCTCCCTCTTTAGATTCAAGTTCGGCGCGATCAGCGCGACCTGCATCAGCAAAAGCTTCGGATGCTTCACGGCGCTTCTTTGATTCACGTGATAGAACAGTGATGATCTCTGCATCGCTTAACTCGCGAGCTTCTTTACCTGAGACCTCTTCCATTGTGATGGCGGTTAAAACCATACGGATGGTTCCGGATGTGAGCTCATCGCGTGAGCGAATCGCCTCGGTTAAATCGTGCTGGAGTGTCTCTTTAATACTCATAGAGAGTATCTTCTCACGCCTATGGCTTATCAACTACGCGAGGCGACCCTGCCGGTGCTCCCCCCTGGGGCGCCGTCGATCCGAGTGCTGCACTTTTCAGATCTGCACCTCACCCCTGCTCGCACGCAAGAGATAGCCGATATCAAATCCTTCATTAACCTCAAGCCCGATCTTGTTATAAGTACTGGTGATTTCTTAGCTCATATGGATGCTGTGCCCGTTGCACTTCATGCACTCGATGAACTTCTCGCTCTACCAGGGCTCTTCGTCTTTGGATCTAACGATTATTACGCCCCGAAATTTAAGAATCCACTGCATTACTTACGTAGAGATCATGGCCCTCGCAAGTTGGGTAATGAGCTTCCTTCAAAAGATTTAGCTAATGGACTTGAGAGGCGCGGTTGGAAGAATCTCAATCATGCTCGTGCGCTCATCACAATTAATGGTTCAACCATTGAGGCCCGCGGTACAGATGATGCACATCTAGATCGCGATGATTACAACAAGGTTGCTGGCCCAGCTGCGCAATGCGATCTCGCTATCGGAGTTACGCATGCTCCATATAAGCGTGTGCTCGATGGAATGAACCGCGATGATCTTGATGTGATCTTTGCCGGTCACACACACGGCGGACAGGTGCGACTTCCTTGGCCCGGTGGTTCAAAGGCGCTCACAACAAATTGTGATCTACCGAAATGGCGTGCACGCGGTGTCAGCGTTCAAAAGGGCGAAGCATGGCTCAACGTCTCTGCCGGAATGGGAACATCACCATTTGCGCGGATCCGAGTCGCATCACCGCCAGAGGTAAGTCTTATTACCTTGGAAGCAAGTATCTAGTTACTGCGAGTAGTCGCACATACCTGATATATTTTTTCTACTTGGCGAAAGTGTGTACTAAAGGGTCCTTAGGGACCCTTTAGTTTTTCCACAGTCATGTTTTATTCAGAATTGGAAGTTCTTTCAAAAGATTAGAAATCTCCTATGCCTAACCTTCGGGTGCTGTGGTGATGTGGTGTAAATGGCAACACACACACTTTCGCCAATTGTGAGATGCGGGTTCGATTCCCGTCATCATCTCAGTAGTCTTGGTGCTGGTGTAGTCAGAGTGGCTCTCAACTACACCAGGCTAAGCGCTTATTACTTCTTTTGTGAGAAACCCTTGGGACATGTCGGTTGGTCTCCTTGAATAATTTGAGTGATTTTTCCACTTACGCACGTAATCTTTTTGCCCGAATTAGTTCGAAGCCCTTTGATCGTGATAGTTGGTTGACTAAAGTGAATTCCATTGATTCGAAAATGTGCAACATTGTTCGCATCAACGGTTATTGAATTGGTTGTGACTTCTGGGGTTCCATCTTGATCCAGCACAGTAATTGAATAGCTTTGTGCACCGATAAGCGAACTATTACGAAATGTACAAGCGTTAGGACCAACTTGTACATCGGCTTCATAAGTTCCAATATTCAAGGCCTTTTGATCCATAAGATAATGAGGACCGGCTATCTGGATGACGATATTCCCAGACCTGTCTATCCTTGGATTGGTAAATGTTTGAATATCACTCATTTGCCAGTCAAAATTCGTTCCGCTTTGGCAAGTCGACTTTACAGAATTTATCCCAGTTACTGCATTCACATCTCCAACATTGAAAGAAATCTGTCGAGTGATTTTGTCGGCTGAAAACTTCGTCGGATCTTTAATCATTTCGTAGAGTCTTGCTCCTTGGCTCATAATTGCGACTGAAGCGATAGATGCCTTCAATGTCATCAAGTGGCCATTTGGAAGATTAGTTACCGATATTGCAGCGTTACGACCATAACCGGTGATCCCAGTAGGTATTAACCAGCTTGTTCTTATTTTGAATTCCACCTGATCGGTGACTTTCAAAAATGGTGCGTCACGCACTCCAATGTGAAACCCCGCTAATGCAGTTTGAGGGGTTTGGTGCCAAGCTGGAGTATCAAATTCGTCTTGGCCAGCTGGACATGCCTAATTCTCTCTTAATCTGCACTAGAAGCTGTGAGGATGACTGGCCTGATTACTTCTTCTTTTTAGCTGGCTTACTCGAGAACTCTGCAGCAACAAGCTCTGCGATCTGCGCGGTGTTGAGCGCAGCGCCTTTACGAAGATTGTCGCCACATAAGAAGAGATCGAGTGACTTCTTATCATCGATTGACTGACGGACTCGGCCAACCCATGTTGGATCGGTTCCAACAACATCGTTAGGTGTTGGGAACTTACCCTTTGCTGGATCATCTTCAAGAATCACACCAGGGGCCTTAGAAAGCACCTTCTGCGCAGCCTTACGGCTCACTTCTTTCTTAAATGTTGCATGCACGGCAAGTGAGTGGGTTGTTAATACAGGAACTCTCACACATGTTGCAGAGACTTTGAGTTTTGGCATTCCTAAGATCTTGCGAGATTCATTGCGAACCTTGAGCTCTTCAGATGAGTAGCCATCTTCTTTAAGTGAACCAGCCCACGGAACAACGTTCATTGCAAGTGGTGCTGGGAATGGACCCGAATCTGTAATGTGTTTGCGAAGATCACCAGTTGATTCGCCA
>CAITVX010000038.1 GCA_903895995.1 uncultured Actinomycetes bacterium
GCTGACGCGGATGTAATGAAATCCTTTGCAGCTTTATTTGTAAACTTATCTTTTGCGCTAGCAATGATCATCATGCGAATTGGAGATTGACTCTTTTCTAGTGCTGCAATGAGGTCATATCTTGCCGTTAGATATTTCTTCTCACGTTTACTCACGCCAAGGGAGAAGAGCGGCTTGAGATATCCTGCAAGTGAGATTGCATTCGAATACAAATCTGGGTGCCTTACCGCTACTTCAGCTGCGCACCAGCCCCCTGTTGAGTATCCAAAAGATGTCCATGGCCGTGCATCGAGTCCAAGGAACGTTGTGGCAAATTGATGCATATCTGTCGTAATCCACGTTTCGACTTGAGGCCCACCAACAAAATTCAAACACTCGGTATCTTGGCCAGGTGAAACATTGATTGCTGGAATTATCGCAATCGTATTTTTTATAGTTCCCTTATTTTCGAGATTCTCAAGGGTTGTAATACCAGCCATACTATTGATCCATGTTTGTGGAACCCCTGGATAACCCGGGAAGAGTTCTACAACCTGGTAATCACTCCCAACCGAAGGTGATGAAGGATTAGCTTGCATCTGTGTAGCAATTTTTGGAGGCAGAACTACGTACACCACATCTGCAATGTGTGACTGTGCGCCTTTGATGACTTCGTGAATGATCAAACTTCCACCAGCTGTCTTCCTGGCAGCTAAAATATCTTTCGCCGAAATCTTTGCGAGAAGGTTTGGTTCGATCGCAATCTTCGCTAATTGATTCTTACTTCCGAAGAGATCGCCCCAACTTGCGTAGAACTCTCCTGCACGGTTAATAGTGATTCCCGTTGCCGCGAGGGCGAAGACTTGGATAAAGATGAGGGCACTTACACGAGCGCTCACGTGTCGTAATTTTGAAGGGGTGAGTTTGTGCCAAAAAATGACAGTCAAAATAAGGGAAGTGAGCGTGATGAGCCAGAAAATGATCTCGGTACTCAAGCTCGATATTTGAAGCACGCTTGATTCTAACTTGATTGCCATCCCCGGGTAGGGAGTATCATTTCCTCACGTGCGTTTCATAAATAACCCAACATTTGACCTCACCTACGAGGATGTCTTCCTCGCACCTAGCCGCTCTGAAATTGCGAGCCGCATGGATGTTGATCTCTCCTCTATCGATGGAACCGGAACAACGATTCCACTTGTTGTAGCCAATATGACTGCGATATCTGGTCGCAGAATGGCTGAAACCATTGCTCGCCGAGGCGGCATCGCGGTAATCCCTCAAGATATTCCATTGGAGATCGTTGCCCAAGTTATTTCATGGGTAAAGGGCCGTCATACATTCTTTGATACACCGGTAACTCTGGCACCAACAGATACCGTCGCTGATGCACTCGATCTCATCAACAAGCGTGCCCATGGCGCACTGATTGTTGTCGAAGGTGGCAAGCCAGTGGGAATTGTCACTGAAGCAGATTGCGAACGTGTTGATCGTTTTACACAATTGCAGCTCATTATGTCGACTGATCTCATCACACTCAAAGATTCTGTTGAACCTCGTGAAGCCTATGATTTCCTCAATACCAATCGCCGCCGTTTGGCACCTGTCGTTGATAAGCAAGGAAACCTTGTTGGCATCCTGACAAAGGTCGGCGCGCTACGTGCAACCTTGTACTCCCCTGCAGTTGATGCCAAGGGTCGGTTGAGAATCGCAGCTGCCGTTGGAATTAATGGAGACGTCACTGGAAAAGCTCAATCACTCATCGAAGCCGGTGCAGATGTGCTTGTTGTCGATACAGCACATGGTCACCAGGCAAAGATGATTGAAGCTCTTAAAGCTATCCGCACGATCAATCCAACTATTCCCATCGTTGCGGGCAATGTTGTTACTGCGGCTGGTACTCGTGATCTCATCGAAGCTGGCGCAGATATTATTAAGGTCGGCGTAGGGCCAGGAGCTATGTGTACAACACGTATGCAGACTGGTGTTGGTCGCCCAAAATTTTCTGCCGTCTTAGAGTGCGCTGCTGAAGCTGCAAAATTTGGAAAGCATGTCTGGGCAGATGGTGGAGTCCGCCATCCACGCGATGTGGCTCTCGCTCTCGCTGCTGGCGCTTCTCAAGTAATGATTGGTTCATGGTTTGCCGGAACCCTTGAATCTCCAAGTGATCTCAATAGTGATTCAAACGGACGTCTCTATAAAGAGTCATTTGGCATGGCATCTGCACGCGCGGTTGCGGCGCGAACTGCAAGTGAAGGCGCTTTCGATAGAGCGAGAAAAGCGCTCTTTGAAGAGGGAATCTCTTCATCACGCATGTATATCAATCCATTGCGCCCAGGCGTAGAAGATCTGATCGATGAGATTATCTCTGGCGTACGCTCTAGCTGTACCTATGCCGGAGCAAGTTCAATTCCAGATTTCTTTGCTAAGGCAGTTGTGGGGATTCAATCATCTTCAGGATATGCCGAAGGCAAGCCACTTAATCAATCTTGGTAGCTTGATGGCTAAAGGGATTGGTAATTAAGCCTTAATCAATCTCTCGTTTTGGATCATTCGAATCATCAAATGGATCTTGTGGTTGTGAAAGTTTCCAATACATATAAATAATGAAGACACCGAAGAATGGCCACTCGGCGACATAGACCCAGCTTCGGTGATTTCCACCGAGTGCGCGATCTAATTCAAAGAATGCCATCACAACACAGAGTGGAACTCCCCACAGCACCCATTTACGATGAGGGTCTTGCTCGGGAGTTTTCGAAGGCTCTTTACTCTTACTCATCTTCAGCCTCCGCTAATAATCGCTCGTTCTCAAACCAATCTTTCGCCGCTAAGACTATCCACATTGTGTCGATCAACATTCCCATCGCCCACATGATTGCCCCACCAGTATGTTGATCCGAGAGACCCATCGACATTGACGTGTTATTTGGTAGCGAGTGTAGAACTCGATTTCCTGAATATAAGAAGAAGCCGGTCATTGTCTCTGGCAACATCATCGCAAAGAGTGAGAGAACTCTTTGAGAGTATGGAATGGGATATGGGTGCGGATTACCTTCCATCACAGGGTAGTAATAGATAAGCCCACCGAGTAAGAAGAGCATGAGCTCTAAGCAATGAATATTTGGGTTGCGCATTCCGGCATTGGCTAAAGGTGAGAAGTGGGTCAGGATTAAGACCGCCAGGAAAATCACGAATCCAACTTCTGCCTTGAAGAGTTGTCGGATAAGAATATTTTTAGCGAGCGCAGAAGCAACCCGGCCAGCAGGCGAGTGTGGGGCTCCGAGCAAAAGTTTGAAGGGTGAGCCGAGAACGAGCAGGGGTGATATCAACATCATGAGCGAGATGTGTTGAACCATATGGACCCAGAAGGTATTGATCGCTGCATGGGGCACTGGCCCAACCAGCATGAGTGCTAGCACTCCAAGGCCAGCATAGAAGAGAATCTGCCTGGTGGTGCTTACCGTTGCCTGCAGCTTGTTCTGGCGCCAATACCAATAACCAGTTAAGGCGAGCATAAGAGCGAAGGCGATATCCCAAGCCGGGTTCAGTTTCATTGTTCAGATACCTCGCCTTCGCATTCTCAGGAAATTCAGATAAAAGTTATAAAAGTTCTGTGACCCAGACCGCAAAAGAGACTGGTCTTTACGCTGAGATGAGCGTACCCTGCCTCTAAGTAATTACTCACGGAAAATTGAAACAGTTTTAGATTTTCCTGAACCCTCATGAGAAAGAAGGACTATGTGGATACCTCCACAGAGAATGAAGTGAGCGGGGGCAAGCGTTTGATTAGCGCCGTCGCCTTCCTCTTCCTAGGCGTAGCCGTTGTCTCTACCGTCGGCTTTACCCTCCACTCCGTTTCTGCAGATTCCCAGAAGAAGGCCTACGCAACGGTTAATGGGACTGCAACGGTTAATGGGGCAACACTCAAGCATGCTTTTATTAATGAGAGTGTCTTCCCTGATGATGCAACAGCTCGAGCAAATCAGGTAAACCGCACAAATTCTCATCCTTGGCCTTTTTATACAGAAGAGCACTTGGTTCTACCGGCACACTCACTAATCACAATGACCTTGAAGGTCTATGACAGCGGAGAGCAGCTCAACACTAATTATTTTGCAAAGGTTGTCGGGACGGTTGATAACACTATGACCGTTGATGGTCAGCAAGTATCTTCACTTGACCCAACCGGAGTGCAGCACACATTCACTCTTCATGGCCTTCCAACGTCAACACAAGATCCACTCTTCGTAAACGTCCCACTTCCAAAGATGAGCGACGCTGAAATGACAGCCAATAAGTACCGCACAGTTGTCTTCTCCTTCGTTACCGGTGGAGCTGGCGACTATGTGTGGAACTGTGAATATCCATGTGGTGATGGCACCTACGCCAAGTTCGGCGCTGTCATGGGCCAGAACGGTTACATGTCAGGAAAGGTGAGTGTCGTAAATGGCTGATCACAGCGTAGAAGAGCTAGCACCCACTCCTGGAGATCGTGCGACTCGATTCCTCAAGCGTGCGGATGTTAAGCAAACAACTCTCTTCTTTATCTTCTGGACGGCGCTCTTTGTCGTACTCGGTATCTACTTTTATCCAAAGTGGATGCCAACGATTATGTCAGTAGAGATGAAATCTGCTGAAAAGATTATGATCTGGTTTACAGTAATTTCAGCTCCGATTGCAGGTTTTGTACTTGCAGTTGCGACCACCGCATTTATGAATCGACACCGCGGAGATACACCACCGCCAGATGGACCAGCTATTCGCACCAATGGTCCAGTTGTAGCTGTTTGGACAGTCACCTCTCTCGTCTTTGCACTTGTTGCAATTATCTGGGGCTTGACTGAAATGAATGGCCAAGCTGTTGCAGCTGCAAAGGATGCAAAGAGTGCAATCACTATAGAAGTAAGGGGATCGCAATGGGTTTGGACTTTCAACTACCCAGCACAGGGAATTGAGACTCATGAGCTCAATCTCCCAATAGGCGTACCAGTTATCTTCGATGTGAAATCCGCAGATGTTAACCACTCATTCTGGCCAGTCCAGTTGGGAGTTAAGGTCGATGCAAATGCTCAGGTAACAACTGTTATCCATACAACCCCAGACAAGCTTGGACCAATCGATGTGAAGTGTGCAGAACTCTGCGGCCTCTATCACGCGTATATGGAAACTACTGGAGAGATTCAGTCAGCTTCTGACTTCGACGCTTGGGTTACCGCACAAGGAGGACATAAAGCATGAGCACTTTAGATAAAGCACACACAAGTTCACGGCCAGTTCCAAACCCAAAGCGCAGTTTAATCACTCGCTTGCACATGGGCACTGGAGTCGTCGTCGGAATCATCTTCGCCGCACTTGTTTACTGGGCGCTGAAGAACTCACTCCTTACCTATACAGATAAGGTCGCAGATCCTCTTAGCCCTCACGACAACAACATTGTGCTCTTAGGAGCGATGTTTGCTTGGTCTATCGGATTTATGGCCGGTATCGGTGCATTTATCGGACCATGGCGTTGGCTAATTGGTAAAGACCTTACCGATGAAGAAATTCTCTATCTTGCTGGCGATGGTCAGGGAACCAAGCGCTACTTCAAGTACTGCACAGACCATAAAGTGGTTGGAATCCAGTACCTCGTAGGCGTCATGACTCTCTTGGGCGTTGGCGGAACAATGGCGATGATGATTCGTACTAACTTAGCTCGTCCAGGTGGGCATTTCATCACTGCAACTGTTTACAACTCACTCGTTGGACTTCATGGAATCACGATGATCATTGCAATGATTATCGTTGCGACTGGCCCATTTGGTAACTACGTCATGCCAATCATGATCGGTGCTTACGATATGGCCTTCCCTCGCCTCAACGCACTCTCATGGTGGGTTCTCTTCACCGCGATCCCTGTGCTCTGTAGTGCATGGTTCTTAGGTGGAATCCCAACAGGTTGGACTGCATACGCACCGCTCAGCATTCAAGCTGGACCGGGAATGAATGCATTTATTGCAACCATCATCATCTTCGCAGTTTCAACAGCAGTTGCTGGTGCAAATATCACCACCACTGTTATTGCAATGCGTACCAAGGGTATGAAGTGGAACCGTGTACCGATCTTCGTTATCGGCTCAACAATCTCGGTTGCACTTGCGATCCCTGCATTCCCAACTTTCATGGTCTCAATGATCATGACAGCTTTGGATCGTACGTATAACACTGGCTTCTTTGATGCGAATATGGGCGGAAGTGGATGGCTTTACTCCAACCTCTTCTGGATCATGGGCCACCCAGAGGTGTACGTGATTTTGATTCCTGGCGTTGCAGCTTTGATGGAGATTGTGCCGGTCTTCGTAAGAAAGCCGCTCTTCTCTTATAACGCAGCAATTATGGGATTCGCTGGAATCGCTGGACTTTCAATCTTGGTCTGGGCGCACCACATGTATATGGCTGGTTGGGCACCTTCACTGAACGGACCATTCATGGTTACGACAGAGATGATCTCGATTCCAACTGGACTCTTATTCCTTGTATTAATTGGAACAATGTGGCGCGGTAAGCCGTGGATGAAACTCCCGATGCTCTCTGTCTTCGCATTTATCTGGGACTTCATGATCGGTGGAATTACAGGTATCTATCTCTCAGATGTACCTGCTGATAGCTACCTTCACGGATCAATGTTCGTTACAGCTCACTTCCACTTCACCCTGATGGGTGCAGCACTTACTGGTGCTATCGGTGGACTTGCTTACTGGTATCCAAAGATGACAGGCCGCATGCTCCATGAGCGCGCTGGTTACATCTCCTTCTGGATGGTGCAGATCGGTTTTAACGTTCTCTTCTTTGGAATGTTTATGGCTGGCGCAGAAGGTCAACCACGACGCGTAGTCGACTATGCAGCACTCTTCCGCAACTCAAATCTCATCTCGACTATCGGCGCATATAGCGTTGGTACCGGAATGATCATTCTTCTCTGGGCTGTCATTCACTCCTGGACTAAGGGCAAGATTGCTCCGATGAATCCATGGGGCGCAAAGACGCTGGAGTGGACAGTTCCTTATCCAGTCCCACTAACAAACTTTGATGAGCTTCCTGTCATCACAAGTGATCCTTATGGCTACGGAAAGGGTAAGTAACTCATGAGCCACGACACAGAGTTCCACGTTCACCACGATTCAGATGCAGCTGTCGGTCGTCGTGAACGTCTCGGAGTAAGACTTCTCATTGTTGCAGATGGTTCATTCCTCTTCAGCATGATCTTCTCGTACTTCTACCTTCGTAACCTCGATGTTGGAGGAAACTGGCTTCCAAAGGGAGTTAAACACTTCTCATCTGGCGCTGCCTGGATGGTTGCAATTCCATTTGTGATTGCGGCAATCAGCCATCGTATGGGTCAAGCAGATAAGAAGACTCGCAATCTCACATCGATTGTGACCTTACTAGTTCTGCTTGTTGGTGGTTATATCCAACTTCACCAGATGGCAAATATGCCATTCCTACTCAAAGATGATGCAGGCATTGTTACCTTCAATGGCGCATATGCATCGAACTGGGTATTGATGGCCGGAACAGGAGTATTCCACTACTTCCTGGGTGCATTTATTGCACTCGGGATCTTGATTCGTAATCGCACAACGAACTTGCCACATGAGCTCGATTTGTGGCGTCAGCGCACTGCACAGTCATGGTTTACATGGTGTGCGATTGCTGCAGTTCTCACAGCGATTAGCTTGTCAATCATTTAATCACTTCATAGAAAAACCCCGCAACCATCTGGCTGCGGGGTTTTTTATTGCTTAATTATTTTTTAGCTGTTGGTGAAGGCTTTGCAACGGGCTTCTTTGTGATGACACTTGTAGTCGCCTTTGCGACCTTCTTTGAGCCTTCCTCGCCAGATCCAGTTGATGCTTCAGACATCTCGTGGGTGGCTGTACCTTCTTTGCCCTTAGGGGCTGGTGTGGCCTTCTTGACCGGAGTGACCTTAGGCTTTGCTGATGGGGATGCCGCGTAAGCAGAGCTACCCAATCCAAGGCCAAGTGCGAGTGAAAGTGCTATAACTGCCTTGGTATTTTTATTCATAGATGTATTCTAAAGCACGATTTAACGACTATCATTATTAACACAGGTAACTCAGGAAAGGCACAGGAATATGGCTAATAAAGAACAGAAGAGCAATGCAAATGCCAAGAAGGAGCCAAAGCTCTCCCTCAAAGAGAAGCGCGCTGCAAAGCAAGAGAAGAAGGCTTCAAAGAATTAATTCACAATGATTGAGAAGGGCCAGCTCGCTTTGATCTGGCCCTTTTTTATGCCCAAAGGAGCCCCAGAATGGCCGCCCTGATAGATTCGCGCCATGAGTAACGGACTACGTTGGGGTTTTTTAAGCGCTGGTGGTATTGCAACTGAGGTCGCCGAAGATTTCCAAAGAGCTGGCCTGCAGATACAGGCTGTTGGAGCGCGGGATCTAGCTAAGGCAAATGCCTTTGCAGATAAGTTCAATATCCCGAATCGCCATCAAGGTTATGACTCTTTAGTTAATGACCCTGAAGTGGACGTCGTCTACATCTCAACCATTCACCCTTACCATCACAGCGAAACAATGCGCGCTCTCAATGCAGGTAAGCATGTATTGCTAGAGAAGGCCTTCACTATCAACGGCCGTGAAGCAGAAGAGATTCAAGCACATGCTAAAGCGAAGAACCTCTTCGTCATGGAAGCGATGTGGTCGAGGTTCCTGCCATCGATGAAAGCAATCTTTGAAGTAATTAATTCGGGCTCATTGGGTCAGATCGAACTTGTCATCGCCGACCATACCCAAGCGCTCGTTCATAAACCCCGAATGACTGAGCTCGCACTCGGAGGCGGAGCCCTTCTTGACCTAGGAATTTATCCAATTTCTTTTGCCCACAGAATTTTTGGTATTCCACAAGAGATCACCGCTCGCGCAACTTTGAATCATGACAAGGTTGATGCGACTACATCAATGATCTTTGAATATGAAAAGGGTCAGCACGCTGTGCTGACGACATCAATCATGGGGCCCGGACCAGTGAATGCCACTGTAGTTGGCACTCTTGGGCGTATTGAGATTGATAAATCTTTCTACTCACAAACCCCATTTAGAGTCTTCAATAAAGCTGGTGAGCTAGTACAAAGCTATAACGAAACCTTTGAAGGCCGTGGACATAGATTCCAAGGTATCCACGTTGAAGAGTGCATCGCACAAGGCCTAATTGAGAGCCCAGTGATGTCTCTTCGCGAAACCGTTGAGATCATGCATGTGATGGATCGCGTAAAGAGTCAGATCGGTCTGAAATACCTTACTGAGTAAGTTTTAGTCGATCTGTACTTTGATTCGTCGTGCTTGAATAAATGAAATTATTGCGCCAAGCAGCATCGCACAACCCATTTTAGAGACGACATCAAAATGAAGCGCGGCTAGAACTGCTGATACAACTGCCGCACCAAGCATCTGAACTAGTCCAAGCATCGCAGCCGCAGAGCCTGCCATCTCGGGGAATGGGTGCATCCCGAGAGTTGTTGCGTTCGCTCCCATGCCAGGCGCACATGCAAAACAGAGGAGAACGGGAATGAGTAAGAGCCATAACGGGGCATGTTTGATCGAGGCTATGAGGATAAATACTGCACTCACTGTTTGAACTAAGGTGAACTTTCGCAGCATTCCAATCACGCCGAATTTATGGAGAAAGGTTTGGTTGAAGCGGTTAGAAGCAACTAATGAAAGCGCTAGTAAAACAAAGATATATCCATATTTAGCACGAGAAATACCATAGCTACCCATAACTACCGCTGCCGATGACGAGACAAAGCCAAAGGTTACAAAGGTTCCGGCAGCCATAATCAATCCCGCTGATCGATACTCGTGGCTCTTGGAAATTATTATGTAGTTCTTAAACGATTGTTTGATTCCATCTGAGCTTCGTTTTTCGATAGGCAAGCTCTCTTCGAGTCCCAGAATTCCAATAAGGACAAGAACTCCAAATAAGCCCAGACCAAGAAAGATCCATGGCCATGTCGCAAAGTGCAAAATAACGGTCCCAATAGATGGCGCAACAGCTGGTGAAAATACAAAGATCATGCTCATCGCAGACATCATCTTCGCCATCTCAACACCACTGAGCATATCTCGCACAATTGCGCGTGAAATCACCATTCCAGCAGCCCCGCCAAGTGCTTGAAGCAAGCGGTAGAAGACTAATTGTCCAAGTGTTGTGGCGCTTGCGCAGAGAACTGATGATGCAATAAAGAGCACCATGCCAAAGATCGCAGGATTCTTACGTCCAAATCGATCTGAGATCGGCCCATAGATCAACTGACCAAAACCAACACCGAGCGTAAATGATGTAAATGTAAGTTGTAGATCGACCATCTGCACATGCAGCGCTTTTGCGACCAGCGGGAATCCCGGTAAATACATATCCGTACACATCGCCATGAACATGGTCATGGAGCCAAGAGTAAGAAGCAGCTGAATGTGCTGCGGAATTAAACGTCTCTTTGATTTCTCCATGATGATGGCTTAATTATAGTGAGTTACGAGTGCGAAACTCCGTTGTGCTCATCTCAAAGATCTCTTCCGGTCCATCAATCTCATCCATTTGTTGGCCCATATGCTTAAATCCAAATTTCTCGATGATTCGCATCGAAGGTTTATTAGCGCCGCTTACGGTGTATCTCAAGGTCTGAACATTCGGTTGATCTAGCACCCAACTCCACATACCCATAAGGGCTTCACTCGCATACCCGTCGTTCTGGAA
>CAITVX010000039.1 GCA_903895995.1 uncultured Actinomycetes bacterium
GTCATTTGTCGCAGAAACAACTGGCGGCGGTACTGGAATTCCAGGGAAACGCCGGAAATTGCGGATTCGCTCCTCGATCTTTGCATTGATATCTAACTCTCCATCAAGTGCTCGTTGCAGTAGAGCGAGTAACTGATCTTCGCTGGGCTTTGGGGCATGGACATCGAGGGCAACCAGCCATCTCATTACCGCGACGTCATCAACGGTACGCGTACGAGCGGATCGAAGATCCATCCGAGAAATTGAGAGTACTCCTGCAACAACCGAGAGAAGTCCCATTCGATCAGGAGAAACAATCTCAATCTCATAGCCCTCTTCGTGGCTACGTACTTCGACCGAGAGTTCACCGCTATGAACTTTTTGAAGTTGGGCTTGCGAGAGCTCAAGCGCCTTTGCAGGTGCAACTCCTTGCATCGCTCGAGTGCATCGATTCACTAAGTCCTGAACCAGTGTTGCTTTCCAAGCAGACCATGCCGTCGTGCCTGTGGCTTCTCCATCGGCAATGCTCAACGCATGAAGTAATTGGAGAGTGTCTACATCAGGTACAACAGCAAGAACTGAAGCGATCGTTTGTGGATCATCAAGGTCACGCCTTGTTGCGATTGCAGAAAGTAAGAGGTGTTGCTTGACCAAAAGTTCAAGGGTTGATGCATCGGAATCGGAGAACCCAATCCTCTTCGCAAGAGGAATCATGAGCTCGGCACCATATTCAGAGTGATCCTTATTGAGAAATCCCTTGCCAATGTCGTGGAATAAGGCAGCGATCAGAAGTAGATCTGGCCTGCGAACTTGACGGGTAAGTGCGGCAGCTTTCACTGCAGTTTCGAGCATATGGCGATCTACTGTGTGATGGTGCAGGACATTCCTCTGCGGTAAGAAGCGCACATGCTCCCACTCTGGGATCCATCGACCGATAATCCCTTCTTGGTCGAGCGCTTCGAAAACTTGGATCATCTGCGCCCCGGCGCCAATTAATGCAACTAAATCTTCGCGTGATTGCCGTGGCCACGGAGTGGGTAGATCAGAGAAATTCTGGGCGATAGCAATACATGCTTCGATCGAAAGTGGTATTCCTCGTTGCGCCGACATTGCCGCAGCGCGCAGTCCTAATCCTGGATCACTCGAAATATCGAATCCACTTTCGAGTGTAAGTTCATTATCAATCTCTTCTAGCCCTTTACCGACTGCAGTTGCTTGAGGTCGCCGAAAGAAGCTTCTCCCCTTGCGATGTTCAATTCTGTGCCAGGTCAAATCCATAACATAGTCAACACTTCGTGCGGCTTTGGAAACTTCAAACATCAACACATCTGCATCTAAGAATCCAAGATCGGCT
Source organism: uncultured Actinomycetes bacterium (assembly GCA_903895995.1). Classification (GTDB taxonomy): domain Bacteria; phylum Actinomycetota; class Actinomycetes; order Nanopelagicales; family Nanopelagicaceae; genus PALSA-747. The sequence continues at coordinate 1,334 of CAITVX010000039.1, forward strand.
GCAACTGCATCTTGTTCAGTTAAGAAGAGTTGGTCGCGATTGCGGCCAGAGACTATGTGAAGTGAATCGCGAACATTTGTAAGTAACGCACCAGCTGCAGCGACTCTATCGAGCGCGACCGGAACTACATGGCTCTTCGAAATAGCTCTCAGTGTATTAATATCTCGAAGTCCGCCTCGTGCCTCTTTTAGGTCTGGCTCTAAGAGATAGGCCAGCTCGCCTGAAATCTCTTCTCGTTCCAAAATTGAATTGTGAATAGCCTCGCGGTTCTTATTGAAATTTTTAACCCATGACTCTTGCGCATCTTTGGCAACACTCTCAATGAGTGTGGCGTTGCCTGCAATATGGCGAATATCTAATAGACCCATCGCCACTTTGATATCAGCGTTTGCATTCTGTGATGTCTCAGAGCGAGTTCGAACCGAGTGATCCACTGCGCGAGAAGAGTTCCATAACGGATAGAGAATCGCGTTAACGAATTCACCCAGGGATTCGGGGCGAATATCTCCATCGTGAAGGATTAAGAGATCGATATCAGAGCCTGGCGATAGCTCGCCCCGACCGTACCCACCAACCGCTGAGAGTGCGACTGCCTCTGGATCTATTCCAGTATGGCTAAGAGCGTCGAGGAAGAGAGATTGGATCTCTCTATCGATCTGATCAGATCGCTCTCGACGCTCTCGTGTGCCCATAAGGGCAAGCCTACTTAACTAGGGGTACTTTGCTTGTGTGCAACTTAGATGGCGTCGCTACCGCGTTCGCCGGTGCGAACTCGAACAACATCATCTACTGGAGTTGACCAGACTTTGCCATCACCGATGGCACCAGTTGATGCAGCTTTAACGATTGCATTAATGACGTTATCGCAATCCTTGCTATCTACAAGAACTTCCAGTCGGACTTTCGGGACAAGATCGACCGTGTATTCAGCACCGCGGTAAACCTCGGTGTGACCACGCTGACGTCCAAAGCCGCTCGCCTCTGAGACGGTCATGCCCGTGATACCCACTGCATGAAGAGCATTCTTTACATCTTCCAATTTAAATGGCTTGATGATTGCTGTTATAAGTTTCATTAACCCCGCCCCTTACTTAGTCTGTGTGAAGTTAGAGAGGAAACGCGAACCATCTGAATAAGACGCGTTCTCGTATGCAGTCTCAGCATGCTGAGAGAGATCTAAGCCTGACTGCTCAGCTTCTTCATCCACGCGAAGACCGATGGTCTTGTTGAGAATTTGAGCCAAGATGTAGGTTGCAATAAAGGAGTAAGCAACAACTGCTGCAACTGCAACGACTTGGTGACCCATAAGAGTCCATCCGCCCTTGTAGAAGGCGCCATTTGCACCTGCTCCATTAGTCATCTTTGTTGCGAAGAGCCCGATAAGTAGCGCGCCAAGTACGCCACCAACAAGGTGGACGCCTACGACATCGAGCGCATCGTCGAATCCAAACTTATTCTTCAGGCCGACTGCGAGTGCGCAAACGATTCCAGCAGCGAAGCCGATTGCAATAGAACCCATTGGGCTTACAAAACCGCAGGCAGGGGTGATTGCAACAAGTCCTGCAACCGCGCCAGATGCAGCTCCGAGCGTTGTTGCATGACCATCGCGAATTTTTTCTACGATGACCCAAGCGAGAAGCGCGGCACCGGTAGCAGTGTTGGTATTAATGAATGCATACGCCGAGAGCGTGTTTGCACCGAGAGCAGATCCGGCATTAAATCCGAACCAACCGAACCAGAGAAGTCCTGCTCCAAGCAATACGAATGGAACATTGTGTGGACGCATACGCTCCTTTGGCCAGCCCTTGCGCTTTCCAATGACAAGGATGACTGCAAGTGCTGCAGCTCCGGCATTTGCGTGAACAACAGTTCCACCAGCAAAGTCGAGGGCGCCGAGTTTAAAGAGCCATCCGCTTGGTGAGAAGACCCAGTGTGCAACGGGTGCATATACAACGATAAGCCAAAGACCACAGAAGATTGACCATGCACCGAACTTCAAGCGATCTGCTGTTCCACCAGTGATGAGTGCAGGAGTAATGATTGCAAACATTAATTGGAATGCACAGAAGACCAAAGGTGGAATTGTCAGTGATTCGAAACCAGTCGCTTGCTGCCAGATGTGGTTAAGGCCGAATTGGTGTAGGTCTCCAATCCACTTTCCTTTGCCGCTAAATGCAAGGCTGTAGACGCCAGTGATCCAGAGAACTGAAACAATTCCCATGGTGACGTAATTTTGTGCGAGCATTCCGAGCACGTTCTTCCCACGAACCATTCCACCATAGAAGAAGGCAAGACCTGGTGTCATGAGAAGTACAAGAGCGGATGCAACAAGGATCCAGGCGGTATCGCCAGTGTTGAAATTCATAAACTCTCCAAAAGGTAGTGAGAGATACCTCGCCATTGAGGGCCATTGCGGAGCCGACCCGAAACGGGCGCGAGATGAAGATTGGCCTGCCTGAGTTACGCGAATGTGACTTTTATTGTTACACGCACGTTAAAAAATTAAGCGAGTAGACCCTGGAGGTACTTTTCCGGCTCAAAAACCTGTAAATCCGCTGCCGACTCCCCCGAGCCAATAAATTTTACGGGGATTCCAGTGAGGCTCTCGATCGCCAAGGCTATTCCGCCCTTCGCTGAGCCATCCATCTTGGTGAGAATAAGCCCTGTGACCTGAACGCTCTCTGCAAAGAGCTTCGCTTGCGTGATGCCATTCTGCCCTGTGGTTGCATCAACGACGAGCAAGACTTCATCCACTGGGTTTACCTTCTCTAATACGCGCCTGATCTTTCCGAGTTCATCCATCAGGCCAGATTTTGTATGGAGACGTCCTGCGGTATCTACGATGAAAATATTTGCTTGATCACTCATCGCGCGCTTCAATCCATCGAAGGCGACAGAAGCTGGATCCGATTCAGATTTACCAACAACAACTGGCACTCCAAGACGAGTACCCCACGTCTGAATCTGATCAATCGCGGCAGCTCTAAATGTATCTGCAGCCGCGACGACCACTTTTAATTTTTGATCTGTAAAGAATTTCATCAGCTTTGCTACTGATGTGGTCTTCCCGGTGCCATTTACTCCTACAACTAAAATCGTGGTTACTCCATCAGCGCGCAGTGCGAGATCTCGCGGTGCCGAACTCAATTTTGCTGATAACGCTTGGAGAAGTGCGCTCTCTATCTCATCTACCTTTGCGCTCCTAGCCAGGGTAATGATCTCTTGCGTCAGTTGGGCACCTAAATCAGATTCAATAAGTGTTCGCTCGAACTCATCCCAATCAGCGGCAGCGATAGAGCCGCCACGAATTTTGTTGAGGAGTTTGCTAAAAAGTGCCACGGTAGCAGGAGTTAAGAGACGGGTTCGTTCTCACGCAGACGCTGTGAGATAACTTCAGAGACGCCATCGCCGCGCATAGTCACGCCATAGAGAGCATCCGCAATCTCCATAGTGCGCTTCTGGTGAGTGATAATAATCAGCTGTGACTTCTCACGAAGCTCTTCAAAGACTCCAAGAAGTCTTCCTAGGTTTGTATCATCGAGAGCTGCCTCAACCTCATCCATGACGTAGAACGGACTTGGGCGTGCCTTAAAGATCGCAACGAGCATCGCGACTGCTACGAGAGAACGTTCTCCGCCAGAGAGAAGGGATAGGCGCTTAACACGCTTTCCTGGTGGGCGAGCTTCTACATCGACGCCAGAGTTCATTAGATCATCTGGGTTTGTGAGAATCAGACGACCTTCACCACCCGGGAATAGTCGTGCGAAGATTCCACGGAATTCACGTTCAGTGTCTAGGTAGGCCTGATAGAAGATCTCTTGGACCTTGTCATCAACTTCTTTGACAATATCGAGAAGATCTTTCTTCGTCTTCTTGAGATCCTCTAGTTGTTCGGCGAGATATTTCAAACGCTCTTCAAGTGCGTTGTACTCTTCAAGTGCAAGAGGGTTGATCTTTCCAAGCATCGCGAGAGCACGTTCTGCTTGTACCAATCGCTTCTCTTGTTGGTCACGGCGATACGGGATGAGATCTCCTGGGACCCAATTGCCTTCTTCATCTTCAATATATGTTGGGACATCATTCTCTGGTCCATACTCAGCAAGAAGTGTTGTGACATCGACGCCGAGCTCTTCGATCGAGCGGGACTCAAGGCCTTCGATACGAAGTCTCTGCTCTGCTCGAGCAATCTCATCGCGGTGCACGCTAGAAGTAAGCGCTTCAAGTTCGGTCGTTAATTCACGACTACGACCACGAACAGTGAGGATCTCTCCTTCGCGTTCTGTGCGTGCAGCTTCTAACCGTTGTCTCTCGGCCAGCGCCTTTGATATGGATACTTCAATTTGAATAAGAGTCTCGTAAGCGGTATCTGCGATGGCTTGCGCAGTTGCGGCAGCGACCGAACGTTGCTCGCGACGAGTGATTGCACGAGAAGCGCTCTCGCGTTCATATGCAGCTGAATCTTCTAAGCTCTTCGCGCGAGCAGCGATCGCAGTGATGCGCTCTTCAAGTGTGCGAAGTTCAAGTCGTGCTTCAACTTCAGTAGAGCGAGCTCCTGAAACTTGTGAGCGCAGATCTTCTAGGTGGGTGAAATCTGGTTCTGCAGGTGCTTGATGAGATTCAAATTGTTCGATCGCTGCAGCCAAGTCACGCTCATCATTAGCGCGCTGCTCTGAAGCTTCGCGCTCGGTTTGAGAAAGGCGTTCCACTTCGGCTTGAGCGCTCTTTACATTTTGTCCGGCAACAGCCATCTGCTCAGCAAGGCCAGACATCTTTGCATCAGAGTCATTAAGCCTGGCAAGAGTTTGATCATGTGCGGTACGAGCAGCATCAACATCATTGCCAAGTCGTGCCAATTCAAAGGTGAGGGATTCACAACGTGAAGTGATCTGATCTAAATCGCGTTGCGTGCGCTCTAAGAGCGCATTGATCTCAATCGCAGATTGTGAGCCAGCAGATCCACCGCGAGCACGGCTTCGGCTGATCAAGTCACCATCGCGTGTTACTGCAATGAGCGTGCGATCGGCATGAATGGCCGCCTCTGCATCGGCGAGAGTCTCTACCGCAACAAATTTTGCAAGAAGTGCTCCAAGGAGAGCATCTATTCCATTTGTTGAGATAACCGATGTAAGTCGTGTGAGCCCTGCAGGAATTGCGCTCTGCTCAGAAGTGTTCTCGCCATCAATGACAAGCAGCTCTGAACGTCCACCCGCTTGAGCCTTTAACATTCCAAGCGCGCTAACTGCAGAACCGAGATCTTCAACGACGATTGAATCAGCTAGCGGACCAAGTGCTGCAGCTACGGCAGCTTCCCATCCAGCAGAGATCGTCATGAGTGATGCAAGGCGACCTTTGACTCGTGCAGAACTACGACCGGCGAGAATTGCTTCTCCCCCATCACGATGCATCAGGGATTCCTGCAGCGCTGCTAAGCGAGAAGTAAGACCAGCCTTTTCGCGCGCCGCTCCTTGTTCATCTTCTTGAAGCTTTGAGAATTTCTCTTGCAACTCATTGAGCGCAGCTTTCGCACGTTCGTAATGTGAATCCAGATCTGGCTCTGATGCATCTAAGCCTGCAATCTCTCCTTCGAGTGCGGCGAAGTCGCCACGGAATTGTTTCAAACGTTCAGATGCTGCATCGCGCGATGCTGTCAGACGGGCAATTTCAGCATTTGTCGCATCGATGCGAGAACGCAGCCCATTGATATGGCCTTCCTGGCGAGCAGTTCCTTCTCGTTGATCAGCGATCGCACGAAGGGATGCGCTAACCCGGTTCTCTTCGAGGGAGAGTTGGGACTCTAATTCGTGCAGCTTCGATGTGATCGAGGCGAGTGATGTCGCAGACTCAGAAAGTACTGTTCGAAGTGAATTCTCTTCAGCGCGAAGAGATTGTGACTCTTCTTCCATTGCGACTGGATCGCGTCCAGCAGCCCGCGCCTCATCGCCATCTTCGGAGAGGAAACGTGCTCGCTCAGATGAGAGAGATTGCACTCCACGGAATTTTTCACGCTGAGCTGTGAGCTGATAGAAATTCTCTTGCGCTTTTACGAGTAGCGGATTCTCTTGAGCGCTCTGTTGATCAAGTTCTTCTTCACGAGAGCGAGCCTGGTGGAGCGCAGCTTCAACCTCATCACGGCGAGCTCGCAAGACAGTCTCGTCCGCAACCTCTGCATCAACGGTTGATTTAAGTTGCAAGAGATCATCTGCCAGAAGTCGTAGACGTGAATCACGTACATCTGATTGAATCGTCGACGCTTTACGTGCAACTTGAGCTTGTTTACCAAGCGGCTTGAGGTTGCGACGAAGTTCGACTGTGAGATCTTGAATTCGAGAAAGGTTGCCTTGCATTGAATCGAGTTTGCGAAGAGCTTTCTCTTTGCGCTTACGGTGCTTGAGTACGCCTGCTGCTTCTTCAATAAATGCACGACGCTCTTCAGGATTTGCAAGGAGAATTGCATCAAGTTGGCCTTGACCAACGATCACGTGCATCTCGCGACCGATGCCACTATCGCTCAGCAACTCTTGGATATCAAGAAGACGTGTTGTCTCGCCATTTAAAAGATACTCTGATGTTCCATTTCTAAAGAGAACACGGCTGATCGTCACCTCAGTGAAATCAATGGGAAGTGTCTGGTCGGTGTTATCAATAGTCACTGATACTTCAGCGCGGCCAAGAGGTGCACGCCCAGATGTGCCGGCAAAGATGACATCTTCCATCTTTCCGCCACGCAGAGATTTAGCCCCCTGCTCGCCCATCACCCATGAGAGGCCATCGAGAACATTCGATTTGCCAGAACCATTGGGGCCAACAACGCATGTAATGCCTGGTTCAAAATTGAGGGTGGTCGAAGATGCGAAGGATTTAAATCCCTTGAGAGTGACGCTCTTCAAATACACGTGGGAAAACCTATCGGCAAAGTGGTTCGACTCCTAAAAGCGGCACACCTCAAGCAAAGGTTGAGAGTTTTGATTAACGAGCAGAGATTGCGTCGTACGCTAACTTTGCTGCGATCTGTTCTGCTTCTCGCTTGCTCTTACCGAAACCCTGCGAAAATTTTTCTCCGGAGAGAATTGCAAGAGCAGTGAAACTTTTATCGTGATCAGGGCCAAATTCTGTGATCTCATATTCAGGGCCATTTAATCCGCGAGCAGAAGCTAACTCTTGAAGCGCGGTCTTGCTATCAAGGTTTGCCCCTTCAGCGGTTGCTGCGGTGAGGGCGCTTTCGCACCATCGCAGAACGACCTTCGCTGTTGCGGTGTAGCCGTGCTCAATATAGATAGCACCGACGAGAGCTTCAAGGGAGTCGGCGAGAAGTGAGTTCTTATCTCGGCCCCCGGTTGCTTCTTCGCCCTTGCCGATTCGCAAGTATTGACCCAGCGCTAATTCACGGGCGATGGTCGCTAGGGCTTTGGTGTTTACAACGCTAGAACGCAGCGGAGATAACTTACTTTCATCCAAATCTGGATAACGTTCGAAGAGGGCTTCAGTAATTAAAAGTCCAAGAACAGAGTCGCCTAAGAATTCAAGGCGTTCATTTGTTGGGGTTCCGCCATTTTCATAAGAGAAAGAGCGGTGAGTGAGAGCTAATTGCAGCAACTCATCCTTGACCGATATTCCGAGTGCTTCGGTAAGTTCGGTAAGGAGCGAGTTCAGATCAGACCTCGAGGACCTGACGACGGTTATAAGTACCGCATGTTGGGCATGCAGTGTGCTGAAGCTTTGGTGACTGGCACTGTCCGCATGTTGCTACAGCTGCAGGGGTGGTCTTCCATGAGCTACGACGGGTACGCGTACGAGAACGCGACATCTTTCGCTTTGGTACTGGCATGGCCGACTCCTTCTACTTCAATACATCCTTCGAGGACTACCTCAATGGCAAGGAGAGAAGTATCTCCGAAAAGAGGGGCAGATACAAACCGAGGCTACTTTCCCTCTGGCTCGCCCTCGCCCAACTCCCCCGCGAGCTTCTCAAGACCCGCCCATCGAATATCGATCTGCTCGTGGCCGTGATCCTCTGGAAGGCTCTCCCATTTCACACCGCAGCCAGGGCAGAGACCCAGGCACTCTTCGTCGCAGAGCGGATTAACCGGAAGATTGAGAATAAGGGCATCTCGGATTGGCCCTTCGAGATCAATCGCATCGCCTTGCATGACGAGAATCTCATCCTCGTCTTCAACGACAACTTCTTTCTCTCGCTTTCCACTGCGCTTAGAGCGCGGGTCAGTCTCATAGATGTAGAGCTCGTGGAATGACTCTTCCACTTCACGTTCGATGCGATCAAGACAGCGGGTGCACTCTCCTACCGCGAGAGCTCTCACTGTTGCACTTGCAAGTACGCCTTCGGCAACCGATTCAATGCGTAGATCAATTTCTATACGTTCATCCGCTGGGACAGCAAAGAGGGGAATCCCAAGCTCATCATGAGTATCAATATTGAGTTCGTATTCGCGCATCTCACCAGCCCGCCTAGGCAGGTCGTGACAGTTAAAGAGGAATGGACTCTCTTTGATGGAAGTAATTTTCTTACTCTCCTAATTCAGAGAGGATATGTTTATCTTCTACACCTTGCAATTTATCGCGGCCACGTTGGACAACATCGAGAGTCTTATTCAAAATAACTTCAAGGGTAGCTAGACGTGAATCGATATAAGCCTCAATCTCATCGCGCTCTTTACGAGCCTCTTCCTCAACTTCATCCAGGATGCGTTGGGCTTCTTTACGAGCAGCAGAGACGATCTCGGTTTGTTCAACCATGAGCGCGACTTCTTCGCGAGCATGAATGATTAACTGATCAGCGCTCACACGAGCCTCTTCAAGAATTGATTCACGAGTCGAGATAATCTCTTGAGCATGAGCAAGGTCAACAGGCAGAGCTTCGCGAGCTTCGTCAAGGACTTCAAGGAGTTCGCCTCTATGGATAACACAGCTTGCAGAGAGTGGCACGCCACGAGCATCTTCTACTGCAGTGATCGCACTCTGGATACGTTCAACAACTGTCATAACTTGCTGTGAATCCATCAGATACCTCTTTTATAGTTTCGTGCTCGGGGTTAGCTCAGTTTAGCGGGAAGCGAGTCTTGCGGTCAGTTTTGCGATGATCGAAGCGGGAACATACGGAGAGACATCTCCTCCGAAAGTTGCAATCTCTTTCACGAGCGATGAAGAGACGAATGAGTGCTGTGGCGCGGTAGACATGAAGAGTGTTTCTACGCCCTTTAGTTGCAAGTTAATTTGAGACATCTGTAGTTCATAGTCAAAATCTGTAACAGCTCGAAGACCTTTCACGATCGCCTTTACATCATGTCTCTCGCAATAATCAACGAGAAGTCCACTCCAGGAATCAACGCGTACGTTGGGATATTGGGTAGTTACTTCGGCAATCATTTCAAGGCGTTCATGAACGGTAAAGAGCGTCTTCTTCGTTTTATTTACCAAGACTGCAATAACGACTTCATCAAAGAGTACACTTGCACGTTCGATGATATCGAGATGGCCAAAGGTGATGGGATCAAAGGATCCTGGGCATACGACGCGTTTCACTCTGAAACCGTAGCAGAGTAGCCCCCATAGAAGATACTGCCTTGTCCATATGAACGTATCTTCTCAAGCTCCATGCGAGCAGGCCAGATAAATGGCTCCCCCTTGCTTACCCTCTCGATCGCGATCATTCCGCGTGGCTGTAAAAGGTCGCGAACCATGATTGTGTCGATGAGATCCTCAATATCGCTATTGGGCATATCGTAAGGAGGATCCATAAAGATAATGTCATATTTGACGGGGAATTCAGATTGAAGAAAACGCGCAACTCGTGAGTGAAAGACTTTATGTTTTCGAGATGGTTCATTGAGAAGTTTGAAATTGCTAATGGCAATTTCAGCAGTATCTGCATCTGCTTCGACCGCGTGCACAAGCGAGGCTCCGCGAGAGAGTGCCTCAACACCAACTGCTCCACTTCCAGCAAAGAGATCTAGGAATACGAGATCAACGATCGAATCAAAAGATGATTCAAGGGATGAGAAGAGCCCTTCGCGCGCACGATCTGATGTTGGGCGCACACCCGCCCCTGTTGGAGAGTTCAGAGGCTTTCCCTTTCCGGTTCCTGCAATTATTCGCATGAGCGCACCCCCAACTTCGCTTTAGCCTTTATCAACATAGGACGCCCTCTCCTCTTGAATAAGTTCTGCAAGCAGCGCTGCTAACTGTGGTGCTCGCTTTAATTCAGGATCTGCATCGATCAGTTCATTTGCCGCATCTCGCGCACTCTCAATGAGATCTTCATCCCTCAAAACTTTCAGTAATTTCAGATGAGATCGAGTTCCGGATTGGGCGCTGCCGAGGACATCGCCCTCAGAACGTTGTTCAAGGTCGATCCGGGCAAGTTCAAATCCATCCAGAGTCGAGGAGACCGCTTCTAAACGTGCCATCGCATCGGATTCCGCTGGACTATTGCTAACAAGAAGACAAAGTCCCGCAACCGATCCACGGCCCACGCGCCCACGTAATTGATGAAGTTGTGACACTCCAAATCGATCTGCATCCATAATCACCATCGTTGATGCATTCGGAACATCCACGCCAACTTCAATGACAGTAGTCGCAACCAGAACGTCGATATCTCCAGCGCTAAATGCAGACATGGTCGACTCTTTCTCATCAGAACTCTGACGCCCATGGAGTATTGCAACTTTCAGCCCCTTCAGCGGTCCAAGGGCAAGCTGTGGTGCGAGTTCTTCAACGGCAGTCATAGGGCTCTTTGGTTGATCGATTACTTCACCTAAAGCTCGGGCGATCTCTAAATCTGCTTCGCTTAACCCAGACAATCCTTCTAGGCCTTCTTCTGCCACAGTTGCAGAGATGCGAGGTGCAACGACATATGCCTGATGTCCCTTCGCAACCTCTTCAACGATTCTGCTCCATGCGCGCTCAAGATAATGCGGCTTCTCAAGAGTTGGAATGAGGAATGTCTGAATAGGTGTTCGACCATGCGGCAGAGTGCGAAGGGTTGAAATATCAAGATCGCCAAAGATCGTCATCGCAACAGTTCGAGGAATCGGAGTCGCAGTCATTACAAGAAGGTGTGGAGGATGTTTCGCTTTACTTCGAAGTGCATCGCGCTGTTCAACACCAAATCGGTGTTGTTCATCCACAACGACTAACCCCAGATCTTTAAAGTCGACTCCCTCACTGAGTAGAGCATGCGTTCCAATAATGATTCCTGCTTCACCATGGGCAATCTTTCCAATCGCATCACGTTTAGCCGCTGCACTCATAGAACCTGTCAGCAGAACGATCTGAGTTCCTATATCGCTTCCACCTAAAGTTCCCTTTTCAGCAAGATCTCCGAGGAGTTTGCGAATAGTGATGTAATGCTGCTGCGCTAGTACTTCTGTTGGGGCAAGGATCGCCGCTTGGCCCCCACTCTCAACAACAATCAGTGCAGCGCGTAGAGCAATAACTGTCTTACCCGAACCAACTTCACCTTGTAGCAAACGATGCATGGGGTAACTCTGCGAGAGATCAGCATCGATCTCCTTCATCACATCTCGCTGGCCATCGGTATAACTCCATGGCAATCTACTTTCAAAGGCATCCAGTAATCCGCCACTTTGCGCAACTCGGGATGTTGTAGCGAGCGCACGAAGTTCAGCTCTCCTCTTAGCGAGGAGCAATTGCATCGTGAGAGCTTCATCAAATGTTAATCGCTCGCGAGCAAGCTCTGCCTCTTCCCTGCTCTCTGGAATATGAATAGCGCGGTAGGCGCGATCGAGAGTTGGATAACCATCCTTGGTGAGGATGGATTCAGGAATGTAATCTGGAATCTCATCGAGTGAATCGATGGCGAGCTCAATGCATTTGCCGATCTTCCATGAAGGTAGCTTTGATACAGCCGGATAGACGGCGATAAATCGCCCTGCAAATTTTGCGATCGCCTCATCTACATCATCCCCATCTGGGATCAATTCATAATCTGGGTGCGAGAGTTGACGCTTATTATTGAAGAGGCCGACCTTGCCTGCGAAGAGGCCAGTTCTTCCTACGCGAAGCTCTTTCTCTCTCCATGGTTGGTTGAAGAATGTGAGAGTCATCGTGGAACTCCCATCGGTGAGAATCACTTCAAGGATTGTCCGTCCCGATGCCCTGCGTAAAGAGACCTTTGAGATCTCGGCGAGCACTGTCGCCTCTTCCCCCTCGAGCAGGGTTCCAATATCGGTGAGCTCTCCACGTTCGACATACCTGCGGGGGTAATGGCGTAAGAGATCTCCTACTGTGCGCAGGCCAAATCCCTTTTCAAGTACCTTTGCCGTCCGATCCCCGACTACCGCCGCCAGCGCAGTATCGAGAGTTGTCATGGCCCTATTCTCCCCTCTCCCCTCGTTAGTCGCGCGTTAATCCGCATGCGGCGCCGATTAGCCGATTAGCCTAAAGCGGCGCTAAGGCGGTAATCTTTCGCCTTCGACGAGGGGCATTCACCCTCGCTTAACTTTTGAAGGAGTTCACCGTGGCATCAAACTGCGATATCTGCGGCAAAGGCCCCAGCTTTGGCAACAATGTCTCGCACTCCATGCGTAAGACCCGCCGTCGCTGGAATCCAAATATCCAACGCATCCGTACCCTCGTAAGTGGCCAGACAAAGCGTCAGAATGTCTGCTCCTCTTGCCTCAAGGCCGGCAAAGTAACCCGCTAACTAGATCGTGATCGCTGCATCGGTTAAAACGGTGCGTGCCTCATGTTGATTTATGCCCACCGTGGCGCCTCTGCAGATTTTCCCGAAATGTCTCGTGCTGCCTATCTGGCTGCAGTCGATCAAGGTGCAGATGGTTTTGAATGTGATCTTCGATTAACTAAGGACCGCATCTTGGTCTGTTGGCATGATGATGATCTGATGCGGATCGCGAACTCTCCGCTCGTCATAGCCGATTCCACCCTTGCCGAAATTCGCGCGGTGACAGAGATCGTGACGCTCGAAGAATTACTGGAGATTGCTCTCGCCCATAAGAAGAATCTTGCGCTTGAGACAAAGCATCCAGTCCCAACCCGCGGTGATGTCGAAGGCGAGTTACTGCGGACTCTCGGCGCTAATGCCGAGGGTATTGAGCGTTCGGGGATAGATATTTCCATCATGTCATTCTCATGGTGGGCCATACGCCGCACTCGCTCAGCTCGTTTTACTGGTGTCTATCTCATCGCTCACCGTTGGCAGAGGATCTTCAGCATCTTTGACGCTCTAGGACCTGGAATATTTCTTCTCCGTGGGGATGCGGGACTTCCAAAGAAATTAAAGCGCGGCGATAGAAAGCTCTTCATCTGGACTGTTAATAGCCCAGAAGATCTCGCTACCGCATACGCTGCTGGCGCTGATGTAGTGATGAGTGATTGTCCAGGAAAGATGAAGAAGGCCTTGCTCGAACTTTATTAAACCTTATTAGAAGTGTGTAAAGCCTTGATGCTCCACAATAAATCCATCAACAAGAACTCGTGAACCCGCCACAACGGTTCCAATCTTGGTAAATCCAGATGGAAGTAATGAGCCGCCGGCAACGCTTGCAAGAAAGACGTGATCTTCTCCGCCATGTAGTACCCAACTCCACAGATCAATTCCTAACTCATCTGCGAGCTGCTCAAGATGATTAAAGCCTGGGGCGCACTTCAGTAAGGATTTCTCGATGACGATTTGAACTGAAGATGCCTCGCTGATGTGATTGAGCTCTGAGACCAGACCATCTGAGATATCGCACATAGAATGTGCAATCGCCGAAATTGCTTGAGCCTGCTCATATTCAACAGTTGGATTTCTATGCTCAGACGAGTTGGTATCTAGTACTCCACGTTTTAAGAATTCAAGCCCCGCTGCTGATTCACCAGGTAATTTTGAAATAACGATGTCATCGCCTACACGCGCACCACTTCGAAGGAGCGGCTTACCGACAGAGCCAAAGACGCTGATCGAGATGACGATGCGATCTGCAAAGGTGAGGTCTCCCCCAACAACGATCGCACCAATAGATGCGGCTTCATCTGCGATACCCAGTGCAAGCTCTTCGATATCTTCTACGGAAAAATTCTTTGGAAGAGCTGCTGCGACTAGGAGATATTCAGGGCGCCCACCCATCGCAAAGATATCTGCCAAATTCGCAGATGTGATCTTTGCGCCAATCTCATAGAGCGATGACCAATTCCGAGAGAAGTGAGTTCCTTCGACAGCCATATCGGTAGCGAGAGCGATAGGAGTGAGGTGCGCCTTAACAACTGCTGCATCATCACCAATCCCAACGAGGATCGACTCATCCTTAGCGCGCGAAAAAATCGTCGAGAGCGCCGCTAAGAGTTCAGCTTCTGATGCCATAGCCCGCTCCTTCCGATCGCGATTATGAGAGGGAGCCCCTTTTACGAAGAGCCCTAGAGCGGTAGCCTAATCGCATGAGCATCCAGGCATATATCTTGATCCAGACCGATATTGGTAAAGCATCGAGCGTCGCCCACGCTATCTCAGCGATTCCGGGAGTCACTCTCGCCGAGGGCGTAACCGGTCCTTACGATGTCATTATGCGTGCTGAAGCCCCAAGCATGGAGGAATTTGGTCGAACCATCTTGGCGAAGGTCCAAGGAGTGCCAGGTATTTCACGCACCCTTACCTGCCCAGTGACTTCGCACGCCCTCTAGATTTTTAGCGGGTAAATCCTTAGCGGGTAACGCTCGAACTGCGGCGAAGAGCAGATTCAATCAAGGTAGAAATCAATTTTTTATAGCTGGTTCCTGCTTGTGACCACAACTTAGGAAATACCGATGTTGAAGTGAAGCCAGGCATCGTATTAATCTCGTTGATAACTAATCCATTCTCTTTCGAGTAGAAGAAATCAACGCGGGCCAAACCTTCACAGCCAAGCGCTTGGAAGGCCTTTACCGCAGCCGCTTGAATCTCCTGCGTTGGGAGATCCGTTGGTGAAATAACACTTGTTGAACCATCTAAATACTTCGCCTCAAAATCATAGAATTCAAAGCGGGAATCAATTGTGATCTCACCAAGAGGTGAGGCAGTTGCAACTCCATCAATCTCAAGAACTGCACACTCAATCTCACGGCCAACAATTGCCTCTTCGATCATAACCTTGGTATCAAATGCGAAAGCTTCATCGATCGCCGCCGCTAAATGATCGGCACTCTTCACCTTGGTTGTTCCACGGCTTGAGCCACCTCGAGCAGGTTTTACAAAGAGTGGATACTTCAGTGACCCAATAGAGATCGAGCCATTCCAATCGCGCTGATACACAACGATTCCATTTGCCACGTTCAATCCATGAGCTGCAAATATTGGCTTTGCAAAAGATTTATCCATTGCAACAGCGCTAGCGAGGACGCCAGAACCTACATAACGAATTCCCGCAATCTCAAAGAGGCCCTGAACTGTTCCATCTTCGCCATATGGCCCGTGAAGAATGGGGAAAATGACATCAGGCTTTAGCTCTTGGAGAATCTCAGAGATTGATTGGGCGCTCCCCTCTTTGATTTCAGGGAGTTTTCCATCAACGATAGAGAGCGACTGCCCATCAGCAGGTACCACCCAGGCTCCAGATTTCGTAATACCCACCAGAACTGGTTCAAACTTCTCGCGATCTATCGCCTCTAAAATTCCGCCAGCAGAGATACAGGAGATTTCATGTTCGCTACTTCTTCCTCCGCAGAGGATCATCACCTTTGACTTCATGCGAGCTCTGCTCTCAAGCTAACCGACATGAGATGGTGCATGGCATCAGTAGGCGTCATAGAGCCAGAGACTACCTCGGAAACAACTTCAATAATTGGGACTTCAACGCCGACTCGGTGCGCCAGTTCGCGAATAGCCCTTGCCGAGGCGACGCCTTCGACCGTCTTAGAAATCTCTGCACTCGCCTGTGCCATGGAACCAGTACGGCCCAAGACTTCTCCAAATGTGCGGTTACGCGAGAGAGGAGAACCACAACTTGCAACGAGATCTCCCATCCCGGCAAGCCCTAAATTCGTCAGTGGATCAGCACCATAACCAATTCCGAAACGGGCAACTTCACCAAGGCCACGAGTGATAATCATCGACTGAGTATTTTCGCCGTAGCCAAGTCCTATAGCCATGCCAACTGCTAGTGCAATCACAGATTTTGTTGCACCTGCTAGTTCGCACCCGACAAGATCCTTCGATGGATAGACGCGGAAATAGGGATTGGTAAATAAATCAATCATTGTCGCAACTAGATCAGAATCAGATGATGCGGCCACGGCACCCGCAGGTTGCCTAATAATCAATTCATCCGCAAGATTTGGCCCAGTGATTAATCCAATCTGATGCTTCCCCTCGCCAAGCTCTTGTTCAATGATCTCTGTCATGCGTGTATGAGTCTGCGCTTCAATACCTTTGAGAGTGCTGATCAGCGCCTTCTCAGATGAGAGATACTGTTTCCAATTTTTGAGATTCTCGCGAAGGGTTTGTGCCGGGATTGCAAGGATAATGAGATCAGAGAAAGCAAGCGCCGCAGAGATATCTGTTGTTGCAGTAATTCGTGAATCTAAGGTGATCCCTGAGAGAAAAGCCTCATTGCTGTGTTTCTCGTTAATCTCTGCAACGACATCGGAGTTACGTCCCCACATCAGAACATCGTGACCAGCATCGACAATAATTTGAGCAAGAGTTGTGCCCCATGCGCCAGTACCTAGGACTGTGCTCTTCATGAAGACGGGCCCCGTCTGCGCTTCTTGCTTTTAAAATTTCCTATTCTCGGAAGGGCTGAGTTATGCGGATCGAAGATCTCTGCAGGAGCTTTCTGCCCGCGGATCTCTTCTAATTGCTTGGTGATTGCAGACATCACGTACTGCGTCGCTTCTTCAAGTGCGACTGGATCTTCTTCACGTCCAGCCCACCTCTCAAAGGTAAGTGGCTTACCCGCCCAGACACTGACCTTTGTGCGAGGGAATAATTTAATGCGCTTCTCATAGGTAGGCATGATCTCTTGTGCGCCCCATTGTGCGCAGGGTATGACGGGGACTTGGGTGATGATCGCAAGGCGTGCAATTCCAGTCTTCGCCTTCATGGGCCATGTATTCGGATCTCGAGTCAATGTGCCTTCGGGATAGACACCGAGGCAGTGGCCAGCTTTGAGAAAAGCGATCGCATGCACTAACGCGTGTGAAGCGTTCTCGGTTTCGCGCTCTACCGGAATCTGTCCAGAACCAGCAATGATCTTTCCAATAACCGGAACTTTAAATACAGCTGCTTTCCCCAGAAAACGTGGCGCTCTTCCATTTTTAAAGAGGAATGCTGCGAAGAGCAAGGGGTCTATATAGGAGATGTGATTGGAGACCACAATGACAGGACCACTCTTCGGTAAGTTCTCTACACCTCGCCAATCTCTCTTGGAGATCAGATTGAGGAGGGGAATGATTACTCCTGCTCCAAAATTAAAATAATTATTTGTGCCGAGAGGCTTGCCTGTTGGCGGCGCATACTCAATCTTAAGATTCTGCTGCTCACCGCTCATAACGAAAGAGTACCCATCTTGTTCTCATTCAGACATTCATTCAGACATTCACTCAGACAGGGATTGCATGAAAAAAGGGAGAGTCATCTCTGACTCTCCCTTTTTTGCGGTAAAACTAGCGGCGCTTTACAGCCTTCTTTGCGCTCTTCTTTGCAGGTGCCTTCTTAGCAGCCTTCTTGACGACCTTCTTAGCGGTCTTCTTTGCAGGTGCCTTCTTAGCAGCCTTCTTTGCTGGAGCCTTCTTTGCAACAGGCTTAGGAACAACCTTTACAGGTGGCTTTGGAGCTGGATCCATCTTGCGAGCTCCTGAGATGATCTCCTTGAGAGCCTTTGCAGGAAGGAAACGAACCTTCTTGCTTGCCTTGATCTGAATTGTTTCGCCAGTGAATGGGTTGCGACCCTTACGTGCAGGACGATCAACCTTCTTGAACTTACCGAAATCATTGATCATGACATCGTCGCCCTTTGAAATGTTACGGACGATTGCATCAAAGACAACATCTACAGCGCGAGCTGCTTCTTTCTTGCTGTCACCAAACTGTGGTGCCAAGTATGCGATGAACTGGGCCTTGTTCATTATTTCCCCTTATTACGCGTAAATTGTTAAGCATTTGCTTAACGCTGTGAGAAATCTACGCAGAGAGGTGATTTATAGGGGTCATAGCGCTCGGTGTGTCGCATTAAAAAAATCTATTTTTTATACGTAAAAAATGCAAAAAAACTCTCAACGCGGTGTTGAGAGTTTCAATGCAGATCTATTATTACTGAAGAGCTGGGAGCGTTTTAGGCTTAAAATCCGCTCTCTTTCCTTCGAATGCGCTTACTTCATCGATCTTCTTCATCGTTAACCCGATGTCATCAAGGCCCTCCATAAGGCGCCAGCGGGTGTAATCATCGATCTGGAAGGCGTGAATTTTGCTTCCGATACGCACATTCTTCGCGTCCAGGTCGACGGTGACTGATGTCTGCGGCTCGCTCTCGACCAACTGCCAGATCTCTTCGATCGCCTCTTGAGGCAAGATCACAGTAAGAAGTCCAGCCTTTTGAGAGTTACCTCTGAAGATATCGGCGAAGCGACTTGAGAGAACTACCTTAAAACCGTAGTTCTGAAGAGCCCACACAGCGTGTTCACGTGAGGAACCAGTTCCGAAATCAGGACCTGCAACAAGAATAGTTGCACCGCTATAAGCAGGCTTATTCAAAACAAACTCGGGATCGCTGCGCCATGCAGAGAAGAGTCCATCTTCAAATCCACTCTTGGTGACTCTCTTCAAGTAAACGGCAGGAATAATCTGATCAGTATCAACATTGCTGCGACGCAATGGAATAGCAGTTCCTGTATGTGTGACGAATTTATCCATTGAATCGCTCCTTACAAATCTGATGGTGATGAGAGGGTTCCGCGGATTGCGGTGGCTGCTGCAACCAATGGGCTCACAAGGTGTGTACGACCACCCTTGCCCTGACGTCCTTCAAAGTTACGGTTCGATGTAGATGCTGCGCGCTCTTGAGGTTTCAATTGATCTGGGTTCATTCCAAGACACATTGAACATCCTGCATTACGCCACTCGCCTCCGGCATCAAGAAATACTTTATCCAGACCTTCGGCCTCTGCTTGCAGGCGGACCTTCGCCGATCCAGGAACGACAAGAAGTCTCACAGAATCAGCGATCTTCTTACCCTTCAAAATATCTGCAGCTGCACGTAGATCTTCGATGCGACCGTTTGTACATGAACCGAGGAAGATCGTATCTACCGCTACTGATTTCAAGGGAGTTCCAGCGGTAAGCCCCATATAGGTCAGTGCACGCTCTGCAGCTCCGCGCTCTTCAGCATCGGTGATATCTGCAGGGTTTGGAACATTGGAATTGAGTGGAAGGCCTTGACCAGGATTAGTTCCCCATGTGACAAAGGGCTCTAAATCATCTGCATTAATTGTGATCTCTTTATCAAATACCGCATCAGCATCGCTGTTAAGAGTCTTCCAATAGGAAAGAGCTGCATCCCAATCTGCACCTTGGGGTGCGTGGGGCTTGTCTTTAACATAAGCAAAGGTTGTCTCATCAGGTGCGATCAAACCAGCGCGAGCGCCAGCTTCAATCGACATATTGCACACTGTCATACGGCCTTCCATCGAAAGGGCGCGAATGGCAGAACCGCGATATTCCAGAACGTAACCCTGTCCCCCACCGGTTCCAATCTTTGCAATAATCGCAAGAATAATATCTTTTGAGGTGACGCCGGTCTTGAGAGTCCCTTCAACATTGATCGCCATAGTCTTGGGGCGGATAAGCGGAAGAGTCTGAGTAGCGAGAACGTGTTCAACTTCAGAAGTTCCGATACCGAATGCGAGGGCGCCAAAAGCTCCGTGTGTTGAGGTGTGTGAATCTCCGCAGACAATCGTCATTCCAGGTTGAGTGATACCAAGTTGTGGTCCAACGACGTGCACAATCCCTTGTTGTGAATCTCCGAGAGAGTGAAGGCGGACTCCGAACTCCTTGCAATTTGCACGAAGAGTATCGACTTGAAGCTTTGAGACGGGATCTGCGATTGGTTGATCAATGTTAAGAGTAGGAACGTTGTGATCTTCAGTTGCAATAGTGAGATCAGGACGTCGAACAGGTCGGCCGGCAAGACGTAAGCCATCAAATGCCTGAGGGCTCGTTACCTCGTGAATGAGATGAAGATCGATGTACAGCAGGTCAGGCTCGTTCGCCGCGCTGCTGACAATATGGTCAGCCCAGATCTTCTCTGCAAGTGTCTTACTCATATAGCCTCCAACTAGTTCTTCCACTAAATAGTTGCATCTCGCATTCCGAGATGCCAGTATTAGAGTGTGGACAAGAAGAATAGCGGAGTCGGCGTACTGGACAAAGCCGTGAGAATTATGGCAACCCTGGAATCAGGGCCCCACTCACTCTCTGAACTCGTCGCAGCGACTGGTATCGCTCGCCCAACGGCACACCGCTTAGCAGTAGCCCTTGAGTTCCATCGCCTGCTTACTCGCGATCTGATGGGTCGCTTCACGCTTGGACCACGCGCAGGCGAATTAGCCGCAGCAGCGGGAGAAGATCGCCTCTTAGCAATTGCAGCGCCAGCACTCTCAGCCCTGCGTGATGCAACCTCTGAGAGCGCCCAGCTCTACCGTCGCCAAGGTGACCAACGTGTCTGCGTAGCAACTGCTGAACGTATGAGTGGACTTCGAGATTCAGTTCCTGTCGGGACTGTGCTGACAATGCAGGCCGGCTCTGCTGCTCAAATTTTGCTCGCATGGGAAGATCCAGAGAAGATGCGCCGAGGCTTAACTGGCTCACTCTTCACTCCTGCCTCCCTCTCTGCTGTCAGGCGACGTGGGTGGGCCCAATCTGTTGGAGAGCGCGAAGTTGGCGTCGCATCAGTATCCGCACCAGTTCGTGGTCCAAATAATAAAGTTATTGCTGCAGTCAGCATCAGCGGTCCTATCGAACGCTTGGGCCGTCAACCTGGCCGCTCGCATGCCGCACAAGTTGTGGCAACTGCTGCTCGGTTAAGTGAATACCTCGCCAAAAATAATTAAAAATAACTTGATGTGGCTTCAAGCAAAAAAAATAACCGAGAGCGTTAACTCTCGGTTATTCATACACGTGATCGTAACCGTGTAGCCCCGAAGGGATTCGAACCCTCGTAGCTGACTTGAGAAGCCAGAGTCCTAGGCCGCTAGACGACGGGGCCCTAGTTTTTTCTTTCCGATATGCAGTTATGCAGTGCGTGATAATACCCTTGCGCCAACGAGGATCTGACGAGCAGATCCGGCAGAAGAGAAGTATCGCTGGGGTACCAGGACTCGAACCTAGACTAAATGAACCAGAATCACTTGGGCTGCCAATTACCCCATACCCCACCAAAATCGACGCTCTCACGTCTATCTCGGAATGGCTAAGAATAGC
This sequence comes from uncultured Actinomycetes bacterium, assembly GCA_903895995.1. GTDB lineage: Bacteria > Actinomycetota > Actinomycetes > Nanopelagicales > Nanopelagicaceae > PALSA-747. The sequence continues at coordinate 22,761 of CAITVX010000039.1, forward strand.
CGAACTTTGGAGAGCTTTCGAACGTGTGGCTTAGAGAGCCCCACGTATACGGGCTAATGATTTCGCAGCTCCGAGCAGCTCCATGGATTCAAAGAGCGGTGGAGAGATATGGCTTCCAGTCACTGCAATACGCAATGCGCTAAAGGCGATACGTGGCTTAAGACCTAGTTCCTCGATAAGAGCACTTCGTAGTACCGCCTCGATCGATTCGTGATTCCACTCAGTGAGGGTTGAAAGTCGCTCGGCCGAAATCTGAAGAACTTTCTTCGACTGCTCATCTGCAATCTTCTCTACTGAGTCAGCGGCAATCACAAAATCCTTCACGAAGAGAAAGTTCAGAAGTGCTGGGATCTCCCCCAGTGTCACGATGCGTTCTTGAATAATCGGTAGCGCCTTCTTGATGAGAGCAACTTCTTCATCGGTTCCAGTAACTGTCCCGGCTTTGCGCATAAATGGCATGGCCCATGTGAAGAAATCTTCAAGAGAGAGTGCGCGGATCTTGTCGCCATTAATAGCTTCAAGCTTCTTCATATCAAAGCGTGCAGGTGAGGAATGAACGCGCTCAACGGTGAAGAGTTCTGTGAGTTCTTTCATGGTGACATTCTCACGATCCTCGCCTGGAGACCAACCAAGAAGCGCTAAATAATTACAGATCGCTTCTGGCAGATACCCTGCATCGCGATACCAGGCGATAGATGTCTCACCATTGCGCTTAGAGAGCTTGGCATTATCTTGACCCATGACAAAGGGAAGATGAGCAAATAGTGGGTAATCCGCAGCTTTCACACCCATCGCATCGTAGACACGTAATTGGCGCGGAGTTGATGAGAGAAGATCTTCACCACGTAAAACGTGTGTGACTTTCATCAGTACATCATCGACAGCAACTGCCAATGTGTAGAGCGGTGAACCATCATTGCGAGCCAAGACAAAGTCTGGAACGAATTTATGTTCAAAGGTAACTTCGCCACGGATGAGATCGGTAAAGGTGGTTGAGCCATCTGGCATACGCATGCGCACAACCGGCTTACGTCCTTCGGAAAGGTACGCTGCAATCTCCTGCGGCGTTAGTTCACGGCAGTGGCCGTTATACCCAGGCGCAACGTTCGCCGCGCGTTGTGCTTCGCGAACGGCTTCAAGTTCTTCTGATGAGCAATAGCAATGGTAGGCATCGCCCTGCTCTAAGAATTTTGCTGCCCATTCGGCATAAATATCTAAACGTTGACTTTGAAGGTATGGGCCATTCTCTCCACCCACTTCAGGACCTTCATCCCAATCAAGGCCGAGCCACTTCAAAGTATTGATTGCAGCCTGGATATATTCAGGAGTTACTCGCTCGGTATCGGTATCTTCAATGCGGAAGATAAATGTGCCACCAGTATGGCGGGCGTAGGCCCAATCAAAGAGGGCGGTACGGATATTGCCAACGTGTAGCTCACCTGTAGGAGATGGTGCGAAGCGAACTCGTACTTTGCTCGAAGTATTAGCGGGCATGAGCGCTCACAGTATTGGTTAATTGACCGATGCCTTCGATGGAAATTTGAACTTTCTCCCCTGCCCCCATTGGACCAATTCCTGATGGAGTTCCGGTCAAAATCACATCACCCGGAAGCAAAGTCATCACTGATGAGACGAAGTTAATAATTGTTGGGACATCGAAGATCATCGAGGAGATTGGTTCGGACTGCTTAACGATTCCATCGACGATGGTCTCAATCCGCTGTGATCCAGGAATAAATTCAGTCTCAATCCACGGTCCAAGTGGACAGAAGGTATCGAAGCTTTTTGCTCGCATCCATTGACCATCGCGCTTTTGCAGTTCACGTGAGGTCACATCATTGGCAATCGTGTAGCCATAGACAACATCTGCGTATTTCTCTTTTGGAACATCCTTGCAGATACGAGAGATTACGATAGCGAGCTCGCCTTCGTAATCAATACTCGGAGCCATCTTTGGCCATTGAATAAGTTCTTCAGGACCAATGACAGAAGTATTTGGCTTTAAGAAGATTATTGGCTCATCTGGAACGGCTGAGTTCATCTCTGCGGCGTGGTCTGCATAATTCTTGCCAACGCAGACAACTTTGCTGCGAGGAATTACAGGAGCAAGAAGTCGAACATCTTCCAAAGCTAGCTTTGTCTCAGTTGGGATGATTCCAGAGTAAATCGGATCACCCTTGACGACGAGGATCTCACCGCGATCATTGAGGACACCAAAGAGAGGGTCTGTACCGATTCCAGCAGAAGCTGGTGGCGAGAAACGAACAATGCGCATAGGGCGAGCCTACAGGGAGTTTCTAGGCAGTCGGAATGGAATCTTCTTCTTCGCTACGCGTAGCTAAAACAAATGCGATCCGATGTCGTCGTCCAACTGGACGCTCTGCCGTCAGCTGCCAGCCATCAATTGTGATGGTGCTGCCAGGAATCGGAACTCCCCCAAGAACTTTTGCCATAAATCCGCCGAGGCTATCTACATCCTCTTTCTGATCTTCGGTGAGAGTGACCTTGCAGGCATCTTCAAAATCTTCAACGTGTAATCTCGCTGAAAGGCGTGCAGTATCTGCATTGAGCCACTCAATCTCCGGGGCCTCAAGATCATATTCATCAGCGATCTCACCGACAATCTCCTCAAGGATATCTTCAATGGTGATTAAGCCAGCAGTGCCGCCATATTCATCGATGACGATCGCCATGTGGATCTGATCGTGCTGCATCTCTTTGAGCAACTCTGCTGCAGTCTTTGTCTCCGGGACAAAGGTTGCTGGACGAGAATGGATCTCAACTGACTCTGTCTGTTCGGATTCGTGGTGCTCGTGAACTCGCCGTGCCAAATCTTTTACATAAGCGATACCAATGACGTTATCGAGGTTCTCTGTAATAACCGGGATACGAGTAAATCCTGAACGCAGCGCGAGTGATAAACCTTGGCGAACTGTCTTATCGCCTTCGATCCAGACCATATCGGTGCGCGGAACCATGAGTTCACGGACAAGCGTGTCCCCAAGATCGAAGACTGAATGGATCATCTCTCGTTCAGAGTCCTCGACGAGGCCTCGTTCACTGGCTTCATCGACCATATCGCGAAGTTGAGCTTCATCCGCATAGTAGCTCTTACCAAATCCACTTCCTGCAGTAAAAAGATGTATCAACCAATGAATAAAACGGTCGATTGGCTTGAAGAAGGGAAGCACCGCAGTCGAGTAGCCAAAGGCAAAGCCAGCAATCAACAGCACGATAAAGAGGGAGAGGCTTAGAACGATCGTCACTGTGTGGACTTCCATTCCGCAAGAATCTTCTCTTGTAGTGCGAACATGGCAATCTCTTCTACTTTTTCGGCATGGTCAAAGCCAAGGCAATGAAGAACGCCATGAACTGTGAGCAGAGCGAGTTCATCAGCGAGGGAGTGTGGAACTTTCTGTTTCGAAGCAAACTCTGGACAGAGGACGATATCCCCGATAATTCCAGGCCCGCTTTCATGTGAGTTCGGAAGCAACTCATCCATAGGAAAAGAGAGCACATCAGTAGGGCCTGGTAGATCCATCCATTCAACGTGGAGCTCACTCATGCGATCCTCATCGACAATCGTGATGCTCAGATCAGAATCTGGGTGGACGCCCATTGCCGCAACGGCGAATTGTGCAACCGAGATGAGTGATGGCTCATCACAGGTCGAGTTAGATTCGTTTGAAAGTTCTATAGCCATCGCTCTTGCCATCCTGTGGTTGCACCTGATCAAAACGGCCATAGGCCTCGACGATATCTCCCACAAGCCTGTTGCGGACGACATCTTCTGAACCAAGGTGCATGAAGGCAATATCTTCAACACCGGTGAGAACATTTTGAACAACTGCTAGCCCTGATTTGGCGTAGTTAGGAAGATCAACTTGCGTCACATCGCCTGTAATAACCATCTTTGAGCCAAAGCCCAATCGGGTCAAGAACATCTTCATCTGTTCTGGAGATGTATTTTGTGCCTCATCTAAAATAACAAAAGCATCATTGAGTGTGCGACCACGCATATAAGCAAGCGGTGCAATCTCAATCACGCCAGATTGCATGAGCCGTGGAATAGATTCTTGATCGATCATGTCGTGAAGCGCATCAAAGAGCGGACGTAGATACGGGTCAATCTTCTCTTGAAGAGTTCCGGGGAGAAAACCTAAGCGCTCGCCCGCTTCTACTGCAGGTCGAGTCAAGATGATGCGATTAACTTCCTTCGCTTGCAGTGATTGAATCGCCTTCGCCATAGCAAGGTAGGTCTTTCCAGTTCCTGCAGGTCCCAATCCAAATGTGATCGTATTCTGATCGATAGCTTCAACGTAACGCTTCTGATTAGCTGTCTTTGGGCGAATGCTCTTTCCGCGATTACTCAAGATATTGAGTGAGAGAACCTCTGCTGGATGATCTTGAGGAATATGTTTTACCATCGCAACGGCACGTTCAATGGAATCAATCGTAAGAGCCTGGCCCCCGGGCAAAAGAACGAGTAACTCCTTGATAAGAGATTCGAGTGCGGCTGACTCTTCAAGATCGCCTTTAACAAAAATTTCATTTCCTCGGACAGTGATAACGACCTTTGTGAAGGTACTTTCGAGAATGCGCAGATATGCATCGTTTGGTCCAACAAGGGCGACCATCGGTATCGCGGTTGGGACGGTGATCAAGGCTGATTCCATTACTTCAATCCTACGATTAACCGGGCGGCCATGCGAACGATCGCCCACCTAAAAGGTGAAGATGGGCGTGAAAGACGCTCTGGCCGGCGCTCTCCCCCGTATTAAAGACTGTGCGGTGGCCAGTAAGGCCCTCAGAAATAGCGAGCGAGCTAGCAGCCGCAAAGAGCTCCCCAACGAGTGCGGGGTCAGCGTTGGTGAGTTCATCAATATTCTCGTAATGCTTTCGCGGAATGATCAAGATGTGGGTCGGCGCCCTTGGATCGAGATCGCGGAATGCCAGGACATTCTCATCTTCATAGAGAAATTGCGTTCCAAATTCATTCGCCGCAATCTTGCAGAAGATACACATGATGAGACTCTATAACCTAGTCGAGCACTTACCAGCGCTTCATCAGCGCTTGTACTGCGGCGAGTCCGGCTATACCGGCATGAGCTGAGCGCAGAACTGGGGTTCCGAGTTTTACAATCTTGCCACCGATTCGCTCAAGCTCTCGAAGTTCATGAGCACTCATTCCGCCTTCGGGCCCGATCACGAGTACAACATTTTTTCCAGAAGTCGAACTCTCTGAGACGACAGAACTCAGCTTCTCTTCTGCCGATTCATGTAAGACCAAGAGCAGGGAATCATCTGCAAATCGTTGGCTGATCTCCCGCAGAGTTATTGGGCGCTCGATCTCTGGGATCGTATAGCGACGAGATTGTTTGCATGCTGCAATTGCAGAAGTTGCCCACTTCTCGCCCATATCGTCTTTCCACTTTGAAATGCTGTTATCTGACTGCCACGGAATAATCCGGTCGACTCCAGCTTCAACGAGTAATTCAATACTTTCACGGACACGATCAGATTTAGTGAGTGCTTGGATAACCACTAGCTCATGGTCAGTCTTTTCAACTTCTCCACGCGCTGAGATGAGAAGAGTAAAACTCTTCCTTGAGGCGGAAGTGATTGATCCTTGCGCCCATCGGCCGCGTCCATCAGTTATTTGAAGCTCTTCACCAATTCCCATGCGCATCACTGTGATTGCATGGTGAGCCTCATCGCCCTCGATGGTTATTTGATCGCCTTCAGAAATTGTTGGAACGAGAAAGAGTGAGAGCATCAGCGGTGAAACGCATCTCTGAAGCGAGAAAAGATGCCTGAATCTGCCTTCTCATCGAGGCGATGGACTGTCACTGAAGTTGGATCCTCTTTACGAAGTGTTGCCAACTTCTTCAGAAGCTCTTCCTCATCTTTGCCAAGTTTTACTGGTGTAGCTACTTCTAGATGGACAATGAGATCTCCACGGCCGCCGCCACGAAGCCTAGAGACTCCGAGATCTTTGAGAGTGACACGCTGCCCGCTCTGCACACCTGGTTTAAAGGAGACTTGTTGCGGGCCATCAAGGCTCTCAATAGTCACTACACCACCGAGCGCGGCAGATGTCATGGGAATAGAGACTGAGAGGTGAAGGTTGATTCCATCTCGTACTAAATATGGGTGTTGTGTTTCAACGATTTCAACGTAGAGGTCACCTGCAGGTCCGCCGCCAGGGCCGACTTCACCTTGTCCACTCAATTGAATTCGGTTTCCGGTCTCCACGCCTGCTGGAATCTTTACATGAATGCTCTTTCGTGCACGGACTCGACCATCGCCAGCACATTCACTACACGGATCCTTCACCACTGATCCATATCCTTGGCAACTCGCACAAGGACGGGTAGTCATTACTTGACCGATAAATGATCGCTGTACTTGTTGTACCTCTCCACGTCCTTTACAAATATCGCAGATCGTTGGCTTTGCACCATTCGCGCAGCCTGATCCTTGGCACTTTTCGCAGGAGATTGCAGTCTCAACTTCGAACTCTCGTTCGACACCAAAACAAGCCTCTGAGAGGTCGACTTCAATCCGAATAAGAGCATCTTGTCCTTGGCGCATCCGGCTGCGTGGGCCACGACTTCCACCGCCACCAAAGAATGCATCCATGATGTCACCGAAGCCGAAGTTTCCTCCGCCACCGAATTGTGAGAATGGATCCCCTCCCATGTCATAACTCTGACGTTTCTGGGGATCACTCAATACTTCATAAGCTGTTGTTACATTTTTAAATCTTTCAGCAGAAGCTGGATCAGCGTTCACATCGGGATGAAGTTCACGAGCTAACTTACGATACGCCTTCTTAATCTCATCCGGCGAAGCATCCTTTGCTACGCCCAATGATGCGTAGTGATCTGCCACTATAGACTCTCGCTCTCAAAGTACTGGCCGATATATCGCGCAACTGCATGCACTGCCCCCATAGAGCCTGAGTAATCCATGCGGGTTGGTCCAAGAATTCCGATCGCTCCGGCACCGGCACCCATGCTGACAATGCTCGTTGATTGAAGATTTGCTGTTGTTTGTTCAGCACCAATCTTCACATTAATGGAAGTTCCAGCATCGGAGAGCAATTTCAACAATACAACTTGCTCCTCGAGAGCTTCTAAAATTGAGCCGAGATCAGATGCACTGTCATGGTGTGATCGCGCCAAGTTAGCTGTACCTGATAAGACAACTCGCTCTTGATCTGGAATCTGAACAATCGCTACTTGATGAGTAATCTGCGCTAAAAGTCTCACAGTGCGCTGAGCGATCTCATCTGGTGAGTGGGCCCCTGACATAAAACTTTCGATTGCACGGCGCTCACCTGGAGAGAGAGGTTTAATCTGAGCAAGACGATCTACAAATATTCGATAACCCTGATTGGTAGGAATACGTCCAGCGCTTGTATGAGGCTGGGTAATGAGACCTGCATCTTCGAGCAAGGCCATCTCATTGCGAATCGTTGCAGGTGAGACACCAAGACCATGACGTTCTGCAATCGCCTTTGAACCAACCGGCTCTTCGGTCGCAACGTACTCATCTACGATCGCTCGTAGAATCTCTAATTGGCGCTCATGCATGATCGGCACACTCTACTAGAGGACTAAATCGCGGACGATTCGATCAGCAATCAGGCGTCCCTGCTGTGTCAGAGTCAGCTCGCCACGATCCCACATTGCACCATCAATATCCCCTGACGCTACATACCCCTCTACACAAGTGAGTTGGGAGCTATCGAGATCCTCTCGCTTTAATCCACCAGGAAGGCGAATGAGCAGCATGATCTCTTCACGCGATTTCTCTTCCGAAGTAAGTATCTCTTGCTCCTGCATCGGAGCTAGCGAGTTTTCGATACGGTCGCGATAGGCAGTCGGGTGCTTCACATTCCACCAGCGACGGCCGTTGATATGTGAGTGAGCACCAGGGCCGGCGCCCCACCAATTCGCTCCTTGCCAATAGGCAACATTGTGGCGGCATGGCGACCCAGCTTTAGACCAATTACTTACCTCATACCAATTCAAGCCTGCAGCGCTAAATTTATTATCAGCGAGAATATATTTATCAGCCGTCTCATCATCGTCAGGAATAATAATTTCACCACGTTTAACTTGGGCGGCTAACTTCGTTCCTTGTTCAACAATGAGCGCGTAGGCAGAGATATGAGTTGTACCGAGTGCAAGGGCTGCGTCAACACTAGCCTCCCAATCTGCCATGCTCTCCCCCGGTGTCCCGTAGATGAGATCGATGGAGATTTCTGCAAAGCCAACTTCGCGAGCCCACGTCACAACCTTCGCGATATTTTCAGGATTGTGCGTTCTATCAAGTACCTTCAAAACATGTGGAACTGCAGATTGCATTCCAATCGAGAGCCGATTGATACCTGCATCTCTATAGCCTTGTAGACGCTCTTTCGTAAGAGAATCAGGATTTGCCTCCATGGTGATCTCACAATCAGCGCTCAATTCAAATCTAGTCGCGATAGCAGAAATGACTCGTCCGAGATCTTCCGGTTCCATCAAGCTTGGGGTACCGCCGCCAAAGAAGATCGTTGGGACATGGGAAGCGGTAGAAAACTCTCTCGCCATTTCGATCTCTGTGATGAGCAGATCAATATAGCCCTGAGATACATCAGAGAGAGATGATTCAACCTTGAGCTCTGCAGGTGTATATGTGTTGAAATCACAGTAACCACAGCGCTTAATGCAATACGGGATATGTATATAGAAGGAGAGCGCCGAACTATCGACAGCCGTACCCATTCTTACTTCTTCGCTTCCTTCGACTTCTCATCATCTGTTGTCAGAGCAGCAATAAAGGCCTCTTGAGGTACTTCGACCCGGCCGACCATCTTCATCCGCTTCTTACCCTCTTTCTGCTTCTCGAGGAGTTTGCGCTTACGAGAGATATCTCCGCCATAACATTTTGCAAGAACATCTTTACGAATCGCTCGAATAGATTCACGCGCGATGATGCGTGAGCCGATCGCGGCCTGGATAGGAATTTCAAATTGTTGACGTGGGATTAACTCACGAAGTTTGGTTGTCATCATTACGCCATAGGTATAGGCCTTATCGCGATGGACAATCGCACTAAAGGCATCGACTTTCTCACCTTGAAGCAAGATATCTACCTTGGAGAGATCACCTTCGGCTTCACCGATTGGTTCGTAATCAAGGGATGCGTATCCACGGGTTCGAGATTTTAATTGGTCGAAGAAATCAAAGACAATCTCTGCAAGTGGGAGTGTGTAGCGAATCTCAACACGATCTTCAGAGAGGTAATCCATCCCCAGAAGATTTCCACGACGTTGCTGGCATAGTTCCATGATCGCACCAATAAATTCAGATGGCGCAAGAACTGTTGCACGAACGATTGGTTCCTCTACCTTCATGATCTTTCCATCAGGAAATTCACTTGGGTTAGTAACAATAATCTCTTTACCAGTGTCATCTGTCACCTTGTAGACAACGTTTGGCGCTGTTGAAATAAGTGCTAAACCAGATTCGCGTTCGAGTCGCTCACGGACAATCTCCATATGAAGAAGCCCAAGGAAGCCACAGCGGAATCCGAAGCCAAGTGCTGCAGAATTTTCAGGTTCGAAGACAAGGGCAGCGTCGTTGAGTTGAAGTTTGTCGAGCGCTTCACGAAGCATTGGATACTCAGCACCATCAAGTGGGAAGAGACCCGAGAAGACCATCGGACGTGGATCTTTGTAGCCAGCGAGTGGTTTATCTGTGGGGCGTTGGTAATTTGTCACCGTGTCGCCAACACGAGATTGTCGAACATCTTTTACCCCAGTAATTAAATATCCAACTTCGCCGACTCCAAGACCCTTGCTCGGCACTGGTTCTGGAGAGATAACGCCAACTTCGAGCATCTCATGGCGAACACCAGTTGAGTACATCTGAATCTGATCACGGGTTGAAAGGTGTCCATCGACTACACGAACATACGTCACAACGCCACGATACGAGTCGTAGATAGAGTCAAAGATCAGCGCACGAGCCGGAGCATTGGGATCTCCAACGGGTGCAGGAATCTGCTTCACAATTTGATCAAGAAGTACTTCAACGCCTTCTCCAGTTTTACCTGAAACCCGTAGGCAATCCTCAGGCTGACATCCGATAAGACGTGCGAGTTCTTCGGCAAACTTTTCTGGTTGAGCAGCTGGCAGATCAATCTTGTTCAGTACAGGAATAATCGTGAGGTTGTTCTCCATGGCAAGGTAGAGATTTGCAAGAGTCTGAGCTTCAATCCCCTGTGCACAGTCAACGAGTAGGACCGCACCTTCACATGCTGCAAGTGATCTGGAAACCTCGTAGGTGAAGTCAACGTGACCCGGTGTATCGATCATATTCAAAATATATTCTTGGCCATCAAGGCCTGAGCGCCATGGAAGTCTGACCGCTTGAGATTTAATGGTGATGCCACGCTCACGTTCGATATCCATGCGATCAAGATATTGGGCACGCATATTGCGCTGCTCAACAACTTCGGTAATTCCAAGCATGCGATCAGCAAGAGTCGATTTGCCGTGATCAATGTGGGCAATGATGCAGAAATTACGAATCTGCGCAGGATCTGTCTTTGACGGCTGCGGTGCTTTAGCTAATGGAATTGCAGGCATGGTGTCCTACCGCCTAAAAGTTATTAGGTCGTTTAATTACTTGGAAACTTTATTGGCTGCTTTAGCCAATGCTGACTTCTTATTTGCAGCAGCGTTGGCATGGATAACGCCCTTAGAGACTGCAATATCTAAAGTCTTAGAAGCAACGCGAAGTTCTTCTTTGATCTTTGCAGCATCTCCAGCAGTAACAGCATCCTTGAAGCGGCGGATAGCGGTCTTAAGTCCTGAGCGAGCTGACTTGTTGCGTGTTTGAGCCTTCTCATTGGTCTTAATACGCTTGATCTGCGACTTGATATTTGCCACGTGAAGATTACCTTTTCTTAAAAATTACCCAGCCCTTGTGGGATGGCGAAGGGCCAAGGTTATCAGCCAAGGGCGCGAAGGCTCAAACTGAGATAAGCCCGCCTATTGGGCTGATTTAGCTCGGGCGATCTCGAGGATGGCGCGTTCGAGGGCATATCCAGGATCGGCTGCCGCTCCCTTAATCTGCGCATCTGCCTCTGCAAGGGTCACAACGGCATATGAGAGCGTGGCTGGAGTCCAGCCTTGAAGCTGGCGCCTCGCCTTATCGATCTGCCATGGAGGCAGTCCTAGCGAAGATGCCAATTCAAAGGATTTCACGCCTTTATTTGAACCAGAAACTTTTGCAAGAGTGCGGATTGAGGATGCAAGCGCAGATGTAATGAGCACTGGATCAACTCCGGTTGTGAGCGCCTGTCTGAGTGTGATGAGGGCAAGATCTGTCTTTCCATCGAGAGTTGCATCTGCAACATCAAATCCTGTGGTCTCAACTCGACCTTGTTGGAATTTTTCAACATCTGCAACATCGATAGTTTTTCCAGAGGCTACATCAGATGCAAGCTGTGATGCCGCTCCACTCAATTCACGTAAGTCAGAGCCCAATGCATCAACGAGAGCTTGAACAGCATCGACTGTAACTTTTCTTCCAGCCCGAGCGAACTCATCGTGGACAAACTGCGCCTTCTCGCCATCTTTCTTAATCGCATCAACGGCGATCACTTCCGGCTTTAACTTCTTGATCTTATCGAGGAGCGCTTTTCCTTTGACGCCACCTTTGTGCCAGAGAACTAACTCAACGGATGGATCAGGATTACTTAAAAACTCTGTGACCTCATCTTGCAAATCTTGAGCTAAGTCTTGAATTTCACGTAAGACAAGGATGCGATCTTCTCCAAAGAGAGATGGAGCAAGAGCATCGGTAATAGCTCCAAGTTCAATCTCACTGCACTCCAGTTGAGTAACAGTTGCTTGGGGATTTTTTACAAGAAGAGATGCGATCGCACGGTCTGCGAGTACGGACTCACCACCTTGGATTAGCGTTATCCCCACGAGATATCCCACCACTTTCTCTTCTGTGTGCTGATCCTAAGGTCTTGGTCAAGAGCTATCGCGCCATCTAGGTCGGTGCGAAGTACGCGTACTCCTCGCTGCTCTAAGGCTGCGATGGTCGCCTGCGCTGGGTGGCCATATGTATTTCCAGCACCAACGCTAATAATGGCTACTTTCGGCCTTAAGAGATCGAGAAGTGGGGTGTACTGATAAGCCGAGCCATGGTGACTTACCTTCATGAGATCAACCATGTGGATTAACCCGCTCTCTGTGATCGCTTGCTGGGCAGGGGGTTCGGTATCTCCGGATGTGTAGATCGAAAACTTTCCAATCGAGATAAGGAGGGCAATGCTCGAGTTATTGATTCCAGAGCCATCACCTGGCAGTGAGGGAAGTTTCTCAACCTCTATTCGCGGCCACAGTACAAGGATTTTTACCTTTCCCAATTGGGAATTGAATTCACTCTTCTGCCCTTGGTGTACAACGGTCAATAAGTGACTCTGTAAAAGTTCTCTTATCTGCGCAAATTCAAGCGCGGGTTCTGGATTATTCGTTACCCAGACGGATTCAACTTCTCGTCCATGCATTGCACCTGAGAGTCCATTGACATGATCTGCGTGATAATGCGTTAGGACAAGTAATGCGATTGTTTTGATGTGCAGTGCGCTCAAGCACGAATCCATCGCAACTGGATCTGGACCTACATCAATCACGATTGCAGATCCTCCCCCAAGGTTAATGACCGCTCCATCGCCTTGTCCTACATCGCAGTTGACGTAGAGCCAATTACTTCCGGGCCACCCCATTGATATGCCAAAATGTACGGCCACTACCGTGATTGTGATGATGGCAATTAACTTCCACAATTTTCGGATAATCAGAATAATTGCAATAAGTGCGATCGCTGCACCAAGAAAACTCTTCGGGACTTTGAGAACTGGAAGCGAACCTAAGGCGTGAGCGATAAAGACAATCCATGCTGAGAATGGTTTGCAGAGCAGTAGAAGAAGATGCGAGAGGCCGGGAATGATCGGAGAGGCAAGCGCAGCGATAAAACCGATGATGGTGATGGGGGCGACAACTTCAGAAGCCAAGAGATTGGCGGGAAGTGATACCAAACTCAATTGGCCAGAGATCGCCATGATCAGCGGAGTACAGAAGAGCGTCGCAGCTATGGGAATGGCAAGCATCTCGACAATTTTGCTCTGGCCGATAAAGCGCGAGAGATAGAGCGCGATGGGATCGGATGCGATCAAAATCCCTGCTGTTGCGCTCACAGATAGCGCGAAACCTGGGTCGATTGCTTGAAAAGGGTCGAGAAGAACCAATAGGCCAATAGCTAAACCAAGGGCAGGAAGTGCAGACCCTCTCTCCCCTTTGATCTTGCCAACAAGTAATACCGCCGTCATGACCGATGCACGCATCACAGATGGCGATGGCCGAACCAAGAAGATAAATGCAATAAGAATTGAAGCAGTAATGAGAATTCGTATTCGCATACTTCTCACAAAAAAAGCGAGTGCCCACAGAATAAAAGCAGCGATGATCGCGAAGTTCTCTCCACTTACGGCAGTGAGATGAGTGAGACCCGAACGTCGCATATCCTCAACGAACTGCGCCTTCTCAAGAGATGTATCGCCCAAGACCAAGCCAGGTATGAGGGCTCCACTCGCTCCCCCAATAGTGAGAGCCGATGCCTTAAAGGAGCGTCGAATCTCACCAGAGATTGCATTGATCGGGTCTGTAGATCCAATCTGCACAAGAGTTGATCGAGTAGAGATCAACGCAGCAACCCGTCGCTCACTGGTTGCAAAGACAGTTCCTGAACCAGATATGTGAGTGCCGGGTAAAAAGTTCACACTCTTTGTACTCGATATCCTCACGGGTAGATGCAGCGAATATTCTTTTCCATCAATGGCTCCGTGGTCGAGTGTTGCCAAGAAAGTTGTGCTGCCTCCTCGCAGATGCGATCCGACAACTCTCTTCCTCCCCACGACTGGATCACTCTTCACCGTTGCTGTGAAGGAGATGGTCTTCGCGTTATGTAGGGGTGAGTGTGAGATCGCCGCAAAACGTATGGATGTACCCAAGGCACCAACCAGGATTGCAAGCGTTAAGAGAATATAAGGGTGATGCTTGCTGCGCCTAGCCATATAGCTAACCCAAGGAAGAGTAGGGCTAGATCCGAAGCTGCGATTTTATGATTGCGAATTTTGCTCGTCCGAATCCCGGGACTTTTGCGATCTCATCGATAGCGCTAAATCGCCCGTGTGCACTTCGATAGGCCACGATCTTCCCAGCCATCACAGGACCCACTCCCGCCAGCACTTGGAGTTGGGCAGCACTAGCCGTATTGATGTTCACGACCGCAGTACTGCTCTTGCCAATCTTGGAGGTACTTCCTCTTCCCTGTGATGATTTCACCGGTACTGGAGGTGCCCCTACAACAATTTGCTCTCCATCAAAGAGCACATGAGCGAGATTGATATCGGTAAGAGCGACTCCTTTGAGCGCACCGCCAGCTGCAGAAATTGCATCCGCTGCCCTTGAGCCAACTGGCAAGGTATATATATTCGGGTGAAGCACTCTCCCTGCTACATCAACAATGATCGAAGCAGGAGCGGGTGTCGCTTCCACAATTGGCGCCAAGGAGACTTTTGGAATGGGCGAGGGTGATGCATTGCCCTGGGCGAGTGAGAAGAAGAGCGCCCCTAGTGCAAGTGCAGATCCCAAAACCATATAGATTGCACGTCGTTGAATATCTGTAAAGGAAGGGATTTCAAACATGGCCCGACGGTAGGCCAGATGATCTAATTCTTTTGGCTCGTCTTAGATCCTCTGTTGATTAAATAACGATGTTAACAAGTTTTGGTGCACGAACAATGGTCTTGAGAATCGTCGCACCAGATAGCGCAGCGCTCATCTCAGGATTTTCCATCGCAAGTTTCTCAAGATCCGCATCTGAGATATCTGGTGATACTTCAATGCGATCCTTGATCTTTCCATTGATCTGCAAGATTGCGACAACTGCATCCTCTTCTAGGAGTACAGGGTCGATGACGGGCCAGCCTGCTAAGGCTACGGATGGCTCATGGCCAAGCACTGACCACATCTCTTCGGCGGTAAATGGCGCAACAAGAGAGAGTGATATCGCAATCGCCCCTGCTGCCTCACGTACTGCAGGGTCTTCTGGACCGCATCCGGAGTCGATTGCCTTACGTGTGGCATTCACGAGTTCCATGGTGCGTGCGACTGCAACGTTAAAACGATAGGTCTCAACTGCTAAAGAGATATCCCGAAGTGACTTATGTGTGACCTTGCGAAGGGCTAGATCTCCCTTGGAGAAATCACAACCGGCTGCGCTTTCAACATCTTTGGAGATTCTCCATGCACGGTTTAAGAATTTTAGGGAACCTGATGGTGAAACATCTGCCCAGTCGATGTCATCTTCTGGCGGACCAGCAAAGATAAGTGAGAGGCGGATTGAATCTACGCCATGAGTATCTAATTGCTCAGAGAGGCGGACGAGGTTGCCACGACTCTTAGACATTGCTGACCCATCCATCAAGACCATTCCTTGGTTGAGAAGGCGAGTAAATGGTTCAGTGAAATTAAGGAGACCAATATCGTGGAGAACCTTGGTA
Organism: uncultured Actinomycetes bacterium; assembly: GCA_903895995.1. Taxonomy (GTDB): domain Bacteria; phylum Actinomycetota; class Actinomycetes; order Nanopelagicales; family Nanopelagicaceae; genus PALSA-747. Next base: position 38,400 of record CAITVX010000039.1, read on the forward strand.
AAGAATCGTGAGTAGAGAAGGTGCAAGATCGCGTGGGTAACTCCCCCAACATATTGATCCACTGGTGCCCACTCTTCAACGAGTTTCTTATCAAATGCTTGAGTCGCATGTGTTGGATTTGTATAACGTAGGAAATACCACGATGAATCCACGAAGGTATCCATTGTGTCTGCATCGCGCTTTGCGGGCTTGCCGCATGTAGGGCATGCAACGTTGACCCAATCAGCCGCAGCCCCAAGTGGAGATGTTCCGGCAGGTTTTAGATCAAGTCCTTGTGCACTTGGGAGTGCCACCGGAAGTTCGCTCTCAGGGACAGGTACTTCTCCACAACTATCGCAGTGGATAATTGGAATCGGGGTTCCCCAGAAACGTTGACGTGAGATCAACCAATCTCGAAGTCTGTAATTCTTCGCAGCCTTACCAAGTTTCTTCGCCTCTAATTCAGCGGTGATCTTCTCGATTGCAGCACTCTTTGAAAGCCCATTGAGGGATCCAGAGTTGGTCAAAGTGCCATCACCAATAGTGGCGATTCCAGTTTCGTTTGGATCCTCTTCACCAGTTTCGACAACCACACGTACAGGTAGCCCCATGGCCCGAGCAAAATCTAAATCTCGCTGATCGTGCGCAGGAACGGCCATAATCGCGCCAGTTCCATAATCGGCTAGAACGTAGTCAGAGGCCCATATCTGAATTTTCTCGCCATTAACTGGATTTATTGCATAGCGATTGAGGAATATTCCACTCTTTGGTCGATCAGTTGCGAGGCGATCAATATCGGTGGCGGCTTTCACGCTCTCAAGATATTGAGCAAAGCCCTCTTCCGCTCCACTTGCCTTAACAAGTTCGGCAGCAAGAAGTGAATCGACGGCCACAACCATAAAAGTTGCCCCATGCAAAGTGTCAGGACGTGTTGTATAAACCGTGACAGGCTCATCTCGGCCTTCGATTTCAAAAGCTACTTCGGCACCGATAGAACGGCCAATCCAGTTGCGCTGCATCTGCAGAACTTTCTCTGGCCACTTACCCTCAAGCTGATCCATATCGTCTAAGAGTCGATCGGCATAATCTGTAATCTTGAAATACCACTGGTTTAACTTCTTCTTTGTTACAGAAGCGTCGCAACGTTCGCAGAGTCCAGCAACAACTTGTTCATTTGCTAAGACTGTCTGGCAATCTGGGCACCAGTTGACTGGTGAATCTTTTCTGTAGGCGAGGCCCTTCTTGTACATCTGCAAGAAGATCCACTGATTCCATTGGTAATACTCTGGGTCGCTCGTATGAAGTACGCGGTCCCAGTCGAAAGAGCATGCATAACGGCGCATCGAAGCCTTCTGAACGGCAATATTCTCATAGGTCCATTCACGCGGATCGGATCCACGTTTGATTGCAGCGTTCTCTGCAGGCAGACCAAAGGAATCCCATCCAATGGGATGCATGACGTTGTAACCTTTTTGGATCCAATAACGAGCAATCACATCACCCATTGCATAAGCCTCTGCATGGCCCATATGAAGATCACCTGATGGATAAGGGAACATATCTAAGACATAACGCTTGGGACGAGCATCATCAGCGCGACCAGATTTAAATGGCTCAATGCGATCCCAGATAGGAAGCCACTTCGCCTCTACCCCGTGAATGTCGTATGCCTCGTGCTCAGCCATGGGCAAACCTTAACCGTCCCACGTAACGCCTGTGAGTTCTTCGCTCACTTCCCAGAGACGAGACGCAAGGTTTTGATCGTAAGCAAGAGCTTTTCCGTGGGTGAACTTTGGAGTTCCGCGCATCTCACCGAGACCATTTGGCCCGAGGTAAGAAGCGCCCAAAATATTTGGATAGGTCGCAGCACACAGAGTTGGATATGCACCCTCAAGTGGGGTCTGTGCAAGGAGAGCGCTCGTGGCAATCATCGCTTTTGCCTGGAAGCTTCGACCAGCCATCATCGGACCAACTTTTTGAAGATTAGTGTTTGCCCAACCAGGATGCGCTGCAATAGAGATAAAGCCCCACTTTTCGCGCAGGCGGCGACGTTCTACCTCATTCACGAAGAGCAGATTGGCGAGTTTGCTATCACCATAAGCAGACCATGGAGAATATTTACCTTTGCCAAGTGCTCGGGAACGAATCTCATCGATGCTCTGATCCCCAAAATTTCCAAGGCGATGTGCTTGTGATGCAACAGAGATGAGGCGATCTTTAATCTGATTTTTAATCAGCCCTGCAAATGCAAAGTGGCCAAGATGGTTAGTGCCGAGTTGCATTTCAAATCCATCAGATGTGAGTCGATATGGAATCGCCATCACTCCAGCATTGAGAATAACTACATCGTATGGGGTCGTTACCTTCGCTGCAGCTTCGCGAATTGAAGCGAGGTTTGCTAAATCGAGTTGAAGAAGGTGAGCGGCTCCGCTCTGATCTTGAGCTCTTGCGCCCTTCTTGAGATCGCGCGCAGTGATGGTGACTTCGCCACCCTTGGCTGTAAGCGCAGTTGCTGTTGCAAGACCGAGTCCACTTGTTCCACCAGTGATAAGGAATTTCTTACCGTTCTGATCGCCCATGTTCACATTTGTCCATGCATCAGGGATTTGGAAGCCCGAGTCTCTATACCTATTCATAGTGTGGAGCTGAGGGGACTTGAACCCCTGACCCCCTGCATGCCATGCAGGTGCGCTACCAGCTGCGCCACAGCCCCGATTCTTCGCTTACGAGAAGTTCTGAGGGCGCAACCTTACCTAACTCAGGCTCTCGTTGCCAAAGACCGGCTCTGGTATCGAGCCCGCATTATGTTCACTCAAAAACCAGCGCCCTACGCTGTTCTTCTCAAGGACTGACCACGATGCATTTGATAGTCCACCGAGAGAGCTCCACTTTTCAAAGGGAAGTTCGAGTATTGAACCGAGAATGCAACGGGCTGCGCCACCGTGAGTTACAAAGACCACAGTCCCATTCGCATCGATCATCTCGCGATCTAGTACCTTTCGGGCCCGTGCTGCGACTTCTGATCGGCGTTCACCAATGTCACCAGCCGGGAAATCATCTCCATGAAGCCAGCCAATAAATTTATTCTCATCTTTTGCGCGGTTCTCTGCGCCAGTCTTGCCTTCCCAATTTCCGCCATCAGTTTCACGTAATCCAATATCTGTGATGATGGGTAGGCCTGAAAGCTGTGCAAGTGCATATGCAGTCTCGCGAGTTCGTGAAAGATCACTCGAAACAATTTTAATCGGATTCATTCCAATGAGAACTTTTGCAGCATGTTCTACCTGGAAGCGCCCAACAGAGTTCAATGGGATATCGGTATGGCCCTGAAAGCGGTTCTCAATATTCCAATCTGTTTGCCCATGTCGCCATAGGACAATTCGCGTAGAAGCCATTTAAGTGCCTATCGAATTTCTTGGATAACCAATGGCAGACGCGGGCAGTCATTCCAGAGGCGATCGAGCATGTAGTAACTACGGAGCTCTTGAGTCTGAATATGCACAACAAGATCAGAGTAATCCAGAAGGATCCATTGGCCTTTACCTTCACGGCGAACTGGCTTCTCACCGATCTTTGCGAGCGCCTCGAAGACGCCATCAGCAACTGCTTCTGCTTGGCGATCTGTCGATGCAGTCGCGATTAAAAATACTTCAGATAAAATCAATTGATCTGTCATATCCAAAGCGACGATATCGGTTCCAAGCTTTTCAGAGATCGCGTCAGCTGCTAATTGAGCAAGATCTGAGACCGCTTTACTTGCTGCCATATAAGCCATTTTCTTTGATGTAGGTACGGACAGATGGAGAGAGCATGGGAGTTAAATCCCCGCCCTTGGATATCGCTTCTCGAACTTGGGTCGCACTGATATCTAGCGCGCTGATTTCAACTTCTGTGAAAGCCGATTTGGCCTGACCGGGTCTCTTGACAACCAGAATCTCAACAATTTTCTGCAGTGCATCTGCTCGGTACCACTGATCTAGTTTTGACGCTGCATCGCTACCAAGAATGAGAGTGAATGCATCCTTCGGATAGATCATTCTCAATTGATTAATGGTGTCGATCGTGAAAGTTGGTCCAGAGCGATTCACTTCAAGGTCCAGAACAGAGACCTTCTCTTGAAGTGCATCAGGGAGATCATCTAACGCTGCAGTACACATCTCAACTCGATGAGTTCCACTAGCTGCAGGCTTATCTGTTCGAAGGCGAGGCTGACCTGATGGGATTAATAAAATGGAGTCAAAACGCGACGCAACTCCAGAGAGTATGCGCAGATGACCGAGATGGATTGGATCAAAGGTCCCGCCGAGTATGGCTATCTGTGCGATGGTATTACTCGCGGTCTAAACGAAGAACGAGATAGAGCAAGAAGCTCAACGTTCCAAAGGCGAAGAGACCAAAGAAAATTGGTGAAGCAGGCAGATGGCGAACGGCGCCTTCGGCATGGATATGAAGTGACTTCAACATATGCGAACTCTACCTAATTTTCCCCGGCTAATAACCGCTTAAACCCTGCTTCATCCAGAATGGGGACTCCTAGTTCGGCTGCCTTATCTGCCTTCGATCCCGCAGATTCCCCAACAACGACATAGTCGGTCTTCTTTGAAACAGAGGATCCGGCCTTGCCGCCGTGAAGGGCTATCACCTCTGAGACACCATCGCGTGTGAAATCGATGAGTGATCCAGTTACCACGATCGTCATCCCAGCGAGCGTTTGAGGGTTTTTGTTCTCCTGTGCCACCTCGGTTAATTCCACTCCAGAGCGCTGCCATTTCGCAACAATCTCGCGATGCCAATCAATTGCAAACCATTCAACAATCGATTCGGCGATAACAGAACCAACTCCATCAATCTGCGCTAACTCATCTGGTGAAGCGCCCTGGATCTTCTCAATTGATCCAAAGTGTTTAGCAAGTGCCCCCGCAGCAGTTGGCCCCACATGTCGCATGGAGAGAGCAACGAGCTTGCGCCAGAGAGGGCGGCCCTTCGCTACTTCAAGTGCTGTTAAGAATTTCGCTGCATTAGCGCCGAGCTCTCCATCTTTCTTGGTGAAGAATGCGCTACTACGGAGTTTGGCTTCGGTGAGCGAGAAGAGATCTCCCTCATCTGTAACCAAACCATCTTCTAAGAGAGCGACTGCAGCTTCATATCCCAATACATCGATATCAAGTGCTGCGCGTGAGCCGATGTAATAGAGACGTTCTCGAAGTTGTGCCGGGCAGGTTTGGGTATTTGGGCAACGAATATCAACATCGCCTTCAGAGATCGCTCTCAATTCGCTTGCGCAATCTGGGCAATGGGTCGGCATCACCCACGCAAATTCTTTACCAGTACGTCGTTCTACAACTGCACCTAAGACTTCAGGGATTACATCGCCAGCCTTTCGTATGACGACCGTATCTCCGATCAATATTCCTTTGCGCAAAACTTCTTGCGCATTGTGCAGCGTCGCATTCGTTACTGTTGAACCAGCCACAGTTACTGGCTCCATAAATGCGAAGGGAGTTACTCGACCGGTTCGTCCAACACTTACCTTGATATCAAGAAGGGTTGTCGTTACCTCTTCAGGTGGATATTTAAAGGCTATCGCCCATTTAGGCGCCCTTGATGTAAACCCGAGTTGTTCTTGTATCGAAATTTCATTGATTTTAACTACTGCGCCATCGATCTCATGCTCGACATCGTGGCGGTGCTTCTCGTAATAGCCAATAAAATCAAGGACTTCGGCACGGTTCTTTGCAACTTTGAAGCGAGAGCTTGTAGGAAGCCCCCACGAGGCAAGGAGAGCATATGCATCTGACTGCTGCGTGAAGGTAATGCCTTCGCTCGCGCCGATTCCATGCACAACCATAGATAGTGGGCGACTTGCAGTAACTCGTGGATCTTTCTGACGAAGAGATCCTGCAGCAGCATTACGAGGGTTGGCAAAACGCTGTTTACCTTCCTCTTCAACCCCATCATTAAATTCATTGAATGCATCGATTGGAAAGAAGACCTCTCCGCGTACTTCAAGGATTTCAGGATGGCCACTTCCCGCAAGCTCATGAGGCACAGTTGCGATAGTTCGCACATTGAGGGTGACATCTTCCCCGGTGACGCCATTACCGCGAGTGAGCGCTCGAACAAGTTTGCCCTTTTCATAGAGCAGATTGATTGCCAGGCCATCGACCTTTACCTCGCAAAGCCAGGTATTTTTTACACCGCTCTTCTCGATCCGATCTAGCCAGAGATTGAGTTCATCGACTCCGAAGACATTGTCGAGAGACATCATCTTCTCAATATGATCATGCTGGGTGAAATGCGTGGCGAATCCACCGCCTACTAGTTCTGTAGGACTCTCATCTTCTTTGTACTCTGGATGCTCACTCTCAAGGCGCTTCAACTCTTGAAGTAGTGAATCAAACTCACCATCAGAGATGATCGGCTTATCTAGGACGTAATACCTAAATTGATGATCGCGAATCTCATCAGAGAGAGTTCGCATCCGTAAACGTAGTGCAGAGCTCATTTACAAAGTTGCACTAATCGTGGCAGAACCAACAACACGATCCCCGTCATAGATAACCAGGCCTTGGCCAGTGGCCAATCCAAAGAGGGGCTCATCGAGTGCGACCGTGATGGACTCACCATCAGTTGAATATGTACATGCTAGAGGCTGACCATGAGCGCGAATTTGAGAGAAACCGCGGTATTGCGTCGCAGGTTCTGGGGCCGGTCCGCACCAGATCGCTTTCTCGCCAACAATTCCTGAAACTGCGAGCGACTCTTTCACTCCAACCACAACAGTGTTGGTGACCGGTTCAATCTTTAATACATACCGAGGTACTCCACCCTCAGCTGGGACTGTGAGATTGAGCCCTTTGCGTTGACCAATTGTGTATGTGTAGGCACCTTGGTGTTCGCCAAGTTTTGTTCCATCTTCATCAACAATCGGGCCAGTCTCAGTTCCTAAACGATCATGTAACCAGCTCGCATTATTTCCTGATGGGACAAAGCAGATGTCATGGCTATCTGGCTTATTTGCAACATAGAGGCCGCGTCTCTTTGCCTCTTTGCGAACTTCTTCTTTATGAGTATCTCCTAATGGAAAGATCGCCCCATCAAGTTGTGTCTTATTCAAAACGGCTAAGACATAGCTCTGATCTTTCAGAGGATCTTCGGCTCTATGCATTGTGCGGCCAAGATCAGTCTCTCGCATCTGTGCATAGTGGCCAGTAACGACTGCATCAAAGCCAAGTGCACGAGCACGATCTAAGACGGCAGCAAATTTAATCTTCTCATTGCACCGCAAGCATGGGTTTGGCGTACGACCTGCGGCATACTCACTCAAAAAGTTCTCAACAACACCTTCATGAAACTCTTCAGCCATATCCCAAATATAGAAAGGGATTCCGATCACATCAGCGGCGCGTCTAGCGTCATGTGAATCTTCGATTGTGCAACAGCCTCTAGCGCCAGAACGATATTTTTGAGGATTGCTTGAAAGAGCTAGGTGGACACCGATTACTTCATGTCCAGCATCAACAGCGCGGGCGGCAGCAACTGCGGAGTCGACTCCACCAGACATTGCTGCAATTACCTTCATGAAAGCTCCTCGATTAAAGTCTTATTGACGTGCCAGTGCTGCTCGAGCACGATCAACAACTGACTCAATGACTGATGCTAAATGATCAATCTCTGAGCGAGTATTGCTCGCACCTATCGAGAATCGTAGCGATGAGCGGGCATCGCGCTCAGATAACCCCATGGCGAGTAGAACATGGCTTGGACGTGGCACGCCTGCACTACAGGCAGAGCCAGTTGAGGATGCTATTCCTTCGGCATCAAGGAGAAGGAGAAGTCCATCGCTCTCGGTTCCGGGAAAAGTTATATTCGCAATGCCTGGAAGTGATGGCTCGATATCTCCATTGACCCAGATATCTGGCAGAACAGCCCGTATTGCGTCAATGAGGTATCGGCGCATCGTGCGAAGTTCGGCATAACGCTGTACGCGATGTAGCTCTGCATCCTGCGCTGCAGCAGCAAAGGAGACGATCGCTGGTGCATTCAGAGTTCCGCTACGAATATCTCGCTCTTGTCCCCCGCCATGCAAAATGGGAGTGACATCGATTCCGCGTTGCAGAATTAGTGCAGCAACCCCTAGTGGTCCACCGATCTTATGGGCGCTCAACGTCGCTGATGTGACGCCTAACTGATCAAAATTAAATTCAACTTTTCCAAATGATTGAACAGCATCTGTATGTACAGGAATATCTCCTGCGATCTCAACAACTTCTTTGATCGGTTGAATAGTTCCGATTTCATTATTGGAATGCATGACAGCGATAACAGCAATCTTGGCACGGTTGTGATCGACGATATCTCGCAACGCCTCTAGGTCAACTATTCCATCACGTGTAACCGGTATCTGAATTACGTGAGCACCTTCGTGCTCTTCAAGCCATTCCACTGGGTCCAAGATTGCATGATGTTCAAAGGCAGAGATAATGATGACATTGCGAGCAGAATCCTCACCCAGGCGTTTCCAATAAAAACCTTTTATAGCAAGATTATTTGCCTCAGTGCCAGATCCAGTAAAAACTATTTCAGAAGGAGATGCACCAGCGATCCTTGCAATACTCTCTCGCGCTTCCTCGACAGCTTTTCGAACTGATCGACCTTGCGTATGCAGACTCGATGCATTCCCGAGCTGGCCAATCTGTTGATTAAGAGCCTCGATCGCAGCCTTCGACATAGGTGTCGTTGCTGCATGATCGAAATAGGAAGCCATGGGTCAAGTCTAGAACCTGCTCAGCCTTTCTTCGCTATGACTCCATCGCTCGCTTGAGGAAGTACTGCAAAGAGATCTCCTACAACACCGAAATCGGCAACATCAAAGATTGGCGCTTCAGGGTCCTTATTGATCGCAACGATCGTCTTTGAGGTCTGCATTCCAGCGCGATGTTGAATCGCCCCTGAGATTCCAGCTGCAACGTAGAGCTGTGGGCTAACAGTTTTTCCGGTCTGGCCAACTTGATGTGAATGTGGATACCAGCCCGCATCAGTTGCGGCGCGAGATGCTCCAACTGCAGCGCCCAATGAATCGGCAAATGCTTCGACAGGTGCAAAGTTTCCATCAGTGCCTTTACCGCCAGATACGACGATTGAAGCCTCTGTAAGTTCAGGGCGGCCACCCTTTACTGCAGGTGCGAGAGAGAGAACTTTTGCCTTATCTAGACCGTCATAGGTAACAGCGAAATCTTCGTGCGCAGGTGTTGCTGAGCCTGATGTTGCCTCAATGGCATTTCCGCGAATCGTGATAATCGGCGTTCCATGAGTTACGGTTGAGTGAACTGTCGTTGAGCCACCAAATACTGATTGAGTTGCAATGAGATCTGCATCGAGGTCAATGGCATCAGTGATTACTCCGGACTCACATTTCACAGCGAGGCGACCTGCAATCTCTTTGCCACGGGCCGTTGATGCAATAAGTACGGCAGATGGGGATTCTTTTGCGATCACAGCAGCGAGGGCTGACGCAGTTGCTCCAGTTGAATGCTTCTCGAAATCTACCCCTGTGCAGGAAAGCGTTCGATCGATGGAAAGGTTTGCTAATTGTGGAAGAAGCGCAGCAGCATCACTGCTACAAATTACAGCCACGACATCGCCAATTTTCTTGCCAAAGGTAGCTAATTCCGCTGTTGCCTTAGAGACTTTTCCGCCAACGCTATCGACGAGAATAAGGACAGTACTCATACGAGTTTCCTCTCTGCGAGAAAGGCGACCAATTGATTTCCGCCAGTTCCATCATCAACAATCTTTATTCCGGCACCACGCGGGGGCCGTGGGAGTGAATCTTTCACAGAGGACCATGCTGCTGAAGTTCCAACATCACTGGCAGCGATAGAGATATCAGCGAGATTTTTTGTAATAAGTGGCTTCTTCTTTGAAGCCATAATCCCTTTAAATGATGGGTAGCGAGGTTCATTAATCTTCTCAACAACGCTTACTACGACAGGGAATTCAGCACTCATCTCTTCAACACCAAACTCTGTTTGACGAGAAATCTTCACCGAGTTGCCATCGACTGCGACAGATCCGGCAAAAGTGAGCTGAGCAAAATTCAGACGTTCTGCAAGCATCGCTGGAATAACGCTCATGCGCGCATCTGTTGATTCAGTTCCACAGATCACCATGTCGAATCCGCCATCACTGATTACTTTTGCAAGAACTTTTGAGGTAGCGAGCGCATCAGTTCCGGCGAGCGCATCATCTGAGATCAAAATTGCATCATCGACTCCCATAGAGAGCGCTTTACGTAACGCTTCACTTGCGCGGTCGGGACCCATTGAGATCACAGTGATGGTGTGGCCACTTCCCTCACCACTTTCACCTGTTGGTGAGTTACCTTCGACGAGTGCGAGAGCTGACTCGATTGCATATTCATCGAGATCGTTAAGGACGGCATCTACGCTTGCACGATCCAACCTGCCATCAGGACCCATAGTCTTCTGCGCCCATGAATCGGGGACTTGCTTGATGCAGACAGCAATCTTCATGGCCCTATGTTACTCATGAGTAAGTCCGAATTGCACCTGTTCACCTCCCCTTCAACGACACTTAACCTCAATCATTAGTTGAGGCTTTCTCGCTCCTGCATCCTGCGGTTCATGAGAGTAGGAATCGTCACAGAGAATTTCCTCCCCCAGATCAATGGGGTAACCAACTCTGTTCTGCGCGTTCTTGAGTTCCTTGAAAGCCAAGGCCATCAGGCGATGGTTATCGCTCCGGAGAGCAATGGCATCTGAGCTTGCTCACCGAGGGTGGGATGTTGCCCTCCCTGAAGTGGTACCGCTAGATGTCGAAAGTCGACGCGAGAAAATTCTTTGGTTGATCAAGAATGGCGCTCCTTGGTTTCTCAAACGATCAGTGGATCTGCTGCCTGCCGCCTTGGTCCTTATGGCTTGGGAACTCTGCAAAGTAATCAGGGAATTAATCACAAGGTAAGGCAATTCCCCCCTTCAACCCCTATTCGGGGATGAAATTCACAGCATTCTTCTGATGAATACTCGGTAGTAAGCGCCAGCAATCTCTAAACTTTCGGGTGTGCTAGCAGTCGTTGCGCCCGGTCAGGGCTCTCAAACTCCGGGTTTCCTCACCCCCTGGTTCGAGTTCTTCGAAGCTGACGCGGCTATGGGCGCCTTCTCGGCGAAGCTGGTCGCTGGATGGTCAGAGCGAGCCGCTCTTGATCTGCGCCACCTCGGCACGACCGCCGATGCAGATGAGATTAAAGATACTGCGAAGGCTCAGCCTCTCTTGGTCTTAGGCGGATTAACTGGCGCCGGCGCGCTCTTTGCAGGAAATGCATCCGCAATTTCACTCGTTGCAGGTCATTCGGTTGGAGAGATCACCGCTGCTGCACTTGCAAATGTTATTCAAGGCGATGATGCACTATCTCTCGTCGCAGCCCGTGGCCGTGAAATGGCGAAGGCTGCTGCTGGGTCAGAGAGTGGAATGTCTGCCGTTCTTGGTGGAGATCGCGAAGAAGTTGTCGCCCATCTCATCTCTCTTGGGTTAACGCCGGCAAATGAGAATGGCGCTGGCCAGATCGTTGCAGCTGGCTCGCTCACCGCGCTCGCAGCACTTGCTGAAAATCCCCCTGCCGGATCACGAGTTCGAGCTCTCGCCGTCTCTGGAGCTTTTCATACATCTGTCATGCAACCTGCAGTCTCCGTACTCGCAGATCTGGCAGCACAGATCGCGGTCTCAGATCCACAGATTCAGATTCTCTCTAATAAAGATGGTGCACGAGTTTCACTTGGCCGCGAAGTGCTCGATCGCATTGTTGGTCAGATCGCAGGAGCTGTTCGGTGGGATCTCTGCATGCAGACTATGGCTGATATGGGAATTACCGGAGTGATCGAACTACCGCCAGCAGGAACTCTGGTGGGCCTTATCAAGCGCGCACAACCACAGATCGAAACTTTTGCGCTGAAAACTCCCGATGATCTTGATGCCGCTCGTGACTTCATTGCAAAGCATGGGGGCAAGTAATGACACTTGCTAATAATGCCAAGAACCAGAATTCACGGATTCTCTCCGTTGGTGCCTATCGTCCAGAGACGGTTGTTCCCAACTCAGAGATCGCCCCACTCATTGATTCGACGGATGAATGGATTCAACAACGCACAGGTATTCAAAGTCGCCACCGTGCCAAAGACGATCAATCACTCGTTGATATGTCGGTAGAAGCAGCACAGATCGCTATTAAGCGGGCCAATATCGCTGTGGATCAAATCGACTCCATCATCTTTGCAACTATTTCCTACCCTTATCAAGCACCGAGTGCAGCGACGGAGCTTGCCGCGCGCCTAGGTGCGAATAAAGCAGCCGCATTTGATATCTCTGCTGCATGTGCAGGATTTACCTACGGCGTTGGAATGGCCGCAGATTTTATTCGCGGTGGATCAGCAAAGTATGTACTCGTTGTTGGTGGTGAAAAATTATCGGATTTCACCGATCCTACTGATCGCGCAACAGCATTTATCTTTGCTGATGGCGTTGGCGCTGTCATTATTGGTCCATCAGAGAGCGTTGGTATAGGTCCAACAATTTGGGGATCAGATGTCACCAATCGCGATGCGATCACCCTTGAACCATCTTTCTTAGAGTTTAAGAATGGAAAGAGCGTTGAGGATGTTGGTTGGCCAAATATTGCACAAGAAGGACAACGAGTATTTCGTTGGGCTGTCTATGAGATGGCCCCAGTCGGTCGCCTTGCAATTGAAGCTGCCGGAATCACAGCAGCCGATCTCGCTGCATTTATCCCCCACCAAGCCAATGAGCGCATTATTGATTCACTGGTGAAGTCGATGGGGATCCCAGATAGCGTTGAAGTTGCCCGCGATATTCGGACGACTGGCAACACCTCATCAGCATCTATTCCTCTTGCCATGGATCAGCTGCTGATCGATCACCCAGATCTTCATGGCAAGAATGCGCTGCTCATCGGATTCGGAGCAGGGCTGGTATATGCCGCACAAGTGGTGGAATTGCCTCCAAAGCCCAACTAAATAGCTGTAAAAGTTAATAAAGGTAATAAGGTAAGAGAGCACAAGCTCGAGAACCCCGAAAAGGAAAGAGAAGAACAATGTCAGTAACACAAGCTGAGGTACTAGCAGGCATCAAAGATATCGTCGTTGAGGTTGCAGGAATCGACCCAACAACAATCGAGATGGAGAAGCGCTTCAATGAGGATCTCGAAGTTGATTCTCTCTCCATGGTTGAAGTCATCGTTGCAGCTGAAGAGAAGTTCGGCGTGAAGATCCCTGATGAAGAAGTAACAAAGATGGCAACTGTCGCAGATGCCGTTAACTACATCGTCTCGGCTGCTAAGTAACTCTCTTAAACGAGGATTTGATGTCTAAAACACGCGTAGTTGTTACAGGGCTCGGAGCAACCACCCCACTGGGTGGCGATGTTGCGAGTACGTGGGAAGCACTTCTTGCAGGTAAGAGTGGCGTTCGCTCTCTTACAGAGGAGTGGGCCCTTGATGCATCTGTGCAATTTGCTGCGCGTGTAGCAGTCGAACCTTCTGAAGTGATGGAACGCGTTGAAATGCGACGCCTGGATCGCTCAGAACAGTTCGCACTGATTGCATCCCGAGAAGCGTGGAAGGATGCAGGCTCCCCCGATGTTGATAAGACAAGACTCGGTGTTGTCATCGCCTCTGGTATTGGTGGAGTAATCACACTTCTTGATCAATACGATGTCTTACGCACTAAAGGCGCTCGTAGCGTCAGTCCGCATACAGTTCCTATGTTGATGCCAAATGGTCCATCCGCAAATGTTGGCCTTGAATTTCAAGCAAAAGCTGGAGTGCACACACCTGTAAGTGCATGTGCATCTGGTGCCGAAGCGATCGGCTATGCGATGGAGATGATTCGCACAGGCCGCGCTGATATCGTCGTCACTGGCGGGGTTGAAGCGGCAATTCATGCTCTTCCAATGGCTGGCTTTGCTTCTATGAAGGCGCTCTCTACGCGAAACGATGCGCCAGAGAAAGCTTCACGCCCTTACGATAAAGATCGCGATGGCTTTGTTCTCGGTGAAGGTGGCGGAGTAATCGTCATTGAATCTCTAGAACATGCTCAAAAACGCGGTTCAAAGATTTATGCAGAACTCGCAGGGCAGGGCCTCACATCCGATGGTTATCACATCGCAGCTCCCGATCCAGATGGCGCTGGCGTTACCCGCGCTGTGAAGTTCGCACTCGAAGATTCTGGAGTTAACCTCTCAGAGGTAGTCCATCTCAACGCTCACGCGACATCAACACCAGCTGGAGATGTTGCCGAAGCGCATGCACTAGCAGGCGCTCTTGGTGAACATATTTCACATGTGGCTGTTTCTGCTACAAAATCCATGACGGGCCACTTGCTCGGTGGTGCTGGAGCGATCGAATCGATTTTCTGCATTCTTGCGCTGCATCATCGCATGGCACCACCAACAATTAATATTGATAATCTTGATGAAGCAGTGACAGTGGATGTAGTGCGTGACAAGCCACGCCCACTCCCCGCTGGTCCGATTGTTGCGCTGAACGATTCATTTGGCTTTGGTGGCCACAATGTCGTTCTTGTCTTTAAATCTTTTCAGTAATTAAAAATACTTCCTAAATTACCTTGAGACTTTAAAGCTCACACTCACTGTTACGGAAACAGTCTTTGGAATTGTTTGAGTGTCATATGACCCTCCACCTGAAGTATCAGTTGAATCTGGCGCTGTAACCTGTACTGGTCCACTTGAGACGGAAATTACTGCTCCAACTTTTCCACCGACTGCAGATGTGATCGCCTGAGCTCTCACTTTTGCATCTTTCATAGCTTCAGCAAGGAGCTGTGGTCGCAATGATGCAAGGGTAGACACGAGATACTGGGGCCCACCGTTTGAAATATTTGCACCTGTTTGTAACAGAGTACCAAGGCCAGTACTGAGCTTCTTAATCATCTGAACATCAGTGCTACGAGTAATAGTCATTTGATTTGCGTTGTAAGCAAGAACGCGACCAGTTGGGTTTCCATTGACGTATTCATTATTTGGATATGTAGTAATTCCGCCAAGTTCAATTCCAGTTTCTGGCACTCCACCTGCAACTAAGTAGTCGTGTAGAGCAGCAGAACTTTTCTCGGCTTTCTTTACCGCCGCTGCGGCAGTAGGGGCACTCTCATTGACGCCAAGATTCCACACAACGTTATCTGCAGTTGCTGCAGTCTTTGCAGAACCTGTCACAGTGATCGCATTGCCAGCTTTTGCAGAAAGACCTGCACCAATCATCGATCCACCATAAATAAGGCCGATCATTATGAAGATCGATCCGAGAACTAATCCGAAGGGGCGAGGCTTTGTGAGAGGAAGTTTCATATACCTATAGTAAACCTAAGGCACTTTTTAGGTTCAATTACGCCTGTGGGTACCCCTTTCAGGCGGAGAATCGAGGTTCCCATCTTGCGTGATAGCCGTTACACTTCTACACAGTCCGACGCTTGGCAGTACCCGTTTTAGCAATTGAGTAATCAGTGCTTTCCCCGGTAAATCTGTACAGAGGAAGACCGGTTCTTAAGGAATTCTTAGGAATCACATTTACCGTAAGGAAAAAAGTTACATGGCAACAGGTACAGTTAAGTGGTTCAACTCTGAAAAGGGTTTTGGTTTCATTGCTGTTGATGGTGGCGGACAAGATGTCTTCGTTCACTACTCAGCTATCCAAGGCAATGGTTACAAGTCTCTCGAAGAGGGTCAGGCTGTGACTTTTGAAGTCGTACAGGGTCCAAAGGGTCCTCAGGCTGATGCAGTTAATCCTGCGTAATAATCACTAACCATTTAAAAAGCCCCACTCGAAAGAGTGGGGCTTTTTTTATTCCCTTTTAAATTTTCAATAACCAACTTGTTTAGGGATCTCCCCAGATTTCGCAAGGAGCTTTGCAACAGCCGATGCGGGAGATTTATCTTTACCAGCCTTCCATGCATCAAGGTATGGCCACGGGTAGAGCTCACCACGACGTACCCACCAAATATTGGTACCTGATGGAGTGGGCCAGCTGATTCCAAAATGCACATGCGGTGCAAGTCCCTTTGAATCCCCTGTAGCGCCGAGATAGCCAATGACATCACCAGCGATTACATGGAGACCAGGAACCATTGCAGCAGGAATTTTTGAAAGATGAGAACCGTAATAGCGAACTCCATCATCGCCGATCATTGAGATAAATAACCCACCGCGATCTGCACCAAGGTTCGTCTTCCAAGTAAATCGGTCGACCCGATTCACTTCATCGATTACACCAGAGGTAGGTGCGACAAATTTGCAGCCCTTCGGCGCCAAAATATCTGTGGCCGGATAATTATGATGAGAATGTGCGTAGGTGACTTTGCACCCCTGGACGGGAAATATGTAATTTGGTGCAGCTTGCGCAGAAATAGTGGTGCTTAAAATTGCCGGCACGGCGAGAATTACGCTCAAGAATTTTTTCATCCTGTGACGTAGCATAGACTGCGCATCTATAAATGACCGCTAGGGGCGGTAGCTCAGTTGGTTAGAGCCCGGAACTCATAATTCCGTCGTCGTCGGTTCGAGCCCGACCCGCCCCACTTCAAGCAAATGCCTCGAACTTGGAATTCTTCGAGTTACTCAACAATGTTTTGAGAATTCGAAATTATCCATCTTGTAGTTGCGCTATAAGTTTCACCAGGATTAAGCCTTATTGATGGGAAATTTTCATGATTAGGTGCGTCAGGAAACCCCTGACATTCCAGGGCTAATCCCGCCCGCTGCACGTATCCCAATCCCGAAGTACCAATCTGTGTGCCATTGAAATGATTACCTCCATAAAGTTGAAAGGCTGGTTGATCACTTTCAACGCTAAGAGTTAGGCCATCAGGTGAGACCAATTGGCAATGTTCTCTAAGTCCCACGCCATCAATGACAAAGTTGTGATCGAATCCTCCATTACGGTCTATTCCATCACTGAAGCAATCAGCGTGTGCAATCCCAAACTTTTTACCACCTCTGAAATCTGCGGCCGTATTTGTTACATCACGAATCTCACCTGTAGGAATACCATCAGGATGGTTCGGTGTATAACGTGATGCATTGATTTTCAGGGTATGTTCATCGATAGATCCCGACGTCTCACCTAAAAGGTTGAAGTACGGGTGTGTTGTCATGTTTACTACGGTTGGCTTGTCTGTAACTGCTGTATAGGTGACTTGTGCACCATTCGCTAATAGTTCATAACGCGCCTTGGCTTTTACCTCACCTGGAAACCCTTGGTCACCGTCAGGACTGACGAGCGACAACTCAACACATTCATCAGATTTATCCTCTACACGCCAATATTGTGAATGAAACCCACTGCTCCCACCGTGGAGTTGGTTCGGTGCTTCATTTATTTCCAAAGAATAAGAGTCGCCCTCTAATTCAAATTTACCTTTTCCAAGGCGATTAGCCACTCTGCCCACAGTCATTCCAACGTATAAATTACTGGTGAGGTAATCACTTATTTGATGCGATCCGAGAATTACGTTACGCCAAGTATCGTCTGGAAGCCGCACACTAAATCTGCACATCGTCGCACCCAAGTTGAGAATTTCTAACTCAAATTTCTCATTCCTCAGCAAAATGAGCTCGGGTCGACTCATAAAGTACTATCTTTTGAAGGATCGATCTTTCCTTGAATCTCTCTGTATTTTTTCAATACTTCCACCACGAATGCGTGATCAATATCGTGTCGAAGTCCTGAAACAGTCACAGTACCTACGATTCCCGTATCAGAAATTAAGATTGGGACACTGCCGCCACTTCCTGAATAGCGCGTTACATCCATCCAAGGAGCTGTTTCAAGAGAGTATGGTGGATCAAAGATTGGGAACCGGAGTCCGACCAAGTAACTACTGCATCCCCACTCACGAGCTGTTGCCTTTTTTCGTTCTATCCACTTGTTATTGTGAGCAGAGGTCCCTCTTAGCGAAGTATGGAAGACTCGTTGCTCACCCAGTGATATCTCGATAGCAATTGCGTGACCACGGTTGGTTGCCTCGCTACGTAATAAGCAGCCAAGATTCCATGCATCGTCTATATCGAATCTCTGAAATGTCAGGCTAGTCTCTTCTTTGACAATTTTTTCAA
Source organism: uncultured Actinomycetes bacterium (assembly GCA_903895995.1). Lineage (GTDB taxonomy): Bacteria > Actinomycetota > Actinomycetes > Nanopelagicales > Nanopelagicaceae > PALSA-747. Next base: position 56,539 of record CAITVX010000039.1, read on the forward strand.
TATCTTCCGGTGCTAGGTGATCTTCATTCTTATTACTCACCACTTACCTCCAATTTGCGGAGCAATAAGCTCATTATAAATTTCTGCAATCTCAGATTTCATTTCGCTACTCAAAGGTGAAATTTGGGCAGCTCTGACATTTGCCTTTGCTTGCTCTCCGCTTCTGGCACCAGGAATTACGGTCGTGATACCTGATTGATCGATTATCCAACGCAGAGCAAATTCAGCCATTGTCACACCCTCTGGAATCATATGAGAAATTCGACGAACTGCTTCAAGCCCGATATCGAAATCTACTCCAGCAAAAGTTTCACCAATGTCGAAGGCCTTACCTTCACGGTTATAATTTCTATGATCATTTTCTGGGAAAGTAGTATGTGCGTCGTATTTTCCGGAAAGAAGTCCACTTGCTAATGGAACTCTTGCAATGATGCTTACATCCGCAGCCAACGCTGCAGGCAAAACCTCCGCTAATGGAGCTTGTCTGAGCATGTTAAATACAATCTGAACGCTCTCTACATTCGGTCTCGCTATCGCAGCCAGCGCCTCTGCTCTAGTTTCCACGCTAAAGCCATACGCTGAAATTCGGCCATCGTCGATGAAGGAATCTAAGATTTCAAATAGTTTGTCATCGTGATAAACCGAGCTGGGTGGGCAATGGAGCTGAACAAGATCTAATGTATCAACCTGCAGATTCTTGCGAGAACGATCAATCCAGTTACGAAGATTTTCAAGGTTATATAGTTCAGGAGATTGGGGCATCACGCGCCTGCCAACTTTGGTTCCTACAACAACGTCATTAATTTTTCGAGATGTGAGAAATGTGGAAATGAGTTGTTCGCTTCGGCCATCACCATATGCATCGGCAGTATCAAAAAATCTGACTCCGCTCTCGTACGCGGCATCAAGCACCTTTAAAGCATCAGACTCTGTTACTTCTCCCCAATCGGCACCTAGCTGCCATGTCCCAAGGCCAACCACCGGAATCGACTTATTCGACTTACCTAGTTTTCGTAACTCCACGCGATTCCTCTATTTCTCCACTACCGTTAGCGAATTAGAGGAAGTATATGGTTCTGTAAATTGAGGGGTCAAGTAACTACATTTACGAAATCTTCTTTGTTATATCGCCAAATCTAATGTTGAAAAATAATTCGAAGACCGATGTGGGTGAATCACAATTGCGTCGTCGTCGCTTCTAGCCCGATCCTCCCCACCAGAGTTAGATGAGATCGAAGCGATCTAGCTCCATGACCTTGGTCCACGCCTTCACGAAGTCCTTCACGAACTTCTTCTGGGCATCTTCTGATGCATAGACCTCAGAGAGTGCTCGAAGTTGTGAATTCGATCCAAAGACGAGATCTACTCGGGTTGCGCTCCATTTAACGGCACCGGTCTTGCGATCATGTGCTTCATAAAGATCAGTGCCCTGCTTTGGTGCCCACTCGTAACTTGTATCAAGAATATTCTTGAAGAAGTCATTAGTGAGTGCGCCAGAGTTGGATGTGAACGAACCATTCAGAGAGCGCAATCCGCCGACAAGTACCGTCATCTCAGGAGCGGTAAGCGTGAGCAGTGAGGCACGATCAAGAAGCAACTGTTCTGCAGGTTGGGTATGGCCCTTGTTGAGGTAGTTACGGAATCCATCATGAGTTGGCTCGAGCACTGCAAATGAGAGGACATCAGTCTGCGCCTGCGAAGCATCAGTGCGTCCAGGAGTGAATGGAACAGAGATCGAAACGCCAGCTTTCTTTGCTGCCTTCTCAATAGCTGCAACTCCCCCAAGAACGATGAGATCTGCAATCGAAACTTTTCGTGAGTTAGATTTATTGAATGTGCTTTGAATGCCTTCGAGAACTTTCAGGACTTTTGAAAGTTGTGCTGGGTTATTCGCTTCCCAGCTGCGCTGTGGCTCTAAACGAATACGAGCGCCATTTGCCCCGCCGCGCTTATCGCTGCCTCGGAATGTTGCAGCAGATGCCCATGCGGTAGAGACCAACTCTTGGATTGAAAGTCCTGATCCAAGAAGTTCTTTCTTGAGTGCCTCAATCTTCTTATCGCCGATTACCTTCTTCGGTGAAGTAGGAATTGGATCCTGCCAAATGAGCGCTTCAGATGGAACATCGCTTCCAAGATATCGTGCGATAGGACCCATATCGCGGTGGGTTAACTTGTACCAAGCCCGTGCAAATGCATCTGCAAACTTATCTGGATTTGCTAGGAAATCACGTGAGATTTTTTCATACGCAGGATCGACTCGAAGGGCAAGATCTGATGTCAGCATTACTGGCGCATGACTCTTTGATGGGTCATGGGCATCAGGAACTGTTGTAGACGCTGCTCCCCCAACAGGAATCCACTGTGTTGCACCAGCAGGGCTCTTTGTCTGCTCCCACTCATACTTAAAGAGAGTCTTGAAGTAGGTCATATCCCATGTGATGGGAGTTGCAGTCCAAGCACCTTCTAATCCACTGGAGATAGTGTCCCCACCGTTACCTGCGCCAAAGGTGTTCTTCCAACCAAGGCCCATCTCTTCTAGCGGCGCACCTTCTGGTTCGCGGCCAACATAGTGAGATGGATCTGCTGCTCCGTGAGTCTTGCCGAATGTATGTCCACCGGCGACAAGTGCCACGGTCTCTTCATCATCCATCGCCATGCGTGCAAAAGTTTCGCGAATATCTCTTGCTGAAAGAAGTGGATCAGGATTTCCATTTGGACCTTCAGGGTTTACGTAGATCAATCCCATTTGAACAGCGCCAAGTGGATTCTCAAGTTCACGATCTCCGCTGTAGCGCTCATCTCCTAGCCACTCTGTCTCTTTGCCCCAATATGTCTCGTCAGGTTCCCAGACATCGGCACGGCCGCCGCCAAAACCAAAGGTTTTAAAGCCCATAGTTTCGAGAGCAACATTGCCAGTAAGAATCATCAAGTCAGCCCAAGAGATCTTCTTTCCATATTTCTGCTTGATTGGCCAAAGCAAACGTCGAGCTTTGTCGAGGTTGACATTGTCGGGCCAACTATTCAGTGGTGCAAAACGTTGCATTCCTGCGCCCGCTCCGCCGCGGCCATCGAATGTTCGGTATGTGCCGGCACTATGCCACGCCATACGAATGAAGAATGGGCCGTAATGTCCATAATCAGCCGGCCACCACTCCTGCGAATCAGTCATCAAAGCTGAAAGATCTTTTTTCAGAGCAGCAAGATCTAGGCTCTTAAATTCTTTTGCATAATCAAAACCAGAATCCATCGGATCAGCAAGTGGTGAGTTGTATTGGAGAACCTTCAGATTGAGCTGGGTTGGCCACCAATCATGATTTGAGGTCTTCTCGTTCGTCACATTAACTCCTGCGTACGGGCATGCGCTCTGATTTTCCATACGCTGACCCTATCTACTTTTAAGAAAGCTCTCATCTTGTGGCTTATCCTTCTCGGTATGAGTGCAGGCACCGAGTACACCCTCGATCAATTGAAGGCGGTCTGGAACGAGATCCTCGATTCCGTGCTCGAAACCGATCGAATCGCATGGCTCGCATTCTTTGATGCCAGATTGGTCTCACTGACCGCCGGGGAGTTGACCCTCAGCTTTTCAGATGTAACAAAGCTCAGTGGTGATCACAATTTCAGTATTGCGCGAAATCCTAAGCACATCGCACTCCTCAAGAGTTCAATCAAAAGCGTTGCTGGCTTAGAAGTCGAGATCATCGAAGTATGAAACGTCTCCTTCTTATCACTGCACTCCTGTTCTCACTTCTCACAGATTCTGTATGGGCTATCGCGCCAGCAAAGATTGCCTTGGCAGGTCCAGGTTCGCGTATTGCGGGTATTGATATAAGCCGCTGGCAACATCCTGGGGGCGCAGTGATTGATTTTAAGAAGATGTACTCGGCTGGAGTGCGATTTGTCATGATCAAAGGCGCTGATGCACAAACTGCTGCCGATGCGATGGCGCTGAAATATCTGATTCCAGATCGCCTTGCTGCGCAGCGTGCCTCGCTCTACACAGGTTTTTACTACTATGCCTACCTTCCTGACAGTACAGATCAACAATTCATCATCAATGATGCCAAAGCACAAGCAAGAAAAGTTATCTGGCGCATTGGACAGATGGGCGGCTACAACGGTAAAGATCTTCCCGTTTCACTCGACCTTGAAAATAACTGTCAGAGAGTTGATATCCGCAAAAACTGCGTGAGGTATATGTCGCGAACAAATGTGACCTTGTGGGCGAAGACCTGGCTTCAAAGTGTTGCAGCCAAGACTGGCCGCAAGCCAATCTTCTACTCATACCCACAATTCCTTGAAGGTGCGATGCTGGGAGATCCTGCACTTCGACAATATCCATTATGGATGGCTCGTTATTCTCTCGATCCCGCTCTCACTACTTCGCAACCTAATGCGAAGAAGGTTGGGTGCTACGCCCACCCGTGGAGCAATGCAAATTGCACGGCGCAGTGGCAGTTCTGGCAATACTCATCGTGTGGGATCGCAGGAAAATATGGCGTCCCGGGTACGCGCGTTGATCTCAATGTCTTCGCAGGAACAACAGCTAAATTCCTCGCTCTGATTCGTGGAACGTGGGTTCCAGAACCTGAAGACTCATTGCCGCAGAATGAGGCAACCACAGTCCAACTTGTAAGTCAGAGTGTTAATTCAACAAATGAACCTCTGATCGTCACAGTAGATGTAATCCGCCCGGATGGGACTCCTGTAGTTACCGGTACGGTGAGATTTAAATCGTTGGATCCGGCCCTCACGATTGGTACTCAGACTGCCGTTCGAGCCGCGACTGGTCGCTGGACACTCACTGTTAATGGATTAGTTGCAGGTACGTATCTTGGGTTAATCAACTACACCGATCCATCTGGAACTCATGCAGCTAATGCATTCCCCATTCAATTTGATGTGATTCAAGCTCCGACCCCCTCCCCTTCTGAGTCACCTTCACCATCACCTTCACCAACTAAAACAAAGGCTCCAGTTGTCGACTCGTGCGCAGGACAGATCCGTAACTAATCTGGGTCAAGTAAGGTTCATCCATGAGCAGAATTCTCGTCACAGGTGGAGCTGGTTATATTGGCAGCATAACTGTGGCACTTCTACTCCAGCGGGGTTATGAGGTCACTGTTCTCGATGATTGCAGCACTGGCCATGCCGATGCAGTCCCTGCAAACGTCACTTTTTATCAAGGATCTATCCTTGATGGGGCACTTGTTCGCAAAGCACTTGAGGGCTGTGATGCAGTTATTCACTTTGCTGCGAAATCTCTCGTTGGCGAATCAGTTGAAAAACCTGATCTCTATCGCAATAACAATATCAATGGGAGCCAGATTCTCTTCGATGAGATGGATGGCGCAGGAGTAACGCGCATTGTCGTCTCATCATCAGCGGCCACATATGGAGACTCTAAAGAGCAGCCCATTCTTGAGACCCACAAAGCCCATCCCACGAATCCATACGGTGAAACAAAATTAGCTGTCGATAATTCGCTCGCGGATTTGGCCGCTGAAGAGAACTTTGCCGCCATAAGCCTTCGCTACTTCAACGTTGCTGGTGCGCTCAAAGGTGAAGCTGGCTGGATCGCTGAGCGCCATAATCCAGAGACCCATCTCATTCCTAATGTTTTGAAGGCAACGAAAGATCAACCGCTTAAGATTTTTGGCACCGATTGGAAGACGAAAGATGGTACCTGCATTCGAGATTATATCCATGTTGTTGATTTAGCAGAGGCCCACGTATTGGCACTCGACGCTCTCAAAGCCGGGAGTCACGAGATCATTAATCTGGGCAGTGGTGGCGGCTATTCAGTTCGCGAAGTAGTTGATACGGCGAGCAAAGTAGTTGGCTATGAGATCCCTGCAGTCAATGTAGATAGACGTGCCGGTGATCCTGCGGTTCTGATTGCAAGTATTGATAAAGCAAAGTCGCTCTTACAGTGGTCGCCTACACGCAACCTAGAAGCGATGATCAGAGATGCTTATGAAACTCTTAAAGCGGTTTAACAGAAAGTACTTCGACGCCACCAATTTGATTGAGAACATTTAATAGATCAGAGGTATCAGAACCTGGGATCGCAACAATGATCTCGTCGTAACCTCTGCCTGACTCACTTTTTAATACTTGAAGTCCTCTGATATCTCCGCCTGCAAATCCAATTGCTGATGCAACCGCACCAAGGGAACCTGGACGATCTGGGAGTGCGATCTCTAGCTTGAATTGGGCCATAGGGAGAATCTATCCGATCTGGGTTACGCCGACGTTACATTCTTATGTGAACTAGTTTCGAACTAGATTCGAACTAGATTTGAACTAGATTTGTACGATATTCGCACCAGAGATCGCGACAGAGATCTTTGGAAGCGGGATCGGGGCCGGGCCAACAAGCACAGAGCCTGTCGAGGCATCGAAACGAGCGCCGTGACATGGGCATGCGATCGCATGAGCACCTGCGTCATAGGCAACTGTGCAACCTTGGTGAGTGCAGATCGCGCTATAGGCAAATACCCCAGCCTTTGTTCTAAAGAGAATTGCAGGACTTCCATCCTTTGCGGTGAATGGCATTGTCGAACCGCTTGGGAAGTCAGCTAACTTTACGATCGTTGCATTAACTTTCTGCTTAGGGCGCAGCGACCCGCCCGCAAGAGCAGCAATCACTGCACCTACCCCCACGCTAATAATCCCCATCGCCTCACGGCGATCGCGTAAGTCTGGGATCAATCCCCCGAGTACAGTCGAACGAGCGCGTGACCCTGAACGTGAATGCGCACGCCACATAAAGAAGAGCGCTAACCACGAGGCAGCGAATGCAAGGTCACTCCCAAGGAAATATGGATGAACATGGAATGTGACCGATAGCCAGAGAATGATTGAGACAGAGAACCCACCGAAGATAGCAAGCTCCATGGCAACGCCAGTAAGCACTGCGATACCAATCGCAAACTCTGAGAGCATGACAAACCATGCAAAGAGAGTTGAATGTTCGAGCATATGTTTAAGAATGAATGAAATTGGTGAGTGACCGATATATCCGGTGAGCTGTCCGCTAAATGAATTTGCTCCGGAGTTACTGAGGAATGCGCTATCGGTTGCCTTTGCCCAACCACCATAAACCCAGGTGCCACCGAGCCAGAGGCGAAGGATTGTTATTGCGATGGGCTGCTTGCGCCATGAGGCGAGACCGATATTTTTTGATGCCATTGGCGTATTAAACAGTACTAACCTGAGTTTTGCTGGCTCCCTCAATTTCCTTGCGCGGGAGCTCTTGTAAAGCTGGCTCCCACTATTTCTTCGCGTGTGAGCCTTTAAAAAGATGGCTCCCCCGACAGGCCTCGATCCTGTGACATCTCGATTAACAGTCGAGTGCTCTACCAACTGAGCTACAGGGGATTGAACAGAGGAATGATACTAAAGGGCCTCTCCGATCGCCAACTCCTTCTGCGTGCGGCGCTGGGCTTCGAGCCCAACAAGGCGAGTAAAGGTCTCTGTGTATTCTGCTTCATTCTCAACTGGATTGAGGCGCTGCAAACTCGATTTAATCTCTGCAATCTCACGGCTGAGGGCCACTTCGCGCAACCTCGCAAAGATCGATTGAATATATCGCTCTGATATCTCACCATCGGTGCGCACCGGCTCAACGGTGAGCTCTGTGATGAGAGAACGAATCTGCTCATCTTGGGTTCGATCAAGTAAGTCAGAGATCGCTTGATCGGCAGATTCATCAATGCGTGCACGTAGAGCTGCATAAGGCTCATAACTAAAAGCCTGTGGCTCTAGCTCACTCCATGCTGCTGCAAGTTCAGGAACTTGCAGTTTCACTTTCAATACTTCGCGCTCTAGCATCAGAATCGGATCTTTGAGGTTCACCGAACTCTGCATTTCAGGAGTTGGGCTTGCAGTAGAACTGCGCGAGCCACTCTTCTTGACCGCAGTCGAAACGACATCTACTTCCATGCCAAGCCATGCAGAAACTGAACGGACATATTCTGGACGAAGTGAAGCATCTTTAATTTTGCCGATCAGCGGAGCGACTTGATTAAGAGCACTGACCCGGCCCTCGGGAGTCTTCGTGTCGTAATCTGCAATCACAGATTTCATCGCAAATTCAAAGAGTGGAACTCGGCGCGCGACTAGATCTCGAACTGCTTCATCTCCCCCAGATTGGCGCAGTTCGCATGGATCCATTCCATTTGCAGCAACAGCCACAAAAGTCTGTGCAACAAATTTCTGATCATCATCAAATGCGCGCAGAGCAGCTTTCTGACCGGCTGCATCTCCATCAAAGGTAAAGATCACTTCACCACGGAATGCATCATCATCCATCAGCAAGCGCCTGATGATCCGAATGTGGTCATCTCCAAATGCTGTTCCGCAGGTCGCAACCGCAGTGGTGACTCCTGCTAAATGTGCCGCCATAACATCTGTATAGCCTTCAACGATAACGACCTGGCGCTTCTTAGCGATCTCTTTCTTCGCGATATCAAGGCCATAGAGCAGCTGTGATTTTTTATAGATCGGGGTCTCAGATGTATTGAGATATTTAGGACCTTGATCCTTATCATCGCTAGCTAATTTGCGAGCGCCGAAGCCAACAACATCTCCAGAGATATCTTTAACGGGCCAGATTAGGCGATTGCGGAAACGATCGATGAAATTTCCGCGGGATCCCTCTTTGATGAGACCCGCTGTATTTAATTCAATCTCTGTATATCCAAGGGATGTGAGGTGTTTATAGAGAGCATCCCACTCATCGGGGGCATAGCCGACTCCAAATTGATCTGCCGCTGTCCGATCAAAGCCACGTCCATTTAAGAAATCACGGCCAACTTGTGCAGGTCCTGGCTTTATTAACTCTTCTTGATAGAACTTTGATGCAGCTAGGTTTGCAGCAACAAGTCTGGATCGATTAATGCCTGGGGTAGATGGTCCACTTGAGTCGTATGTGAGTTGATAACCGATTCGTTCTGCGAGACGTTCAACAGTCTCAGTGAAGGTCAGGTGTTCGAGCTTCATTAAGAATGCGATGACATCTCCACCTGTCTGACAACCAAAGCAGTGGAAATATCCTTTAGATGGAGTCACATGGAAAGAAGGTGACTTCTCATCATGAAAAGGGCAGAGACCTTTTTTCTGACCGCCGCCTGCGCCCTTCAGTTGAACATAATCGCCGACGACATCATCGATATGGCTATGTTCACGCACATGCGCGACATCTTCATCTCTTATACGGCCAGCCATAAGCCCATCCTAACGATTCCGGCCAATAGCTTTGCGCGGCTATCGGCGCAGATGGGCCCCGAGTTTGGCGTGGAGGGCATAGGCACCTGGGTCGGTGAGTGAGGCAATTTGATCGATCACGACTCGAAGGCGCTGTGCATCCGTGGTCGCCTTGCGCCAATCCTCGACAAAGAAACTCTCCAGGGAACTCTCTCCCCCGGCCAAGACCATCTCCACGAGTTCTTTGATAACAATCTGTTGGTCTGCATATCGCTTCTGTGATGATTCGGCGCTGATCACATAGTGGCCGGCCATCGCTTTCAATAGAGCTACCTCAACTCGTTGTTCACGAGGAACGACAAGGTTTGCCGAATATCGCGTGAGATTCCCATCGCCATATTGATCTCGCGTTGCAGCTTCTGCAGCGAGTGCGAAACGACCTATTAATTGAGAGGCGAGATCTTTCAGGCGTGCAAGATTGCGATGTGAGCCATCATAGGAAGTTGGCCAGCATGAAAGTGATTGCAATTTTACGAGTGCACTCTTAACTTCTTCTTCAGTAATATCATTGAGATAACCAGATTTTGCCATCGCAAAGAGTTGAGTGATATCGCCGGTAAGACCCTCAAGCTTTACCTGTCCTGAGACGATAGCATCCTCTAAATCGTGAACCGAGTAAGAAACATCGTCGGACCAATCCATGATCTGTGCTTCCATAGATTGTGCGCCATCTGGAGCTCCCATGCGCATCCATTGAAAGATCTCAAGATCATCATCGTAGACACCAAATTTACGAAGATCTGTGGCGCGTGGCCACGGATATTTCGTCGCAGCATCCAGTGATGCGCGCGTGAGGTTGAGTCCAACAGAGTTCCCAGATGCATCAACAGTTTTAGCCTCTAGGCGAATCAAAAGACGCAGCGATTGTGCATTTCCTTCGAAGCCACCTGCAGATTCCGAAACTTCGTTCAGCGCATCTTCTCCGTTGTGGCCAAATGGGGGGTGGCCTAAATCGTGAGCAAGGCATGCACCTTCCATGAGATCAGGATCTGCACCAAGTGCTTCTCCAAGTTCGCGGCCAACTTGTGCACACTCAAGTGAATGTGAGAGTCGTGTGCGTGGGAAATCTGATGCCCATGGAACCTCTACCTGTGTCTTGGCAGCTAAGCGGCGAAGAGCGAAAGAGTGGATGATTCTTGCGCGATCTCGAGCAAATTCTGTTCGCCCACCACGCTTTGCAGGCTCATCGAGAAAGCGTTCGCGATCTGCGGATGAGTAGCCGTCGCGCTCATGAGCTGCTTGAAGAACCATAGTGTCTGAACTCTACTTCTTGATCTGATCTGTGAGGTGAATCCCGAATTGGCCAACCGTCTTATAGGCGAGATAGGCGCCAGTTTCACGCACGATATATCGCCAGCCACTCTTGGAAAGTGAAGCCGGTCCAGTTCTCGCTGGAGCACAACTAGTGGCTATACCTAAATCTTTCGCCTCTGATTCTGCGCGGTAGCAATGATAGGGATCGGTGACGATAACGATGGAGCGCAGAGTATGTGTACGTAAGTATGTTACATATGCGACCGTACTACTTAATGTGTCTCGCCCTTCGGGGATCGCTGATATTGCACGCCGTGGAATACCTGCCTGAACAAGTGAGCGCTTACTCGTTGATGCTTCAGTAAAATTATCACCCTTAGCATTTCCGCCCACAGTAATGATTCTTCGGGCAAAACCTTGACGATAAATCTGTGCAGCGCGATCAATGCGCGCTTGCAATACATCCGTCGGCACACCGTTATATTGAGCAGCTCCAAGGATCACAATTGCATCACTCTTGACAGGTGATGCTGTATGGCCCGCATCCCAGATGGAATAGGCGAAATAACCCGGAATCACTATGGCAAGTAAGAGAATAAATGAGATGAGACGTCGTAATAATTTGAAGAGAAAGATCATCCGCCCGAAACCGAATCATCGATGGTAATTGCGGGGATCTCATCGGGGTCTTTGAGCCAACCATCAGGAAGCGTTGGGGGGCGACCATGTGATTTTCTTCCACGTGGACTCTCAGAGACAGCAGTTGGATAAGGCTGATCATCGAGCTGGCCGAGCAAATATTCGAGTTCACCAAGGGATGCAACCATTCCGAGTGAGGAACGAATTTCGCGAGGTACGGTGAAACCCTTGAGATACCAGGCCATATGTTTACGAAGATCTCTCATGGCACGTCCTTCTGCCTCAAAGAAATCTACAAGGAGGTTTCCGTGTCTGATCATGACATCACGAACTTCGAAGAGGCTCGGCTCAGATTTGGTTAAATCTCCATCTATGGCCCGTACTAAATCAGCGAAGAGCCATGGTCGACCAAGGCATCCGCGACCAACAACCACGCCTGCACAACCTGTCTCCTCCATCATGCGGGCACCATCTGCGCCAGTCCAAATATCTCCATTACCGAGTACGGGAACACCAGTTGGTTTCAAATGTTCAACCAGAGTCGCAATCTTCGACCAATCTGCTTCACCGTCGTACATCTGTTCTGCAGTTCGCGCATGAAGTGCTACCCATGCAACTCCGGCACGAGCTGCAGAAGTTGCTGCATCTAAATATGTATGGTGATCGGTGTCGATACCGATTCGCATCTTCACCGTGACTGGGACGCCATATGGCTTTGCTGCATCGACAGATGCTTGGACAATATTTTCAAAGAGCCGGCGTTTATAGGGCAGTGCAGCTCCGCCTCCGCGCCTTGTTACTTTAGGAACAGGGCAACCAAAGTTCAAATCAATATGGTCTGCAAGATTCTCTTCCATCAACATCGTAATTGCTTTGCCAACAACAATCGGATCGACTGCATAGAGCTGTACTGATCGCGGTGTCTCACCCTTACCTGGTGTGATGAGGCGAAGAGTTTCAGGATGTCGTTCAATCAATGCGCGCGCAGTCACCATCTCGGAGACAAAGAGACCTGCTCCCTGCTCCCGGCAGAGAGTGCGAAATGCAGAATTTGTAATTCCCGCCATGGGAGCGAGGACTACTGGTGTCTTGAGCACCACCTCGTTATTTTCAAATCCCCCATTAGAGATTGGTAAGCGAAGTGGTGTGCGAGTTGCTAGCACCCCAGTAAGCGAGGCGCGAGCCACGCTTGTACCTGGTCGATACCGATTCGCTCCTGCGCCATTGTGTCGCGATCTCGAATTGTTACGGCATTATCTTCAAGTGTCTCAAAGTCGATAGTGATGCAATAAGGAGTACCGATCTCATCTTGGCGACGATAACGTCGACCAATCGCTCCAGCATCATCAAAGTCAACAGACCAATTCTGACGAAGTTCTGCAGCGAGATCTCGCGCCTTAGGTGAGAGATCTGCATTACGAGATAGCGGAAGAACTGCAACCTTGATCGGAGCTAAACGGTAATCAAGCTTCATCACCGCGCGCTTCTCCATCTCCCCCTTTGCATTAGGTGCTTCATCCTCGGTGTAAGCATCCATCATGAAGGTGAGTGTGCAGCGATCTACCCCAGCTGCAGGCTCAATAACGTATGGAACCCAACGCTCATTCTTCTCTTGATCAAACCATGAAAGATCTTTTCCAGATGCCGCGCCATGTGCCTTGAGATCAAAATCGGTACGGCTTGCAATACCTTCAAGCTCGCCCCATTCAGTTCCATTGAATTCAAATTTGTATTCAATATCAACGGTTCGCTTGGAGTAATGCGATAGCTTCTCTTTAGGGTGCTCGAAGAGGCGAAGGCGATCAGGGTTAATGCCAAGGCCTGTATACCAAGCAAGGCGGGTATCAATCCAATATTGATGCCACTCTTCATCGGTTCCTGGAACGACGAAGAATTCCATCTCCATCTGCTCGAATTCACGAGTACGGAAGATGAAGTTTCCTGGAGTAATTTCATTTCGGAAAGATTTACCAATTTGGCCGATACCAAAAGGTGGCTTCTTTCGTGAAGTTTGAGCGACATTATCAAAGTTGATAAAGATTCCTTGGGCCGTCTCAGGGCGAAGATAGGCAAGTCCACTCTCATCTTCGACAGCGCCAAGATAGGTCTTCAGCAATCCAGAGAACTGCTTGGGTTGTGTGAACTTTCCTTTATTTCCGCAGTTTGGGCAATTGACTTCATCCATGGAAGTAGGTTGGCGACCATTCTTCGCTTCAAAGGCTTCTTCGAGATGGTCAGCGCGATAGCGCTTATGACACTCAGTGCACTCTGTTAGCGGATCAGTAAAAGTCTCAACGTGTCCGGATGCTTCCCAGACTTCACGAGCAAGAATGACGCACGAATCAAGACCAACAACATCTTCGCGACCTTGAACCATGGCACGCCACCATTGGCGCTTCACATTATTTTTGAGTTCAACCCCAAGTGGGCCGTAATCCCAAGAGGCGCGCAATCCGCCATAAATTTCTGATGATGGGTAAACAAATCCTCGACGTTTTGCAAGGCTAACGATTGTCTCTAAACGGTCTGCGGCCATTAATTTTCTCCTCCGGCTGGCTGTCGGCTTGTACTGGTCTTGCAGGCTGCAAGGTTCTTAATTTTACCGCGAAATTCTCTAGATTTATGCCTTCCCGAAACGTCGCTCTCTCTCGGCATAGATCTCGATCGCCTTCCAGAGGGTTCTGCGATCAACATCTGGCCAAAGAACATCTAAGAAGACCATCTCTGCATAGGCTGATTGCCACGGCAAGAAATTCGATGTCCGCTGCTCCCCAGAAGATCTGAGGAAGAGATCTACATCTCGCATCTTTGGGTTGTAGAGATGTCTCGTCAATAACTTCTCTGTGATCTCTTCTGGCTTTAACTTTCGCTTGGCCACTTCTCGCGCGATTGCAATTGTTGCGTCTACTAGCTCGGCTCGGCCGCCATAGTTCACGCACATGTTCAATGTGAGAACGCGATTAGTCTGCGTCAGGGCCTCTGCCTCTTGAAGCTCATTGATCACAGATTTCCAGAGTCTCTGTTCTTTACCAACCCAACGGATCCGAACGCCTAAATCATTCATCTCATCACGGCGCCTGCGAATCACATCACGATTAAAGCCCATAAGAAATTTCACTTCTTCTGGAGAGCGTCTCCAGTTTTCGGTAGAGAATGCATACGCGCTAATCTCCTTGACGCCAATTTCTATTGCGCCATGAACAACATCTAGCAGCGAAGCCTCACCGGCCTCATGTCCTGCGGTTCGAGGCAGACCACGTTGCTTTGCCCATCGACCATTTCCATCCATGACAATCGCAACGTGTGCTGGAACTTGCTCGGGCTTAAGACGTGGTGGCTGCGCTCCCGAAGGATGTGTCGTTGGTGGAATTACTTTGCGCGCCATAGCTACATTCTCTCAACAAGAGGTAGCGATCGTAAACCTCTTTCAAGATGCCACTGCAGATATGCAGCAATCAGTCCAGAGGCTTCACGTCTATTACGTAACTCTGAATTGCTCGCAGCCGCCCAATCTCCAGAGAGAAGCGCTGACATGAGTTCTAAGGATTCCGGTGCTGGCGTTGGGGCTGCTGATGGTTTGCAGGTGTTACAGACAGAGCCGCCTCCGACGAGTGAGAAAAATTTATGGGGGCCTGGAGCATCACAGACAGAACAATTGGAGAGCGAAGGTGCGTAACCCGCTACTGATAATGAGCGAAGCAGGTAAGCATCAAGGATCAGTGATGGGTCATAACTTTCATAGGTCAGTGCTTTCAGCGCACCCGTAATCAGCAAATATTGCTGCAGAGCAGGTTCGTGCTCATTCTGTGTGAAGCGCTCAGCGGATTCCAAAATCGCATTAGCAACAGTCCAGTGTTGGTAATTTTCACTGAGGCGATCACCAAAGTTTTCAATGCTGACTGCTTGCGTGACTGTGTCCAGAGATTTTCCTGAATAGAGTTGAAGATCTACATGGCTTGTCGGTTCAAGGCGTGCACCCCAACGAGATTTTGTACGACGTACACCCTTTGCAACAGCTTTTATCCGGCCATGTTCGCGAGTGAGCAGGGTGATAATCCGATCGGCCTCCCCCAATTTCTGGGTTCGCAGCACAACTGCTTGATCTCGATATACCGCCACTCTCAGAAGGTAGTGGTGATTAGCCGCGAAGTCCGCGATTGACCGCCGAAATCACCGCTTTAAGTGCTGCTGTCGTTGTTGATGGATCAATTCCGACTCCCCAGTAAGTCTTGCCATCTACTTCACACTCAAGATAGGCGGCAGCCTTTGCATCGCCACCAGCAGAGAGCGCATGCTCGTAGTAATCCAAAACACGAATTGTCTTATCCACGTAATCAGAGATGATATTCACGAACGCTGCGATAGGTCCATTTCCAGTACCCGAAAGAGTCTCTACTTTTCCATTATCAGCAAGATCGACAGAGAGGTTCACATCTTCATCGAGATGCGAAGATTGTGAGAGGCCTTTCAATTTGAAACGGCCCCATGTCTTAGCGTCAGCAGGTAGGTACTCATCTTCGAAGATATTCCAGAGAGCGCTTGGGGTTACTTCCCCGCCTTCGCTATCTGTCTTGCTCTGTACTACTTGGCTAAATTCAATTTGTAGACGACGTGGAAGATCTAGATGGTGTTCATTCTTCATCAAGTAGGCAACGCCGCCCTTGCCTGATTGACTATTAACTCGAATAACAGCTTCGTAGGATCGACCGATATCTCGTGGATCGATCGGCAAGTATGGAACAGCCCAGGTGTGCTGATCAATATGAACACCGGCTGCGGCTGAGTCGATAGCCATATGATCGAAACCCTTTTTAATGGCATCTTGGTGGGAGCCAGAGAATGCGGTGAAGACTAAATCTCCGCCATAAGGATGGCGCTCTGGCACTCGAAGCTGGTTGCAATATTCAACAGTTCGGCGAACCTCATCGATATTAGAGAAATCAATATGTGGGTCGATGCCATGGCTAAACATATTTAAACCAAGAGTTACAAGGCAGACATTTCCGGTGCGCTCACCATTACCGAAGAGAGTTCCCTCAATACGGTCGGCGCCAGCAAGGTAACCAAGCTCAGCAGCAGCGACTCCGGTTCCACGATCGTTATGCGGATGGAGTGAGAGCACGACGCTGTCGCGATACTTCAAATTGCGATGCATCCATTCGATGGAATCGGCATAAACATTTGGTGTGGCCATCTCCACTGTCGCTGGCAGATTAATAATGGTCTTGTGATCTGGGGTCGGCTTAAAGATATCGTTGACCGCATTACATACCTCAAGAGCGAACTCGAGTTCAGTTCCGGTGTACGACTCAGGTGAATATTCAAAGAAGATCTTGGTATCAGGAACCATGCTGCGAAGTTCCATGCAGAGGGCGGCAGCATCAGTCGCGATCTTTTTGATGCCATCTTTATCTTGGCCAAAGACAACGCGGCGTTGCAGAGTTGAGGTCGAATTATATAAGTGGACGACAGCTTGCTTTGCGCCGATCAGTGATTCGTAGGTCCGGCGAATTAATGGTTCGCGGGCCTGAGTCAGCACCTGAATAACAACATCATCAGGAATGAGCTTCTCATCAATTATTTTGCGGACAAAATCAAAATCCATTTGTGAAGCAGATGGAAATCCAACTTCAATCTCTTTGTAACCCATCGAGACGAGCAATTTAAACATCGCAAGTTTGCGTTGTGAATCCATCGGATCAATAAGCGCTTGATTTCCATCACGAAGATCCACTGAACACCACTGAGGCGTCTTTGTGATCTGCTTCGTCGGCCAGGTGCGATCCTTGAGATCTACCGGGATAAATGGCGCATAGCGATGCACTGGCATCTTCGATGGGCTCTGCTTGGGGAAAGACATGGGTACATCTTAGAGGATCGGTAAGTACCTGTTGATCTCGTAGGCGCTGACCTGTTTGCGGTACTCGTTCCACTCGGCACGCTTATTGCGCAGCACATACTCAAATACCGATTCTCCAAGGGTTTCGCGAACCAGCTGTGAACTCTCCATCGCTGCAATTGCTTCATCCAGGCTCGTAGGTAGGGCCTCTGGATTCTCATTATCTGTGAGTTCGTACTTTCCTTCAACGCCTTTCAAGCCTGCAGAGATGATCACTGCAAATGCCAGGTATGGGTTACAGGCTGAATCAGGTGAACGCACTTCTACGCGCGTTGAGTTCTCCTTGAGTGGTTTATAGGAGGGAATGCGAACAAGTGATGAGCGATCGTTATGGCCCCATGTGACAAAGGCTGGAGCTTCACCTTCACCAGATAAACGCTTATAGGAATTTACAAATTGGTTTGTAATGGCGGTGAACTCACGTGCATGCTTCAAAATACCAGCGATAAAGGAGCGACCAACATCAGAGAGCCCTAGTGGCTTTCCTTCTTCGTAGAAAGCATTTGCCTCGCCTTTAAAGAGTGAGAAGTGGGTATGCATTCCAGATCCAGGATGTTCTGTAAATGGCTTCGGCATAAAGGATGCGTGCACGCCCTGGTCGAGTGCAACTTCTTTAATCACATGGCGAGCGGTCATGATGTTATCTGCAGTGCTAAGAGCATCGGCATAACGCAGATCAATCTCTTGTTGGCCCGGAGCACCTTCGTGGTGTGAGAACTCGACAGATACTCCCATCGCTTCAAGCATGGTGATTGCCTGACGTCTGAAATCTTGGCCGACAGATGTTGGGGTGTGATCGAAGTAGCCACCTTGATCGACAGGGATTGGCGCGACGCCTGTTTCAGGTGCATTCTTAAAGAGGAAGAATTCCAATTCAGGGTGTGTGTAACAGGAGTAGCCAAGTTCGGCTGCTCGTTGAAGAGTTCGCTTCAATACATTTCGTGGATCAGATTCTGCAGGACTGCCATCAGGCATTGTGATGTCACAGATCATGCGAGCAGCACCGGGCGCAGTGGTTCGCCAAGGAAGGATTGCAAAGGTAGATGCATCTGGCTTTGCCAACATATCCGACTCGGTAATGCGTGCATAACCTTGGATCGAGGATCCATCAAAGCCAATGCCTTCAGCAAAGGCTGAATCGAGTTCAGCAGGTGCAATGGCAACCGACTTAAGAAAGCCAAGAACATCGGTGAACCAGAGTCTGACAAAGCGAATCGAACGTTCTTCAAGTGTACGAAGGACGAACTCTTCTTGCCTACTGATCTCTTCACTCATGGGTACAGACTCTCAGTGCATTGTTACGGAAATGTTAAGTAAGGAGCTTAAAGGCCATGCGCAGTCGCAACGGCAGCGTACATAATCTTGCCATCGTGAACATTTAAGCCAGCAGAGAGCGCAGCATCATCGTTGAGCGCACGTTCCCAGCCCTTATTTGCAAGTGCTAGCGCATATTTAATCGTTGCGTTAGAGAGTGCATAGGTAGACGTTGCTGGAACTGCACCCGGCATATTTGCGACACAGTAATAGAGCGATTGATGCACTTCATAGGTTGGCGCAGCATGCGTTGTTGCATGTGATCCTTCAAAGCAGCCACCTTGATCGATCGCAATATCCACGAGAACCGATCCTGGCTTCATGCGAGAGACAAGTGAATCAGAGACTAACTTCGGCGCCTTAGCGCCAGGAATGAGCACAGAACCAATAACAAGATCTGCATTCAGGAGTTCCTCTTCGATCGCCAGTGCTGACGAAGCGATCGTCTTCACTTGGCCGTGGAAAATATTATCTATCTCCGCAAGACGATTGAGATTGACGTCAAGAATGGTGACATCTGCGCGCATTCCATGTGCCATCGCTGCTGCATTAAGTCCAGCAACTCCACCACCAAGAACAACAACCTTTCCTGGCTTCACTCCCGGTACTCCCCCAAGCAAGACTCCACGTCCGCCATTAGGCCGTTGCAATGCCGCTGCGCCGACTTGAATCGACATTCGCCCTGCTACCTCAGACATTGGAGCAAGTAATGGAAGTGCACGGTTTATTTCAACTGTTTCATAGGCGATCGCAGTAGCACCACTTGCCATCAACGCCAGTGTTAATTCTTTATCCGCCGCAAGATGTAGGTATGTGAATATCACTTGACCCTTACGCATCCGCGGATATTCAACTGCGATCGGCTCTTTCACCTTCAAAATAAGATCTGATTTCGCCCAGATTTCATCTGCGCTCGCAATGATGGATGCTCCGGCGGCAAGATATTGATCATCTGTAATCGCAGAACCCAAACCAGCTCCAGCCTCGATAAGAACTGTGTGGTTCGCTGCCAGTGAATGTGCGCCTGCTGGTGTTAAGGCAACCCTAGATTCGTTGTTTTTAATCTCTTTTGGAACGCCAACAATCACGGTAAAACTCCTCAGATCTCACTCACCATTGAGTGGGTTGTATGAATACGCTGATGCTACTCCTTCACAACCTCGCCAAAGATCGCCTCACAGATCTTCGGGTGTAATTCCGAGCGCATCGCTACAAATTGAGAGGGAGGCCAACCTGCAGCAAAGGTTCGTCTGAGCAATTTTGCGAGTTGATAGTCAGGGCAATCCTCAAAAGCTCGCTCAAGTGCTTTCATCGCCAGAGCGCCAGATCCACTCTCATAGAGAAGTTCGGCATACAAGGTCGCCGGCGGCGCTGCATATCCAGCAGGTGCGATACTCGTTAACCATCGCCATAGATCAAGTAAGGTTTTCGAATTTTCCTCATCTGCCATTCCAAGTGCATAATCACGTACTTGTAGGTCTAACAAATTAAAAAGTACAAGTCCGATACGTTCTTTATGATCAGAATGGCCCTTCTCTGCAAACTCTGCGAGAAGTTGATCGATCGCACGCGCTCCCTCTTGCGCAAATCTTTGGTGATCGCTCTGCTCAAGGTAGATCGTTGATCGACCTTCAAGATTCTCTAGTACTTCTAGAATTTTCTTATCTTTACTCTGAGAGTGCAGTGACTTACTGAGATCTCTTGAATCCGCAAAAGGAAGAGCTCTGCCTGCAAATACTTGTTCTACTGTCACAATCGAATCAGAAATCTCTGGCAAGAGGTTGCCGCCCGGAGGACAACATGCAAGATCCAGACATAAGGCCTGGCGCCATCGACCATCGCAAACAAGAAGTACCTCCTGTACAGCGATGGAGCTCTTCTCCAGGGATCTGTGAAAATCCTCTATGAATGGCGCCTTGGTCTGCGACCCATCTGGCAGATACGCAACTATTAGCGTTGAATCCGCGCCTTCGCGTACTAAGTGGCCAATCAAAATATCTATGTAATCTGGCTCGTAGCGTTCTTGGTAATCCACTCGCATAGCCATTCCTACTGAGCCATTTCGTATTGCAACAAGAACAAGTGAGTTTTCGGGGTGGTATCCGATCAGGAATGGAACTGCAGCGAGCAAGTCATGTGGTGATGTAAGTGTTGTCATGGGCGAAGGCTGCCTTGAAGATATTTTGTAGGGCTTTGATATCTCGGCAGATGTGGATGGCGAGAAGCTGTTAATTTCGCAGAAGAGTGGGGGCTGGTGCAACAGTGAGTTGTGTGGAGTAGCTCTGAATGATTGCACCTCCCACAACTGGATATGCATACGCCCCCGCTGCCCATGACCCAAGCCAGGAAACACTCAAGGTGACCAGATATTTGCCTGCTCGCTTATAGATATGACTCACAGATTTATCTGGAAGGGGGCCACCAGGTTGATCGAGCGTTATAGAGCTGCCATCTCCAAAATTCCATGTAAAAGTTGGATTGAGGGTGACGCCAACTGCCACGCCCAAAATCTCTGTCGTCGTGTTGAAGAGTGAGTTTGTATCCGTCCAAAAGTAAGTAGGGATCGCTGCAATTGCTCCGTGAGGTGGTTGGACATAGATATTTCGCAGGGGAAGTAATTGCGATATTTGATCTGCGAGATTGACTGCAGCAACCGTTAGCGGTGTGGAGAGAGTTTTTGCGGGTTTGGGTTTTGGTGGATGGTAGACATAGGGAACATGCCTGACATATGGCCGTGGAGTTGGATTTGGAGTGCGCTTTGCTACCGGTTTAGCAGCTGGCTTCGGCTTCGATTTCGTGACAGGAGCAGGCGTTGGTGTCGAACCGGGAATGATCTTTGTCGCGTTAATAACCACTTTTCCTGTGGTCGGATCGGTATAGACATCGATACAGACATTGTTGGTGCATTGAGCTGCTTCTGCTCTCAGAGTGTAAAAGAGCGATATTGGGATGGAAATTGGGATGATCGAGATGATTGCCAGAAGGAGAGCTCTACATTTCACCCCGTGAGAGTAAATGCGAAAGAGAGAACGCAGCTCCCACGATTCGGCAGATGTGGATAAAAGAGTAAGTTAGAGCCGTGACTTCACGAGATGGCGATGGATGGATTGAGTGCTCATGTGGCAACCGCCATTGGGGTCTCAATGGCGCAGCTGGGTTACTGCTTGTGCGCGAAGGCGCCGTTCTGCTTCAACATCGTGCACCCTGGGTACACAACGGTGATACGTGGGGAATCCCAGGTGGCGCACGAGATTCTCATGAAGAGATCTTTGATGCAGCAGCCCGTGAAGCCCACGAAGAGTGCGGGATTGATAAACAATTACTCCGCCCTATAGAGACCTTTGTCGATGATCATGGCGATTGGGCCTATTGGACCGTCATTTGTAAGGCGAGTGAAGATCTAGAAGCACATCACGTCAATGATGAAGCCCTTCAGGTTGAGTGGGTTCCTATTGCAGATGTCGCGCAGAAGAACTTGCATCCAAGTTTTGCAAAGTCCTGGCCTGAGTTACAAGCCTTGCTCGGTGAACTCAACATCTAAGCGCTTGAGCGAATCCTTAATAATTTTTGCATCTGAGGTTCTCCAAAATGGTGGCATTGAATTGAGAAGAATTGATCCGTAACGTTTAGTTGTGATTCGTGAATCAAGGATCGCCACAACTCCCCTATCGTCGATTGATCTGATTAATCGCCCGGTTCCTTGTGCAAGTAAGAGCGCTGCGCGAGGAAGTGAGACTTGCATAAAGCCACTTCCGCCAGCTTCATCTGCTTCGGCAGCACGTGCGGCCATTACTGGTTCATCGGGGCGCGGGAATGGAATGCGATCAATCACAACTAATGTGCAGGATGGCCCAGGTACATCGATACCTTGCCAAAGTGAGATTGTGCCGAGCAAAATGGATCTGGGATCTGCAGCGAATTTATCGACCAGTGGTCCAACAGAATCTCCACGCCGCTGAGTAATAATCGGGAGTTTGAGTTCTTTAAGAACTTTGCGCAGGTGCTCATCAGCCATTTCAACACCGCGCCATGAACTAAAGAGGGCGAGTGTTCTGCCTCCGGCAGCTTCGGCAAGTTCGCCTAGCTCGGTTAGCGCCTCTTTACTTGGGCCATCCCGACCTGGTTCAGGAATATGTTTAGGAAGGTAGAGCATTCCTTGATTGGCAAAGTCAAAGGGTGATCCGACATCGAGCATCTGAACATTTGCAGGATCAATCTCCCCCGCTTCAAACTCCTCAGGCTCTTCATCTTCAGAGGAATTCTTATTGACCACAAAGCCGATCGAGGCCGCAATCGAGTCGAAGGATTTCCCAACCGAGAGAGTTGCTGAAGTTGCAATCACCGGAGTCTGGGTTAATAAGTTCTCTCGAAGCACCGATGAGACTTGGAGCGGTGCGAGATAGAGCGTTGAGAATGTTGGCTCAAACCACATAACTTGACCATGTCCTGGTTTCAATAATTTTGTTGCAGTAGTCAAGACTTCTTGTGTAGCCCCTTTTACTCGCGCTCTCTCTGCGAGTGAATCTGGATCGATAATTTCAGAGTCAGCATTGATCAGCGCGATGACTGCAGCAGCAGCTTCTTTAACTTTTCTTGTTGGAGCCTCAAGGGCTGATGGCAACTCAGGCATACGTCCAGCTTTTGTTGGATCGCTACGCACATCCTGCGCAAAGTCAGTAAGCGCTTCTGCGAAGGCATCTGCCGCTTTATCGAATGCAATCGAAGCCTTGCCTGGCATATGTTTCTTCGCCATCTTCGCTGCTCGCTCAACTCGCCCGACCGTTAACTCTTCGGTGACCGCTTGTGTCGTGCGATCCATAAATTCGTGTGCCTCATCCAGGATGATCGCATCTCGCTCAGGCAAAATCGGGTGAGAGTCCACAATCTCAATCGCGAGAAGCGTGTGATTTGTGACGACAACATCAGCAGTTTGAGCCCTGGCTTTTGCATTCACTGCAAAACATTGTGAGCCAAATGGGCACTCCTCCGCCCCCATACATTCACGCCCAGAAGTGCTATTTGCGAGCCAGACTCGACGATCGACATCCGGTGCATCATCACGATCACCAGATACACCAGGGGTTTCAACCCATGCGCGTAAACGCTTTGCATCTTTCTCTAGCGAGCCAATCTCTAAGAGGACTTCTCCATCAGGATCCATTCCCTCGGCATTCATCTTCTGCAGACAGACATAATTTCCTACGCCTTTATAGACAGCGAATGTCAGCTCTCGGCCGAGCTCCTTTTCAAGGGCCCCTTTAATCTTGGGGAGATCGCGTTCAACCAATTGGCGTTGAAGTGCCAGTGTCGCAGTTGCAACAAGAACTTTCTTTCCGTGCACAAGTGCAGGGACTAGATAGGCGAGAGATTTTCCGGTTCCGGTTCCTGCTTGAACAAGTAGGTGGTGGCGATCAGCGAGCGCATTGGCTACAGCCTCAGCCATCTCTATCTGGCCTTCGCGCGCTTCACCTCCAATTGCAGCAACAGCAGCATCGAGGGCTGAACGGACTCTCTTTAAGAAGGCGGTATTTGACTCACTCACTTAATTTTTAACAGCGTCCAAAATTTGTTGAATGTGACCTTGTGGATGATCAGTAAAGAGAGTGATCATCTTTTCAAGAGTTATCGCTCCATACTCTGAGTGAATACATGTGCGAGCAAGATCTGCATCTGTTGCATTCTTCACAAGGCGAAGGGTCTCACCGCGGGTTGCAGCAAAGAGCGCTAGTGAAGGTTGAATTGGTGCACTTCTATAAGCAAGAACCTCACTACCAGCAAGCGCCTCTTCACTAAAGGAACGAATCTGCGTCCCTGGCTCTGAAAGAACTTGGATGATGCGCGTGAGGCAATAGGCATCGGCGTGGGCGAGGTGATGGACAACCATGCGTGCGCTCCACTCCCCTTCTGGGGCCTTATCGAGATCCTCTTCACGCAGAGTCTTGGCAGCGGCGAGGAAATCAACTGTTGCCGCTTCATATGCTGTGATGAGATCTTTAAGGGTCATGCCCCGATCATAAGGCGCTGCAGGCTCGCTCTCGCTCTTTTCCACCGAGTAGCCAGCCACCGTGGCGAGTAGCCTCACCCGCCTGCTTCACCCTACCCTTGCCCCATGCAATATCTCGTGGAGATCCCTGAGGTCCCTGTTCGCCCCGCAAAGAGAGCGGTAAAGAAGGCTGTGAAAAAAGCCGCGAAGAAGGCCCCGGCCGCGAAGGTAGCTAAGAAAAAGGTTGCCAAGAAAGTTACAAAGAAAAAGCCCGCCAAGTAATTGGCGGGCTTCTTTACTTATTTAACCCTATTAACCGGGTTAGCTGATCAAGAACAACCTGATGTATTTCCGCAACCTTCGCAGACGAAGCATGATCCAGCCATACGCATCTTTACTCCGCAGGTCATGCAGAGAGGTGCATCTGACTTGACGCCACTCATCTTTTCGAAGAGCTCCATCGATGAACCGACTCCAGCTGTGTTATCAACTGCTACTGGCTTGGCTTCGATCGTTACTGAAGCAGGCTTACTTGCAACCGCAGGAACCGCCGCAGCTGCAACTGGTGCTTTTGGGAGTGCAGTTACCTCATCTTGAGTGTATTCACCGGTCTCGAGTGCGCGTGCGCGCTCTGATGCTGTGTGAAGTCCCATTCCAGAACGTGTCTCAAATGGTAGGTAATCAAGTGCTAGACGGCGGAAGATGTAATCCATCATCGATTGCGCGATACGGATATCTGCATCATCTGTCATACCTGCTGGCTCGAAGCGAAGATTTGTGAACTTCTCAACGAAGGTCTCTAGTGGGACGCCATATTGAAGTCCGATAGAAACTGCGATTGAGAATGCATCCATGACGCCTGCAAGAGTTGAGCCTTGCTTACCGAGCTTCAAGAAGACTTCGGCAAGTGCACCATCTGCATATGAACCGGCAGTCATATAACCATCGGCGCCGCCGACAGAGAATGATGTGGTCATTGCTGGGCGTGACTTTGGAAGGCGCTTACGAGCTGGAGCTGCAACGGCTGCGCTAGAGAGATTGGAATCAGTTCCCTTGTTCTCGCCCTTGCCATCTGAAAGTGGTTGTCCAACTTTGCAATTGTCACGGTAGACAGCGAGTGCCTTGAGGCCGAGTTTCCATCCCTGGTAGTAAACCTCTTCAATCTCTTCAACAGTTGCATCCGATGGGAGGTTCACTGTCTTTGAGATAGCACCTGAAAGGAATGGCTGGCAGGCAGCCATCATGTGCACGTGGCCCATTGCGCTGATTGAGCGGATACCCATTGCACAATCGAAGATGTCGTAATGCTCGGTCTTAAGACCAGGGGCATCGATGACATTTCCATTTGCTGCGATGTATTCAACGATTGCTTCAACAGTCTCTTCTGTGTAGCCGAGCTTGCGAAGAGCCATTGGGATGGTCTGGTTAACGATCTGCATCGATCCGCCGCCAACGAGCTTCTTAAACTTCACGAGAGCAAGATCTGGCTCGATACCTGTTGTATCGCAATCCATCATCAAGCCGATGGTTCCGGTTGGAGCGAGCACAGATGCCTGTGCGTTACGCCAGCCATTCTTCGCACCGATCTCGATTCCAAGATCCCATTGCTTATTCGCCTCTGTCCAGACATCGCGATCGAGTGTTGAAACAGATTTTGCAGAGTGTGAAGCATTCGCATGCTTCTTCATCACCTTTGTATGTGCATCTGCGTTACGTGCATAACCTTCGTAAGCGCCAACGATGCCTGCAAGTTCTGCAGAGCGACGGTATGAAGTACCAGTTAGAAGTGATGTGATTGCGCCAGCGAGCTGACGGCCACCATCTGAATCGTATGCAAGGCCTGATGCCATAAGGAGGGCGCCGAGGTTTGCATATCCGATACCGAGCTGACGGTAGTTACGAGTTGTCTCACCGATTGGCTCTGTTGGGAAATCAGCGAAGCAGATGGAGATATCCATCGAAGTGATGATCATCTCTGTCGCCTTGACGAATCGCTTTGTATCAAATGATCCATCAGTATTAAGGAACTTCATGAGGTTCAGTGATGCCAAGTTACATGATGAGTTATCAAGTGACATGTACTCAGAGCAAGGGTTCGATGCGTTGATGCGACCTGTCTCTGGGTTTGTGTGCCATTCATTGATGGTGTCGTCATATTGAATTCCTGGATCAGCGCAAGCCCATGCTGCTTCAGCCATCTTGCGGAAGAGCTGCTTTGCATCGACGCTCTCGATGACATCACCAGATGCACGAGCTACTAGACCGAACTGCTCACCATTCTCGTAGGCGCGCATGAAGGTATCGCTGACGCGAACTGAGTTATTTGCATTCTGGTATTGAACAGAGATGATGTCTTTTCCACCAAGGTCCATATCAAAACCTGCATCACGAAGTGCGCGGATCTTGTCTTCTTCGCGGACCTTTGTCTCAATGAACTCTTCGATATCTGGATGATCAACATCCAAAACAACCATCTTTGCTGCGCGGCGAGTAGCTCCGCCTGACTTGATAGTTCCTGCTGATGCATCTGCACCGCGCATAAAGGAGACGGGGCCAGAAGCTGTTCCGCCTGACTTTAAGAGCTCCTTTGCAGAGCGAATACGTGAAAGGTTGAGACCTGCTCCTGAGCCACCCTTGAAGATCATTCCCTCTTCGCGGTACCAGTTAAGGATTGAGTCCATCGTGTCATCGACTGACAAGATGAAGCATGCAGATACTTGCTGTGGTGCATTCGTTCCAACGTTAAACCAGACTGGTGAGTTGTACGAGAAAATTTGGTGAAGAAGCATATGTGTGAGTTCGTGTTCAAAGATCTCTGCATCTGCATCAGTTGCAAAGTAGCCATTCTCTTTACCTGAAGCGACGTAGGTAAGAACTACACGATCAATAACCTGCTTGAGTGACCACTCACGATTGTCATGACCAACAGCACCGCGGAAGTACTTAGTTGTCACAATCGTTGAAGCATTCACTGACCAGAAATCTGGATATTCAGTTCCCTTTTGCTCGAAGATAACTTCGCCCGACTTCCAGTTTGTCTGGACCACATCGCGGCGCTCCCACTTCACTGCATCATAAGGATGCAGACCAGCAGTGGTGAAAATACGTTCGATACTTAAACCCTTTCCCAACTTGGTAACTTGGGACTTGCGCTCCGCGGCGGGCTTATTAACGGTTGACATGCGTACTGCTCCTTATGCTGGTGATCGGAATGAAACTAGTTGGGTGATGAGGGTTTTAATTATTCGCCGAGGAGAGCGTCTTATTCTGTACTGACTTTGCTGCTTCTGTTACTTGTGCTTCTGAATGTGAAGGAGCTGCGCGGAGAAGTGCGATCTCGCCTTCAAAATCTTCGAGGGAGGCAAAGTTACGGTATACCGAGGCATAACGCAGGTAGGCCACCTCATCTAATTCGCGGAGTGGCGCGAGGATCGCCATCCCAACTTCTTGAGCTTCTACCTCGGCCTGTCCATCAGAGCGAAGAGCTTCTTCGACCCGTTGGGCAAGCAGAGCTAGATCATCATCGTTTACTGGACGCCCCTGGCATGCCTTTCGGACGCCTGCGATGACCTTCTCGCGACTGAAGGGCTCTGTAGCCCCTGATCGCTTGACGATGAGGAGAATCGATGTCTCAGAGGTTGTGAAGCGACGACCGCAAGCTGTGCACTCGCGACGGCGACGAATAAGGGCACCTTCATCAGCCGGCCGTGAATCGACGACCCTGGAGTCATCGTGGCGGCAGAAGGGGCAATTCATCGTCTTCTCGTTTCTCGTTCGTGCCTACTGTGATCGTGGGCTATATCTGGGACAGATGGAGGAGATTAGCGCAAAACCACAACTTATGGGTGATATCTTCGCTGTAACCCCTACATCTTGTGCCAACCATACACCCGCAGTTGAGAGTTTGGTGGGCTCATCTCGGCGTGTTGAGGTGAACTCGATCGCCGAACTCAGTAGCGAGGAGGAAAAAGTAGATCTAACTACCCTAAAACGGACACTCCCGTGGTGATGGGTGCCCCTTCCAGAATCGCCCACTCCTCATCGCGAAAGAGCCTGGATCGAATCAGAAAGCGTTTTCCTTCGGGAGATTCAAGTGAGAAGCCTCCCCCGCGACCATCAACAACATCAATAGTGAGGTGGGTATGTTTCCAATATTCAAATTGCGATGCAGAGATCCAGATATAAATCGGATCGGCAATTCCTTCGATAATAAATTCTCCGAGAAGTACATCTTGTGCGCCAACGCGAAATTCACCACGTAGATAACACATAGGAGAAGACCCGTCACAACAACCACCTGATTGATGAAACATCAGTGGTCCGTGCATACTCGTAAGTTTGCGCAATAGATCTGCGCACGCTTGCGTGTAATCCACTCGTGACGGGATCTCCATCGAACTCCTCTTAACTTTTCTCTCTCAGTTTATTCGGCTTGTTTATTCGGCTCGTTAATTCGACTTAGAAGAATCCAAGCTTATTAGGTGAATATGAGACAAGAAGATTCTTTGTCTGCTGGTAATGATCGAGCATCATCTTATGATTTTCGCGACCGATACCAGATGCCTTGTAGCCACCGAATGCAGCTCCTGCTGGATATGCGTGATAGCAGTTAGTCCATACACGTCCTGCTTGAATCTCACGACCTGCGCGATAAGCAGTATTCATATCACGACTCCATACGCCAGCACCAAGGCCATACAAGGTGTCATTTGCAATCTCCATTGCATTATCAAAGCCATCAAACTTGGTGACTGAGATAACTGGTCCGAAGATCTCTTCTTGGAAGATACGCATCTTGTTATTACCTTCAAAGATCGTTGGAGTGACGTAGTAACCACCGGAGAGTTCTCCACCAAGATCGGCTTGAGTTCCGCCAGTAAGTACCTTCGCGCCTTCCTTCTTACCGATTTCGATATAGGAGAGGATCTTCTCGAGTTGATCATTAGATGCTTGCGCACCAATCATCGTTGATAGATCAAGTGGGTGCCCCTGGACGATCGCCTTTGTGCGAGCAGTGACATCACCCAAGAACTTGTCATAGATCTTTGCATCGATAAGTCCACGAGATGGGCATGTGCAGACTTCACCTTGGTTGAGGGCGAAAAGTGTGAATCCTTCGAGCGCCTTATCGTAGAAAGCATCATTCTCATCTGCGACATCAGCGAAGAAGATATTCGGTGACTTTCCACCGAGTTCGAGTGTGACAGGGATGATGTTCTCGGATGCATATTGCATAATCAGGCGACCTGTTGTGGTCTCACCTGTAAAGGCAATCTTTGCAATACGTGGTGATGATGCGAGTGGCTTACCTGCTTCAACACCAAAGCCGTTGACGACATTGATAACGCCAGCTGGAAGTAGATCGGCGATGAGCTCCATCAAGAACATAATCGATGCTGGAGTCTGCTCGGCTGGTTTGAGAACTACACAGTTTCCTGCAGCGAGCGCAGGTGCCAGTTTCCAGACCGCCATAAGGATGGGGAAGTTCCACGGAATAATTTGTCCGACAACTCCAAGTGGCTCATGGAAATGATAAGCAACGGTATCTTCATCAAGTTGGCCGAGTGATCCTTCTTGTGCACGAATTGCACCAGCAAAATACCGGAAGTGATCTATTGCCAATGGGATATCTGCATTAATAGTTTCACGAATTGGTTTTCCGTTATCCCATGTTTCGGCTACGGCGATCGCTTCAAGGTTTTCCTCCATGCGGTCTGCAATTTTATTGAGAATGATTGCTCGAGCGGTGGCTGATGTCTTTCCCCAGGCCTTCGCAGCTGCATGGGCTGCATCCAGTGCCTTATCAATATCGGCTGCATTTCCTCGTGCTATTTCACAGAAGACCTTGCCAGTTATTGGGGTGACATTTTCAAAGTATTGGCCCGATGATGGTTTGACATACTCCCCACCTATCCAATGATCGTAGCGAGCTTTAAATGTTGCCTTGCTTCCAGGTTGCCCCGGTGCGACGTAATCCGTCATGTCCGCTCCTTAGGTAATGGGCAAATTTGCCCATTCGCTTACGCTACGCCGCAAAGAGTGGATTGGATAGTGGACTAGCACCCATAGGAGTTGGGGTTGAGGCAGAAACTACTTCGGAACTAGTGCTGACTAGTGGGACGGCACCAGCAGACGTGTGCCCACAGCAACATCTGTCGTAGTGAGGGCGTTGGCCTGGACGATCTCATCGAGAACTGAACTGACATCTCGGTTACCCGCGACCATTGCAGCGACGGACCAGAGTGATTCACCTGGAGCGACAACGACGCGGATATACCCTGATGTAGCTGGTGTTGAAGCGATACGAGTTTCAGATGCGTGACCTACTGCGCTAAAACCAGCGCCAATCACTACTAAGAGAGATCCCGCTGCCATAGTGCGAACTAGGTTGCGTCCACGTCTTGTTAGTTTTGTCTGTGCCATCTGAAGTACCAACTTTCTTTACAACCACTTCACTGCTGTTCGAGGGGATTCGAACAACTGTTCTAATGAGAAAGATACCCCAACCCACTGACATAGGCAAGAAATATACGAACAAATGTTCGACAAATCCTTCAACCCCCGCTACCCTTAAGCCATGGCTACACGTAAACCGACCCCTGCAAGCAAGCCCGTTACCGAGCTCATCCCGGTCGCCCATCCCGTGGTCGACCCGAACGGGCTCACCCAGCGCCAACAGCTGATCCTCAAGGTCATCAAAGAGGCCGTTGAGAGCCAAGGCTTCCCGCCGAGCATGCGAGAGATCGGTGAAGCCGCTGGCCTCGCCTCCCCTGCATCGGTGAAGTACCAACTTGAAGAGCTCACCAAGAAGGGTTACATCAAGCGCAAGGCGACCAATGCTCGCTCCCTTGAGGTATCAACCCCCGATGATCAGATCGCTCCATCTAAGGGCATCACCATTCCATTGCTCGGAACTATCGCCGCAGGAACTCCCATCTTGGCCCAACAAGAGGTCGAAGATCGTTTCACCCTCCCTGAGGAATTTGTCGGTCAAGGCGAACTCTTTATGTTGAAGGTCAAGGGCGACTCCATGGTCGATGCCGCAATCTGCGATGGCGATTACGTCGTTATCCGCTCCCAACAGAACGCCGAAAAGGGTGAGATCGTTGCAGCGATGATCGATGGCGAAGCGACAGTAAAAACTTTCTCTAAGAAAGAGGGCCACTTCTGGTTATTACCAGCCAATGATAATTTTGCGCCAATTCCAGCTGATAACGCGCAGATTCTTGGCAAGGTGACCGCAGTATTGAGAAGCGTTCATTAACAGATAAATGCCATTAAAATTGCAATAAAAAAACCCGGCCTTCTGGCCGGGTTTTTTCTTTGAGATCTACTTTTAGATCTACTTCCAGTAAGCCAAATGGCCCTTTGAAGCGACCCAGCCAAAGCCAAGATCGCCATGCTTTGCGACAAGTGCGAAGAGCACAAGTGCTGCTCCAGCAAGTGCGAAGCCCTTCATAAATGACAACATCTCATTCTGCTTAGCTGTTGCATCCTTCTCTGCCCAGAAGTTGTGGAAGATGATTGATGCAAGGATTAAGAAGATTGCGATCAGAAGTGCGCCGAGGTCAACATAGAGACCAAGTACGACAAGCAATCCACCAACAAGAATCATGAGTCCTGAGAGAAGAACGCCAAGCTTTGCAGCTGGGAGCTTCTTGTACTTTGCATAGCCGGTCATCATTTCAAGCTTTGCGAAGTGGTTAATGCCTGACATAACGAAGAATCCACCGAAGAGAATTCGGCCAATAACGAGGATTGCGCTCAATGTATTTCCTTTTCTATAGAGAGATCGCCTCCGAAAGGAGCGGCGATCGAGAACAGGTAGAACGATATCGGAAATAATTGAATATTCAATTAAATAGGGACCGTGTCTGGAGGTAGATTGGGTGGATGACAACGCCTTCAATTCGAATTCTCAGCCTGGACGAGTGGGCAACTCTTCGCGAGATGCGTCTGCGCACTCTCACTCAATCCCCTCAAGCATTCGGCGGGAATCTTGCGCTTGAAACTGAGTGGGCTCCTGATCAGTGGAGAGACCAATTGAAGAAGTTTGATTACGTGGCTGCGAGTATCAATGGGCAGAACGTTGGAGGTTTGAGCGTTGAAATTCTCGATGGCGATTTCGGAGCCACATGTTGGATTGGCAGCTGCTGGGTGGATCATGCATTTCGCGGCCAAGGCGTTCTGAGGTCGATCATTGCCTATCTAGATTCCAACGCAGAAGAGAAAGGCTGGCAGATCCAAGGCTTAGGAGTCTGGGTAGATAACCTCACTGCGATCGCGGCCTACGAGAAGTTAGGTTTTGTTGCGATGGGTCCACAAGTTGCATCAAATAGCCGACCTGGGAACCACTATCAACGAATGATTCGCACACTTAACAAATAAAATAAATGAGAATAAAGAATCACGAATAAAGAATCACCAAGAATGAATGAGTGCTACCTCCATAAAGTAACAATTTTTTAAGCGTGGGGTTTACCCTGCAATATCTTGAAATCGCCTTTTCAGGCGGACATGCACAGTGATGAAATGTAACGTTCAGTAGTGAACACAGTCCCGGGCCCAGAGATTTTGGGTGAAGCAAGTGGGTTAATTACTGCGATCGCCTTTGATTCACTGCAATCGCTAGGGCTAGCACTCACTCTCAGTGCAGTTGGGATCACCCATAACTTTGAAACTATCACAGAAGCGAACCTCGCGCTTAAGGAGAGCTTTGCAGTTACTCCACGTGATTTTATCTATCTCTTAAATCCCAGTAACTTTGAAGAGCTCACCAAACTCATCCGTTCACAAGCATCTCAGAATCCTGTGGCACAACATATCGTCGTCACAGAGGTTCCAACCTTGGCTCTCCTCGGATTGAGTCAGAAGAATTTCCCTCAAAAAACAGTATTTTTAACTCTCGATGAACTCCTTGAAATTATGAAATCGGGCGCAGAAATTGGCTTCCACCAAATTCGTGCAATCGATGAGTTCTTTGATGTGCACTCACTCTCGACCACTCAGGTGAAGCTTCTTATTCTGATTGCAACTGGAAATACCAACGCTGAAATAGCACGCGAGATGGTTCTCACAGAGAAGGGCGTTGAGTCGGCAATTAAGAGACTTGCGATCAAACTCGATTGCACCCGCGAAGGTGAGAAGCCGCAAAATCTGCGAATTCTCCTTGGTCGCCGTTACGCACAACTCTTAGGGGTTCTGTAGCAGCCCTTTAATCGGAAATCTCAGGCAACATTAGGCAGAAAGCAAGGTTGCGTTCAGCCACAGTTGGGCATCTCTTCAGATTGACCCTGTTATCTACCTCCATGGGTAAAGCGGTCCCGCTTACCTCATTAGGTATAGATCATGACAGGAGCAAAGAATGATTGCAGTACTCGTAGCATTCCCAATATTGATGATTGCAACCTTACTTTATATAGGACTTGCTATACACGATGAGACTCCAGTCGAGTCCCTCGGAGCTGGCCAGACTGGTTGCGTCTCTTGTGCACAGAAGCGCGCTACCACAGCCACACGAAGAGCATCTATGGACGAGTCGATCGATTACGAGAACGAGCTTATTGCGGCGTAAGCACCGCAAATCCTTGGGAGTCAACGGTTGAGGGGCTGAAGACTCCCCCGCATTACAAAACTTCTCGCAAGACTTGAGAGGGGATGTAAAGCTAGAAAAATCCCGCCATTTGCGGTTGGCGGGATTTTTTATTTTCTAAAGGCGGTAGTAAAACGCGGGCGATCATTGAGATCGCGATGTAGCGCAATAGATTCAAAATTTTCTTCGAGGGCTTTTGCAAAGGCAGGGCCTTGTACTTCATTGTGCTCGCACGCGAAGAGGCCGCCGGGCTTAAGTAATCGTGCTGCTGCCGAGATGAACTCCAGCGGAATCTGCATGCCATCGATCGATCCTCCAAAGAGAGCTTGAGCCGGCTCGTATCTGAGCTCGTCAGGTAACTCTTGGATCGTTGGTACATATGGCGGGTTCGCTACAACGACATCGCATTTAACGCCATCGAGAGCCTCTTTCGCGGATGAATGCACGACGCGAATGGGTAGATCAAATTTTCCAATATTTTGATTGAGCCACTTAAGTGCTGCTTCATCTTTCTCTACTGCAACAACTCGAAGGTCTTTCTTCTTTGCAGTTTCGCTCACAAGCGAGATAGCGATCGCCCCACTCCCCGAGCCGAGATCAACGATGCTAATCGGATCTGCATAGCGATGGAGCTGATGGAGAACTTCATCAACGAGAAGCTCAGTCTCGGGGCGCGGAATGAGAACTCCTTCACCAACATCAAAGCTCAGATAGCGAAATGGCGCCTCCCCCATGATGTATTGGGTTGGCCTTCCTGAGACTCTCTCTGTGATGAGATCGGCATATTCAAGTGAGGTGCGATCGAATTCTTCATCATCGAGTTCAATGACTTTTCCATGAAGCTCCATGCGGGTGATTCCAAGAAGATGAGCGAGCAAGAGCTCTGCATCGACGGCTGAGATCTTCTTCTCGGCCAATCGCTCTCTTCCGACTTTTAACAGGTCACGAAGTTGTGATCCCATTACTCTCCCGCTGTTGCCAGACGTTCAGCTTTATCAGCTTCAAGGAGGGCATCGATAACTGCATCGAGTTCGCCATAGAGAACAGAATCTAAGTTAGAAGATTTGAAATTTACTCGGTGGTCAGAGAGGCGGTTCTCTGGGAAGTTGTAGGTGCGGATTCGCTCGGAACGATCGACCGATTTCACCTGCAATTTACGGGCAGCCATCGCCTCTGCATCGGCTTGTTCTTGAGCGTGGGCTAAGAGACGAGCGCGCAAGATACGCAGCGCAGATTCTTTGTTCTGGAGCTGAGATTTTTCATTTTGACATGAGACAACAACGCCAGTGGGAATATGGGTAATTCGTACTGCAGAGTCGGTTGTATTTACTGATTGTCCGCCTGGGCCAGATGAGCGATAGACATCGATACGTAAATCTTGCTGACGAACTTCAACATCGACCTCATCTGCTTCAGCCAGGATAAGCACTCCGGCAGCTGATGTATGGATGCGGCCCTGGGATTCGGTCTCAGGAACTCGCTGGACGCGGTGAACGCCACCTTCAAATTTCAATTTTGCATAAGGAGATTGGCCAGGTTCGGCAACGCCCTTGGATTTCACGGCCATAGCGATTTCTTTATAGCCACCCATCTCAGATTCGGCATAATCGATAATCTCAGTCTTCCAATTGTGCTTCTCTGCATAGCGTTGATACATGCGTAAGAGATCGCCAGCAAATAGTGCAGATTCATCTCCCCCAACGCCTGCTTTAATTTCAAGGATGACATCGCGATCATCGTTAGGGTCGCGAGGAATGAGCAGCTCTTCCATCTTTGTGCCAGCAGCATCGAGTGTTGCTTGCAGCGCTGGTAACTCTTCTGCAAAGGCTGGGTCTATAAGAGCAAGTTCTTTGGCGGCAGCAAGATCATCTTCTGCAGCTTTGTATGCGCGATATCCACCAATTACCGGTCCAAGATGGGCGTAACGTTTTCCAAGTTGTCGCGCTTTACCTTGATCAGAGTGAATGCTGGGATCTGCTAACTCTTTTTCAAGCTCTTCATACTCAGCAAGAAGCGCTGGGATAACTCCAAATCTTTCAGACATTTTCACTCCTCTCGTACATCCTTATTTTAAAATATCCGGGCAATAAAAAAGACCCCACGCACCACAATGGGTGCGAAGTGGGGTCTTGAAAAGAAGCTACTTCTTGCCGAAACGCTTTTCGAATGCTGCAACACGGCCGCCAGTATCGAGGATACGTTGCTTGCCTGTGTAGAACGGATGGCATACCGAACATACTTCAACGTAGATAGAGCCTGAGCTCTTCGTTGACTTAGTGGTGAAAACTTCACCGCAACCGCATGTGACAGTTGTGTCGATATATTCTGGGTGAATCTCTGGCTTCATGATTGATCCTTTATATGGAAGTGGCTGGGTCCGAAGCGATTACTCGCTCTGGTGAACCAGTTGCTGTGGGTACTGAATGGCCCAATGGTACTAAGCGAGGGCCAATCTGCAAAAACTGAGCCTACTTGCCGTCTCCATCGCCCGTTGTCTTCTGGATCTGCATCAAGAATTCAACGTTCGACTTTGTGCCCTTCATCTTGTCGAGCAGAAGCTCGAGAGCCTGTTGGCTATCAAGAGCATGCAAGACGCGGCGAAGTTTCCAAACGATGCTGAGCTCTTCGGTTCCCATAAGAATCTCTTCTTTACGAGTACCTGAAGCATCTACATCAACTGCTGGGAAGATGCGCTTATCGGCAAATTTACGATCGAGTTTGAGCTCCATATTTCCGGTGCCCTTGAACTCTTCGAAGATCACTTCATCCATCTTTGAACCAGTCTCAACAAGAGCTGTTGCAAGGATAGTGAGCGATCCGCCATTTTCAATATTACGAGCTGCACCAAAGAACTTCTTTGGTGGATAGAGCGCTGCTGAATCCACACCACCGGACAAGATACGTCCTGATGCTGGTGCAGAAATATTGTAAGCACGTCCGAGACGAGTGATCGAATCGAGCAGAACGACAACATCGTGACCAAGTTCAACCAGACGCTTTGCACGTTCAATTGCAAGCTCTGCAACTGATGTGTGATCGTCAGCTGGGCGATCGAATGTTGAAGCGATCACTTCACCCTTCACGCTTCGCTGCATATCTGTTACTTCTTCTGGGCGCTCATCAACGAGAACGACCATGAGGTGACACTCTGGATTGTTCGTCGTAATCGCATTAGCAATCGCTTGCAAAACCATTGTCTTTCCAGCTTTTGGAGGAGAGACGATCAATCCACGTTGTCCCTTACCAATAGGTGAGATCAGGTCGATCACACGTGTGGTCAAAATTCCAGGTTCAGTTTCAAGGCGTAGACGCTCTTGTGGGTAGAGAGGTACAAGTTTCGCAAAGTCCACGCGGTTGCGTGACTCTTCGGGATCTGTTCCATTGACTGTATCTAGTTTTACTAGTGCGTTGAACTTCTCTTTACGCTCACCTTCACGTGCTTGGCGTACCTGTCCGGTAATAACGTCACCTTTGCGAAGTCCATAACGGCGAACTTGCTGAAGAGATACGTAAACATCGTTTGGTCCAGCTAAATAGCCGGTTGTACGAATAAATGCATAGGAATCCAAGATATCGAGTAGCCCCGCAACTGGAAGCAGAACATCATCTTCAGTGATCTGGATATCGCGTTCTCCACGCTCTGGGCGATCGCCACGCTCTGGGCGGTCACCTCTGTCACGGAAACGACTTCTATCGCGTCCACGGCCTCGATCGTTGCGGTCGTTGCGATCATTGCGGTCGTTGCGATCATTGCGATCGTTTCGGTCGCGTCGATCTCCACGATCATTGCGGTCGCTCTGATTGCCACGATCCTGCGAATCACCATCATCTGTTGAACGAGCAGCTTGTGAGTTCGCGGATGAATCTTCATCAGAGTCGTGATCTGAATCCTCATCACGGTTCTTTGAGCTGGTTGAATTTCCTGAATTCTTCTTATTGCGCGCCTCTTGGCGAGCCAGGCGCTTATCTTCACGCTCTTGCTTTGCAGCTTCGCGGTTGGCAGCTTGAAGGTCGGCAATTCCTTGAACGAGGTCGCCTTTGCTTAACTTAGTGGCGCCTTCAATTCCAAGTTGCCCTGCAACCTTCTTTAACTCTGTCACTGTCATGGCGGATAGTTCGCCAGAGTCTTTCTTAGCTTTTGCGCTGCTATCTGTATCTGTTGGAGACATGCTTTCCTTAATGTGATTGATCTAAAGGTCACTCAGTGAAACCGAGGTTGAACCTTCGTGAGAGATAACTTCTCTCGTCTGTACCTATAGTTTTATGATGGTTATATTGTGATTTTTAGATATTTTTCTTGATATCTCAAGCGTTCTTCGCCTCAGGTGTTTCCGGCGGGCTTTGCGACAACGAAAAGATAGCACATCCGCTCGAGTATCTACAAAATTAAGCGGGGAAATTACCCTTGGATATAGCCCTTATGGCTGATTTCCAGTGGGAGCGCCGTGAACTCAGGAGCTGCGGCTGCGGCCATTTCTACCGCTTCAGTCTCGGTTGCAGTATGAAGAACAAGGACTGCAGGACCTGCCCCAGAGATAAAGGCAGCTACGCCGGCAGCGCGAAAACGCTCTACCAAAGCGGCGCTCTTTGGCATTGCAGGTGCGCGGTAGCTCTGATGAATCTCATCCGCGGTCGCAGTGAAAAGTAGGTCAGGGCGCTGCGCTAAAGCATGGATAAGCAAGGCAGCCTTACCAGCATTCGCTGCGGCGGCGGCATGTGGAACGCTCTCAGGCAAAATTTTACGAGCCTTCGTTGTCGCAAGAGCTGACGATGGAATGAAGGCAAGGGCCTTGATCTTCTCGTGAACTGGAGTGTTAACAGCTTTGCCTACTCCGTTTTCGATCCAAGCAATCGTTGCACCGCCAAGAATCGCAGCAGCAACATTATCTGGATGTCCTTCAAGTTCTGTTGCGAGTGCGATCATCTCATCATCACTGAGAAGCGTCTCTCCACCATGTACTAGTGCTCGTGCAAGAGCTAATCCCCCAACAATTGCTGATGAACTAGATCCAAGTCCCCGGCCATGAGGTGTGACATTTAAAGCTCTCAGAGCGATTCCGCGTGGCTTCTGTCCCATAAATTCAAAACCGCGAAGCATTGAGCGGATAACTAAATTATTCTTATCCTTTTTTACCTCATCTGCGCCTTCACCACTGACATCCACATCAAAGATTGCATCGTCGAGAACTTGAGCTGCATAACGATCGCGTAGTTCCAGCGCTAATCCAAAGGAATCAAAACCGGGGCCAAGGTTTGCAGAAGTTGCAGGCACGCTTATCTGAGCAAGTGTTGCCTTAAAAGTTAAACGACTAGTTGCCATGGTTTCTCCTTAGAGACCCATCGCTGCTGCTGCAGCCTTGACATCGACTGGAACTACGACGGGAGATTCTGCATGATCTAGAATATGGCCTACATCCTTCAAACCATTGCCCGTTACAGTGATGACAATCTTCTTATTTTTTGGAAGTTTTCCTTCCGAGTGCTTCTTAATCAGCCCAGCGATTCCGGCAGCTGATGATGGCTCTACAAAGATACCCTCACGCGCTGCAACGAGGCGATATGCGCTCAAAATCTCTTCATCTGTCACTGAGTCGATCAACCCACCAGAGTCATCCCGGGCTGCAATAGCCTGATCCCACGACGCGGGATTGCCGATACGGATAGCTGTTGCGATCGTCTCTGGGTGTGCAACCGGATGGCCGAGAACGAGTGGCGCAGAGCCTGCCGCTTGGAATCCCCACATCTGTGGAAGCCTGGATGAAACTTTATCTGCGTAGTACTCGTTGTAGCCCTTCCAATATGCAGTGATATTGCCTGCATTTCCGACTGGCAAGACATGTAGATCTGGAGCATCGCCAAGGAGATCAACAACTTCAAAAGCTGCAGTCTTCTGACCTTCGATACGGAATGGATTAACCGAGTTAACCAGTGCAACTGGATACTGCTGTGAAAGTTCGCGGGCTAAATTGAGGCAGTCATCGAAGTTGCCATCGACTTGAATGAGCCTTGAGCCATGTGCAATCGCCTGTGCCAGTTTGCCCATGGCAATTTTGCCTTGTGGGATTAATACAACAGGAATCATTCCAGCTTTTGTTGCATACGCTGCAGCTGAAGCTGAGGTGTTGCCAGTCGATGCACAAATAACTGCCTTTGCTCCATCTTCAGCAGCTTTAGAAATCGCCATAGTCATGCCGCGATCTTTAAAGGAACCAGTTGGGTTTGTTCCTTCAACCTTTAACCAGATCTCGTTACCGAGCATCTCAGAGAGTACGCAAGCTGCAACAAGTGGTGTTCCACCTTCACGTAAGGAAACCACTGGAGTCTTTGATGAGACAGGGAGTCGATAGCGGTATTCATCGATCACTCCGCGCCATTGATGAGCGCCCTTCTTCTTTCCGAAGATACTCATGTGCGAATTCCTTCTACACGAATGACACTCACGACTTCAGAGACGGCATCTAACTGTGCGAGCTCTTTCACTGTGCTCGCCAAATCAGATTCAGCCGCGATGTGAGTCATCACGGTGAGTTCGGCATTTGTACCGGCTCCGCTTTGGCGAACTGTCATGATAGAGACTTCATGGGCAGCAAAGGTTTGTGCAACTGAAGCGAGAACACCCGGGCGGTCAGAGACATGCAGGCGAATCAAATAACGAGTACGGGCTACCCCGATTGGGGCAATATCCAAATCCGCGTAATCAGTTTCAGTGGGTCCCAGGCTTCCTTCATTGCGATTTCGCGCTACGGCTACCAAATCTCCGAGAATTGCTGAGGCTGTTGGAGCTCCGCCTGCACCGCGGCCATAGAACATGAGTTCTCCAGCTGATTCACACTGCACGAAGACAGCATTGAACGCTTCACGAACGGATGCAAGTGGATGAGTCTTCGGAATCACAGTTGGGTGTACTCGAACTGTGATTGTCTCTTCCTTGGAGCCATGAGCTTCATTTGCTTCTGCAATTGCAAGGAGCTTAATCACAAATCCCATATCTTGAACGACTGCGACATCTTCAGCAGTGATCTTGGTAATTCCTTCACGATAAACATCGGCATCTGTGACGACAGAGTGGAAAGAGAGACCCGCAAGAATTGCAGCCTTTGCAGCAGCATCGAAACCCTCAACATCTGCAGTCGGATCCGCTTCTGCGTAACCAAGCTCTTGCGCTTCTTTGAGAGCATCTGCAAAGGAGAATCCAGGATGTTCATGCATCTTGGTCAGAATGAAATTGGTTGTACCGTTGATGATTCCCATAACGCGTTCAACGTGATCACCCACGAGTGACTCTGCTAGCGGACGAAGGATGGGAATCGCACCTGCCACAGCAGCTTCGTAGTAAAAATCTACATCTGCTTCATCTGATGCATG
Source organism: uncultured Actinomycetes bacterium (assembly GCA_903895995.1). Classification (GTDB taxonomy): domain Bacteria; phylum Actinomycetota; class Actinomycetes; order Nanopelagicales; family Nanopelagicaceae; genus PALSA-747. The sequence continues at coordinate 97,855 of CAITVX010000039.1, forward strand.
GAAGAGTTCGGCGCCATGATGAGCAAGGAGAGCCTTATTTGCGGTAACAACTCCCTTACCATTCTTCATCGCCTTCAAAATTAATTGGTGAGCTGGCTCGATGCCACCCATCACTTCAATGACAAGATCAATATCAGGATCGTTGACAACTGAATCAGTATCAGTAGTGAATAAATTCTTAGGGATGCCAAGACGATCGATTGAAAGATCTCGTACTGCAATGCGCTTGAGCACCAACGGGACTCCGGCACGGGAAGCTAGATCAGATGCGTTGGCGACAAGTAGACGTGCAACTTCAGATCCAACGTTGCCGCAACCGAGCATTCCAACGTTAAGGGTCTTACCTACCAAGGTACGGCCTGCCACGAGATCAACTCCCACTACATATCTATCTACAGGGCCCAGCGAGGGTTCGCCAGGGCGCACGGAAACTAGAGAACTACAGGAGAGAAGTATCTCAGATATCTAATGCAAGAAGATCGTTAATACTCTCTCGGCGAGTAATTAAGCGGGCCTTTCCATCTTTTACAGCGATTACAGCTGGGCGAGGGATGTGATTGTAATTATTGGCCATCGAGCGGCCATATGCCCCAGTCGCCGGAACTGCGATCAAATCCCCGGGAGTGATATCGCCTGGGAGATCGATCTCTCGAATCACAATATCTCCTGTTTCACAGTGTTTACCGACGAGACGTGAGTTCACAACATCTGAGGTTGAAAGTCGATTAGCAAGGAGCGCTGTGTACTTTGCGCCATAGAGAGAGGGCCGGATGTTGTCACTCATACCGCCATCGATAGAGATATATCTACGTGTTGCGCCAGCATCGAGTTCTACGTTCTTTGTCGTTCCAACCTCGTAGAGAGTTGTCGTTGTGGGCCCGACAATATGTCGTCCTGGCTCGATTGAAATCTTTGGGATTGCAAGATTTTGCTTTGCGCATTCACTCTTAACGATGGCAGATATATCTGCGAGTACATCATCTGGAACAAGGCTGCTCTCTCCAGGAAGATATGCGATTCCATATCCCCCGCCAAGATCAAGCTCGGGAAGTTGTGCATCAAAGTGATCACGATACTTTGCTAAGAGAGCAATAAGTCTGGTCGCAGCAACTTCAAATCCTTCGCTGATAAAGATTTGAGAACCAATATGAGAATGTAGCCCAGCTAAGGTGAGCGACTTTTCCGCCATAGTCGCTTCGATCGCTCTCCACGCTGCACCACTTGCAATGGAGAAGCCAAACTTTTGATCCTCGTGTGCAGTCGAGATGAATTCGTGTGTGTGAGCTTCTACTCCAGCGGTCAATCTCAATAAGACCTTTTGAATTGTGCCGAGCTCTGAAGCAATCCGAGCGACGCGTTCGATCTCATGGAAGGAGTCCATAACAATGGTTCCGACTCCAGAGGAGATTGCAGTGCGAATTTCGGCTTCAGATTTGTTATTGCCATGTAGCTCAATATGTGAAGGAGGAAAATCAACAGAAGCGGCAACTGCCATCTCCCCGCCAGAGCAAGCGTCAAGACCAAGTCCAGCACTATTCACCCATCGCACGACCTCTTTATTTAAGAAGGATTTACCTGCGTAATAGACAGTGCCCGCGTGAGCCCCAAAATGTTTATCAAGTGCCTTGCGCCAAGCAGTCGCACGCTCCATAAAATCTTGCTCATCAATAACAAACAGTGGCGAACCAAACTCTTTCACAAGCGCTGTTGCTGATACGCCAGCAATTACTAACTCTTCATTAAAGGAAGAGTTTGCTGAATATGGCTCTGAAAGTTTCATCTACATCTTCTCCGGTGCGCTGACTCCAAGTAATTCTAATGAATTAGCAATCACCTGCGCTGTTGATTTACAGAGCGTTGCTCGCGCAGAGTGGAGCTCTGATGCTGGCTCATCCCCCAACGGCAGTACTCGACAGTCAGCGTAGAAGCGGTGATAAGTACCAGCTAGTTCTTCAAGGTAACGAGCGATGCGGTGAGGTTCGCGAAGTTCTGCAGCAGAAGCAACGATGCGAGGGAACTCCCCTAGCGCACCGATTAATTCACGCTCACGTTCGTGCTCCAAGAGCTCAGGGTGGATGTGATCTACTCCGAAGTCGATTCCAAGGTCGGTGGCATTACGGAGAACGCCACAGATACGAGCATGGGCATATTGAACGTAATAAACAGGATTCTCATTTGTACGGCTGCGAAGTACATCGACATCCATCACCATCGGTGTATCAACTGGATAGCGGATGAGTGTGTAACGAGCAGCATCAACCCCAACTTTTTCGATGAGCTCTTCAAGGGTAATGATTGTGCCAGCGCGCTTAGATAACTTTAACTCTTCACCATTTTCAAGAATCTTTACAAGCTGCCCGATCAAAATATCAATATTCTTTGCAGGGTCATCTCCAGCACATGATGCAAGAGCCTTGAGACGGTGAACATATCCATGATGATCAGCACCGAGCATGTAGATCAGAACATCGAATCCACGTTCGCGCTTTGAGATGTAATAGGCGGAGTCTGAAGCGAAGTAGGCGAAGGAGCCATCTGATTTAATCATGACGCGATCCTTATCATCGCCGAAATCAGTTGTGCGAAGCCAAATCGCTCCCTCATGCTCGAATACATGGCCCTGCTTCTTTAAAGTCTCTAGGCAATGATTGAAGAAGTTATCTTCATATAAAGATTTCTCAGAGAACCAGATATCAAAGTGGGTATTCATATTATCGAGAACACGCTGTTGATCGGCAAGCTGGATCGCATAACCGGCATCGCGGAATGCATGAATGGATTGCTCTTCTGGAAGTTCTTTAAATTCTGGGTTTGTTGTGACGATTGCTGAAGCAATATCTTCGATGTAAGCCCCGTGATATCCAGCTTCGGGACGAGCGATGCCAAGTGCTGCACTTCGAATCGACTCTCCAAAGAGATCCATCTGCACTCCGCGATCATTGACATAAAATTCACGTGTTACATGAGCCCCGGCAGCAGAGAGAACGCGACCAAGCGCATCTCCTACTGCAGCCCAACGAGTGTGTCCTAAATGAAGTGGACCAGTTGGATTTGCTGAGACAAACTCCAAATTCACTTTTACGCCAGCGAGAGTCGAGCTCTTACCAAATTCAGAACCGCTGGTGAGGATCGAAGCGATGACGCCACCTTGACTTGCCTTTGCAAGAGTGAGATTAAGAAATCCTGCCCCAGCGATATCAACTGCAGCCAGATCCTTGCTGACAGCTGCGTCTGCGAGAAGCGCTGCTTGGAGTGCAGTTGCAATATCTCGGGGAGCAATGCCTGCAGATTTAGCGAGCGCAAGAGCGATAGATGTTGCGTAATCACCGTGATCGCGATTCTTTGGACGTTCAAGGGTGATTGTTAGGGGTAGTTCTACGTGAGCGGGCAAGACCCCATTGGAGGAGAGCGTCGCAAGGGCGCGCACAATTGCCGCCTCTAAAACCTCTTGGATGCTCACATGAGTGCTCATTGGTAGAAGGTTACCTGCATCCAGATCATTGCTGGTGCGGAAGGTGGGACTTGAACCCACACGCCGAAGCACAGGTTCCTAAGACCTGCGTGTCTGCCATTTCACCACTCCCGCGAGCGACTAACAGAAGTTGCTAGTTAGTGCGATCAGTTTAGGCGATCTGGCGACTCTGGCCAAATGGGAGCTAAATAGATGACTTCCGCACCGCCTCTCCCCTCCCATAGAATCGCAACCTCGCAAAGCAGAGAACATCAGGGCTCTGTTGTGGTGAAATGAGGGTAGAGATGGCAAATAAAGGATTTCTTTCGTGGGTGGGCTTTAAAGGCGATCATCCAACGGCTGGCGATCAATCGACTACGCCATCTGCAACAACTGGAGCGCTCGATCGAATTCGCGAGCTTGAATCTCAACTAGCAGACCTTCGTTCGCGAAAAGATATTACCTCTCTCACTCGTGAAGAGTTTGAAATTTTAGCAACTGAGACCGCGATGAACTTAGTAAAGACAGCCCAACAGCGTGAGCGCGTTGCAGGTTCTCAGGCTGCGAAATTACTCGCAGATAGTTCGCGAATCGCACAAGAAGCTACTGCAGGTGCTGAAGCGAAAGCGAAGTCGATCTTATCTACAGCAGAATCTCGTGGGCGTAAATATTTAGAAGCAGCAGAATCTGAGAGTGGCGAAATGAAAGTCGCAGCCGAAAGAGCTGCACGCTCCCTCACTGAGGCTGCGAAGCGAGAGGCAGAATCTCTGCGCCAGACCACAGCAAGTGAGATCGAATCTATGCTTGCAACAAAGAAGCGTGAAGCAGGTGCAATTACTACTGCTGCTAAAAATGAGGCGGAGAGCCTTATCGCCGAAGCGACATCAAATATCGGTGAATACCGCACATGGCTAACATCAGCAGTTGCAGAATCCGAGCGTCTCTACAAGATTCAGACTCAATCTCTCTCTGCAGCACAGCAAGCGATTGAGCAATCAAGGCAGCGACTTGCACATGCCTTCGATAGATTGGCAGCACTGAACGCCGATATCGATAGCAATCTTGATTCAGAGAATAAGCCAACAACGAAAGAGTTCACTAGGGCTCCTGTAGTTAAAAGTTCTGAGAAAGCGCCAACCGAAAAGAAGGCGCAAGCGGTCAAGAAAACTTCCAAGAAGAGCCCAGCAAAGAAAGCTGCTCCTAAGAAGAAGGCTGCTGCAAAGAAGAGCTCTAAGCGATAAATGCCCCGTCTTTCCCCGCAGAAAAAATCTCGATATATCGCACCCATCGATGGGTTGCGTGCCATCGCCGTCTGCGCAGTCCTGCTCTATCACTTAGGTGTTAATTGGATTCCAGGTGGATTCCTCGGAGTAGATCTCTTCTTCGTCATCAGTGGATATGTCATCACTCGTTTAATCCTTGACTCAATCTATCGATCCAGTGCTTTAGATCTTCCTGAGTTCTTCTTATCTCGCGCACGGCGTCTTTATCCAGCGCTTATCTTTATGATGGTTGGATCAACTTTCATTATTGCGCTCTTTGCACCGGAGGCGATCCGCCGATTCTTAGGTGATATTCCCTTTGCACTAACTGGAACTAATAATTGGCATCTAGTAGCCCAACACCGCAACTACTTTGAGACGATCGGGCGTCCGCCTCTCCTCCAACATACGTGGTCCCTTGGTGTGGAGTTCCAGTTCTATCTTCTCTGGCCACTCATCCTGATATTTGCTCTTAAATACTTCGGCAAGAAGAATCTCGCAAAGGTTGCGCTCTTGATCGCTGCAATATCTGGTGCCGCGCTCTTTATCTTCTCGTTGACTGTGGATGCATCTTCCTCATCAAATAAAATAAGTCACATCTACTTTGGCACCGATACACACAGCATCGGGCTCTTCCTCGGCTCGGCTCTCGCCGTAAGTTGGGTTCCGCAAAATCTTTCGGCAGTTATCTCCCAGCGCGCGCAGGATTTTGTTGATGGAATCGGCGTGATCGGTTTGATAGGGCTCTTCTCGACATTTCTCTTCATCGATGAGAGCAATCCGGCTCTCTACCGAATCGCATTTCCATTAGCGGGTATTTGTGGTTGCGCCATCATCACATCCCTCGTGCATCCGGCATCACGATTCGCGCCCCTCTTAAGCGCACGGTGGTTAATCTGGATCGGCGAACGCTCCTATGGGATCTACTTGTGGCATTGGGTCATCTTCCAAGTAACTCGTCCAAGCGTTGATCTTGCGGGGGCAATTTGGGCTATTAATGCAGCTCGCATCTTGATCGTCTTTGCTCTTGCAGATATCTCACTTCGCTGGGTAGAGATTCCTATTCGACGTGGAATCTTTGGTAACTGGATCCGCGGGCTTAAATATCGCACTCCTCAAGTTCGCAGAAAGGCGAAGTTACTTCTTGCAACATCGATTGCAATAACTGCCATCGCAACATCAGGGGCATCATGGGCTGCGCTCTATCGCGTAGACCATGGAGTGAATCTTGAACATCCAAAGATCACCACAGAGATCCCAACTCCAGTGTCTGCGCAAGCAGGAGTTCCAGGGTTATGGGTAACTGGCGATTCAGTGATCTTGGGAATCCACGAAAAGTTAGCGTCGCACTATCCGATTGCGCTCATCAACGCACGTGTTGGTCGACAGATCGATGAGCTGATCTCTGTGATCAAAGAAGATCAATCTCAAGTTCCACATAGCATCGTGATTCTCGATATAGGAAACAATAACCACTTGACCGAGGAATCTGTGCGAACTCTTCTCGATCTCCTTGTAAGCCAACCCCAGATTATCCTTGTAAATACTGCAGTTCCACGTCCATGGGCACCGGACAACGATGCAATCATTAATCGCGTTATTGCGGATTATCCAAAGGTCTCTCTCGTAGATTGGTCGAAGATTTCACAGGGCCATCCAGAGTTCTTTGCGCCAGATGGCGTCCACCTTGTAGATCCAGGGAGCAGCGCATATGTATCAGCGATTATGGATCACTTGCCACAAAAGTTAGCTAGACAATAAAAAAAACCCGCCACTTTTGGTGGCGGGTTTTTTATTAATTACTTGTTATGCGTATTGGCCAGGAAGTCCAAAGACCTTACCGCCGACAACCTTGCCATCAGAGTAAACAGCTGAGACTCGGAATGAACACCAACCAGTGGTGTCACCCTTTGTAATATCAAGTGATAGCTGTGATGCAGGGACAGTAGAGACCAACTTCCATGCTCCACCATTTGATGCAATTTCTACATTGTAATTAGTGAGGCCTGAAGCTCCAGCTGGTGCAGTCCAGAAAATTGTCGCACCTGTTGATGTGTAGTGAGCAACGATTCCTTCAGGCGCAGCATGTGTTGCATCTGCTGCTGCAGGAGCTGCCGCGGTTGCATCAGATGATGCTGAAGCGGCTGGTGTTGCTTCCATCGATGCATCAGCAGAAGCTGAAGCAGCTGGTGCAGGAGTAGTAGTTGTGCTGTGGTTACGTGAAACAACGGCAACAGCAAGGAGTGCAATTCCTGCGATGACGGTGACAACTACGCGAGAAGATGAGTTCTTCGCTGGTGCATTCGATGTCGTTGTCTGCTTTGCTGGTGCATTCGATGTCGTTGTCTGCTTTGCTGGAGCACTTGAAGTGCTCTTCGCTGGTGGTGTTGTTGAAATCGATGTTACATTCTTAGATCCAGTAGCTGGTACTGGTGGAATGACAATGCGTTGTGGTGACCGAGAGGTAGTTTTCTTCGCTACCTTCTTTGCGGCTCTCTTTGCAGGTGCCTTCTTAGCTACTTTCTTGGCAACTTTCTTAGCAGGTGCCTTCTTGGCAACTTTCTTAACAACCTTCTTCGCTGCCTTCTTAGCAACCTTCTTAGCAGGTGCCTTCTTAGCTACCTTCTTCGCTACTTTTTTCTTCGCAGCTACTTTTTTGGTCGCTCTCTTTGCAGGGGCCTTCTTGGCAACTTTCTTTGCGCTCTTCTTAACTGCCACGGTTGAACTCCTTGGTTTTCTAGATGGAGGCACTCATTAGTACCTATCTTTACCTGGTTAAAGGGTACTAGAGGTACTAAAGAAGTTCGATCAAAATGGGTGCAATTTGGCGCATGGCGCGACCTCTGTGGCTTATCGAATCTTTCTGCTCCGCTGATAATTCTGCACTCGTAAGGGTGAGGCCGGAGGGTATAAAGATTGGGTCGTATCCAAATCCGTGGTCACCGCGCGGGGATTCGATGAGCGCCCCTGGCATCTCCCCTTGCTCAATGAAATCCCTTCCTGCTTGTGCGTGACCCTTGGGAAATGAGAGCGCAATGACACACTTGAATGAAGCTGAACGGTCGAGATTGGGATCGAGTTGTGCAAGCGCCCGCATCTGGCCAAGCACCTTCTCTGTATTGGCTTCATCATCTCCGTGAGCCCCTGCCCATCGCGCAGAGTAAACGCCGGGGTCACCGCCGAGGGCACTAACGAAGAGACCGCTGTCATCTGCAAGTGAGGGCAAGCTCGTGAAGGCTGCAATTGCTCGAGATTTCAAAAGTGCATTCTCTTGGAGAGTAGTTCCACTCTCTTCGACATCTGGCATATCTGGGAAATCTGAAAGTCCGAGAACATGGATATCGCTGGCAAGTTCTGAAAGGAGCCGTTCAAATTCTACAATCTTCCCCTTGTTGCGCGTAGCTAATACGACTTGCTTCACCTTAGCAGTGACCTACTTCGCTAGCGCTGCAGCTTGAAGTGCTGTCAACTCTTTGCACCCTGCAACACCAAGATCAAGCAGTTGATTGAGTAGATCGCGATCAAATGGAACTCCTTCTGCAGTTCCTTGAACTTCTACAAAATTTCCATCGCCTGTGCAGACAATATTCATATCCGTATCTGCATCAACATCTTCGACATAACAAAGATCTAACATCGGTACACCTTTAATAATTCCAACGCTCACGGCAGATACAGAATGACGTAGCGGCTGGCGATCAGCAAGAATGTGACCTTGTGCCTTTGCCCATGTGATTGCATCAGCCAGTGCGACATAAGCACCAGTAATTGCAGCAGTGCGAGTTCCACCATCTGCTTGCAGAACATCACAGTCAATAACGATCGTATTCTCTCCAAGGGCATGTGTATCAACAACTGCACGAAGTGAACGTCCTACTAAGCGTGAAATCTCTTGTGTACGACCGCCAAGTTTTCCTTTAACGCTCTCACGATCAGAGCGAGTATGTGTCGCACGGGGCAACATTGCATATTCAGAGGTAACCCAACCAGTTCCCTTGCCAGTTAACCAACGAGGTACACCAGGTGTAAATGATGCAACGCAAAGAACTCGTGTATTGCCGAATTCGACAAGAACTGATCCTTCAGCATTCTTCAACCAATTTCTCTGGAAAGAGATTGGGCGAAGTTGATCTGCAGTTCTTCCATCAGAACGTTTGGACACGTGATTCTCTCTTCTTCTCGTTGTGATAAATCTAGATATGGGATTCGACGGTTGTGACTTCGGGTCCTAAGAATCGACGCGCAAGTGAGGAGAATGATGCAGCATCTCCGGTTGAAATAAATCGATATGTTGGAGCTCCCTCATTATTGAGAAGGTCATGCTCAACAAGAGTTCTGTACAGATCTTTCGCCGTCTCTTCAGCGCTCGATACCAACGTTACATAATCGCCCATAACATAGGAGATAACACCTGTCAGCAATGGGTAATGGGTACAACCGAGAACTAAGGTATCTACACCTTGATCAAGCAATGGTCGTAAATACTCTTCGGCAACTGCTGTGATGGCAGGTCCAGAAGTTTCACCACGTTCTACAAATTCTACAAACTTTGGGCAAGGGATTGCGGTGATCGCAAGTTGCGGTGCAGCATTAAAAGCATCCATGTAGGCGCCGGAGTCGATTGTTGCTTGAGTTCCGATAACACCAATTTTTCCAGACCGGGTTGCTGCAACTGCTCTACGCGCCGCAGGTTGAATCACTTCAATGACAGGAATTTCATAACGTTCGCGAGCATCACGTAACATCGCTGCACTTGCAGTGTTGCATGCAATAACAAGCGCTTTCGCCCCAGCTGCGACGAGTTGATCTAAACATTCGAGTGCAAAGCTTCGTACTTCAGCTAAGGGTCTTGGTCCATATGGCCCACGCGCGCTATCGCCTAAATAGAGGATTGACTCTTGTGGCAATTGATCGATGATCGCTCGAGCAACTGTTAAGCCGCCGACACCAGAATCAAAGATTCCAATGGGGGCGCTATTCATGCTCGTAGTTTAGAGCAAAGTGAGAAGGTTCTCCTGCAGCCATCCGAGCCAGTAGTAGACGGCATAGATTGATTTTTGAGGATCTTCATCAGGTAGGGATTCAAAGAGGTCAAAGCTATCTTCATTGATCTCAAGTCGTACGCTTAGCGCCAGGCGCAAATCATTGAGTGCCATGAGCCACGTATCAGCTTCTAGATCTGCAACAGTTCCGGCCTTATCTTCATCGACAAGTATCGCTAAATGGGTCCGCACTTCGCGCAAGACTCTCTGCTTCGTAGAACGGATTGCCGGTTCTGTATATCGGCGGAAATCACCTGCTGCTTCAGGATCGTTATATGCATTGGGAAGCAGACGAAGTAATACAGAGTCATCAGGTGCGACTACTTCATGCTGCAAGCTCATCAGCTGAGCAAAGGGATCATTCATATCGTAGTGATGGAAGAAATCGCCTTCACCGAGAAGTTCAAGGAGCTGTTCGACAAGGTTAATCAAGATATGTGCTTCATCGAGTGTGAGGTCGAGAGAGAAAGCCTTTCCACTCCTCTCAAATTTAGACATGGGCGTTATCAGATCTTGTCATCGCGTTGGAGGGTGGCCCAGAGCCCATGCTCGTGGAGTCTTTGCACATGACGTTCCATCTCTTCACGGCTTCCGGTTGCTACAACTGCTCGACCTTCGTTGTGCACAAGAAGCATCAACTCGTGTGCTTTCTCCTTTGAGAAACCAAAGAGTTTCTGAAAGACAAAGACGACATAACTCATCAAATTAACTGGGTCATCCCAGACGATGCAGAGCCATGGCCGATCTAAGAGTTCGTGGAGCGCAGCATCAATGTTGGTGAGAGTGCTGACATCACTCATGGAATCGCTATGCATTCGCTCATCGCACCAATACTGTAACAAAATCACTCTGCGTTGCGGCAAACTTGAGATCTTGACTCGCTACGGCTCGTAACTTGTAGGTGCCTGGCTTTGAGATAGCAACAGTGAGCGCAAAGGCTCCGCCATCTTGTGTGATCGTAGAAGGCTGATCTTTAAAGGTTCCAGGGCTCTGGCTATCCAGCGAAATCTTCACTCCAGCAGTTCGAGGTTGAATGAAACCGCTAACGGTGTAACTCACTCCATGTTTCATGGATGTAGGCATATTCCATGAGAGTGACCTTGAGACATTGATTGAAAGCTCTGAGGTAATCCCCGGTAAGCGGTCCCATGCTCCGTCGCTCTTTGCTCGAAGTGTGGTGTTCTCACCAAAAATTATTTGCGGAGTGAGTATCGATCCATCTGCGCCAGAGAGGCCGCAGTACGGCTTAGATATCCCGCAATCAAGTGGTCTCCAGATTCCATCGCTCGCCTTCATCTCTATCTGCAAAGGTATTCCAACAAAGCTAGTCGTATCTTTCTTCTTGAGTGATGAAGTGAGTGAGATCAGATCACCAATTACTGCGTTGCTAGAAGTACTTGTGAGAGTCGCGATGACTTGATCTGGAGCGATAGAGAGTGCAACCAGACGCACTGCATCAATCGCCGTTGAATCTTCCATACCAAAGGTCCACTCTGCAATTCCGCCAAGGCGATATTTAGCAACAAGGCCAGCTCGCAGGGCAAAACCCTTTGCATCTTGATACCAAGCAGTACGTGTTGCTGTGCACGTTGTGAGAGAGCCATCTGCTGTAGTTCCGTTATATACCTTCTGATAGGTGAAGGTACTTTCTCCATATTTATCTTGATAAGTAGGTGTCGCACCATAAGAAGCTGCAAGTGTCGAAGCATCGTGCATAACGAAGGTTGCAGCCGAGGCAGTAGTGCTCACTGTCTTCAAGTAATTAATGGGAAGTGACGGACAAGTTCCAACTACTTTTGTTACCCAATCCCGTCCATATCCAGCTATACCCACTAACACTTTCGATGCAGGCATCACAGAGATTGCATATTGAACTGCACTCTCTGTCCAAGAAATTGGTCCGATAGGGCCAGGTGAAGATGTCGAATAGTCATAGGCCATGATTCGAAGTCGATCGATAAAGGAACCGATCTGTGACCAGGCGTACAAGTAATAGCCCTTCTTGCCCGTAGCGGGGTCGAAGAGTGGAGGCGTTGTTACTGATAGAAGTTTGCCTTGAGAATGCAAGGCAGCCGACAAATCTGAGATGAATGCGACCCACCGAGGTTGAGTGGTGCTCCACGTTGAAATGGGATCAACATATGCGAAGCTCTCCCAATCCAGATCGATGCCATCGTATGCATTGGTTGTTACAAGAGTTGTGATCGAGTTGATGATTGATTTTTCAGAAATTGAATCTGCTAGAAGTTCCGATAGAGATAATTGGATACTTTTCCCAGTCTTTGGGTCGGTAGAAGTTCCATCAGTGATCGTTGGTAATAAGAGGTAGCCAGCGGCTTTCAATTGTGCAATTGTTCCTGCAATCGGAAGAGATGGGTTTGCCGCCGAATAGTTATCTTGAATTGTCTTTGCATCTTTGAGCGTGTACCAAAATGGAGTCACCTCGCTGATGAGTTCGGGATGTGCAAGTGCGCAAGGAACTGCGGTTTTAATTGAATAATATGGAATCCAGCCGGAGAGAATTTTGCGCGGTGGATTTGTATCCGGCGTAGGTGTTGGAGCAGGTGTTGGAGTAGCCGCAGGGCTCACTGAAGTGGCTAGGCAAGCAGGTGGCGGTGTATCAGCCGCGAGTGCAGATGAGGTGAATGAAAGAAGAGAGAGTGAGAGTAGGAGTGCGCATAGTCCAGAGATCAGAGAGAGATAGCTCTGACGAACGTTGCCCCTCATTCCGCGCATTACTCCTTCTTCAAAGTTGCGTAGATCTCTTTACATGTTGGGCAGATAGGAAATTTTTCAGGGTCACGATTAGGCACCCATTTCTTTCCACAGAGCGCGCGGACAGGCTTACCTGTGACTGCCGACTCCACAATCTTCTCTTTCCGCACGTAATGTGAGAATCGCTCATGATCCCCATCATCTGTGGGCATCGTTGAAGTCGACTCTTCGGTACGTTCCTTGGTGAGCAAGCCAGGAAGATCGAATATACCCGCCGAAATCTCACGCATAGTTGGGATTCTACCGCCTAAGATTCTCCAATGAAGGATCTACTACGAACTGCAGATTTAAGTCGTGCTGATGTCGACTTGCTTCTCGATACTGCAGCGCAGTTTGCGCAGAACCCACTTCGCTCCAAGGATGCCTTAGCTAATCGCACCGTTGCGATCTACATGACCAAACCATCGACTCGCACACGTCTCGCCTCTGAGAGTGCAGTTGCTCACTTAGGTGGAACTCCAATCTTCCTTCGCGGTGATGATCTTCAAATAGGTCGCGGAGAGACCATTGCCGACACAGCTCGCGTGATTAGCGGTTTCTGTTCCGCGATGTTGATCCGTACCTTTGCTCAGAGCGATGTCGATGAACTTGGATTGCACGCCTCAATTCCAGTAATTAACGGGTTAACAGATGTTGATCATCCAACACAGTTGCTCGCAGATTGGGCAACTATTCGTGAAGTCTTCGGCACAGATATCGCTGGTAGAAAATTTACCTATGTGGGTGATGGAAACAATATGGCTCATGCGTGGCTTGCGATGGGTGCAATCCTTGGGGCTCACGTTGTTGTCTCCACTCCAACTGGAAAATGGGCACCAGATAATGATGCAATTGCAACAGCTCGCAAGATTGCAGATTCAACTGGTGCAACAATAGAAGTTGACCACGATCCTGAGAATGCGGCGAAGGGTTCCTCAGTTCTCTACACAGATGTTTGGATGTCGATGGGTGATCCAGAGAACGAACGAGCTGAGAAACTTAAAGCGCTTGCTCCCTATCAAGTTAATGGACATCTCATGGGGCTGGCTGAGAAGGATGCAATCTTTATGCATTGCTTACCGGCACATCGTGGAGAAGAAGTCACCGCAGATGTTATTGATGGGGCTCGCTCACATATTTGGCGTGAAGCCTTCCACCGCAGAACAACGATTCAATCAATTATGTATCACTTAGTCCGCGGGGAATTAAAGGGGCGCTAGCCCCAACCTAAAAGAAGGCAACGGGGAATTCTCAGGGAAATAGCGCTGACAAATGCCCTCCTTATAGGTACCGTTCCCTCATGCGTGTAGCCGTCCCACTAGAGAGCCGGTCTGGCGAGAAGCGTGTTGCTCTCGTGCCAGACATCATTAATAAATTAACTCGAGCTGGGCTCGATGTTGTGATCGAATCTGGGGCTGGCGCACATGCGCAATTCTCTGATGATCAATTCATCGCTGCCGGAGCCACAGTCAAAAGTGGAAACGTCATCAGCGATGCTGATGTGATTGCCTCGGTTCAACCACTCACACCTGAGCAGATGAAGAGCCTCAAAAAAGGCGCCATCACCATCTCATTCCTCTCCCCCACAACTGCGGTGGATTCAATCGATGCTGCTGTCGCAGCCGGTGTTACTGCGCTCTCACTTGAACTTGTTCCACGTATCTCGCGCGCACAATCCATGGATGCACTCACATCCCAAGCACTTTGCGCCGGTTATCGTGCAGCTCTTGTTGGCGCCGAACTCTCTCCTCGATTCTTCCCATTACTGATGACTGCAGCGGGCACAGTTACACCTGCGAAGGTCGTTGTTCTCGGTGCTGGTGTTGCAGGACTGCAAGCGATTGCAACGGCAAAGCGTCTCGGCGCTGTTGTGAGCGCATATGACGTTCGCCCCGCATCAGCTGATGAAGTGAAATCTATGGGAGCTAAGTTCATCACCCTTGAGCTAGAAGCCCTCGAAGGCGCGGGCGGATATGCACGCGAGATGACAGAAGATCGTGCAGCAAAGCAGCGCGAACTTCTTACACCTTATATATCTGCAGCAGATGTTCTCATTACAACCGCAGCTGTTCCTGGCCGCGCTGCTCCTCGACTTGTTACGGCTGAGATGGTCGCAACAATGTCTGCTGGCTCTGTCGTTGTAGATCTCGCAGCAGAGACAGGCGGAAACGTTGAAGGAACCAAGCCTGGCGAGATTGTGATGACAGCAAATGGCGTACGTATGTGGGGCGGCAAAGATGTCCCTAGCCAACTCCCCTTCCACGCCTCAATGCTCTTTAGCCGTAACGTTGTCAATCTCTTACTTCTCATGACTAAATCTGTAGATGGCAAGCCAACCGGTGATGTTATTCCTGATTTTTCCGATGAGATTATCGATGCAGCCACAGTCACTATGAACGGTGCACGTCGCACTCCAGAAGGAGCTAAAAAATGAGTAATGGTTTAGCTCTACTCTCGATCTTCGTACTCTCAGTATTTGTCGGCTTCGAAGTCGTTGCAAAGGTATCGACAACCCTGCACACACCGCTTATGTCCGGTGCAAATGCGATCCACGGAATCATCCTCGTTGGAGCGATTGCTGTCGCGAACAATGCTTCAAGCAATCTTCAACTTATCCTTGCAATCGTTGCTGTTGTGCTCGCAACCATCAATATGGTCGGCGGCTTTGTAGTAACGGACCGCATGCTCGAAATGTTTAAAGGCAAGAAGAAGGAGGTGAAGTAAGTGAACCGCAACCTCTATGACTTACTTGGCCTCGTTGCAGCGGTCTGCTTCATCATGGCGCTCAAAGGGCTCTCATCTCCAAAATCTGCTCGGCGCGGAAATATTATTGGCGCCGTTGGTGCAACCATTGGAACAGTGCTCGTCTTCTGGGCTCCAGGAAGTTCACACAAACATTTAGTTCTTATTCTCGCAGCCATAGCATTTGGTGTTCTCGTTGGAGTTCCAGCTGCTCGCAGGATTCAAATGACGCAGATGCCTCAACTTGTCGCACTCTTTAACGGCGTTGGTGGCGGAGCTGCGGCTCTTGTTGCAACTGTTGAATATCTCAAGCTTGGAAATGAAGCGACAACAGGTGAGATTCTCGCGACTGTATTTACAGTCATTGTTGGATGCATCTCTTTCTCAGGTTCGATCATCACCTTTATGAAACTTCAAGAGTTGATGACAACTCGCCCGGTCGTATTCCCTGGCGGTCGCTTTGTTATCGCAGCCACACTTGCTGGGGTATTAGGCACTGCTGGATGGGTCATTAACTCTGGCGGCACTTCGCCATTGCTGATTATGGGCGCTCTTGCACTGGCTTTTGGAGTTCTCTTCGTTCTCCCTGTTGGCGGTGCAGATGTACCAATTGTTATCTCCCTGCTCAATGCATTTACAGGTCTGACAGTTGCCGCCAGCGGTTATGTCTTGCAAGCAACTCTCCTTATTGTTGCAGGAACTCTCGTCGGAGCATCTGGAACAATTTTGACTCGCTTAATGGCTGCAGCGATGGGACGTTCACTCTTTGGAACGCTCTTCGGTGCATTCACTGCTAAGCCACAAGAGAGCACAGGCGCTGCTGAAGCGCGTCCAGTGAAATCTGGTTCAGCTGATGACGTTGCAATTCTTCTTAATTACGCACAACGCGTTGTAATCGTTCCTGGATTTGGTCTCGCTGTTGCCCAGGCTCAGCACACCGTTCGTGAACTTGCCGATCTCTTGACGAGCAAAGGTATCGATGTTGCCTACGGAATCCATCCAGTTGCAGGTCGCATGCCAGGACATATGAACGTCTTGCTTGCAGAAGCAAATGTTCCATACGAGCAACTCGTTGAGATGGAAGAAGTGAATCCAACCTTCCCTCAAACGGATGTTGTTCTCGTGGTTGGTGCAAACGATGTTGTGAACCCTGCAGCGAAGACAACTCCAGGTTGCCCAATCTATGGAATGCCAATCTTAGATGTTGCACAAGCTGGCAATGTAATCTTCTTAAAGCGTTCGATGAGACCAGGCTTTGCGGGAATTGAGAATGAACTTCTCTACGATGCAAAGACAACCCTGCTCTTTGGAGATGCTAAAGAGACGCTTACTAAAGTCGTCTCATCGCTTAAAGCGCTCTAAATCAGTAAAGTCTTTATCGCTTGCCGCGTTCGATCTGTTTTGGCCACTTCACTTCTTGACCGAGCGTTGCCGCAGCAGCGAGTGGCCAACGTGGATTACGTAAGAATTCACGAGCCATCATGACTGCATCTGCTTTGCCAGAGGCGATGATCTCTTCCGCTTGCTCTGCTTGCGTAATCATGCCAACAGCTGACGTTGTTGCGCCCCCTGAGTTTTTAATTGCATCAGCGAAATGGAGCTGGTAGCCAGGTCCAACAGTGATCGCAGCACCTGAGACATTTCCACCACTTGATACATCGATGAGATCAACGCCCATAGCAGTGAGCTCTGGAGCTAATTGAATACTCTCCTCGATCGTCCAGCCACCATCAGTCCAATCAGATGCAGAGATACGAACAAAGAGTGGCATCGACTCTGGAATAGCTGCACGCACTTCTTCAACAATCTCTTTGAGAAACCGAGTCCGGTTCTCATAGGAACCGCCATATTCATCTGTACGAGTATTCGACAATGGAGAGTAGAACGAGTGAATGAGATAACCATGCGCTGCATGTATCTCAACAAGATCAAACCCAGCAGCAACGGCATTCTTAGCCGCATTACCAAATGAGTGAACAAGAGATTTGATTTCATCGCGAGTTAATTCGCGAGGTTCTGGATACCCAGGAAATGCGATCGCCGATGGAGCAACTGCTTGCCAGCCACCTTCTTCTGGGGTCGCCATAGTGTGATCCGAGCCGGGCAAAGTTGTTCCTGCTTTGCGCCCTGCATGTGCAAGTTGGATTCCAATTTTTACACCTTGAGTATGAACAAAATCGTTGATGTGCTTCCATGCTGCGATCTGCTCGTCATTATATAAACCTGGGCAACCGATCGAGATGCGACCTTCGGGAACTACACCTGTTGCTTCAGCAACGATAAGTCCTGTTCCTCCGGTAGCAAAGCTACCGAGGTGCGCCATATGCCAATCGCCAACTACTCCATCGCGTGCTGAGTACTGGCACATCGGGCTAACCCAGATCCGATTTGCAAAAGTTGTGCCTCGTAGCGTGATTGGATCAAATAGATGTGGCATTAACTCTCCTGAATTTCATCTGGTGTGTTATGAACTTTCTTAATATCTCCGCCGAGCTTTGAGCCATCTCCGCTGCGGTTTAATGGCTTCTGCCCGCTGATGTGATCTGCAGGGATTGTTCCGAGCAAGCCTTTCTGGAAATCATCAAATGCTTGGAGAACTTCGCTCTTTGTATTCATGACAAAGGGCCCCATCCATGCGACAGTCTCGCGGATTGGCTCTCCCCCAAGAATGAGTACATCCATTTCTGGGCTACGTGAATCTTGAACCTTATTTGCTTGAATAACCAAGGTATCGCCATCGGTCATCACTGCAAGTTGGCCCATCTGCACAGGTTGGCGATTCTCTCCAACAGTTCCTTTGCCGCTGAGTGTGTAGACAAGTGCGTTGTAATCAGCTCTCCATGGAAGTCGCAGCTCCGCGCCTGGCGCGATTGTTGCGTGCACGATTGTTATAGGAGTCTGGGTTGAGCCTGGGCCCTTATGTCCATCAACTTCACCAGCAATAACTCTGATGAGAGAGGTTCCATCGGCGCTTGTGAGAAGTGCTACATCTTTTGCGCGCAGATCTTGGTAAGCCGGAGGTGACCACTTCTTAGCAGCTGGAAGATTGACCCAGAGTTGGAACCCATGGAAGAGGCCGCCGGACATCACAAGATGCTCGGGTGGTGTTTCAATATGCAGAATTCCAGCGCCGGCTGTCATCCATTGCGTATCACCATCAGAAATTGTTCCGCCACCGCCATGGTTATCGCGGTGATCAAAGATTCCATCAATAATGTAGGTAACGGTTTCAAAACCTCGGTGCGGGTGCCATGGAGTTCCCTTCGGTTCACCCGGTGCATATTCAACTTCACCCATTTGATCCAGATGAATAAATGGATCGAGATCTGCGAGATCAACGCCAGCGAATGCGCGGCGTACTGGAAAACCTTCGCCTTCAAAACCTTGAGGGGCGGTCGTCACAGATTTCACGCGGCGTACCTTGCTTGCAGGGTTTGCGATGACGCGAGGAAGGACGGTTACATCGCTGACTGTTACTGCTGGCACTACGGGCTCCTCGTTTTAGCTTAATGAAAGTAGTTGAATGTTGAACTAATTCCCGAATCATAGAACTCATCGGGGGCTTTCGCTATTCCAAGGCATATCTACTCAGATTCCAGTGATTTCCTCCTGGTTTTCAGGCAATTGTGATGAGTCGTCAAGAAGTAACCCTGGATTTCACCCAAATTCTCAGTCAATTTTTTAACCGTGCCGCGAATGAAGGGCATACCCTGCTGTTTACAGATTGGTAGGAGAGTTTCGCTAGTGAGGCAGGAGGAGCGATGAAGAGTCTTGCAATGACTGCAGTAGCTGTCTTACTCGTCGCTGTGCTCGGTGGACCGCTTACTTATTATCTTGCACGATTTAGGCCACGCGAGAATGCACTCTTTTACCTACACCGAATTTTTACAACCTTACTCGGATTCATTGCAACGATGATGGGATTCACTCTCATGGTTGCACAAGTGTCAATCTTCGTCAGAGTACTCGGTGGTATCGGACTTGCGAGTGCTGTCTTAGGTATTCAGCGGTTGTATAAGAAGAGTGGTTCTTCGAGAAGGTAGTTTTTCTTTTCCAAAGCCTTTGATCTCTCATTCCGGAGTGAGCACCTGTGGGAAACTCCCCGTAATAGATTTCAATGTCAGTGAGTCGAAGAATAATCCGGGTATGCAAAATTCTGCAGCGCTCGCCACGCAAGAGGAATCCGTTCTGAGATTATTGCATGCGCCTGCTGGTATTGATGTGCTCACTGAGTTAGTAAAGATCGACCCACACTCATTAAATGAATCTGGGCGAGTTGATTATTTAAGTGCAATAGAGCGCCAATCTGGGTGGCTGGAATCACTCTTGCAAGGTGCGATCATTGCCGTAGCGGGATCGAGATCCCAGAAAGCTACTGACATTTTCTCAGGTGTAGATGATCAAGAGCGGGAAGAAGTCGCTTTAGCCTTACGAGTATCTGGAGCAAATGCCCAGCAAAAAATAGATGTAGCTCGCGTTATCTCAGAACATCTTCCTGCAACTGCATCAGCGCTTGCGACCGGAGAGATATCCCTTGGTCACGCAAATATGATCGCTCGAGAGAGCGCAGAGATATTGAGAGCTGGGGCAACACCAGAGCAACTCAACGAGATCGAACGAATTGCACTCTCTCATGCTGAGTTCCACACGCCATCCCAAGTCGCCTCCAAGATGAAGTCAGCGATTGCGAAAATAGCGCCCATTGAGTTTGAAGAGGCAGTCGCGGCTGCGTCGCAGCGAAGGAGCGTTGACTGCTATCCGCAAGCCAACGGAATGGCGCAGATCGTGGCGCTCTTGCCTGCGGCAGATGCTCAAGTTGTGATGTTGGCGATCGACAAGCTCGCTCGAATTAATAAGGAACATGCTCGCGAAGAGGAAGCCCTACGCGCGCGTCAGCTCGCTCGCTTCACCTTCAATTCAAAGAGTGACAGCGCTGCAAACCGCATCGACCGTGAGGCGATTGAAATCTCCCAGCGCTTGGAGGCGATGCGTGCTGATGCGCTCACCCAGATCGCAAAGAATTACCTGGCCGCGACAAGTGATCAAGCGCTTGCACACGGTAGGCCGGTCACTCTCAACTTAACGATGGACCTTGAGACGATGTTGGGCGTCGCAGATAATCCTGGAACGCTGAAGGGATATGGGCCAATCCCTGCAAATATCGCCAGAGAGTTAGCAGGTGATGCGAAGTGGAGAAAATTTATTACCGATCCTGTAACTGGGGAGTTACTCGATGTTGGGCGCTTAACATATGAACCGCCACAAGCGCTGAAGGATTTCCTCACGGCACGTGATCAGATATGTAGATTCCCACAATGTAGGCAACCAGCGCGAGTATCCGATATTGACCACGCCAAATCTTGGGAGTCAGGTGGTGAGACATCGAAAGATAATATGGGAATGCTCTGCAGGCGACATCATCAGATGAAGACCCACGGAGGATGGAACCTTGAAAGTTTCGCAGATGGATCATGCGAATGGATCGCACCCAATGGAAAAAGGTACTTCGTTCCGTCACGAAAGATGGATGAAGCGATGTAGTGAATGGATCCGGATTTATCCGGATCCGTTAAATGTGGAGGTTTTACGCGCATGCGTTCAACCTTCCACTCCTCACTCAGCAAAAGAATGTAAACATTCTCTTGCTTCGCTCGTCGTGGAGGTGCCGGGAATCGAACCCGGGTCCTCTAGTACTGACATAGAGCTTCTACGGGCGTAGTGCACTAATCGTCTTCTCAGCCCTGACTCTCACGCGCACATGTAGTCAACGAACTCATTTAGGGTTTGTTTTCCCCGCTCACATCCCTAACGCTGTGAGTAGGTGAGCTCCCTAGCGACGCTAGATTCCGTGGCGGGAGCGCACACGGGCTAACGGATCACTTTCGCTTATGCAGCGAGAGTTAGATCAGCGGCAGTTGTACTGGCGCTTATAGTTTTGTCATGGTTTTTGGTTAACGAGATCATCCAGACTTCCTCGGCCCGCTTCCTCTATCCCAACAACTAAAGTCGAGACCGTTCACCCCCGTGGTTAACACGAGAATTAGAAAGCATTTCTAGTTTTTCTAGACTAGAACTAGTTTCCTATGTAGTTATAAAGAGTGATGACTTCTGCCTTTTAGAGCAGTAATTCTCATTGCTTCACTCGGGCGACTCTCCATGAACAATCTGGGGTCTATCTGGTCGCCAATTCACTGGATCCTAAAATCGGATACCTCAATGAAGGTGAAGAGATGATCTTTCGATCAGATGGTGCGTCGCTTGGGATAAGTGTAAGGATGATTGAGAGTAAAAGACAACTTGCTAAGGAGTGGCTTTAGGCGAGTTAACCCTTGCCGGAGGTTCTCCGTGAAAGCTCACGCGTAACTTCTCTATTGGCTTGCTTCTCCATAAGGGCATTGCGCTTATCGTGCGCCTTCTTACCCTTAGCGAGAGCGATCTCTACCTTTGCTTTTCCATCTTTGAAATAGAGCGAAAGTGGTACGACAGTGAGCCCGCCCTGTTTAAGAATTGAGGCGAGCTTATTGATCTCTCGTGCGTGCATGAGCAACTTACGCTCACGACGTGGTGTGTGATTAGTCCATGAACCTTCGTTGTACTCAGGAATATGGACACCGCTGAGCCAGAGTTCACCATTGTTGATCATGGCGAATCCATCAACTAAAGATGCTCTTCCAGCACGTAAGGATTTCACTTCAGTACCAGTAAGAACGAGGCCAGCTTCATAGACCTCTTCGATGAAATAATCATGGCGCGCAGATTTATTCTGTGCGATTAACTTCTTACCAACTTCTTTAACCATGCTATTTCACCTCGCTTCCTGAGTTTCCCGGGTTTGCCGGGTTTCCTGAACTTATTCCCGCATTGTGCAGAAATCTATGAGTTAAGGATACTCGCTATAAAACGGAGCTAAGGCGGGTTGGCTTAAACCTTCAGGTATTTGCGAAGCGTGACAAAGGAGGCGAGCGTTGAAATCGCAATACCAACGAGAAGCAGCTCTGCGCTACATACCCAGACATCTGACCAAGTAAAGAAGCGTGTGAAGCTCAGAAGTGGCGCGACCTTAGCGCTGATCAAGAGTTTGAAGAGAGATAAGAGCCCAGTCGAGATTACCCAGCCAGTCAGCGCCGAGAAGATTCCTTCAAGCAAGAATGGAAGCTGGATAGAGAAAGCTGATGCGCCTACGAGCTTCATGACGCCTGTCTCGCGGCGGCGGTTGAATGCCGCGATACGCAAGGTATTGCTAATCAAGAGCATCGCAGTTAAGACACTTGCAAAGCCAATGAGAAGTGCGCCGTTGCGGAGCACATTGAGAAGTTTGAAGAATTTATCGAGAATGCTTCTCTGATCTTGAACTGTATCGATTCCAGGGCGGCCAGAGAATGCGCTCTGCACTACAGGAAATTGCGTTGGGTCCTTCAGCTTCACTCGGAATGACTCTGGAAGTTGATCCGGGGTCACGTTCTGCGCGATTGCAGATCCTTTGAAACGTTCTTGGAAATGTTGGTAGGCCTGAGCTTGTGATTCATAGAAGACAGATTGAACAACAGGCAGAGCCTTTAAGTCAGCTTGAATGGCTTGGCGTTGTGGATTAGTTACTGGGCCGCTTGAGCATGATGAAGACTCTGAGAGAGATCCGCAGAGAAAGACTGAGACTTCGATCTTGTCATACCAATAATCTTTCATGACACGAACTTGTGAGTTCGCGAGAATTCCAATACCAAGAAGAGTCAGTGAGATCGCGACAGTAGTCATGACAGCGATAGTCATTGTGAAGTTGCGCCGCAGCCCAATACGAACTTCTTGTGCAATAAATCCTGCGCGCATCTCTTATCCGTTCTCTCTGAGATTATTCATACTCACCCTGTATACCCATAGACACCGCGAACTTGGTCACGAATAACGTGGCCACCTTCGAGTTCAATAACACGCTTTCGCATCTGATCAACAATTCCCGCATCGTGGGTAGCCATGACAACGGTCGTGCCTTCACGGTTGATTCTGTCTAGAAGTTTCATAATTCCAACAGATGTATTTGGATCCAAGTTTCCAGTTGGCTCGTCAGCGATCAAGATCATCGGGCGGGATACATAGGCGCGTGCGATTGCTACACGCTGCTGCTCTCCACCAGAGAGTTCATTTGGCTTACGATCGGCCTTCTCTTCAAGCCCGACTAATTCAAGAACTTCTGGTACTTCGCGATTGATCTCTTTTTGAGAGTAACCCAATACGTGAAGAGTGAAAGCGACATTCTCTGCGACAGTCTTATTAGGAAGTAAACGGAAATCTTGGAAGACAGTTCCCACTTGGCGACGAAGTTCTGGGATCTTGTGCTTGGAGAGAGTTGAAAGGTCTTTGCCTGCAACGATGATATTTCCAGAGGTTGGGCTCTCTTCGCGGAGAACAAGGCGAAGGAAGGTTGATTTACCTGAACCTGAAAGTCCAACAAGAAAGACAAACTCACCCTTCGTAATATCAAGGTCAACGCGATCGAGCGCAGGTTTATCCTGCTTTGGGTAGAGCTTTGTGACGTTCTCAAAGCGAATCAACGTCGTCCTCCTGACAGCCATCGGTGGCTCGTAATCAAGCCATTTTCAGACGCATGCGGGGATGCAGCGCCTACCGGTACACCTTGTAGTTTAGGTAGAGAGCACGCTCAATCTGGGGAAATACGCGCAAAATTCACTGTGAGAAATCTCGGTTGTGAGCGTCGCTGGCTCAAGATTTCAAGCGCCACTTGACCCTGTGCCTCGTTATTGCGCCTCGTTATTGCCGACTCGTTATTGCCGACTCGCTATTGCCGCTTCTTACTCTGTCGATTTTCTCCAACGAATTCCAGCTTCAAGAAACCCATCGATATCGCCATCAAGGACTCCCGCGGGATTTCCGACTTCAAAATCTGTACGGAGATCTTTCACCATTTGATACGGAGCGAGGACATACGAGCGCATCTGATTTCCCCATGATCCGGAGTTGTCACCTTTGAGCGCATCGATGCGTGCACGTTCTTCTTGACGGCGGCGTTCCAAAAGTTTTGATTGCAAGACATCCATTGCCGTCGCCTTATTTTGAATCTGTGAACGCTCGTTCTGACATGAGACAACAATTCCCGTTGCTAGGTGAGTAATGCGAACAGCAGAGTCGGTTGTGTTCACGCCTTGACCACCAGGGCCCGATGAACGGTAGACATCGACGCGAATATCTTTCTCATCAATATCAACATGGTCGCTCTGAGCAACAACAGGAACTACTTCAACGCCAGCAAAGGATGTGTGGCGGCGACTCTGTGAATCAAAAGGTGAGATTCGAACTAGTCTGTGAGTGCCTTGTTCAACTGAAAGCATTCCATAGGCATATGGCGCACTTACGCGAAATGTTGTCGACTTAATGCCAGCTTCTTCTGCATAAGAAGTTTCAAGGACATCTACTTTGTACTCTTTACGTTCGCAGTAACGAAGGTACATACGCATGAGCATCTCAGCCCAATCTGCCGCTTCAACTCCCCCTGCTTCAGAGCGAATCGTGATCAGGCAATCTCGATCATCATATTCACCGCTGAGAAGTGTCGTTACTTCGAGTTCGCGAATCGCTTTGCCTACTGAATCTAATTCACCTTCTGCATCATGGAGCGCCGCGCCATCAGATTCATCTTGAGCCAATTCAATGAGGATTGGAACATCATCCAAACGTCGGCGGATGCCACTTACGCGGTTGATCGTTGATTGCAGGCGAGAGAGCTTGCTTGTAATAACTTGAGCTGCTTCGGGGTCGTCCCAGAGATTAGGTACAGAGGCCTGGACTTCTAACTCTTCAAACTCTTTCCGCAGGCGTGGCAGGTCGATTACCTTCTCGATGCTTGTGAGGGTAGCGCTCAACTTCTCGATCTCGAGCGGATATTCACGGGCGGCCATAGGGAAAGAGTAGCGAGTAATAAGGGCTGGCATTATCGCTGGCGTTATCGATGGCATTATCGCTGGCATTATCGCTGGCATTATCGCTGGCGTTATCGCTGGCGTTATCGCTGAGACGGCTGCCCGCATTCGGAATCTGAATGGCGCCCTAACTCGCCCGTATCTCATTACTTGCGGAGATAGTTGCAGTGATCGTTAAGAGTCGATTCATCACACTCCCCTGCAGAATCGGTAGCGCAAGCGTTGGCGCAATCTCTGAACTGATAGTCGCATGAATAACGTCCCCGTCGCAGGTGAAAGATTCAATATGCACTTCTGAACCATGCAACATTGAACTCGCAATCTCTGACTCAAGAGATCGACTTGCCACCAAACAATCGATCGGCACTAAGTAATTTTCTCCTTGTGGGCTCATCCCACTTGTGCTTACTCCAGAACTCTTCCAATCTCCTGCGTAATAGCGAGGGAGATCGATATTGTGCGCGGCTCTCGAAATCGCAGCCTCTCCAATATTAATGAGCTGACGTTTGGCCACCAGCGCGCCAGAGATATCGATAATCGCAAAACTAAGAACGAGTGTTATGAAGAATAACGAGATAATCAATAAAGAGAGGGAGCCAGATTCATCACCCACAATTGAATCGCTTTGATTCATCGGGCGCTTCATCGGGCGCGTGAGAATCCCCTCCATCACTCACTTCTCCATGCATCAACAATTTGAGTCGCCGAAGCGTTTCTTCCACTCGGTTGCGATGTTATTGTGATGAGAACTTTTGCATTTGGGGTTAGGCATGGTTGAGATTCACAGCGCACAGAAAAACTTAACTGCTCCCTGCTTCCATGGTTTGGGAGAATTTGATTCTGATAAACAGCAAGAACTTCGTTCGCCCGCTGCAGAGTTAGCGCTTCCGATGGACTTGTCGTGAATGCGCGAGCAACTTGGCGGGCGATATTCTCAAGCTCAAGGGAACTCTGTGCCGAACCGTTCACCGTGTTGAGAAAGAGCGCCAGCGGAATGAAGAGTGGCAATGCAATCATGATAAATTCCAGAATCGCGCTCCCAGATTCATCGGCAATCAGGGCAAGGAAACTCTGCTTGGGATTGCGGCGCTTCACTCTCATGGATTTTCCCCGATGCTCACTCCTGTCGATGAAAAACTCTCACCTTGCGGAAGTATCGGAGTGATCCCGGGCAGATGCACCTGTCGCTCCCCAACGAACAAGGTTCCCCCTCCGGATAATGAAAGTCCGGCAGCTGAAGTAATCCCTTCACTCGCCATCCTCTGAAAAGGTGTACTTCCATCGGGTGAGTAGAGCCCGCTTCGAGTCACCACGCTTTGGGTATTACTCGCCGCAATTTCGCGATTGAAGACCCCGACTGCAATCTGTAAAACGCTCAAGAGAAGAATGAGCAGCGGCAATAGGACAAGGGCGCTCTCGACGGTTCCAGATTCATCATGAAGTAGTGATCGGCGCACCTTTACATACTCGTTCTATCGAACACTATTCATAGAATCGAGAGAGTTGCGCAGTAAACCCTGTATCCGAGGAGCCGCAACGGTCCATATTCCAGTTACCAATCCAGTTGTCATGAGGACAACGAGGACCCAACCTGGAACATCTCCGCGTTCATCAATGATGAGCGCACGGACTCTCGCTTGAAACTCCATGCGATAGATAGCGAATCGGACCACAACTTTACTGAGATCTTCTTTTCTCATTACTTCTCTCCCTTTGGTTTATTAATTGATTTCTTATCCGTGATTGCTTGCTTGTATTGGCATGTGCATTCGTCCAGCTCATTGATTGACCTAACCCCCAAAGTTTGCGCCAAGTGCAAAATAGGATGGCCAGAGTGCAAAGAGAATTGAGATTGGGAGAATAAGGAAAACAACAGGGATCATAAGTTGGATCTCTGCTTTGCTCGCTCTCTCTGAAATCAACAATCTCTGTGCTTGCCGCACTTCTTCAACCTGTCTTCCGACAACGTCGATGAGTGGCGAGCCTCGCTCAACCGAGATCGCAAGAGAATCACAGAAGCGGCGGATGATTCTTGAATCAACTTCCTTATTGAGGATATCTAGGGCCTGTGCAAGATTTATTCCATTCTTCATCTGAGAAATGATTGGAGAAAGCAGTTTGATGAATTCGCCACTTCCTCTCTCGCTAATATGTGAAAGAGCGCTCGATGGGCTCATTCCTCCTCCAATCAATATTGCGAAGAGCTCGACAACCAAAGGAAATTCCAATTCGATGGATGCGATTTCTCTCCTCCTGCGTTGTCTAAGTGCCAAACCGTCAGAAATGCTCAAAGCCTCTGCTTTAAATTCTTGAAACAAGCTCTCTCCAAAGAAGAGAAATACAGGGAGAAAGATGAGGGTTGCAAGGATGAGGGCCCTACTCATTGAAAGATCCTTGGCGTCATTGAAAGATCCTTGGCGTCATTGGAAGACGACCCACTCGACCCATCCAGATATATGCGAGAACGCTCATACAAACCCCGGCAAAGAGAACACTCACACCACCTGGCGTTGAGAAAGCTATAACAGTATTCGCCTGCGTCGAAAGTATCAGCAAGAGAATCCAAGGAGCGGCGGCGGCGATAAGGGCTGAATTCTTGATCCAACCATGCTTTGCACGAATCTCACCACGTACCGCAATATCACTTCGAATGAAATCTCCCAAAGTTCGAAGAGTGATTGCGGTATCGCGGCTACCTGTCCCTCGCGCATAGTCAAGAACTTCACAGACTTGATCGGCTAACGCATCATGAAAGCGACCTTTAATAATAAGAAAGACGCGCGCAAAATCACCGCTCTCTCTCAAGACTTTCTCGCACTCTGCGAAAGTCTCACGAGTTTCCATAGGGCCCCGCAGTGAAAGTCCTGTCAAAGTCTCTGCAAGGGACATCCCCGAACGCAATCCCGAGATGATGTGGTCGATGATCTCAGGCCATAGAGCAGCGAGTTCAATCCGCTGCTTCTCGATCTTCCTCTTGAGAATAATGTGCGGAAGACATCCCGCTGCCCCTGCAGATAGAAGAGCAAGAAGCAGGGAGTTGAAAAGTATGAGTGCGAGAGTGAAACCAGAGAATATAAAGAGTAGAAGCTGCGAGCGAGATTCTTTAAGAAATCGTAATTGGATTTTCATGTACGACTCACCATGTAATGATTTCTGCGTTCAAAAACTTGCCGCGGATTCCCAAGTCCCGATTGGTACTTCCCCCCTTGAAAAGTAAAGAGCGGCTCTATCTCCACCCGGCCATTCTCAATTCGGCCAGTAACAGAGGCGATTTCGACTATCCGCCTCTTGCCTGGTTGGCTTGCTCCGCTTTCACGCTGGTTCCGTGTGATCGTCGTATGAACCACTAGATCAATGGAGGAGGCAACGATCGGTGCAATGAAATCGTGGGAAATATTCTCACCAGCAAGTAATGGCAGCGTCTGAAGTTTTGCAACTGCATCTCGAGCGGAATTTGCGTGGATAGTGGCCATTCCAGGGATTCCTGAATTCAGGGCTATCAGGAGATCGAGCGACTCTGCTTCTCGAATCTCTCCGAC
Source organism: uncultured Actinomycetes bacterium (assembly GCA_903895995.1). Lineage (GTDB taxonomy): Bacteria > Actinomycetota > Actinomycetes > Nanopelagicales > Nanopelagicaceae > PALSA-747. The sequence continues at coordinate 126,574 of CAITVX010000039.1, forward strand.
AACCAATTGTGATGGACGCATACGAAGCGCCTCTTTGATAAGGCGGCGAAGTGGAATCTCTCCCTCGCCTTGCAAATTTGCTGGACGCGTTTGCAGTGCAACACAATCAGGTAATTTAGGTTTTAATTCAAACACCTCTTCGATAGTGACAACACGACTCCCTGCTGGAACTGCACTCACGAGTGCATTGAGAAGAGTTGTTTTCCCTGCTTGAGTAGATCCGCTGACTAAAATATTCAAACCGTGAGCAACGCAATCCTCTAAAAATGTCGCAACGTCTGCGCTCATCACATCAAGGGCTGATAACTCCTGCAGTGATTTCCCACGGATCAGATGCTTTCGAATATTTACCGCCCAATGTGCTGCGGTGACTTCGGGGATAGCGACATGAAGTCTGCTCCCATCAGGAAGACGCGCATCGACAAATGGGTGGGAGAGATCTAGGCGCCTTCCACCCCACATCAACAATCGTTCAACGAGATCACGAACTTCCTCAGCACTCATAACGATATTGCTCAGCTCACTCACCCCAGATCGAGCGAGAAATATTCGATGCGGTGAATTTATCCAGATCTCTTCAACAGTTGAATCCTCGATAAGAGGGGCCAATTTGCCGAACTCCGAGTGCGCCGAAACCATGGGATGCGTGGAGAGCTGGGACTGCTGGGACTGGTGTTGGGGATGCTGGGAGCGTTCGGGATAACTAGTGCTGTTCACGAGAGTAGATAACTTCACCACTGACGCAGATCTGACAGTTCTCCACAGAGATAGGCGGGGCTCTGCAATGCGGCATACGTTGGGTAGAACAGCGAGCAGTAGAGTGTAATCATGACGATGCGAGCTAGAGGAACCGGAAGCAACGGGGCCGGAAGCGACAGGACCGGAAGCGACAGGGCCGGAAGCGACAGGGCCGGAAGCGACAGGGCCGGTACGAAAAAATTAAGGGGCCCTGCTCTCTTCTCACTCATCACCACTGTCTCAGTTCTACTTCTTACGAGTTGCGGACCTGCCAATCCAGATCTACGTCCTGAAGATTCAAAGTTGCGTGATGGAATCTCTCTACTTCTAAAAGATTTAGATGCTCATCATCCAGAGAGCAAGAACTGGGACTCGAACCTTGTAGATGCTCAACTAAAAAGGGCGCTACCAAAAGGTGTTTCAACTCCGGCTGGTTGGAAACTCACTTGGGCAAATGCATCGCCATCTGAACTTCCTTATGTTTATGTGCCATGGTCCCTCATAGGGCAGTATCCAAATCATTTCACCAGCGAGAATGCAAACTATTCTGGCGGAAATCCCGTTCCATCAACTGTCGTGAAGGATTTAGCGAATCAACAGTTCGGCGATGATGAATACTTTGCAGCGATTGTTTCTGCTCGTTATTCAAAAGTTGATACAAAGTGGGTTATCTTCACAAGTGTTCCATATCTACCGGTGACCGATAATGCTTATGGATGGGCCACTGCGAGTAATGGGCGGTGGAAAGTTATCGATTTTGGTACTGCTGTCGTTGGTTGTGGCCGTGTGCCCGCCGCAGTTCAGAGTGAATTTGGATTTACTTGTCCCACTAATTGAACTGCGTTAAATAACGTTGAACATGGTTAAAGTGCTTGAACTGCGTTAACGTGCTTGAACTGCGTTAACGTGCTTGAGCATTCTTTGAAATGAATGCTTCCTTGCAGCCTTCCATACAGAAGTAATACTTAACGCCCTCATGTAGATATGAAGCGGGGGCATCACTTATACGTACCTGCATTCCGCAGATTGGATCTTGCGCAAACTCATTCGAAACCGAAGCCGGTGGATTCTTGTAGAAATAGTAGATCGCTATGGCAAGAATGAGAGCGTTTCCATTGAGAATTGTCGTTGCATTAAGCCCAAAATGTTTACTTCCCATCACCATATTGTGATGAGCAGGGACTCCCTTGAGCAGGGTAAATATTCCCTCGGTGATAAGACCACTGAGTGTCATGACAAACCAGAAAAGTAAGGTGAGTCTGAGTGCAACTTTATTTCCGTAGTACTTGCGATAGATCATCACAAGTGGGAATGAAATTAAGTCAGCAAAGATAAAGGCGATTACTCCACCAAAGGTTATACCCGCTCCCCACAAGGCCGCAGCCAGTGGGACATTGCCTACAGAGCAGACAAAGGAGATGAAGGCGAGAAATGGACCGATGATCGCATTCTCCAGGGCAGACCAGAAACCGTGACCTGAGATAAAGAGTGCTTTCCAGAAAGAGAACGGAATTACTTTCATTGCTAAACCGGCAACAATAAATCCCACAATGAGTTCGACTCGAAGCATGGTCAGATCGCCAATTGTGTAACCCGCTGATGCGCTTATGCAAGATCGGATAGATGGCTTCGCGCTGACTTCCTCTTCATCTTGAAGATACTCTTCATTATTTACAGAGACAATCTTGAAAAGAGATTTTGATGCAGGTGCACCAGGGTTTAGAGAGTTGACCTGTGCTTCGCCAATTGAAATAACCCTAGGGATCAAAATAGTGAGGAGAAGAATCATCACTGCGCCACCCACAAACTCTGCAGCGGCGAATTGCCAGCCAATCAGTAGCCAGAGAACGATTCCGAGCTCAATAACTAAATTAGTGCTCGCAAACATAAAGACCATAGATGCGGTGAAATCTGCGCCCTTCTTATAGAGCGAATGGGCGAGTGCACTCGCTGCATATGAGCAAGAGCTGCTGACAATCCCGAAGAGAGAAGCCTTAACGATAGTTTTTGGTCCGTGGTCACCAAGGAGTGATTGCATCTTCTTGCGAGTGACAAGGGCTTGAACTGCCCCTGACAGCGCAAAACCAAAGATCAGAGCCCAGAAGGTGTCGAAGAACATCCACCAACCTTCGAGCATGCCGCTTAAGATCTTATGCATTTTTTCTCGTTCCAACTCTGAAATTCTCGCGCAGCACGTTAGCGCTGTAATTACCACTGTGATAGAACTCTACGAAATCCTTCGCCGCCGCAATCCCGACATCAATCGGGACCGTTTCCATAGGAAGAATTGGGTTTCCTGATTCATTCCTCGGAACTTGCATTCTCATCGTTGCTCTCCATCGTTCGCTGCTAAGGCGCCTTAGTTCTGCCTCCAGGGATTTAGGAGTGACCTGGACATGAGGCAATATCGGATTTGTAGGATGAGTTTCATCAACGTAGGTCAATACGACTCGTCCTGCTGCTGCTGCTTCGAGCGCAAAGACACCTGTCGCACCAATGAATTGGTCGACAACAACATCCGACCCCGCAAGAATTTTTGGAATTTGATTGTGAGTGACTGGACCGTTTTCAATCCAATTCCTATATTCGATAACTCCCTCTGAAGCTAATTTTTCAAGAACGGGAAGAATCAAAGCCGAAGATTTGATCCACGAATTACTCGGCAGGTAGAGAACTCGCAGCTTCGGTGTTACAAAGATTGGATTCCGCTCTGCGATCTCATTAAACAATGGAAGATCTATCACTGCTGGCAACCAAATTGCGTCACTGACTTCAAGAAAGAGATCTGGAGTAGTGACAAATAATGGGATCTTTCTCTTGCGCAAAGCTGGAATAAGTGAGCGCGTGAGAGCAGATCTCTCTGTCAATTCGTTGATTGCTTTTGCGTGACTTGTGCCTTCGGGATTGAAGGGCGAAAAAGGATTTCTTGAAGCATGTTTCTGTGGGTCTCGAATATCACTGCCGTGAAATACAACACCGACTTTTTTCCCCATGCGACTTAGTAAGATGATGTCATCTACAGCGAATTTCGGAAGGAAGCCTTGACTCCCCTTGCGAAATGAAAAGAGCGGGGTCAGAGATTCGATCAGAATGTTGCGCTTGGGAGAGAAGAGTTCATGCAATAATGCGACCCGGGAAGCTAACTGCTTACGGTAATTAATGTCACGGATCAGGTCTGCTGCAAACCATTCTTTTGTAGGATCCGACCTGATCCTCAGGGATAGCGCTGATTCGCCTTTTTTCTGGCTCCGATCAAGAGCTCGCGCCCATTGGGTTGCTTGATTTGCCGAGTTTGTTGGTCCGATGAGGAATCCATACCCTCTGGTGCGCGAAGAGATTTGTGCAAGCCTTGAAGTGAGGATCAACCTTAGTTCAAAGAACCGCTCTGAAAAGAGCGCCTTAGCTGCCGAAGCCCCCGAACCAAGGCCTATATACGTCAGGACTTTTTTAACACGTCCTAAGAAGCTCATGGGGAAAGTATCGCAGGAATCGAATATCAGTCGATGACTAAGTGGGTGATAACCGTCTCGCGCGGCACATCTTTTGAGCGTTCATGGATCTTACGAATTTGTAGTTCGAGGCTTGCGACTGCCTTGTCGAATGCCGCTAGGTCATTAAATCCGACTCCCTCAGCTCGCATAAATGGACCGGCTCCATGCGAAGTGAGGGTCACGCTGTGCGAACGCTTTCCCTGTCTTGGATTGTTCTCGTGTTTGATTTCCACCTTCATCGCCTCAATATGTACATTAAACCTGCTGAGTGATTTCAGCTTCTCAGTTGCAATTTCACCAAAATCTTCAGCGAGTTGTGCATTTCTAGTGTGGAGAACGATCTGCATGAGAACTCCTTAACTCGTGCTTGTTACTTTCACGGTACTCCTGCCCCAGCGCTCCCACAAGTGGAATCACGAATGGAAGCGCTAAAGAAGTTCTCCGATTTAAAGTAGTGCTCGGTTTGGCACTTATTTGCCCTTATAACCCCGCACGAAGGCGCTTCACCGCACGCTTTCCACGAGTGCTCTTACGAGTCGCTTTGGATTTCTTGAGAGCCTTTTTCGGTGCTTGCTTTGCGGCTTGCTTTGCAGAGTGCGCTGGATTGACCGGCATACCTCCGGCAACAGTTTCTGATTTCACAGTTGCAGGAATTCCCTGTACCTCTGAAGTTGCTGGAAGAAATGCAGGTGAAGTTGTATCGGTGAGTGACGCTTTCTTAGTCATGGCTTTCTTAGTCATGGCTTTCTTCTTTGCCGCTGTTGCGCGAACTCCGGATGCCTTCTTAGCTACGGCAGCTCGCTTTGCGGCAACGCTCTTTGCACGTGTCGTGCCCACTGTTGCGGATTTCTTTACACGGCTTGCACGAACTGTTGCAGCTTTCTTTGAAAGGGCTGTTCGCTTGGTTTTTACAGTTGCTGCTCTCTTAGCGAGCGCTGGCTTTACCTTAGCGACCTTAGCGACCTTAGCGACCTTAGCGACCTTAGCGACCTTAGCGACCTTAGCGACCTTAGCGACCTTAGCGACCTTAGCGACCTTAGCGACCTTAGCGACCTTCGCGGGGGTTGCCACCGCCTTGCTTGTAGATTTTGTAGGTTCTGCCGATGCATTACTGATATCGAACACGACAGTTGGAAGTGCGAGCGCACCAATGAGTGATGCAGCGATTAATCCGCGGCGAATGAGGGTGCGGTTGATGATTTGAGTATTCACATTAAGACCCTTTCTATAGTCGAAACGTTGGGTCGGCCCATAGCGAAATACCAGGGTCGAATGAGCGGATCATCGAGGAGAAAGAGAGGGTTGAAGAGTGAAAAAGCTCCTCACTGGGTATAAAGCGCGCTTGTGGAAAGAGGCCTCTCTTATAACTAGACTCCGACCTTATGAGCACAACGGGATCGGGTGGGAATAAGCCCAAGAGATCATTTACCCCGTTGATCCAAGTCTTCGAGCCACATAAAGCTCAGACCCCTCCGCTTATCCCTTACTTCAAAGAGTTCTGGGAACGCCGCGCATTTGCACTCGAACTCGCACGCTTTGCAGATAAGGCTGAATATCTAGAATCTCGTCTGGGCAAGGCCTGGTTGATTCTCAACCCACTCTTCCTCTCTCTCATCTACTTCTTGCTTGTGACAGTTCTTCGAGGCGGTCCCAATAAAGATACGGGCCTGAGTACTCTCGCCCATATTTTGATCGGCATCTTCATGTTCTACTTTGCGCAGAACATCATTAGTGATGGCGCGCAATCAATTACTGCAGGCGGCCGACTCATTCTTAATCAAGCCTTCCCTCGCGCCTTACTTCCATTCTCTTCTGCAGTTCGTGCATTTGGACAATTTTGGCCAACAATTCCCACATATTTCGCGGTCGTGTTGCTCGGAAAAGTTTTCTATCCAAAGACTCATATTCCGTTAGCTGATCTCAATTATCTCTGGGCGCCATTTATCATTGCGGCTCTCGCAATCACGGCATTTGGCCTCTCACTCATCTTCGCAGTCATGAATGTCTACTTCCGCGATACAAGCAAACTTCTCACGTATACAACTCGTATCTGGCTTTATGGATCACCAGTACTCTGGAAACCAGAGATGTTGCATGGTTGGCACCGGATCTTCATCTACATCAATCCACTTGGTCCAACTCTTGCTGCGACCTATCACGTCTGGATCGATGGAGTGCGTCCCTCTAACTCTGAATTAATCGGCACCGGAGTCTGGGTTGTGCTCGCAATGGCGATCGGCACCTACTTCTTCACTTCGCGCGAACGAGATTTTGCGGTGCGCATCTAATGACTATTAATAACTCTGGAGTTATTCGCCTCGGCACTAGCACTCCATCAACCACAATGATGACTGCAAAGGGCTACAAGGGAGATATCTTGCTCCCCGACGATCTTGCTGTTCGCATCGAAGATCTCACCATCACATACAAGATCAATGTCGATACGAAGAAGACTTTAAAAAATGCAGTGATGCGCGCATCTAAGGGCGAGAAAGTTCGCATGCGCCAGGTCGAAGCGGTGAAGAAGATGTCACTCGATATTCCACACGGTTCAGTCGTTGGAATCGTGGGTGCAAATGGAGCAGGAAAATCAACTCTGATGCGCTCTATCGCTGGCATCATGCCTCCGACATCTGGGCGAATTATTGTGAATGGAAAGATCTCCACTCTCTTGGCACTTGGAGTCGGCTTTAATCAATCACTCTCTGGCCGTGACAACATTATTCTTGGTGGGCTCGCAGCTGGTCTCACTCGCGATGAGATCGAATCAAAGACAGATGAGATCGCAGCTTTTGCAGATCTTCCTGATGGCTTTATAGATATGCCTGTCCGCACATACTCATCTGGAATGTATGGACGCGTTGCCTTTGCAGTTTCGGTAAGCATGACCCCAGATATCTTGCTCTTAGATGAAGCTCTCTCTGCTGGTGATGCTGCCTTCAAAGAGAAATCCTTCCACCGTATGCGTGAACTCGTTGAAGAGGCTCGTACCATCTTGATCGTCTCGCATGCGCTCGCAACCATCAGTGATCTCTGCGATACGGCGATCTGGATGCACAAGGGAACGATCCTGGCCCACGGTGAACCTGGAAAAATTGTTGAAGAGTATTTGAAGTTCCTCGAGGTAGGCACGCTTCCTTCTAACCTCGAAGATATGTAAGTAAGAGTTTCGGGCGCGTTTATGGCAATCGATATCTCCATTATCTCCCCAGGTGCATCCCTTGCAGATGCGCGCTTGCACCGAATAGTTAATGCCCTCATTCGCGATGGACTGACTGTTGAAATATTTGCACCTGGTAATTCTGTAGATGCCCCGCATGGCGCAGTTGTGAAAGCCGTGCACCAAGGTAAAGGCTTTCGATGGCGCATACACCGTGCCTTCTACTCTCCATGGCGCGCTCACGGTCGAGTTCTCTACTGCTTAGCTCCTGAAGCTCAACTCTTTACCTGGAAAGCGGCACTTCTCAAGCGTCGCATCTATGGCGCTGATCTCTACGAGGATTACCTCACTCTGCTTCGTGATCGAAAGTGGGCGAAACGTCTCTTTGGAATTCCCGGCTTTATTGGATCCCTCATCGCAAATAGCGGAACCTTCTTTGCATCTCGCGCCGCATTTACAACTGTTGCTGATGTTCAGGTGCCACCATTTCAGGCGAAAGCTCGCATACTTCTTCGTAACCTTCCCGATTCAGCACACCTCACGCAGAGCGGCAAGCTCTCCAAAAAACCACGCGCAATCTATATCGGAGATGTCCGTGAATCGCGCGGATTACATACCATGCTTCAATCAGCAGTACTTGCTCCAGAATGGTGCTTCGACATTGTCGGACCTATCTCAGATAACGATGCAGCATGGATTCATCTCTGGTCGATCGCCAATGAGGATGCAGCAAAGCGCGTTACATTCCACGGCCGTCTCTCTCCCGAAAATTCTTGGAAGCTTGCAAAGGGTGCATGGGTCGGCCTATCACTACTTGAACCAACTCCTGCATTCGTTGCTGCGATCCCATCAAAACTTTATGAGTACATCTCCGTGGGACTTGCAACGATTACAACTCCATTGCCGCGATCAGCAGATCTCATCAAGAGATCTAAATCGGGAGCGATCGTTGATGGGCCAGAATCAGTTGCTAAGATGCTACGTACGTGGGCAGCTGATCCCACAAAGATCGAGAAACTTCGATCCAATGGCCTGACCTGGTCGCAGAAAAATCTTGATAGCGCTGGGGAATATGGCGTGATGCTCGCACGTATTCGCGCCCTCCTGCACTCCAAGGGCTAGACTGCGAGTATGAGTTCTGCACGTATCGTGGGATCTGCCGAAGTCGATCCGACTGCAACAATCGGTGATGGATCCTCCATCTGGCATCTCGTACAAATTCGAAACCAGGTAAAGATTGGCGAAAATTGCATCGTCGGTAGAGGTGCCTATATCGGAACCGGCGTTGTGATCGGTGATAACTGCAAGATTCAAAATTATGCGCTGGTCTATGAACCAGCGAAGCTCGGCAACGGAGTCTTCATCGGCCCTGCAGCCGTTCTTACCAATGATCAATTTCCACGTGCAGTAAATCCAGATGGAAGTATCAAGAGCGCCTCTGATTGGGATGCTGTCGGGGTAACCATTGGCGATGGCGCTTCCATTGGAGCTCGCGCAGTCTGTATTGCGCCCGTCACAGTCGGAGCCTGGGCTCTCGTCGCTGCTGGTGCAGTCGTGACGAAGGATGTCCCTGATTACGCCCTTGTGGCAGGAGTCCCAGCAAAAAGAATCCGTTGGGTGGGTCGCGCAGGGGTACCTTTAGAGGATATCGGCGATAATCAGTTCCGTTGTCCAGTAACTGACCAGCTCTATCGTGAGATATCGAATGAGCAGCTCGAACTTCAGGAGTAATTCTCCAGATAAGGATCCACAACGTAATGGGATTATTTAAGAAGAAGACAGCAGGTGCGTCAGCAGTTTCGGGCGCTGTGACGATGATTCCAGCCGCGAAGCCAATGATTGGCGATGAAGAGCGAGCAGCCGTTGATCGAGTTCTCAGATCCGGAATGATGGCTCAAGGCCCAGAGGTAAAAGCCTTTGAAGAAGAATTTTCCAAACACGTTGAAGGTCGTCACTGTATTGCGGTGAACTCTGGAACTTCAGCACTGCATCTTGGATTTATTGCAGCAGGAATCAAAGCAGGCGATGAAGTAATTGTTCCCTCATTCTCTTTTGCGGCGACTGCTAACTCGGTTGCGCTCGCTGGCGGAACCCCAATCTTCGCTGATATCGATCCTCGGACATTTAATATGGATCCAGCTCACGTTGAATCTCTCATCACCCCTCGCACAAAGGCGATCATGCCGGTGCACCTCTACGGCCACATCGCAGCAGTCGATCAATTCGAAGCCATGTGCAAGAAGCACAACATCATGCTCATTGAAGATTCAGCACAAGCCCACCTTGCAAGTATGAATGGTCGACCATCTGGTGCATGGGGAAGCGTTGCATCCTTTAGCTTCTACCCAACAAAGAATATGACTTCGGGTGAAGGTGGAATGGTCACCACCGATAGTGCAGATATTGCTCGCATGTTGCGCCTACTTCGCAACCAGGGCCAAGAAGTGATCTATCAGAATGAGGTCGTTGGCTTTAATAACCGCATGACAGATATTCACGCAGCTATTGGGCGCGTGCAACTTCGTAAACTTCCAGCCTGGACAATTCAACGCCAGAAGAATGCGGCTTACTTAAGCGCAAACCTCAAGGGAGTCATTGCCCCTTATGTTGCACCTAATACAACGCACGCATTCCATCAGTACACAGTTCGTATTCCAGGTGAAGATGCAGCAAAGCGCGATCACTTTATGACGACGATTCGCGAGCGCGGCATTGGCTGCGGGGTCTACTACCCAACTCCCATCCACCGTCTCCCATCATTTAGATTAGAACTTGATCTTCCTGAGACTGAAAAAGTTATCAAGGAGTGCGTCTCTCTGCCTGTGCACCCATCCCTCACACAAGCCGATCTTGAGAAGATCGTCTCTGTTGTTAATGATGTGGCCTCAAAACTTTAAGGCTTTAATGTTTTAACTCAGTACATGTTCACATCAGCAAGAGAATTGGAGATCTAGTGGCGCAAAAACTTCGCGCAGGGCTAGTTGGTTTAGGCATGATGGGTCGCCACCATGCTCGAGTCTTGAGCTCCCTCGATGGCGTTGAACTTGTAGCAGTCTCTGATCCGATGGGTGACCCCCATAACGTGGCAGGCGGACGACCAGTTCTCTCCTCTGTCAAAGAGTTAATCGCTGCCGGAATCGATTATGCGATGGTCGCTGCTCCTACTGCATTCCATGAAGACCTCGCTCTCGAGCTTGCAGCAGCTGGAATCCACGCGCTCATTGAGAAGCCTCTCGCCGTTGATACACCCGCTGCGCAGCGCATAACCGAAGCATTTAAATCTAAGAAGCTTGTCGGTGCAGTGGGACATATCGAGCGGTACAACCCAGCGCTCCAGCAATTGCGTGCACGTCTTGATGCCGGAGAACTTGGCGCGGTTTATCAGATTGCAACACGTAGACAAGGTCCATTCCCTGCACGTATCGCCGATGTTGGCGTCATCAAAGATCTTGCAACACACGATATCGATCTCACCGCATGGGTCGCTCGCTCTGCCTTTAAATCCGTTTCAGCTCGAACCGCTCTCAAATCTGGTCGCCCCCATGAAGATATGGTCGCTGCCGTCGGTGAACTTGAAAATGGAATCATTACCAACCATCTGGTGAATTGGTTGACTCCATTCAAGGAACGTCTCACTATCGTTACTGGTGAGCGCGGAACATTTGTCGCAGATACGTTAACCGCCGATCTCACCTATTATGCAAATGCATCTGTAGATACTCAATGGGAGTCAGTCGCTGCATTTCGTGGGGTAAGTGAAGGCGATGTCATTCGCTTCGCTTTTGCCAAGCCAGAACCGCTCAAGACAGAGCATGAGGCATTTAGGGATGCTGTGCTCGGCCTACCTGGTGCGATCGATCGAATTGTCACTATGGAGCAAGGCTTAGCCACTGTTGCAGTCGCTTCAGCGATGATTGAATCAAATGCTAAGAACGAAGTTATATTTCTCGGAAAAGATACTTCGAAAGGCTCTCGTTAATCTATGAAGATCGCAGTTGTAGCACTTGGAAAGATTGGTCTGCCTCTTGCAGTGCAATTTGCTAAGAAGGGCCATCATGTCATCGGTTGCGATGTTAACCAGAAGACTGTTGAGCTGGTCAACGCAGGTACCGAACCCTTTCCTGGTGAAGATCATCTAGATCAATACCTCAAAGAGGTTGTTGCATCAGGTCACTTAAAAGCCACCACAGATACAACCGCCGCCGTTGCGCAAGCTGATGCAGTAGTCGTCGTTGTTCCACTCTTTGTTGATCATGATGGAATCCCTGACTTTGGCTGGATGGATGAGGCAACAGTTGCGATTGCAGCAGGGCTAAAGCCTGGAACGCTCGTCTCCTACGAGACCACTCTCCCAGTCGGTACAACGCGCACTCGATTTGCTCCAGCGTTAGAGAAGGGATCCGGCCTCACCGCTGGAAAAGATTTCTCCCTCATCTTCTCCCCCGAGCGCGTACTTACGGGCCGCGTCTTCGCCGATCTGCGCAAATATCCAAAACTTGTTGGCGGTATCGATGAGAAGAGCACTGCCCACGGAATTGATTTCTACAAAGCAGTCTTGGATTTTGATGATCGCCCAGATCTCACCGAACCAAACGGTGTCTGGAACTTGCTCACCGCCGAAGCTTCCGAGATGGCAAAGCTTGCCGAAACTACCTACCGCGATGTCAATATTGCTCTCGCAAATCAATTTGCAATCTTTGCTGAAGGCGCCAATATCGATATTGCAAAAGTTATTGCAGCATCAAACTCACAGCCTTACAGCCACATCCACCAACCTGGGATTGCGGTAGGTGGGCATTGCATCCCTATCTATCCACGTTTCTACTTATGGAACGACCCAGAAGCAACCGTTGTTCGCTCGGCTCGCGCAGCAAATGCAGCGATGCCAGCACATGCTGTCTCATTACTCAAGAGTTCAATGGGTTCACTTACTGGCAAGAAGGTTGTTGTCCTTGGAATCTCTTACCGTGGAGGCGTAAAAGAATCTGCATTCTCGGGTGTATTTGCAACTGTCGCCGCGCTGAAGGCAGAAGGTGCAGATGTCAGCGTTCACGATCCCATGTATACAGATGATGAATCAACGAAACTTGGCTTTACGCCCCATCAC